>NZ_BONC01000035.1 GCF_016862515.1 Asanoa iriomotensis
GTTGCCCGGCTCAGGTTTGTGGCTGGTCCCGGTCGCGGTGCCGGCATGTGCGATGCCGGCCGGCGGCTTTGGTGTCGAGGCCCGGCGTTTGAGGCTGATCCCACGACTGCCTTAAGGCAGCGGGCTATGCCGGCGTGGGTAGGGATTCCTCCAAGAGGGCGGCCACCTGGACCGTGTCGCCGTCGTTGTGGGCCGTGAGGAGGGCGGCGAAGCGTTCCGCCGGCATGATAGGGATGCCCAGGTCTTCGGCCTTTGTGGCCTTGGAGCCCGCGCCCTCGCCTACCACGACGAGGTCTGTGCGTTTGGAGACCGAGCCCGCTGATTTGCCGCCCAGGCGTTCGACTGCCTCGTTGCCCTCGTCGCGGGTTAGGCCCGGGACCGCACCCGTGACCACGACGGTCATGGGCTTGCCGTCTGGCTTCCGCAATGGCGCCGCTGTCTCCGCGTCCGACGGTGAGGTCGTGGACGCGGCGGTCGGGTCAGTTGGCTCGGTCATGTTGACGCCGCGGGCCGTCAGTTTGTCGATGATCGGGCGTAGCTCGACCAGCTCCGCGGCGATCGTGACCGCTCGCTCCGGGCCCACGCCCTCCACCGTTTGCAGGTCTTCGATCGTGGCCGCGAGGAGGGCGTCCATGGTCGTGAAGTGGCGGGCCAGGCGGCGGGACATCGAGCGGCCCGTCATGCGCAGGCCCAGGCCGGTGACCACCCGGGACAGGGGCTGGGCTTTCGAAGCCTGGATGCTGGCCACCAGTTTGCCCGCTGAGACGTCGCCCATGCGGTCCAGGGGCTTCAGGGTCGTGACGTCGAGGTCGTAGAGGTCCGCCGGGTCCGTGACCAGGCCCGCGCGGACCAGGAGGTCGATGATTTTGTCGCCCAGGCCCTCGATGTCCATCGACGTGCGGGCCGTGTAGTAGGCCAGCGACTCGTGGGCGCCGCAGGCGCGCCCGCGGGTGCAGCGCCAGCGTTTCTGGGAGCGGTCGATCTCGCCGCCGCAGCGCGGGCATTCCGTGGGTGGGGTGAAGAGCTCCGACGTCTCCGGGCGTTCGTCGAGTTTCGCGCCTGTGACCTCCGGGATCACGTCGCCGGCTCGGCGGACGAAGACCGTGTCGCCCGCGCGGACGTTGCGGCGCTCCAGGTCGTCGAAGTTGTGCAGCGTGGCCGACGTGACCGTGACCCCGCTGATCTGGACCGGCTCGAGGACCGCGACCGGGGTGATCACGCCCGTGCGGCCGACCTGGACCTCGATGCTCAGCAGCGTGGTCGTGCGGGTGTCGGCCGGGAACTTGAAGGCGATGCCCCAGCGTGGCGCCCGGCTCGACGAGCCCGCGTCGACCCGGTCGGCGTCGGTGTCGGCCTTGACCACCGCGCCGTCGACGCCGAAGCCGAGCGTCAGGCGGCCCTCGTTGAGGGTGTCGATCGCGGCGACCACCTCGTCGATCGTCGCGCAGAGCGGCATGCCGGCGCCTGACTCCGCGGTGGTGGTCACGCCGAGTGACGCCACGTAGGCCATCGCGCCCGAATGTGACAGGTGCTCGGCCGGGTCGAGGCCGTGCACCGCGTAGGCGAAGAACGACAGCGGCGCCGCGTAGGCCCGGTCGACCGCGCGCAGCGTGCCGGCCGCGGCGCTGCGGGGGTGGGCGAACGGCGGCTCGCCATGGCCCGTGCGTAGCTCGTTGGCCAGCGCGAAGTCGGCCTCCGTCATGAAGACCTCGCCGCGGACCTCCAGCGTGACCGGCGAGGTCAGCCGGTGGGGGAGGCCGACCGCACGGCGGGCCTGGCCCGTGACGTCTTCGCCCGCGCGGCCGTCGCCTCGGGTGATCACCTGGGTCAGGTCGCCGGCCACGTAGCGGGCCGAGATGGCCAGCCCGTCGATCTTGGGCTCCACCGTGTAGCCGGCCGCCGGCCGGGTCAGGATGCGGTCGAGCCGGGCCGCCCACTTGCGCAGGCCGTCGGCGTCGAAGACGTTGTCGAGGCTGAGCATCGGCGTCGTGTGCGGGACGTCGCCGACCACGCCGCCGCCGGCGCCGACCGTCTCGGTCGGCGACTCCTCGACCGTCCACTCCGGACGCGCCGCCTCGGTGGCCGCGATGCGGGCCATCAGGGCGTCGTAGACCGCGTCGTCCATGGCTAGGTTGGAACCCGAGTAGTAGTCGCTGGCGGCAGCCCGGACCCGCTCGACCGCCGCCGTGTAGTCGGCGCGCGAGTCGAAGGCCGCGGCGTGCGCGGGATCGACGGTCGTGGACATGATGGCCCCCATGAACAGCATCGGACGAACACCACGACACTAGCGGGCGGGTACGACAAAACCAGGGCTCGGTCGGCGGTCACGCGTCGCTGGACATCAAGGGCCCGCGCGGGCCCGGCCGACCTCGATGTCGTGACCCTGAAGCCGCCGGACCGCGCGCCCGCTCAGTCGGTGGCGCCCATCCGCACGGCGTACGCCCGGAGTGCCCGCAGGAAATCGATCTTGCGGAAGCCCGGCCAGTAGACGTCACAGAAGTACAGCTCGGAGAACGCGGCCTGCCACAGCAGGAAACCGGACATCCGCTGCTCGCCGCTGGTCCGGATGACCAGGTCGGGATCGGGCAGCCCGCTCGTGTAAAGGTGCCCGTCGATGTCGGCCGGCGCGAACCGGGCGGCCAGCGACGCCGGCGACTCGCCCAGCGCCGCCGCCGAGAAAAGGTGCCGCCGGACGGCCTCCACCACCTCTTCGCGGCCGTCGTAGCCAATCGCGACCGTCAGCGTCGACGGCCGGTCCAGAGTCGCCTCCACGGCCGATTTCAGCGCCGCCCGGGTCGAGTCCGGCAGCATGTCGACCCGCCCCGCCGTCCGCACCGACCAGCGCGACGACGGCCGCGACAGCCGCTCCCGGCAGGCCTCCTCGATCAGCGCCAAGAGGTGGTCGACCTCGCCCGAAGAGCGCTTGCGCAGGTTGTCGGCGGACGCCGCGTACACCGTCACGCAGGAGATGCCGACCTCGTCGCACCAGCCCAGCACCCGGTCGAGGTGCGCGGCTCCGTGCCGGTGGCCGGTGGCCGCCTCCGCGTACCCCATCTGTCGCGCCCACCGCCGGTTGCCGTCGGTGACGATCGCGACGTGCCGCGGCACGACGGTCAGCCCGCGGCGCAGCCGCCCCTCGTAGATCCGCTGTGCGAGCGACTTGATCATGCCCGATCAAACCATGAACGGCCCCGGTTCGCGGACAAGCGGTGGAAAATCGAGGACGGAGAGCGGGGGGTACGCGCATGCGAGTAGCGGTCATCGGTGGCACCGGACTGGTCGGGCGGCACACGGTCGGCGCGCTGCGGGCGAAGGGCCACGAACCGGTCGTCGTCTCGCGCGGCACGGGCGTCGACGTCACCACGGGCGCGGGCCTGGCCGACGCGCTCGACGGTGTCGCCGCCGTGGTCGACGTGGTGAGCAACGAGTCGACGGACCGGGTCGCCGCCGAGCAGTTCTTCGCGACCGAGACCGAGAACCTGCTCGTCGCGGAGCAGCGCGCCGGCGTCGGCCACCACGTGCTGCTGTCGATCGTCGGCATCGACCGGGTCGAGGGCAACGCCCACTACGCGGGCAAGCGGGTGCAGGAAGCCATGGTCACCGACGGTGCCATCCCGTGGACCATCGTCGCCGCGACCGAGTTCTTCGACTTCGCCGGCAAGGTGGTCGACTGGACCCGCACCGACGCCGGCGCGGTCGTCCCGCCGCTGCTGGTGCAGCCGGTCGCGGTCGCCGACGTGGCCGACCTGCTGGCCGAGGTCGCGGTCCGCAAGCCGCTGGGCCGGGTCGTCGAGATCGCCGGCCCGGAGACGCACGACCTGGTCGACATGGCCCGGCGCACACTCACCGCGCGCGGCGACGAGGTCCGGCTGATCGCGCGGTGGCAGGACAGCCCGTTCGGCGTGGAGATGGCCGGCGACGTCCGGCTGCCCGGCGACGACGCCCACATCGCCGGGACGACGTTCGAGACCTGGCTCGAGGCCCAGCGGGGCTGACGGAGCGGGCCGGGGCTGCCATCCTGAAGCGCGTGACGGACACCGAGCGACGGCCCACAGTAGACAGACGACCGGAGCTCGACGCCATCCGTACCCTCGTGGTCGTCGGTCTGGTCTTCTTCCACGCCGCCCTGGTGTTCGACGAGAACGACGACTTCTACGTCAAGAACGCGGACACGACCGGCGTCACGACCGTCATCGCCGGGTTCGCGGTGGTGTGGGCGATGCCGGCCCTGTTCCTCATCGCCGGCTTCGGTTCCTGGCACTCGATGGCCCGCCGCGGCCCGGGCGGCTTCGCCCGCGAACGACTGAGACGACTCGGCGTCCCGTTGCTGTTCGCGATCCTCACGTTCCTGCCGGTGCCGGTGTGGCTGCGCCTCAAGGCCGCCGACCCCAGTTACCACGAGAGCTATCTCGCCTTCCTCCCGAAGTTCTACACGGTCCACCTGGACCTGAAGGACTTCCCGTTCGTGCTGCGCGGCGACTACTTCGAGACCGGACACCTCTGGTTCGTCGTCCTGCTGCTGACCTTCTCCCTGCTGCTCGCACTGGCGGTGAGAAAAGGGTTCCCGAGGGAGACGCTGGCCCGCGCCACGGCCGCCCGGCGCGGCGTGGTGCTGCTGCCCGCGCTGGCCACCTCGGCCATCTGCGCCGGCATCGGCATGGAGGAGGCGTTCGCCGGCTGGAGCCGCTGGGCGTACCTGCTGTTCTTCCTCTGCGGTTTCCTGCTCGCCTCCGACGAGCGCTTCCGCCTGGCCATGCGCCGCGACGGCCTGCTGGCGGCCATCGTCGGCGGAGCGGTGTTCCTCGTGACGGGCCCGGTGCTGCTGACCGCCGGCGACGACCCGTTCACCGCGATGACCACGCACGCGATCGTGGCCCGAGCCTTGTTCGGCTTGGCCGGCTGGTGCGTGGTGGTGGCGATCCTCGGCCTCCTCGACCGCCCCAACACCGATCGCGGCAGCGGCACCCCCAGGAGCGGGATATACCGCTACCTCGCCGGCGCCGCGCTCCCGATCTACGTGCTGCACCAGCCGATCGTGGTCGCCGTCGCCTACGGCGTGGTCCGCTGGAACGCCCCGATCCTCGTCAAATATCTGGCCATCGTCGTGCCGTCGCTGGCCCTCACCCTCGCCGCCTACGAGTTCCTGGTCCGCCGCACCCGGGTCACCCGTTTCCTGTTCGGCATGCGAGGCTCGCCGCATGGCAACGAGTGACGAACGCCGCGCCCTGGTGGTCCGCGGTGGCTGGGACGGGCACGTGCCGGTGGAGGCCACCGACCGGTTCATCCCGTTCCTCCGCGACAACGGCTTCCAGGTCAAGACCAGCGAAACCCTCGACGTGTACGCGGACCAGGCGGCGATGGCCGACCTCGACCTGATCGTGCAGTGCTGGAGCATGGGCAGCGCCACCGACGCCGAGATCGACGGCCTGATCGGCGCCGTCCGCTCCGGCACCGGCTTCGCGGGCTGGCACGGCGGCATCGTCGACGCGTTCCGCCTCTCGACCCGCTACCTGCAGATGACCGGCGGCCAGTTCGCCGAGCACCCGGGCGGTTTCGTCGACTACGAGGTCGAGGTGGTCCCCGAGCGGGCCGGCCACCCGATCGTGGCCGGCCTGCCGGCGAAGTGGTCGCTGCACACCGAGCAGTACTGGATGCTCACCGACCCGCTCAGCGACGTGCTCGCGACCACCCGGTTCCGGGCGACCGAGGCGACCGACTGGCGCGCCGACGTGGTCGTGCCGGCGGTGTGGACCCGGCAGTGGGGGCAGGGCAAGATCTTCATCTCCACCGTCGGGCACAAGCTGGACGACCTCGACCACCCGGACGTCCGCACGCTCACCGAGCGCGGCCTCCTCTGGGCGGCCCGCTAAGACCTAGGGGCAGTCCGGTGCCTTGCACCCCCGGCGGGCGGACGCGTGCAGGTCGAAGTCGTGCGCGCTGATCCGGGCCAGGCGAAGCCGGGGGCGCATCGGCCCGCGTGACCAGAATGACCTGACCCGTTCCAACTCGCGTCGGGCCGCCGCCTCGTCACCGCGCGGGCAACCGAACTCGTGGTCGCCGGCGGGCCAGTCGAGGCGGACCGCCCAGCGCGTGCGCACATCGCGGGTTGTGTCAACTCGGTTGGTCCAGAGACCTTGAGACACACTCTTCCCCTTCTACGTAGGACAACTCTGCCCCCGCCGGCCGAAGGGGAAGTCACCGGCGTCCTTGATTTTACCCGTTACCCGCCGCCGAAAACTGTCGCGAAGTAGTGGCTGATGAACGCGTCCGGGTTAACCGTGTCGGCCACCTCGTGCGGTCCGTCGGCCCTCGCCCGCCAACCCGTCGCGCCGGTGCGGGTGTCGACGGTGACCTCGCCGCGGGCGAAGCCGCACAGGTCCGGCGCGAAGATCGTCGCCGCCGCGAGCGGGTCGTGGAAGGTCACGTGCGGCCGTTCCGCGAACCACGACGAGGCCATGTCGGCCACCGGGTGCAGCAGGGGATGGTCGCACCGGGCCAGGAAGTCCGCGGCGTTCATGCGTACGCGCGTCGTGACGTCGAGACCCACGGACCGGTGCGTGCGCGCGGAGGCCGCGTAGACCCGGGCCGCGGCGTACGGGTCGTTGTGGATGTTCCACTCGGGGCCGAACCCGACCGTGAACGCGCCGCCCATCAGCACGAGCCGGCGCAGCAACGACGGGATCACCGGATCGACCGCGAACAGCAGCGCCACGTTGGTCAGCGGGCCGATGGTGAGCAGCGTGACCTCGCCGGGATGGGCGCGGATCGTGCGGCGCATGAACTCCACGGCCTCGCCGACCGGGAACACCGTGTCGTGCGGCCAGCGGGCCAGCGCGGCGGCCTGGGACGGCGGCGCCTGCACGGGCGGACCCACCAGCGGGACTCCCGCGCCCGGCAGGATCGGCACCGACCGGCCGGCGACCCGGCACAGCACGCTCGCCAGCGAGGCACGGTCGACAGGTGCGGCGGTGACCGTGGTGATGCCGAGCAGATCGCACGACGGTTGGGCCAGCAGGTAGGCCAGGCAGACCGCGTCGTCGATGTCGTTGCCGATGTCGGTGTCCAGCAGCACGCGCTCGGCCATGAGATCGATGATCCCAGCCTCAGGACACCTCGGCCATTGATTCGGAGCCTCAGGCCACTTCGGCCAGGCGCTCGGCCAGGATGATCCGCGACGCCGCCTGGATCAGCGCCAGGTGGGAGAAGGCCTGTGGGAAGTTGCCCAGGTGCCGGCCGGTGCGCACCTGGAACTCCTCCGCGAACAGGTTCAGCGGCGAGCCGACCTTCAGCAGCCGTTCCATCATCTCCACACCGCGCTCCACCTGCCCGGTCGCGGTCAGCGCCGACACCAGCCAGAACGAGCAGATCAGGAACGAGCCCTCCTTGCCGGAGAGCCCGTCGTCGGTCTCCTCGGTGCGGTACCGCAGCACGAAACCGTCCTCGGTCAGGTCCTTGGCGATCGCCTCGACCGTGTTGTGCATCCGCTCGTCACTGGGCGGCAGGAAGTTGTAGAGCACCGCGAGCAGCGTCGAGGCGTCCAGCGCGTCCGTGCCGTAGTGCTGGCGCAGGACGCCGTCCTCGCGTACACCGTTGGCCAGGATGTCGTCGTGGATCTCCTTCGCCACGCCCGCCCAGCGCTTCTTCGCGTCGGGATGACCCCGGATCTCGGCCAGCCGGGCCGCCCGGTCCATCGCGATCCAGCACATCAGCTTCGACGAGACGTAGTGCTGCGGGTCGCCGCGCGCCTCCCAGATGCCCTGGTCGGGGTGCTTCCACACCTTGGCGGCCGCGTCGGCCTGGCTGGTCACGATCGGCCAGAGCCGGCGCGGCATCCGCTGGCTGCGGCGGGTGTGCAGCAGCACCGAGTCGAGCACGGCGCCGAACACGTCGTTCTGCTTCTGGCCGAAGGCGCTGTTGCCGACCCGCACCGGCCGCGCGCCGCCGTACCCGGAAAGGTCGTCCCGGGTCTTCTCGGTCAGGTCCCGGCGCCCGTCGATGCCGTACATGATCTGCAGCGTGCCGTCGTGGTTCGTATCGATGTCCGCGACGAACTGCATGAACTCGTCGGCTTCCCAGTCGAGGTTCAGGTAATGCAGGGCCTGCATCGTGAACGAGCTGTCCCGCATCCAGGTGAACCGGTAGTCCCAGTTGCGCTCACCGTGCGGCGTCTCCGGCAGCGAGGTGGTCAGCGCCGCGACGGTCGCGCCGGTCGGCATGTAGGTGAGCCCCTTGACCGTGATCGCCGACCGCTGCAGCGCGTCCCGCCAGCGGTGGTCCGGGATCCGGGCACCGGCCAGCCAGTTGCGCCAGTAGGCGGTGGTGTTCTCGATGCAGGCCATCGCCTCGTCGCAGCTCGCCGGTGTGGCCAGCTGATCGGCCCAGGAGAGCACGCAGTACGCGGTCTGGCCGCGCTTGAGCCGGCGCCGGCCCCGGATCCGGTTGCCCTCGATGCCCATCGCCATGTCGGACCGCAGCCGCACGGTCGTGCCGGCACCGGACCCGTCGGCCACGTGTTGCTTCTCGTCGACGAAGGTCCAGGTCGCCGGCGTGCGCCCGTAGTCGAACGCCGGCTCGCAGATCATCTCGACGTCGACGTGCCCTTCGAGACATTCGACGGTACGCACGAACAGGTGGTCGGCGTCGTCGTCGTAGGGCGGGCGCGTGTGCGGGGTGACCTGGTCGGGCCCGTTGGCCGGCCCGATGGTCAGCGCGTCCCGCACGAGGATCCAACCGGTCAGCGTGCGCCAGGTGGTGATCAGCACGTTGGTGCCGGGCTCGTAGTCGCGGGCCGTCGGATGGTTGATCCCGTAGGGCCCGAGCCGGAACATGCCGGCCTCGCGATCGAGCAGGCTGCCGAAGATGCTGGGGGAGTCGAACCGGGGCACGCACAGCCAGTCGATCGACCCGTCCGAGGCGACCAGCGCGCCGGTGTGGCAGTTGGAGAGGAAGGCGTAGTCCTCGATCGGCGGGAACGGCGAGCGCACCGCGCTCTGCCGCACCCAACCACTGGCGGCCCGGATGTCCGGCACGCTGCCCACGACCAGCCCGCTCGCGCCGGCGATCGCGGCGGCGGTCTCGGCGCCACCGGCCGGCTCGGTGCTGTCCGGCTTCGTGCTGGTCACCCGGGCCTCCAGTGTCGGCCGTCAGCGCATCTGAGCGGTGCCGCGCAGGTCGGTGGTGTCGTCGGGCGAGGTGCCCATGCTGCCCTCGATCCGCGGCCGCCAGACGGCGAGCGCCCAGATCACGAAGACCGCCATCGCGATCTCCAGCAGCGACCAGAACGGGTAGTAGGGAATGAAGAAGAAGTTGGCCGTCGCCGACAGCACGGCGAAGAAGATGCCGACCGCGCGTGCCCAGGTCGAGCCCGTGAACAGCGCGAGACCGGCCAGCGCGGCCAGCGCACCCAGGATGATGTGCAGGATGCCCCACCCGGTGGTGCTGAAGCTGTAGAGGTAGTTCTGCGTCACGACGAAGAACGAGCCCCGGACGACCGCGACGATGCCCATCACGAGCTGCCAGAGACCCATCATCAGCAGCACGACCGCGGCGAAGATCGCACCGCTCGCCGCCCACAGCTGCCTGCTAGACGTATCCCGCGTCATCGTGTCCCTCCGATGCTCGGACGTATGGCCCCCTCATGGTGGCACGATTTTCGGAATCGCGAAGTAAGTTCCGATTCAGCCGTTATCGGGGTCCTGGAGCTGTGCGAGCAGCGTCGCCAGTCGATCCCGTCCGGCGGTGTCGGCGGGATCCTTGATCCGCGCCACGAGCACGACGTCGCCCCCGTCGAGCGTCACGGTCAGGGCGAGGTGGCGCAGCAGTTCCTGCTCGGTGGCCAGCCGGGCCACGGCGTCGACGGTGGCGAAACCAGCGGCCCAGCGCACCTCGGCCGCGACCTCGGTGCGGTGCACGAGCCGCCCGCCGCGGGGCCGAGCCGGCCCGCGTGCGGCCGCGGGCTCCCAAGGCGTAGGCGGCGGCATCCGGTGTGTGGGAATCCGCATAACGACCTCCCAACCTCACCCCCACCGTCGCAGACGGACGCCGAAAAAGAATCCGATTCGGACCGCAACCCGTTCCGTGGTCTTCGCGTGTCATCCACATTGACCACCACGGGGAGGAACACCCACATGTCAATCGCTCATCGCATCCTGGCCGGCGTAGCCGGTGCCGGGCTGATGCTGCTGCCCGCGGCGGCGGCCCACGCGGCTCCGGCGCCGACCGCCTCGGTGTCGGCCGACCGCCTGGTGCTCGAGCCGGGCAGCCGCGGCTACACCGGCACCATGCCGGTCACCGTCCGATACCGGGGCGCCGAGCCGGCGCACCTGACGGTGCGGATCACCGAGCCGGTCCAGGGTTCGTGGAAGGACCTGGAGCTCGGCGCGCCCTGTCTGTACCACTACACCGACGACGGCCGCCGGATCGGCATCTGCCACATCGACGGTGAGTTCCAGCCGGGCGAGACGCGCGTCCTCGACGCCACGTTCGAGGTGCTGACGAAGACCCGCACGTTCGCCATGTCGCTGCCGGCCGCACCGATCACGGTGGGCGTCACCGACGTCATGACCGGCACCTGGACCCAGACCGATGCCGACACCTACAACACCCGTTTCCGGTCGACCGACGGGTCGCTGGCCAACCCGCGGCCGTACGTCCGCGACACCGAGTCGAACGCGTCCGTAACCGTCGGTGCGAGCGTGACGCTCACCCGCGGCGAGGACGGCTCGTTCCACGGCAGGCTGCCGGTCACGGTGACGTGGAAGGGCGATGTCGCACACGAGTACGTGTTCCTGGACGCCAAGCTTCCGTCCGGCATCTGGGTGGAAGGCACCGACCCGGACTACGGGACGTTCGCCAGCCCGATGATGCAGGGTGAGACGCGCACGTTCGACCTGCTGATCGGGGCGCCGGCGGAGACCCGGCCGGGCGACTACGGCCAAGTCGTCGCAGAGGTGAGCGCCTACTGGGACGGCCAGCAGATCGTCGACCGGACGCCGGCGGACAACGCCGACACCTTCACGCTCTCCATCGTCGGCTGACCGACTCCTACGAAGCGGCCTGCCCGGGTCGGGGTGACCCGGGCAGGCCGCGTCACGCTGAGGCCAGGATGGTCGCCCGGGTCGGGATCGGGCCGACCGCGCCGTGGCCCTGGGTCGTCAGGGCGCCGGCGATCGCGGCGTGGTGTGCGGCCTCCGCCGGTGTGGCGCCACCCACCAGGCTGGCCATGAAGGCACCGTCGAAGGCGTCGCCGGCCCCGGTGCTGTCGACCGGGGTGCACGGGTGCGGTTTGACCTCCGAGCGCGTGCCCTCGTGCCAGAGCAGGGCGCCGTCGGCGCCCAGCTTCAGGACCACCGTGCGCGGGCCGCGGGCGGCGTACCAGTCGAGCACCGCGTGCGGGTCGTCGATGCCCGTGAGGAGCCGGCCCTCCTCGATGTTCGGGAAGGCCACGTCGCACAGCTCGATGCTGCGGGCCACCACCGCGCGGGCGCGTTCCAGCGGCCAGAGCTGCGGTCGGTAGTTCGGGTCGTAGCTGACCAGCGTGCCGGACGCCCGAGCCACGGCCATCGCGTGGAAGGCCGCGTCGCAGGACGAGAGGCTGATCGCCTGTGTGATGCCGGACACATGCACGGCGCGGGCCGCGGCGATGGCGGCGTCCGGAACGTCCGCCGGCGACAGGCGGCTGGCCGCCGAGTCGGCGCGGTAGTAGGTGAAGACGCTGCGGGCCGGGTCCCGGGAGATGAAGTACACGCCCGTGCGTTCCCCCTCCGCCCGCCGGACATGCGTCGTGTCGATGCCTTCCGCCTGCCAGAGGCGCAGAAAGGCGTCGCCGAACGGGTCCGCGCCGACTCTGGACACATAGGACGACCGAGCGCCCGAGCGGGCCGCGGCCACCAGGAAGTTGGAGGTGTCGCCGCCGAAGCCCGACGTGAAGGTGCCGGCGCTGTCCAACGGCTCGTGCCCGACGGCGCTGAACTCCAGGAGCGGTTCACCGATCGCGATGATGTCCATGCCGAGTGACAGTATGCGAAGGACCCGTCGACGCCCGAGGAGCAGCCATGAGCCGGGACCTGTTCGCGATCAGTCCGGTGGTGCCGGTCGTGGTCGTCGGCGACGCGGCCGACGCCGTGCCTCTCGCGGAGGCGCTGCTGCGCGGCGGGGTGGGGATCATCGAGATCACCCTGCGTACGCCCGACGCCCTCGCCGCGGTCGCGGCCGTCGCCAAGGCCGTGCCGGGGATGCGGGTCGGCGCCGGCACCGTCACCACCCCCGAGCAGGTCGAGGCCGCACGCGCGGCCGGCGCCACGTTCCTGGTCAGCCCGGGCGCGACCGGCGCGCTCGTCGACGCCGCGCTGGCGTCGGGCCTGCCGTTCCTGCCCGGCGCCGGCACCGTGAGCGAGATGCTCGCGCTGCGGGAGCGCGGGCTCGACGCGCTCAAGTTCTTCCCGGCCGAGGCCAGCGGCGGCCGGGCCTACCTGTCCTCGGTGGCCGGCCCGCTCCCGGACCTGGCGTTCTGCCCCACCGGCGGCATCGGCGCCGGCTCGGCCGCCGACTGGCTCGCGCTGCCTAACGTGGGATGCGTCGGCGGCTCCTGGCTGACCCCGGCCGACGCCGTCCGGGGCCACGACTGGGACCGGATCGAGCGGCTCGCCCGCGAGGCGACGACCCTGAGAGAGTAGAAGCGTGCACGTCGGGATCCTCGGGCCGCTGGCCGTGACCGACGACGGGCGGCCCGTCGAGGTCGGTGGCGCGCGACTGCGTGCCCTGCTGACCCGGTTGGCGCTCGACCCCGGCCGGCCGGTCGGCACCGAGGCGCTGGCCGACGCCGTCTGGGGCGACGCCCAGCCGGCCGACCTGGCCAACGCGCTGCAGTCGCTGGTGTCACGGCTGCGGCGCACGGTGCCCGGGATCCCGGTGTTGCTCGGCCCCGGCGGTTACCGGCTCGACCTCCCGACCGACGCCGTCGACGCGGAACGGTTCACCAGCCTCGCCCGCGACGGCCGCGACGCGCTGCGCGCCGGCGATCCGGAGAAGGCGGCCGGGCTGCTGCGGGACGGGCTCGCGCTCTGGCGCGGTGCGGCGCTCGCCGACCTGACCGAGGCCACGGCGGCGGCCGCGCCCACGGCCCGGCTCGAGGAGCTGCGGCTCGCCGCCGTCGAGGACCGCATCGACGCCGAGCTGCGGTTGGCGGGCCCGGCGCACCTGGTCGCCGAGCTGGACGAGCTGGCCGCGGCGCATCCGCTGCGGGAGCGGGTCTGGGCGCTGCGGCTGCGGGCGCTGGCCGCCGCGGGGCGGCCCGCCGAGGCGCTCGCGGCCTACGAGGAGTTCCGGCAGCGGCTCGCCGACGAGCTCGGCGCCGACCCGTCGACCGAGCTGCGCGAGGCCCACCTGGCCGTGTTGCGCGGCGACGAGGCGCCCCGGCCCAAGGCGCGCGCCCGTGGCAACCTGCGCGCCGCGCTCACCAGCTTCGTCGGCCGCGCCGACGAGCTCGACCGGGTCGACCGGCTGCTCGCCGACGCCCGGCTCGTCACGCTCGTCGGTCCCGGCGGCGCCGGGAAGACCCGGCTCGCCACCGTCGCGGCCGCGGCGCAGGCCGACAAGGGGCTCGACGCCGCGTGGATGGTCGAGCTGGCACCGGTCACCGATCCGGCCGACGTGCCCCAGGCCGCCCTGGTCACGATCAGCGGGCGGCTCGGGTTCGTCGACCGCAGCCGCCCGGGCAACCGGGACGCGCTGTCCCGGCTGGTCGAGGCGCTCGCACCGATCGAGGCGCTGGTCGTGCTCGACAACTGCGAGCACGTGATCGACGAGGCCGCCCGGCTCGCCGACGAGCTGCTCGCCCGCTGCCCGCGGCTGCGCATCCTGGCCACCTCGCGGGAGCCGCTGGGCATCACCGGCGAGGCGCTGTGCCCGCTGCCACCGCTCGGCCTGCCCGAGGCGCCGCGCGACGGCACGCCGGTCGACCTCGCGCTCGTCGCGGCGTACCCGTCGATCCAGCTCTTCCGTGACCGCGCCGCGGCCGTGCGGCCCGACTTCGCGCTGACGGCCGGCAACGTCGCCGACGTGGTCGAGATCTGCCGCCGGCTCGACGGCCTGCCGCTGGCGATCGAGCTGGCGGCCGCGCGGCTGCGCACCCTCTCGACGGCCCAGGTGGCGGCCCGGCTCGACGACCGGTTCCGGTTGCTGACCGGCGGCAGCCGCACCGCGCTCGAACGCCATCGCACGCTGCGGGCCGTGGTGGCGTGGAGCTGGGAGCTGCTCACCAGCGACGAACGCCGGCTCGCCGAGCGGATCTCGGTGTTCCCGTCGACGATCACCGCCGAGAGCGCGGCCGGCGTCGCCGCGCCCGAGGCGCCGGTCGACGCGGTCGCCGACCTGCTCGCCGCGCTGGTCGACAAGTCGCTGCTGCAGCTCGTCGGCGACGGCCGGTTCCGGATGCTCGAAACCATCCGGGAGTACGGCCTGGAGCGGCTGATCGAGTCCGGCGAGGCGACCCGCTACCGGTCTTCGCACGCGGCCTACTTCCTGGCGCGGGCCGAGCTGATGGAGCCACAGGTGCGCACCCGGGACCAGCTCGTCTGGCTCGACGCGTTCGACGCGGACCGGGCCAACATGATCGGCGCGCTGCACTACGCCGCGGAGGTCGACGACGCCGCGACGGCGATCCGGTTGGCGGCGGCGCTGAGCATGACGCTGACGATCAGGGGCGACAACGAGCAGGCGGTGGTGCTGCTCGGCCGGGCACTCGCGGCCAAGGGTCCGGCGCCGATCGGGCACCGGGCCGTGGTGACCACGCTCTACCTGCTCAACCGGATCTTCAGCGGCGAGTGGCCCGGTGAGCAGGCCGCGGACGAGGTGACCGCGTTGGCCGCCGCGGCGCCCCGAGGGTCGCACCCGTTCCTGCCGGTGATCGTGCCGATCCTGACGCTCTTCACCGACGACACGGAGAAGGGGCTCGCGGCGGTCGCCGCCGAACTGGACACCGCCGACCCGTTCACCAAGGGCCTGCTGCTCTCGCTGCGCGGCAGCATCAAGGAGAACGACGGCGACGCCGAAGGCATGCTGGCGGACCTGACCGCGGCGGCCGAGATCCAGCGCGGGATCGGCGAACGGTGGAGCCTCGGCATGACGCTCGGCTCGCTCGCCGACGCGCTGGTCAAACGGGGCGACCTCCCCGGCGCGACCGCCGCCCTCGAGGAGTCGGGGCGGCTGGCCCGCGAGCTCAACGCCAAGGAGGACGTCGGCTACCAGCGGATCTGGCTAGCCAACCTGCGGGCTCAGGCGGGTGACATCGCCTGGGCCCGGGCCGACATCGAGCGCCTGATCGAGGAGTCGACCGACGCCGGGTTCGCGGGCCGCACGCTGGCGTTCGCGGTGATGATGCTCGGCGAGTACGACCGCCAGGAGGGCGACTACGACAGCGCCCGGCGCCGGTACGCACAAGCCCGTGACCGGCAGCGGATGGCGCCGCTGATCGCGCCGCAGTTCGAGGGCATGCTGCAAGGTTTCGAGGCGCACCTCGCGATCGCCGAGGGCCGGCTCGCCGATGCCCGGCCGCTGGTGAGCGAGGGCATCCGGCTCGGTATGCAGGGCAAGGACATGCCGGTCATCGCGATGATCTCGGTGGCCACCGTGGCGCTGCGAGCCGCCCTGGGCGAGGACGTGAGCGCGGCCGAGACGCTCGGCGCCTCGGACTCGCTGCGCGGCAGCCCCGACCTGTCCAACGGCGACGCGAAACGGCTGGCCGAGACGCTGCGCGCGCGGCTGGGCGACGAGGCCTACGACGCCGCGTACGCCCGCGGACGCGCCCTGAGCCGGGCCGACGCGCTCGCGCTCGTCGACCCGGCCCACGACCCCCTCACACCCGGCGGCGATAGAACCTGACCGCGAGCGGTGCGAACACCACGATGATCCCCACCGACCAGAGCAGCGATTTGACGACCGTGTCGCCGACCGGGCCGCCGGTCATCAACGCCCGGGCCGCGTCCATCACGTCGGACACCGGGTTGATCTTCACCCAGGCCTGCAGCCAGCCCGGCAGCGTGTCGGTCGGCACCATCATGTTGGTGCCGAAGGTCAGCGGGAACAGCACCAGGAACGCCGTGCCCTGCACCGCGCCCGGCTCCCGCATGATCACGCCGAACAGCACGAAGATCCAGGTGATCGCGGACGCGAAGAAGATCACCAGCAGGCAGGCGGCGAGCGCCTCGAGCGGGTTCGTGCCGATCCGGAAGCCGATGGCGTAGCCGAAGCCGAGCAGCACCGCGATCGAGACCACGAACCGGGCGAGGTCGCCCAGCACCGAGCCGATCAGCGGCGCGGACCGGGCGATCGGCAGGCTGCGGAAGCGGTCGAATACGCCCTTCTTGACGTCGGTGTTGAGCGAGAAGCCGGTCGCCACCGCCGCGAACATCACGGACTGCACCATGATCGCCGGGAGCAGGAACTTCAGGTACGCGCTCTGCGAGCCGGAGATCGCCCCACCGAGCAGGTACACGAAGATCACCACGAACATCACCGGCTGCAGGGTCACGTCCAGCAGTTGCTCCGGCGTCCGGATGGTCTTGATCAGGCTGCGCCGGGCCAGCGCGAGGCTGTGCCGGGCGAGGCGGAAGGTCCGGGCCGGCGGCTGGCCGGACGGCGCGGTGCCGGTGACGGCGGGATTGCGCTCGATGGTCGTAGTCATGCCGCCACCTCCACAGCGGGCTTGCCGGTCAGGGTGAAGAAGACCTCGTCGAGGCTGGGCAGGCGCAGGGACAGCTCCATCACGCCGATCCCGGCGTCCTCGATCCGGCGCACGACGGTCGGGAAGGCCCGGTCGTCGTCGACCGGCACCGTGACCACACCGCGGCCCGGCGACTCGGGCTCGCGCCCCGCGACCGTGCCGAGGATCGTCGCGACCTCGGGCAGCCGGGCCGGATCCAGCGGCCGGACGAGGATCGTCTGCCCGCCGGCGATCTGCTTGAGCTGCGCCGGCGTGCCGTGCGCGATGACCTTGCCGTGGTCGATCACCGAGATGTCGTCGGCCAGCGCGTCGGCCTCGTCGAGGTACTGCGTGGTGAGCAGCACCGTCGAGCCGTCGTTGACCAGCGAGCGGACCACGCCCCACATGTCCTCGCGCTTGGCCGGGTCTAGCCCCGTTGTCGGCTCGTCCAGGTAGATCACCGCCGGGCGGCCGACCAGGCTCGCGGCCAGGTCGAGCCGGCGGCGCATGCCACCCGAGTACGTCTTCGCGGGCCGGTTGGCCGCCTCGGTCAGGTCGAACCACTCCAGCAGCTCGGCCGCGCGGGCCTTGGCGTCCCGGCGCCGCAGGTCGAGCAGCTCGCCGATCAGCACCAGGTTCTGTGTGCCGGTCAGGTCCTCGTCGACCGACGCGTACTGCCCGGTCAGCCCGATCAGCCGGCGCACGTCACCGGCGTCGCGGACCACGTCGTACCCCCCGACGGTGGCCCGGCCCTCGTCGGCCCGCAGCAGCGTCGCCAGGATGCGCACGGCGGTGGTCTTGCCGGCGCCGTTGGGCCCGAGCACGCCCAGCACGGTGCCCTGCTCGGCGGCCAGATCGATGCCGGCCAGGGCCGTGGTCTTCCCGAAGCGCTTGACCAGGCCCTCCGCCTGGAAAGCGAGGCTCATCGCGTTCCCCCTTGGTCGTCTTTCACGCCATCACCGTGCCGGGGCCCGCTGGCACGGCGCGCACACGGCGCTGGCACGGCCCTGCCAGCACGGCGTGCGACGTTCGGTCGGCTTTCGGTCCCGCTTGGTCCCATGGACCTCACCGACAACAACCGGAGGGGTTGCGATGAACAAGCGGATCGCGTTGGGGGTCACGTTCGCCGCCGCAGCGGCCGGTGCGGCACTGGCCGGCGGCGTCGCGTACGCGAACGACGACGCCGACGGCGCCGACCTGCGGATCAGCTACGAGCAGGTGCAGGAGACGGACTGCCCGGAGAAGACCGGCACGGCCGAGGCTGACCTGTGACCGAGGCGCACGCGGAGCTCGAGGAGGTGCTGTTCGCGGTCAAGCGGGTGATCGTCGGCCAGGACCGGCTGGTGGAGCGGCTCGCGGTCGCCCTGCTGGCCGACGGGCACTGCCTGTTGGAGGGCGTGCCCGGCGTGGCCAAGACGCTGGCCGCGCAGACCCTGGCCGAGACGGTCGGGGGCACGTTCAGCCGGGTCCAGTTCACGCCGGACCTGGTGCCCTCGGACATCGTGGGCACCAGGATCTACCGGGCGTCGACGGAGTCGTTCGACGTGGAGCTCGGTCCGGTGATGGCGAACCTGCTGCTGGCCGACGAGATCAACCGGGCGCCGGCCAAGGTGCAGTCGGCGCTGCTGGAAGCGATGGCCGAGCGGCAGGTCTCGATCGGCGGGCGGACCTTCCCCGTGCCGAGGCCGTTCCTGGTGCTGGCCACGCAGAACCCGATCGAGTCGGAGGGCGTCTACCACCTGCCCGAGGCGCAGCGGGACCGGTTCCTGATGCGGATCATCGTCGGCTACCCGACCGACGACGAGGAGCTGGGCATCCTCTACCGGATGAGCGGGGAGCGCCCGGAACCCAAGCGGGTGCTGGACCCGGCCCGGCTGCGCGAGTTGCAGGCGCAGGCGCGCGACGTGTTCGTGCACCACGCGCTGGCGGAGTACGTGGTCCGCCTCGTCGTGGCGACCCGCGACCCCGCCCGGTTCGGCGCGACGGACGTCGCACCCCGCCTGGCGTACGGCGCGAGCCCACGGGCCACCCTCGGCCTGGTCGCCGCGGCCCGGGCGCTGGCCCTGCTGCGGGGCCGGGACTACGTGCTGCCGGCCGACGTCACGGACCTCGCGGTCGACGTGCTCGCACACCGCCTGGTGCTCTCCTTCGACGCGGTCGCCGACGAGGTCACCCAGGAGTCCATCGTGGAGCGTCTGCTGACGGCGGTGCCACCGCCGAAGATCGCGCCGTACGAGGGGGAACGGGCGGTGGCGGCATGACGCTTCATCAGCTGGCGCCCGAACGTCGGCTCCGCCGGTTGGAGCTGCTCGTCACTCGGCGGCTCGACGGTCTGCTGCAGGGCCAGTATCTCGGCCTGCTGCCAGGCCCCGGTTCGGAGTTCGCGGGCTCGCGCGAGTATCGGCCCGGTGAGGACGAGGTCCGCTGGATGGACTGGGCCGTCACCGCCCGCACCAACGTGCCACACGTGCGCGAGGTCGACGCGGACCGGGAGCTGACCACCTGGATCCTGGTCGACGGCTCGGCCAGCATGGACTTCGGCACCGCGGAGATCGAGAAGCGGGAGCTGGCCGTGGCCGCGGTGGCCGCGGTCGGCTTCCTCACCGCCGGCATCGGCAATCGGCTCGGCGCGCACGTGATCGGCGGGTCGCGGCGGGTGTTCCCGGCGCGGACCGGCCGCACCCACCTGCGCGCCGTGCTCCGGGCCCTGCTCGAGGCGCCACGGGTGCCGGCCGGCGATCCGCCGACGCTGGCGTCCGCGATGTCCGGCGTGGCCAAGGCCGCCCAGCGCCGCGGTCTCGTCGTGGTGGTCTCGGACTTCCTCGACGAGTCGCCGTGGTCCGCCGAGCTGCGCCGGCTCGCCGCACGGCACCAGGTGCTCGCGGTCGAGGTCGCGGACCCGCGCGAGCTGGAGCTGCCGGACGTCGGCCTGATCACGCTCGTGGACACCGAGACCGGGCGCCGGCGCGAGGTGTCGACGGCGAGCCGGCGGTTGCGCGCCGACTACGCGGAGGCGGCGCAGGCGCAGCGGGCCGAGGTCCGCACCGCGATCCGGCAGGCCCGGGCCACCCACCTTCCACTGCGGACGGACCGGGACTGGATGGCCGACATCGTGCGGCACGTCCTGCTGCAACGGCGGCTCGCCGCGGCACCGCGACGCGGAGGTGCGGCGTGACCTTCCAGAGCCCGTGGCGACTGCTTCTCCTGATCGCCGTCGCCGCCCTGCTCGTCACGTACGTGCTGATGCGCCGCCGGCGCAGCCGGTACGCCGTGCGGTTCACCAACCTGCGCCTGCTCGACAAGGTCGCACCGGACCGCCCCGCGTGGCGGCGGCACGTGCCGGCCAGCCTGTTCCTCGCGATGCTCGCCCTGCTGGTGGTCGGCTTCGCCCGGCCGACCGACGAGGTGCGGGTGCCCCGCGAACGCGCGGTCGTCATGGTCGCCGTCGACGTGTCGCTGTCGATGACCGCGACCGACGTGGCACCCGACCGGCTCGCGGCGGCCAAGGACGCGGCCCGCGGCTTCGTCGACGGGCTGCCCGAGACGTTCAGCGTCGGCCTGGTCGGCTTCGCGGGCAGCGCCTCGGTGGTCGTGGCACCGGTCACCGACCGCGGCGTGCTGGACGCCGGCATCGAGCGGCTCGCCGACGGCGGCACGGGCCGGCAGGGCACCGCCATCGGCGAGGCCATCTACGCCTCGTTGGACGCGGCGGCCGGCGTCGACCCGGCCGACCCACCACCGGCCCGCATCGTCATCCTCTCGGACGGCTCGAACACCGCGGGCCGCGATCCGGACGAGGCGGCGGCAGCGGCGCTCGGGGCCGGCGTGCCGGTCGACACGATCGCCTTCGGCACGGCCGAGGGCACGATCAGCGGGCCTGGCGGCGGGCAGGCGGTGCCGGTCGACGGCGAGACGCTGCGGGCGGTCGCCGAGCAGGCGGCCGGCAGCTACCACGAGGCGGCCAGCGCGGGCGAGTTGCGTGCGGTCTACGACGACATCAACACCACGGTCGGCTACACCACCCAGATCCAGGACGTGTCGGCCCGGTTCATCGGCATCGCATTGGCCCTCGCGGCCCTCGCCGCGATCGCCTCGATGGTCTGGTTCGCGCGGCTCCCCTAAGTAAGCAGAGCCCCTGAAGGAGCACACCATGAGCGGCCTCGGCACCACCCCACGCGGCCCCGGGTTCGTTTCCCCCCAACTCGAACCCGGGGTCCCCACGGACCCTCCCGCCCTCGCCGGTCCGGCGGGAGGGTCCGGCCGGGGACGTTCCCGATGGCTGGTCGCCGGCCTCGCGACGGTCGGCGTCTCGGCGGCCACCGGCGCGCTGGCCGGCGGCTGGGCCGGCGACCGGGCCGCGGGCGACCCGCCACCGGCGACAGCCGCGCCGCCGCCGGCCACCGGCGCGCCGGCACCGGCCGGCACCGTGCCCGGCGACCTGGTCGGCGCGGCTGCCACCGCGCTGCCTGGCGTCGTGCAGGTGCGGGCCGGCGCGGCCGGCGGCTCCGGCTTCCTGACCGACCAGAGTGGACACATCATCACCAACAACCACGTGGTCGCCAACGCGTCGACCGTGTCCGTGGTCGGTGCCGACGGGCGCCGGCGGTCCGCCGAGGTGGTCGGCCGCGACCCGAGCAGCGACATCGCCGTGCTGCGCGTCGCGTCGACCGACGGGTTGCGGCCGCTGGCGTTCGCGGCCGGATCACCGCGGGTCGGCGAGGCCGTGCTGGCCGTCGGCTCGCCGCTGGGCCTGTCGGGGACCGTCACGGCCGGCATCGTCAGCGCCCTCGACCGTCAGGTGCGCCTCGGCGAGGGCGGCCGGCGGGCGGCCATCCAGACCGACGCCTCGATCAACCCGGGCAACTCGGGCGGTCCGCTGGTCAACACGCGCGGCGAGGTGGTCGGCGTCAACACGGCGATCGCGACGCTGGAGGGCGGGGGCAACATCGGCATCGGGTTCGCGATCCCGGTCGAGCGGGCCCGCGCCGCGGCACAGCAGATCATCAGCAGCGGTGGATAGCGTCGGGTCATGCGCTTGCTGGTGGTGGAAGACGAGGAGGACCTCGCGACGGCGGTCCGGCTGGGCCTGACCCGGGCCGGCTACGCGGTCGACGTCGCGACGGACGCCGCGGCCGCGTACGACCGGCTCTCGTACACGGCCTATGACCTGATGCTCCTCGACGTCAACCTGCCGGACTCCGACGGCTTCGCGATGTGCCGGGCGATCCGCCGCGGCGAGGTGCCGGTCGAGGGCGCCGGTGAGCTGCGGATCCTGATGCTCACCGCGCGCGGCGCCCTGCGCGACCGGGTCCGCGGCCTCGACGAGGGCGCCGACGACTACCTGGTCAAGCCGTTCGCGCTGGCCGAGTTGCTGGCCCGGGTGCGGGCGCTGCTGCGGCGCGACACCGGCGGAGCGGGCGCGGTGCTCACGGTCGGCCCGCTGACGCTGGACGCGGCCCGGCACGCGGCGACCCGCGACGGCGCGCCGCTAGCGCTGACCAACAAGGAGTTCGGCGTGCTGGAATACCTGATGACCCGCCCCGGGCGGGTCGTGCCGGCCGAGGAGCTGCTCGAGCACGTCTGGGACGAGAACGCCGACCCGTTCACCGAGACCGTCCGCGTCACCGTGGGCACGCTGCGCCGCAAGCTCGGCGGCGAGGCGATCGAGACGGTCGTCGGCCGCGGCTACCGGCTCAAGGAGGGCTGATGAAGCGGCTCACGCAGTCGATCAGGTTCCGCCTCACGGTGCTCTACTCGACGCTGCTCTTCGCGCTCGCCGCGACCGCGCTCGGCATCACCTACGTCGCGGTCGAGCGGGCCACCGACCCCAAGCCGGTCACCAAGCAGTTCGAGGCCGACCTCGTGAAGCACGGCGTCACCATCGGCACGCTGGAGGTGGCCGAGGTCGACCAGATCGAGTCGGCCGTCAACTTCGGCACCCTGCAGACCATGCGGAACTACTCGTTGTACGCGCTGGCCGGCCTGTTCGTCGCCAGCCTCGGCATCGGCTGGGTGCTCTCGGGCCGGGCGCTGCGCCCGGTCGGCGCGATCGCCCGCACCACCAGGGAGATCCAGGCGACCGACCTGTCCCGGCGCATCCGGCTCGGCGGCGCCCGCGACGAGCTGCGCGACCTGGCCGACACGATCGACTCGATGCTCGACCGGCTCGACGACGCGTTCCGCGCCCAGCGCGAGCTGATCGACGACGCCTCGCACGAGCTGCGCAGCCCGCTCGCCGTGATCCGGGCCAACCTCGACGCGTCGCTGATCGAGGCGCCCGAGGCCACCGAGGAGGAGCGCGTCCGCGCGGTCGCGGTGATCGACCGGGCCGCCACGCGGATGTCCCGGCTCGTCGAGGACCTGCTCGCCACCGCCCGCCGCGACGCCGACGGGCTGGCCGACACCGACGTCGACCTCGGCGCCGTGGCCCGCGAGGCGGGGGAGGAGTACGCCGCGGTCGCCGCCGCCAGCCAGGTGTTCCTGGCCTACGACGTGCGGCCGGGGCTCGTCTACATCGGCGACCACGACGCGCTGCGGCGAGCGGTCGGCAACCTGCTCTCCAACGCGGTGCGCCTCTCGCCGGAGGGCGGCACGGTCACCGTCGCCGCCGGGTCCGCGCCGGGCTGGCTCTGGATCGCGGTCGCCGACCACGGCCCCGGCATCGCGGCCGGCGACCAGGCCCGGGTCTTCGACCGCTTCTGGCGTGCGCCCGGCAACGGCGGCGGCCGCGACCGGCGCACCGGCCTGGGTCTCGCGATCGTCCGCCAGATCGCCGAGTCACACGGCGGCCAGGTGGCGCTGCACTCGACACCGGGCCAGGGCAGCACGTTCGTCCTCTGGCTCCCACTGTCCAACGCGGACGGTCCACCACCGGCCCACTCGCCCATCTGATACTCCGGTGCGCCGGCCGGCCACTGACACTAGGGTCGCGGCATGGAGATCCGTGGTGTGCTGCCGGCCGAAGAGTTGGCCGCCGAGGGGGTCGTCGCGGCGGCATTCGGCGAGCCACCGGACGGGCGCGTCGTGCGGATGATGCGAGCGTTGCGGGCCAGCGGAGCAGCTCGGGCGAGTCTGGTCGCCGTCGTCGACGAGGAGTTGGTCGGGCACGTCGGTCTCTCGCGCGGCTGGGTGGACGCTCGACGGGAGCTGGTCGAGGTGATGGTGCTCTCGCCGCTGTCGGTGCGTCCGGACCTCCAGCGCCGCAGCGTCGGCACCGCGTTGGTCACGGCGGCGCTGGAGACCGCCGAAGATCGTGGCGCGCCGGCCGTTTTCCTCGAGGGCAGCCCGAGCTACTACGGACGCCGCGGGTTCAGTTCCGCCTCCGCTCTTGGGTTCGACCGGCCCTCGACCCGCATCCCGGACCCGGGGTTCCAGGTGGCGCTGCTGTCGTCGCACCAGCCGTGGATGGTCGGCCGGCTGATCTATCCCGAGGCGTTCTGGATCACCGACACGGTCGGTCTGCGTGACCCTGAGCCGGAGCACTAGGTCGAGTCCCGCACCACCAGCGTCGGGCTGAAGATGACCGTGCGCGGGGAGCGGCCGGGCTCGCGGAGGCCGGCGAGCAGCAGGCGGGCCATCTCGCCGGCCATCTCCTCGACCGGCTGGCGGACCGTGGTGAGCTGTGGCCGGGCCTCGAGGGCGGCGCTGCTGTCGTCGAAGCCGACCACCGAGACGTCGCCGGGCACGTCCCGGCCGGCCTCCTGCAGCGCCCGCACGGCGCCCTCGGCCATCAGGTCGTTGGCGACGAACAGGCCGTCGAGGTCGGGGTGGGCGTCGAGCAGGGCCCGCGCGGCCGCCTCGCCGCTGGCCCGGGTGAAGTCGCCCTCGACCACGGGCGGCGCCGGCAGACCCTGGCGGGCGAGCGCGTCCCGGAAGCCGGAGAGCCGGTCCTGACCGGCCGGCATGTCCTGCGGGCCCGCGATCGTGGCGAGCCGCCGCCGGCCGCGGGCGACCAGGTGGTCGGCGGCCAGCCGCACGCCCGCGGGCTGGTCGACGTCGACGTAGCTGAGCGGCACGGGCCGCCCGGGCCGGGCGGAGAGCACGGTGGCCACGGACATCTCGGCGAGCTGGCCGGGGAACGGGTCGGCCGCGTGGCTGGAGATCAGCAGAACGCCGTCGACGTGACCCTGGCGCAGGTAGCGCAGCACCTGGTCGCGGGCCGGCGGGTCGGCCGGGATGATCACCAGGTGGATGCCCTCGGGGCGCAGCACCTCCTGCGCGCCGGCGGTGATCCGGCCGAAGTAGGGATCGGTGAACACCCGGTTGAGGAACGGCGCCGCGTATTCCAAATGGTTCGGCGGCTCGCTGATCACCAGGGCGACCGAGTCGGTGCGCCGGGTCACCAGGGAGCGCGCGGCCAGGTTGGGCACGTATCCGGTCTCCTGGATGGCCCGCTCGACCGCGGCCCGCATCCGGGGGTCGACGGTCGGGACGTCGTTGATCACCCGGGACACGGTGGCCCGCGAGACCCCGGCCGCGACCGCCACCTCGTCCAAGGTCGGCGGGCGCGCCGGTTCGGCGTGGCGGGGCGTCACGGCACCAGTTATAGCACCGGAAGGATTTCCGGAAGTTCCGTTTATCCGGCGGCTGGCGGGTGACCCCGCCGGCTCGGGTCGTCCGGGCCGGCGGGGTCGGTGGGTTCGGGTCACGGCGTTCCGTTGACGCCGCACTTGATGATGGGCCGGATGCAGTCCCGCACGCGGCGCTCCATCTCCTCAACGGGCCAGGCGTTGAAGAAGTCGCCGTGCATGGTGAACCCGCGACCGGACGCGAGCCGGATCCGGGCCGGGTCACCGTTGACCGGGTACCGCAGCACCTGCCGCAGCTTCGGCACGGGCACCGGGTGGGTGCTCGGGCAGTCGCCGTTGACCGGGTACGCCATGTGGCTCTTGTGGTTCGGCGAGTCCAGGTCGACGCCGTTCCAGCACTGCGGGAAGTCCAGATAGGACTCCAGCATGCTGCCGGCCGGGCAGGTGACGAAGTCCTTGCCGGCACCCACCTCGTTGTGGTGCAGGCACGACCACCGGGAGATGGTGGTCGCGTCCGGCGCGGTCGCCTGCGCGTTGCCCGCGACGATCCGCAGGCCCAGCGGCAACGACTGGATGCGGGCGGTCACGTCGGGCCGCACGCCCTCGCCGAGGTAGTAGAAGATGCCGGTGACCGGCTCGACCGGCTGGTTGTCCCAGTAGAGCGTGGGCACCCAGTAGGACGACAGGTCGATGCTCGGGTTGCAGTTGCTGGTGCCGGACTGCAGGTCGCCGAGGTTGGTGTAGGCGTTGACGTTGCGGGCGCCGAAGAAGCTGTGCATGTGCGAGGCGCCCGGCAGGCCCGGGAAGACGATCGGGTCGTCGGGGAGCCGGTGCGAGAACGGGCAGTCCGCGAGGAACTCGGACACCCGGACGATCGGCCCGGTCGGTGGCGGCGGTGGTGCCGCGCCGCCGACCCCGTACACCTGGAACTCCCAGAGCGAGACGCCCCACTGGGTGGCCCGCCGGGTGGTGTTGATCCGCACGTAGCGGCCGCTGCCCGAGACCGTCAGGTCCTGGTTGCCGCCGGTGGCGGTGGTGGTGCTGTAGACGGTCGTCCAGCTCGTGCCGGTGGCCGAGGTCGCGATGGTGTACGCCGTGGCGTATGCGGCCTCCCAGCGCAGCACCACCCGGCTGATCGTGGCGCTGGCACCGAGGTCGACCTGCAGCCACTGCGGGTCGCTGAACGCGCTCGCCCAGCGGGTGCCGTTGTTGCCGTCGACCGCGTTGGCGGCGGGCGTGCCGCCGTTCTCGGTCGAGGACGCGCTGGCCGCGCGGCCCTGTGAGATGAGCGGGTCGGCCGCGACCGCGTCGCCCGCGGCGGCCACCAGGTAGCCACCGAGCAGCAGCACGAGCACGGCGGCGAAGCTTCCTGTTCGTCGCATGGCAGCTCCTAGTTCTGGTAGACCCGGACGTAGTCGACGAGCATCCGGGACGGGAACGGGGTCGTGCCGTCGACGGGACCAGGGAAGTCGCCGCCGACCGCGAGGTTGAGGATCACGTAGAAGGGGTGGTCGAAGACCCACGGTCCGCGGGTCGCCTCGACGGTCGCCTTGCTGGCCACGAACACCGTGGTCCCGTCGAGCTTGAACGTCATGCCCTTGCTGTCCCACTCGACCGCCCAGACGTGGAAGTCGTTGGCCAGGTCGACACCGCCGGGCGCGGTGTACTTCTGGCCGTAGCCGGCGCCGCCGTTGTAGGCCGGCGCGTGCAGGGTCGAGTAGCCCTCGAGCGTGTTGCGGCCGAGGACCTCCATGATGTCGATCTCGCCGTTGTAGGGCCACGGGCGCCCGGTGAGGAAGTCGGCGCCCATCATCCAGAACGCCGGCCACAGGCCGTTGCCCTTGGGCACCTTGACCCGGGCCTCGATCCGGCCGTACTGGACGTGGAACTTGTTGCCGGTGTTCATCCGGTGCGAGGTGTAGTCGCGGCCGCCGGCGGTCTCCCGCCGCGCCTCGATGACCAGCGACCCGGCACCGTCCATGTTGGCGTTGTTGTTGTTCGTGTAGTACTGGATCTCGTTGTTCTGCCCGGTACCCGGGTCGATCGTCCACTTGGCAGGATCGGGCTTGGTGCCGGCCGCGCCGTTGAACTCGTCGCTCCACACCAGACGGTTGGCGGGGAACGTCGGGTCCGGCGGCATGGCGGGCGGCGCGGTCGGGTTGCCGCCGGTGCCGTACACCTTGAACTCCCACAGCGAGTAGCCGTAGGTGCTGGACCGGGCGGTGCCGTACATCCGGACGTAGCGGCCGGTGCCGGTGACGTTGAGCGTCTCCTTGAAGCCGGCGCCGGTGGTGGTCGAGTAGATGGTGGTCCAGGTGGTGGCGTTCGGCGAGACCTGGATCTGGTACGCCCGCGCGAACGCGGGATCCCACTGCAGCACGACCTGCGTGATGCCGGCCGTGGCGCCCAGGTCGACGTAGATCCAGCCGGGGTCGACCCACCCCGCGGGTGCGCTGGTGGCCCAGCGGCTGGCCGGGTCGTTGTCGAACGCCCGCGCCGGCGTGCACTCCCAGCAGGCGCCGTCGTTCTGGTAGGTGCTGGCGACCGCGGGCTTGTTGTAGGACAGCAGCCGCACGTCACCGCTCGGCGGCGGGTCGGTGGGCGGCGGGTCCGTTGGCGGGTTGGTCGGTCCGCCGCTACCGGTACGGACCTGGAACTCCCAGAGCGAGTAGCCCCAGGCGGTGCCCCGCGCGGTGCCGTAGACCCGCACGTAGCGCCCGGAGCCGGAAACCGTCAGCGTCTGCGTGCCACCGGCGCCCGTGGTCGTGGAGTAGACCGAGGTCCAGGTGGTGCCGTCGACCGAGGTCTGCACCTGGAACGCCCGCCCGTAGGCGGCCTCCCACTGCAGCGTGACACCGCAGATCGACTGGGTGGAGCCGAGGTCGACCGACAGCCACTGCGGGTCGGAGGCGGCGCTGGACCAGCGGGTGCCGGCGTTGCCGTCGACCGCGGAGCTGGCCGGGAACGTCGCGCTCTGTGTGGACGAGGCGGTGGCGGGCCGGCCGAGTGCGGCGTTCGCGGTGCCGCAGCCGCCGGTCGCGCCGGTGCTGCCGTACACCTGGAACTCCCAGAGCGAGACACCGTATCCGGTGGCCTTGGCGGTGGCGTTGACCCGCACGTAGCGGCCGCTGCCGCTGACCGTGAGGTCCTGCACGCCACCCGTGCCGTTGGTCGTGGTGTGTACGACGGTCCAGGTCGTGCCGTTGGCGGAGGTCTGCACCGTGAACGCGGTCGCGTACGCGGCCTCCCAGTTGAGCACGACCCGGCTGATCGTGGCGGTGGCGCCGAGGTCGACCTGCACCCACTGCGGCACGTTGAACGTGCTCGACCAGCGGGTGCCGGTGTTGCCGTCGACGGCGGCGGACGCCGGGGTGCCGGCGTTCTCGGTCGAGGAGGCGGTCGCCGGCGCACCCTGCGAGATCAGGGGATCGGCGGCCGCCGCGGTCACCCCGGTGACCACCAGGAATCCGGCTAACAGCGCGAGGGCGGCGCCGCCGGCTGCGGCCAGGCGCCATCGTCGGCCGGGCAGGACCCGACTCATGTAGGTCTCCTTTACGTGGGACGGGACGTAAAGAAAGCGCTCTCTTGGCCGGACACTCTGACGGGTCACCCAGAGCGTGTCAATGGCTGACGAACGTCGATGGCGTATGGCGGCGAACCTGGGCTGATTCGCGAACCTCGATCTATTGACTGTGTCCGCCGACCCGGGCACGGTTAGGGAAGCGCTCTCCGAACCGGGTCTTGCAGCATGTAACGAAACCGCAACGGATCCTTGACATGGCGCTCACGTTCCTCGATGGTCGGGAACCAAGTGAGAGCGCTCTCTCTCATCCGGCGACCCGCACCCCCATCACCACACCACGTCCCAGACTCAGATCCACCCCGTGGCCGCCGATCGCGACACCTGCCGTGGAGAGCGCTCTCCAAGCCCTGCCCTCACAACCGATCGCCTGGAGGAGTCCATGCGCAGGTTCACCGCGATCGTTCCGATCATGGTTGTCGCCCTTGCGGCGGCGGCGTGCGGGAGCGATGACGGCGACAACCAAGCTGCCGACGACGGTCCGGTCAGTCTGACCATCGCGACGTTCGGCGAGTTCGGATACAAGGAGCTCTACGACGAGTACCAGAAGCTCCACCCGAACGTGAAGATCACCGAGCGGATCACCAAGACCGAGGACCATCACAAGAACCTGGCCGCCCACCTCGCCACCAACACCGGCGCCGCCGACATCGAGGCGCTGGAAGAGGGCTGGATCGGGCAGTTCACCGCCAACGCGTCCAAGTTCGTCGACCTCAACGAGCTCGGCGCCGGCGACATCAAGTCGCAGTGGCCCGAGTGGAAGTGGAACGTCGCGACGTCCAAGGACGGCAAGACGATCGGTCTCGGCACCGACGTCGGCGGCATGGCCATGTGCTACCGCGTCGACCTGTTCAAGAAGGCCGGCCTGCCCACCGACCGCGCCGAGGTCTCGAAGCTCTGGCCCACGTGGGACCAGTACATCGAGACCGGCAAGAAGTTCGAGGCGGCCAAGGTGCCGGGCGCGCACTTCTTCGACGGCCCGACGGTCATGTACCGGTCGATCCTCGGCCAGGCGCCGGTCGGCCTCTACGACGGCGACAACGTCGTGGTCGACAGCAACCCCGAGGTGAAGAAGGCGTTCGACCTTTCCGCGCTGGCCGTGACCTCCGGCCTGTCGGCCCGCGCCGAGGCGTGGACCCCGGCCTGGAACGCCGGCTTCGCCAAGGGCACGTTCGCCACGCTGGGCTGCCCCTCGTGGATGATGGCCTACATCCAGACCCAGGCGAAGGACGCCTCGGGCAAGTGGGACATCGCCGACGTTCCCGGTGGTGGCGGCAACTGGGGCGGCTCCTGGCTGACCGTGCCCAAGCAGAGCAAGCACCAGAAGCAGGCGTACGAGCTGGCCAAGTGGCTGACCGCGCCCGAGCAGCAGGCCAAGGTCTTCCAGAAGTACGGCAACTTCCCGTCGACCGTGACCCTCTACGAGGACGCGGTGATCAAGGACTTCGTGAACCCGTACTTCAACAACGCTCCGGTCGGCCAGATCTTCTCCAAGTCGGTGTCGACGATGAAGCCGCAGTACCTGGGCCCGAAGGCCGGCGACATCAACACCCAGATCATCAACGGCCTGACCCGGATCGAGCAGGGCAAGCAGAACCCTGACCAGTCCTGGCAGCAGGTCCTGACCGACGTCAAGGCGCTCCTGTAAACCAGATCCCCGCTCGCCTGGTCCCGGTGCGCTCCCGCGCCCGGGACCACGGCGCGCACCCAAGCAAATCGGAGGTGACGGGGATGACCCAGCTGGTGACGGACGGGTCGGCGGGTGAGCGGTTGTCGCCGCGCCGGAGCCTGCTGCACCGCCTCGACGTCAAGGGCTCGCCCTACCTGTACATCGCGCCGTTCTTCCTGCTCTTCCTGGGGTTCGGCGTCTTCCCGCTGATCTTCACGGCCTGGGTCTCGCTGCACGAGTGGAGCCTGCTCTCCGACGAGCACCCGTGGATCGGCTTCGGCAACTACACCGCGCTCTGGGCGGACCCGGCGTTCTGGAACGCACTCTGGAACACCGCGTCGATCTGGGTGCTCTCCACGGTGCCGCAGCTGCTGATGGCGCTGGTCCTGGCGCACATCCTCAACCAGCGGCTGCGCGGGCAGACGTTCTGGCGGATGAGCGCGCTGGTTCCCAACATCACCAGCGTCGCGGCCGTGGCCATCATCTTCAGCCAGCTCTTCGGCCGCGACTACGGGCTGATCAACTGGGTGCTCGGTGTGTTCGGCATCGACAAGGTGGACTGGACCGCGAACTCGTGGAGCTCGCACCTCGCCGTGTCGCTGATGATCATCTGGCGGTGGACCGGCTACAACGCGCTGATCTACCTGGCCGCGATGCAGGCGGTGCCCAAGGAGCTCTACGACTCGGCGTCCCTCGACGGCGCGACCAGCTTCCAGCAGCTCCGCAAGATCACGGTGCCGGCGATCCGGCCGACGATCATCTTCACGGTCATCATCTCGTCGATCGGCGGCATGCAGGTGCTCGCCGAACCGCTGCTGTTCGGCGGCAACGGGTTGACCGGCGGCTCCGACCGCCAGTTCCAGACCCTCGCGCTCTACCTCTACGAGGTCGCGTTCGGCCGGTTCGACTTCGGCTACGCGTCCGCCAGCTCCTGGGTCATGTTCCTGATCATCGTCATCGTCGCGGCGATCAACTTCGCGCTGACCAGCCGGCTTCGGAGGAGCTGATGGCCACTACCCTCGCACCGCCGCCCCACCGGGTCAGCCACACGTCGAGCCCCCGCCGGCGGCGGCTGCGCCGCTCGTTCCGCCGCCGGCCGGGCAAGCTCACCTACCTGATGCTGACGGCGATCGCGTTCTTCTCGTTCTTCCCGCTCTACTGGTCGGTGGTCGTCGCCTCACAGGACAACAGCGCGCTCGGCAAGGTGCCGCCGCCGATGCTGCTCGGCGGCAACCTCTGGTTCAACCTCAAGCGGGCGTTCACGATGGTCCCGTTCGAGCAGGCGCTGATCAACTCGTTCATCGTCTCCGGCGCCATCACGATCAGCGTGGTGCTCTTCTCGACGCTGGCCGGCTTCGCGTTCGCCAAGCTGCGCTTCCGCGGCCGCAACATCCTGCTGCTGAGCATCATCGCGACGATGATGGTCCCGACCACCCTCGGCATCATCCCGCTCTACATGCTGATGGCGAAGATCGAGTGGACGGGCACGATCTACGCGGTCATCGTCCCGGCGATGGTCAACGGCTTCGGCGTCTTCTTCATGACGCAGTACCTGTCCGAAGCCGTACCCACCGAGCTGCTGGAGGCCGGCCGCGTCGACGGTTGCTCGACGATCCGGCTGTTCTGGCACGTGGTGCTGCCGGCGGCACGGCCGGCGGCGGCGGTGCTCGGCATGCTGACGTTCCTCACCGCCTGGAACGACTTCTTCTGGCCACTGGTCGTGCTGACGCCGGAGGATCCGACCGTCCAGGTCGTGCTCTCCACGCTGTCCGCCGGCCGGATCACGGACTACTCGCTGTCGCTGACCGGCGCCCTGATCGCGATCCTGCCGCTGCTCGTCGTCTTCGTCCTGCTCGGCAAACAGATCATCGGAGGCATCATGCAAGGAGCCGTCAAGGGATGACCATCGTCGAGGAAGCCACCGACGCCCATCTGCTGCGGTTCCCGGAGGGGTTCCGGTGGGGTGCGGCCACCGCGGCCTACCAGATCGAGGGCGCGGCACAGGCCGACGGGCGCTCACCGTCCATCTGGGACACCTTCGCGCGTACGCCCGGCAAGGTCGACGCCGGACACAGCGGGGACGTCGCCTGCGACCACTACCACCGGTTCGCCGACGACGTCGCGCTGATGGCCGAGCTGGGCCTGGGCACCTACCGGTTCTCGGTCGCGTGGCCGCGGATCAAGCCGGACGGCAGCGGCCCGGTCAACCCCCGCGGCCTCGACTTCTACGACCGGCTCGTGGACGCCCTGCTGGCCGCCGGCATCGAGCCGATGGCCACGCTCTACCACTGGGACCTGCCGCAGGTGCTGGAGGACCGGGGCGGCTGGACCAACCGCGACACCGCCTACCACTTCGCCGAGCTGGCCGCCGCGACGGTGGCCCGGCTCGGCGACCGGGTCGGCACGTGGACCACGCTCAACGAGCCGTGGTGCTCGGCGTTCCTGGGCTACGCCAGCGGCGCGCACGCGCCCGGCCGGCGCGACCCGCGGTCGGCCTTCGAGGCCACCCACCACCTGCTGCTGGCACACGGCCTCGGCGTCACGGCGCTGCGGGCCGGTGGAGCGCGGGAGGTGGCGCTCACGCTCAACCTGACCCGGGTGACGCCACGCGACCCGGCCGACCGGCACGACGTGGCGGCGGCCGAGCTGGTGGACGGGCTGCAGAACCGGATCTTCCTGGACCCGGTGCTCAAGGGTGGCTACCCCGACGACATGCGGGCGCTGTTCGACCGGTTCGGGGCCGCCGGGGTCATCCACGACGGCGACCAGGCCGCCATCGCCGCGCCGATCGACCTGCTGGGCGTCAACTACTACCAGCCGTCACTGGTGGCCGCCCAGGTCGGTGCGCCGCCCAACCCCTGCTACCCGGGCAGCGAAGGCGTGATCTACCCGGCGCAGGACACCCCGGTGACCGCGATGGACTGGCCGGTCGACCCGACCGGACTGGGCGACCTGCTGGTCCGGCTGTCGGTCGACTATCCGGGCACGCCGCTGATCGTCACGGAGAACGGTGCGTCCTACGTGGACACTCTGGTCGACGGGCGGGTGGCCGACGCGGCCCGGATCGAGTACTTCGACGGCCACGTGCGCGCGGTGCACGACGCGATCCGCCGGGGCGCCGACATGCGCGGCTACCTCGCGTGGTCGCTGCTCGACAACTTCGAGTGGGCGTACGGCTACGACAAGCGCTTCGGCCTGGTCTACGTCGACTACGCCACCCAGGCCCGGGTGCCCAAGGACAGCGCACTCTGGTTCCGCGACGTCATCCGCCGCAACGCGGTCTGACGCTAGGGGACGGTCCGGTCGATCGCGGCCGGGCCGTCCTCGTCGAGCTCCTCCTTGGCGCGCGCGACGTTGCGGGGTGTGGGGTCCTTGCCCTCGGCCGCGGCGAGGTCCTCCGGGTCCCAGGGCTGCTCGGCTCCGGTGCGCGGCTGCCAGGTCGGCTCCCGCCGTTCATCATTCATGCGTGGGCACATACCCGGGCGCGGCCCTGATATACCGCATCGCCCGGGGGCTGTACTGTCGTGCCTCGTCGCGACAAGACTGGGGCCGGAGTGAACCGAGGGAAGCCTGCGGCGAGCCTGCTGGTGGCGTGGCTCGTGATGGCACTGGGCGGGTGCGCCGTGCCGCGCGCCGACCCCGTGCTGCGCACCTCACCGGTCTGGCTGGCCGACGACGCGATCTACTTCCTGCGGCAGAGCGGCTCGGACCCGATCGAGCTGTGGGCCCGCGACCCCGAAGGCGCCGCGCGCGAGCGCTACGTGGCCTCGCACGAGGATCTCCCGGATCCCTGCGGCGGCATGGACGAGCTGTTCCGCCTGCCCGACGGCCGGCTCGGCGTGGCGCTCGACTGCGACTCCACCCGGCTGCTCGCCTTCGACCCCGCGGCGCGGACCTTCGACCGGCTCGGCGACCTGCGCTCGCGGGTGGCCCAGGTGACGCTGAGCGGCGACCTGTCCCGCGGCTACAGCGCCGGCGTCAGCGACCGCTGCTGGTCGCTGTCGACGATCGGCCTGCCGCAGGGCGAGCTCGCGCCGACGCTGCCCGAGCTCACCTGCGCCGCCGGCGCGTCGGCCCGCTCGCCCGTGCTCACGCGCTGGGGCGGGCTGGTCTTCGCGGCCACGCGGGACCGGGAGCGCACCGAGGGGACGGATACCCGGCGGTGGTCCGTACACCTGGCGGGTTTCGCGGGTGTGCCGTTCAAGGGCATCGGGCCGACCTTCCAAGGGCTGCCCGACCTCGACCTCTCGCCGGACGAGCACCAGGCCGCGGTGACGGCCACCCGGTTCGGCCGCTCGCGGCTCCTGCTGGTCGACCTGAAGGACGGCGAGTCGCGGGAGCTGCTCTCGTCGGAGAAGGGTCTGGCCGAGCCGACGTTCGCGCCCGACGGCCGGCACCTCGCCTACAGCGACCTGAGGAACATCAAGGTCGTCAGCGTTCCAGGCTAGGGTGCCGGCCGCGCGGGGCGTCAGCCCTGCGTGATGCGCACGTCGTCGACGCCGGCCTCGACGAGGCTCGCGGTGCTCGCGTCGACCGCCCGGAACAGGATCCGGACCGACTGTCCCGCGTACGGCGTCAGGCTCGCCGTGCGGGTCGCCCAGGCGCCGTTGCGGTTGCTGGCCGCGCCCGCCTGCGTGAACAGCGTCGTCGTGCCGCCGCTGTGGACGACGGCCGCGGAGAACGAGTCGGCGCTGCTCGAGTTGCTGCCGTGCGCGAGGTACCAGGAGAACGACAGCGTCAGCGAGCCGCTCGCGGGCAGGGTGATCGCCGGCGACTGGATCGTGGTCGTGCCGCCGTCGACGTCGTAGTCGCCCGCGGACGCGCCGGCCAGCCGGCCCGTGACGAGGTCGTTGACGCCGCTGACGGTGGTGCCGAGCTGCTTGGCGCCGCTGGACGTGGTGGCGGCCGGGTCACCGCGCTCCCAGAGCCCGAGGGTCGCGGTGTCGGTGCCGGCCGGGTTGGTGGTCCAGCCGGTCGCGGTCTCGAACGTGTCGCTGTAGACCGTGGCAGGCGGCGCGGGCGGGCTGACGGCGACGTTCCAGACCGCGTACGCGATCGCGTCGGCGTTGCGGTCCAGCGCGGTGTCGTTGATGTTCGCCGTGGTGTCGCAGGACCGGTGGTAGCAGACGTCGAACGCCGTGCCGGACGTGCCGCCCCACTTGGTCGCCTGCGCCGCCGTCTTGCGCCCCTCGGCGCCGGTGAACGTGCCGCCGGCCGGGATGCCGGCCGCGATGAACGGGCCGTAGTCGCTGCGGCCGTCGAAGTCGGTGCCCTCGGTCGGCACGCCGATGCTGGTGAAGTACTCGATCAGCGTGGCCTCGAGCGCGGCCGAGCCGGCGGGGCCGGGCCCGGCGCCCGTACCGTCGGAGTTGTCGCCGTCGTAGACGAAATAGCCGGCGTTGGGTGAGCCGACCATGTCGAAGTTGTAGTACGCCTCGATGTTGGCGCGGGCCGCGGCGCTCAGGCTGTCGACGTAGAAGTCCGAACCGATCAGGCCGCGCTCCTCGGCGCCCCACCAGGCGAACCGCAGGTGCCGGCTCGGTGTGATGCCCTGCCGGGCGACCTCGAGCGCGACCTCCAGGATCGCCGCGGAACCGGAGCCGTTGTCGTTGATGCCGGGACCCGCGGTCACGCTGTCGAGGTGGGAGCCGACCATCACGGTGTTGGTGGTGTCGCCGCCCGGCCAGTCGGCGATCAGGTTGTAGCCGGTCGCGCCCCCGTAGCTGAACGACTGCACGGCCGTGGTGTAGCCGACCGCGTCGAGCCGGCCGCGCACCCAGTTGACCGAGGCGAGGTAGCCGGGCTGGCCGTGCGCCCGGTTGCCGCCGTTGGCGGTGGCGATGCTCTGCAGCTGTGTCAGGTGTGCCTTCACGTTGGCCAGCGAGATGTTGGGCCCGGGGACGGCGGCCGCGGCCGGACTCGCGAAGGTGGTGGCGGTCATGGCGACGGTGATCGCCGCGGTCAGCAGGATCGGGATGGTTCGGGAAATCCGCATGGCGCGTATGGTCGCCATCCACTTCGGTGCGAACAAGACATCGATGGATTTCTTTGAGACGTACGCCGAAAGTGACCTGTGAGCTGAAACACCACGGATCCCGGGAATGGCCCGTGCGCCGGCGGATTTGCGGGTGGTGTGATCGAGTCCCCCGCCGTTCTGCCCGGTGAGCTGATGACCCTCCGCCAACGCGTCCGCCTGGTGGTGGTGCTCGGCTCGCTGATCGCCGTCGGTCCGCTGACCATCGACATGTACCTGCCGGCGCTGCCCGCACTCACCGACGACCTCGAGACCACGTCGACCGCCGTGCAGCTCACGCTGACCGGCACGCTGGTCGGGCTGGCGCTGGGGCAACTCGTGATCGGACCGCTTGCCGACGCGTACGGCCGCCGCCGCCCGCTGCTCGCCGGCCTCGCGCTGCACGTGGTGGCCTCGGCCCTGTGCGTCGTGGCGCCGTCGATCGGCGTCCTCGGTGTGCTGCGGGTGATCCAGGGCCTGGGCGTCGCGGCGACCACCGTCGTGGCGATGGCGGTGGTCCGCGACCTGTTCAGCGGCACCGCGTTCGCCCGGCTGTTCTCCCGGCTGATGCTGGTGATGGGTCTCGCGCCGATCCTCGCGCCGACGGTCGGCAGCGCGGTGCTCGAGGCGACCAACTGGCGCGGCGTCTTCGTCGTGCTCGGCGCCTTCGGGGTGCTGCTCACCATCACCGCGCTGGTGGCCCTGCGCGAGACGCTGCCGCCGTCGCGGCGCCGGGTCGGTGGCGTGGTCGACACCGTGCGCACCTACGGCAGCCTGCTGACCGACCGGGTGTTCGTCGGCATGGTGCTGGTCGCCGGGTTCGGGATGGCGGCCGTCTTCTCGTACGTGGCCGGGTCGTCGTTCGTCTTCCAGGACCAGTACGGCCTCGACGAGCGGCAGTTCGGCATCGCGTTCGGCGCCGGCGCGGTCGGGCTGATCGCGGCCACGCAGCTCAACGTCCGCCTGCTCCGCCGCCACACGCCGCAGCGCGTGCTGGTCGTCGCGCTGGCCGGCGGCACCGCCGCGGGCGCCCTGCTGATCGCGTTCGCCGCCACCGGCTTCGGCGGCCTGGCGACGCTGCTGGCCGCGCTCTGGCTGGTGCTGTTCGCCGGCGGCCTGGCGATGCCGAACGCGTCGGCGGTCGCGATGACCCGGCACGGCGAGGCCGCCGGCACCGCGGCCGCGTTGCTGGGCGCGGTGCAGTTCGGCACGGGTGCCCTCGCGGCGCCGCTGGTCGGTGTCCTCGGCAACGACAGCGTGGCGATGGCGGTCGTGGTCGCGGGCGGCATGGTCGCCGCGACGTCCGCGCTGCTCCTGGTCGCCCGCCCGCACCGGATGCCCGCCGAGCCGGTGCCGGTGGCCGCTTGAGGTTTGCGCACTGCGCAGGAGCCCGATTACCGGCCAGTAGCCGCGAGTCTCCGTGCTTCGCTGGGTGGTGGTGAACCCGAGGAGGCAGCGATGACCGGATCGATCAACCCGGCCCGATCGGAATGGGACGTCGTCGTCGTCGGGGGAGCGCCACCCGGCGAGACGATCTCTCTCTACAGCAGCCAGGCCGGGCTCTCGGTCGCGCTGGTCGAGCAGGACCGGGTCGGCGGCGAGTGCCTGTTCTGGGCGTGCATGCCGAGCAAGGCGATGCTGCTGCCGGTGCAGGTGCGCAACCTCGCGGTCGACACGCCGGGCATGAAGCAGCTCGTGAACGACCGCCGGGTCGACGCCGAGGCGGTGTTGATGCGGCGTGACGAGATCACCTACAACCACGACGACAAACAGTCCGTCGACCTCATGCTGAGCCACGACGTCGACGTCATCCGGGGGCGCGCCCGGCTGGTCGGCCCGCGCACCGTCGAGGTCTCCGACAACGGCCGGACGCGGGAGATCACCGCCCGCAGGGCCGTCGTGCTCTCGCCCGGCACGGACGCGGCCGTGCCGCCGATCCCCGGCCTGGCCGAGGCGAAGCCGTGGCGGTCGCGGGACGTCACCAACATGCACGAGGTGCCGCAGCGGGTCGTGGTGATCGGCGGCGGCGTGGTCGCCTGCGAGGCGGCGACCTGGCTGCGCGGCCTGGGCGTCGAGGAGTTGACGCTGGTGTTCCCGGGCGAGCGGCTGCTGGGCATGAAGGAGCCGTTCGCCGGCGAGCTGGTGTACGACGCGTTCACGGCCGACGGGATCAAGGTGCGCACCGGCACGCCGGTCACCGGGGTCAGCCGGGAGCGGGTCGACGACCGGGGCATCGGGCGGGTGCACGGTGGCGAGGTCACCGTGACGGTCGGCGAGGGCGAGCAGATCGTGGCCGACGAGGTGCTGGTCGCCACCGGCCGGGTGCCCAACAGCCGGGAGATCGGGCTGGAGACCGTCGGTGTGGAGCCGACGAGCCGCGGTTTCGTCGAGGTCGACGACCATTTGACCGTGCCCGGCACGGACTGGCTCTACGTGCTCGGCGACCTGAACGGCCGGGCACTGCTCACGCACATGGGCAAGTACCACGCGCGGGTCGCCGGCGAGGTGATCGCGGCGCGGGCGGCCGGGCGACCGCTGGACGAGCGGCCGTACAACCCCTTCACCGACATCGCCGACCAGGACGGCGCGCCGCAGGTGGTGTTCTGCGACCCGGAGGTGGCCTCGGTCGGGCTCACCGAGGCGGAGGCGCTCGACCGGGAGCTCCCGGTCGAGGTCGTGGAGCGTGACTTCGTCGGGATCGACGGCGCGCGGCTGGCGCGGGAGCACTACGTCGGCCGGGCCAAGCTGGTCGTGGACAACGCCCGCGACACGCTGGTCGGCGCCACGTTCGTCGGGTCGGGCGTCAGCGAGCTGCTGCACGCCGCCACGGTCGCGGTGATCGGCAAGGTACCGACCAGCGCGCTGCGGCACGCGGTCGCGAGCTTCCCGACGATCAGCGAGATCTGGCTCTATCTGCTGGAGGAGCTGCGGGCGCAGCGGCGTGCCGCAGCCTGATGCCGCTGAAACCGAGCGAGCTGCGCACGACCTCGGCCCAGAACGGCCACAGGTTGGGCAGCACGCGGAGCTGGATGCCGGCGGCCTCGTGCAACGCGAACAGGTCGCCGACGGGCTCGGGCGGGCCGAGCGGTTCGACGGGCACGGTGGCGACCAGCGCGTGGCCGTGCTCGCCGATCAGCCGGAAGGGCCCGGCCGGTAGGCGATAGCCGTACAGCCGGACCGTGCGCATCGCTTCGAGCGCGCGGTATTCCACGGCGTGCACCCTGGCGCCCGAGCCCGCGCCGATGATCCGGTCGCGGTCGTCGGCCGTCGTGTCCGGCTCGACCCAGGCCATCGCGCGTGGGGTGTCGCGGGGGAACCAGTAGTCGGGCGCCCGGTCGAAGCCGACGGCCCAGACGTATGCCTGCGGTTCCGCCGCGGTGGGCGCGACGTGCGGGACGAACCGGGTGATCGTCGGGTCCTCGGAGAAGTGCAACACCTCGTGGTCGGCCGGGCGCATCCGTTCAGTCAATCAGCCGGTGCGCAGCTCTTCCACCGCCGTGCTGCCGCGCAGGAACAGCAGGCCGATGGTGACGGTCACGAGCACCGCGCCGACCGCCAGCGCTCCGTAGGCGCCGATCGTGTCCCAGGGGTGCACGAACGGCGCCGACTCGCCGTAGTTGAACACCTCGTCGCCGGTGAGCGGGCCGACCAGCCGCATGCCGACGAACAACGCCAGCACGACCGAGGGCACGATCGGCACCAGCGCCTGCAGCAGGATCGAGCGGGCCAGCACGCCGCGCGACACACCGGAGGCGACCAGGGCCGCGTACGTCCGGCGGCGCGACGCGATGCCCTCGCCCACCGCGACGATCAGCCCGGCGGCGGCGATCACCACGGCCACCACGATCGCGACGTCGACCAGGTTCATGGAGCTGAGATAGAAGCTGTTCCGCTGTGGCTCGTAGCCGCCCCGGGCCGCGGCGCGCGCCTCGAGGTCACGGAGGATCCGGAAATATCCGCGCATCTCCGCCGCCCCGGCGCCGACGATGACGCACGCGAGCAGTGCGGCGAACGTGCGGGCGCCCTGCCACGGGTCGGTCGTCAGCCGGCGGGCGGCCAGCAGGGCGGCGGGTCGGTGCGACAGCCGGTTCAGGAGCCCGCCCATCCGGTACGAGATCCAGCCGGTGCCGAGGATGACGCCGATCGTCGCCGCGATGGCGCCACCGGCACCCAGGAGGGTGACCAGCCAGAACGGCGGCTCCTGAGCCCGCGCTTCGTAGGACCGGGCCAACGGGACGACGCCGGCGAAGCCGGCGAGGCCGAGCACGATCAGCGCGCCGGGCCAGGGCCTGGGCGCCCGGTCGCGGCGGGCCCGGCGCACGACGCCGAGGGGGCCGACCACGACGCGCCGCAGCATGATGGCCGCGGTCAGGGCGGCCAGCAGGGGCAGCGCGACGGCGACGGCGGCGATCTGCCACGGCTCGGGCAGGACGTCCGTCGGGAGTGGACGGAGACCGCGCGCGTCCGGGCGGTCCAGCAACGGGCGGGCGGCGAAGTACGCACCGAGGCCCGCCGCGACCCCGAGCAGCGCGGCGACGCCGGTCTCGGCCACCGCGACCAGCGTCGCCTGGCCAGGGGTGGCGCCGGCGAGCCGGAACCCGGCCAACCGCCGGTCGCGGGCCGGCGCGCCCAGCCGCGCGCACTGTCCCGCCAGCGCGAGGATCGGGATGCACAGCAGCACGAGGGTGAACGCCGTGCCGCCGCGCAGGCCGTGCTCGTCGAGCAGTGGGTTGACGTAGTGGTCGTTGACCCGGTTGCCGATCTCGGGGATGGCGATCACGGTGAGCGCGGCCAGGATCGCGAGCGTGGCCAGCAGCGCGCTGAACGCCGTGAGCGCCACGCGGATCCCGTCGGTGCGGCTGCCGGCCAGGGCCAGGCGCAGGAGCGTGGTGGGCTTCACCGCACGTGCTTCCCGCTGACCGCCGTCAGGCCCAGCCCCGACGCGTCGACCGCGCCGTCGCGGAGGGCCACCTCGCGGTCGGCGTACGCGGCGACCTGGACGTCGTGGGTGACCAGCAGCACCGTGGTGCGCTGGTCGCGGACCACCCGGACCAGCTCGCCGAGGAGTTGCTCGCTCGTGCGCGAGTCGAGCGCGCCGGTCGGCTCGTCGGCGAACAGCACCCGCGGCTCGGTGACCAGCGCGCGGGCCGCGGCGCAGCGCTGCTGCTGGCCGCCGGACATCTCGCCCGGCCGGGTGTCGGCGAGCTCCGCGACACCCAGCCGGTCGAGCCACCCCACCGCCGCGGTCCGTGCCTCTCGCCGCCCCGTGCCGGCGAGAAGCAGTGGCAGTGCGACGTTCTCCGCCGCGGTCAGCTCGGCGACGAGCTGCCCGAACTGGAACAGCACACCGAACTCGGTGCGGCGCAGCCGCGCCCGCATGCGCTCCGACCAGGTGTCGAGCCGGTGCTCGCCGTAGCTCACCTCGCCGGCGTCGGGCCGCAGGATGCCGGCGAGGCAGTGCAGCAGCGTGGACTTGCCGCAGCCGCTCGGGCCGGTGACGGCGAGGATCTCGCCCTCGGCCACGTCGACGGTGACGCCGCGCAGGGCGGGCGTCGGGCCGTAGGACTTCACCACGCCCCGGGCGCGCAGGATCGTCATGGATGCACCTCCCGATGCAGGTCGGCGACGCGCTCCAGGGTGTTGGTCACCCAGCGCAGGTCGGCGTCGAGGTGGAGAATCGCGAAGTCGGCGGCGATCACGTCGCCGAGCGTGCTGGCCGGGTCGGTCTTGACCGAGGTCAGCTCGCGCAGGCGGTCCATGTGCGCGGTCCGCTGCGCGATCAGGTAGTCGCGGGCCCGTTCGGCGCCGTCGACCAGCACCGCGACCGCGACCTTGGCGAACAGCGTGCTGGTCACGTGCGGCGCCGGCGGCTCGATCTCGGCGAGCCAACCGTCGAGCCGCGCGCGGCCCGCGTCGGTGATGGCGAAGCTCGTGCGCTCCGGCCCGCCGTCCTGGCCCTGGCCGGCGGTGGTCACCAGGCCGTCGCGCTGCAGCCGGCCGAGGGTCGCGTAGACCTGGCCGAACGCGACCGGCTTGGCCAGCGGCAGGCGCTGGTCGTGCGACCGCTTCAGCTCGTAGCCGTGCAGCGGGCCGCCGGCGAGCAGCCCGAGGAGCACGTGCGCGGTCGACATGACGCACACTATTCATTCAGCGAATAGTGTGCGTCAAGCCCCCGTCGGTCACAACAGCTTGTCGAGGGTGATCGGCAGGTCGCGGATCCGGCGGCCGGTCGCGTGGTGCACCGCGTTGGCGATGGCCGGTGCGACGGCGACGATGCCGATCTCGCCGAGTCCCTTGGTGCCGACCGGGTTGAAGGCGTCCGGACCGCCGACGAACGTGATGTCGAGGTCGGGCACGTCGGCGTTGACGGCCATCAGGTAGTCGCCGAACGTGCCGTTGGCGACCCGGCCGGTGTGCGGGTCGTAGGCCGCCTCCTCCAGCAGCGCCGCGCCGATGCCCATGACGGTGCCGCCGATGATCTGGCTCCGGGCCGTCTTCTCGTTGTATAGCCGGCCGCCGTCGATCACGGAGACCAGCCGGCGGACGCGTACCACGCCTAGCTCCTCGTCGACGCCCACCTCGGCGAACGTCGCGGCGAATGGGCCGGCCACGGCCAGGTCGGTGGTGGCCGCGGCGGCGGGCAGGTCCGAGTGGCCGGTCGCCGACAGCTCGTCCAGACCGTGCCGGTCCAGCAGGGACGCGATCGTCTCGCCGGGTCGGCCGTCCAGGCGCGCGAGCCGTTCACCCAACGCGGCGGCGGCGTCCTTGACCGCGGCGCCCAGCGCGCCGGCCAGACCCGAACCGCCCGACTGCGGTGCCGGTGGGAGGTCGGTGTCGCCGAGCTCGACCCGCACCTGGTCGACCTCGATGCCGAGCAGGTCCGCCGTGAGCTGGGCCGTGATCGTGTAGGTGCCCGTGCCGATGTCGGTCGCGCCGGTGCGCACGAGGGCGTTCCCGCCCCGGTCGACGGACAGCCGCACCGTGCAGGGTTGGGCGTAGAAGTCGAACGACGCCTCCGCCATGCCCTGGCCGACCAGCAGGTCGCCGTCGCGCGTCGACCGGGGCGACGGGTCGCGGCCGGACCAGCCGAACCGGTCCGCGCCGACCGTCAGGCACTCCCGCAGCGCCTTGCTCGACCACGGCTTCCCGGACTCCGGGTGCACCTCGGCGTAGTTGCGCAGCCGCAGCTCGACCGGGTCGATCCCGAGCTTGCCGGCCAGCTCGTCGAGCGCCGACTCCAGGGCGAAGTGCAGCTCGACCGAACCCGGCGCCCGCATGAATCCCGTGAACGCGATGTTGAGATGGGCGCGGCGTTCGTGGGTGGCCACGTTGTCGCAGGCGTACGCCATCGGTGTGCCCATCTCGATGGGCGCTGGCAGCATGTCGCCGATGCCGTTGGCCGCCACGGCGTCGTGGTCGATCGCGACGAGCCGGCCGTCCTGGGTCGCGCCCAGCCGCATCCGTTGGCGGCTGGCGGCCCGGTGGCCGGTCGAGCTGAACATCTGCGGCCGGGTGAGCACCAGCTTGACCGGTCGGTCCAGCTCCCGGGCGGCCATCGTGGTCAGCACGGTGTGGCTCCACAGCCGCAGCCCGGCGCCGAAGCCGCCGCCGAGGAACGGGATCAGCACGCGGACGTCCCGCTCCGGCACGCCGAACATGGCCGCGAGCGAGGCGCGCACCATCGACGGGAACTGCGTGGTGTCGTGTACGACCAGGCGTCCGCCCTGCCAGCTCGCCACGGTGGTGAACAGGCCCATCGGGCTGTTGATCTCGGCCCCGATCGTGTACGTGGAGTCCACGGTCACGTCGGCCGCGTCGAGCGCGGCGGCCGCGTCGCCGCGGCTGCTGTCCAACCCGTACGGGTTCTCCTCGATCGTCGCGCGCGGGTCGTCGAGGTCGAGCACCGGCTCCTCGGCCGCGTACTCGACCTCGACCAGCCGCGCGGCGGCCTGCGCCTGTGCCCGGGTGCCGGCCACCACGATGCCGATGTGCTGCCCGTAGTGCAGGATCCGGTCGTCCCGGAAGTACCAGCGCATGGTCGAGCCGAGGTTGCTCATCGGCGGGTCGGCCACCGCCGGCGCGTTGTCCCGGGTCAGCACGAGCAGCACGCCGGGCGCGGCCTCGGCCGCGGACCGGTCGATCCGGGTGATCCGACCGTTGGCGATCGTCGACGAGACCAGCGCCGCGTGCGCCTGGCCGGGCAGGTCGAAGTCGGACGGGTACGGCGCCGCGCCCGCCACCTTGCGCCGACCGTCGATCCGGTCGATGGGCCGGCCGAGCAGGCTCTGCTTCGTGAGCGTCGTCGTCATGACGTCACCGTCCGCAGGATCCGGACGATCGTGCGCTTGGCCAGCTCCACCTTGAACTCGGTGCCGGGCACCGTGAAGGGGTCCCGGATCGCGGCCTGCGCCGCGGCGGCGAACGTGCGCTCGTTGGCCGGCGAGCCGACCAGCACGCGCTCCGCCTCCCAGGACCGCCAGGGCACCGTGCCGACCCCGCCGAGCCCGACCCGGGCCATGGTGATCGTGCCGTCGTCGACCTGGACGGCGGCGCCGGCCGTGGTGAGCCCGAACTCGTACGACGTGCGGTCGCGGACCTTGATGTAGGCGGACCGGGTGCCGGCGGGCAGCAGCGGGATCTCGACGTGGGTGAGCAGCTCGCCGTGGCGCAGGACGGTCTCCACGTCGGGCCGGTCGCCGGGCGTCAGGTAGAAGTCGGTCAGCGGCACCCGGCGTGGGCCGTCGGCGTCGAGCAGCTCGACCACGGCGTCCAGCGCGACCAGCGGCACGCAGAGGTCCGAGGCGTGCAGGGCGATGCAGGACGGTCCGGCGCCGAGGATCGCGTGCATCCGGGCGACGCCTTCGATCGCCGCGCAGCCCGAGCCGGGCTCGCGCTTGTTGCAGGCGGCCACGTCGGGGTCGCGGAAGTAGCGGCAACGGGTGCGCTGCAACAGGTTGCCGCCGATCGTGGCCATGTTGCGCAGCTGGGTGGAGGCGCCGAGGAGGAGGGCCTCGCGGACGAGTGGCAGGCGGGCCCGCACCGTCGGGTCGGCGGCCAGCTCCTCCATCGTGGTCAGTGCGGCGACCCGCAGCCGGTCGCCGTCGCGGGTGACGCCGCGCAGCGGCAACCGTCCGATGTCGACGAACCGGCTCGGGTGCACGACCCGGTCCTTGAGTGCCAGGTCCAGCTCGGTGGTTCCACCGGCGAGGAACGCCGCGTCGGGATCCTCGGCGACGAGCGCGACGGCGCTGTCCTGGTCTTTGGCGCGGAGATACTCGATGCCCGTCCTCGTCATGAGTCGGCCACCTCGCGGATGGCGGCGACGATGTTCGGGTAGGCCGCGCAGCGGCACAGGTTGCCGCTCATGAACTCGCGGATCTCGTCGTCGGTGTGCGCCCGCCCTTCGCGCAGGAGGGCCACCGCGGACATCACCTGTCCCGCGGTGCAGTAGCCGCACTGCAGGGCGTCGTGGCGGACGAACGCCTCCTGCACCGGGTGCGGCACGCCGTCGTCGGCGAGCCCCTCGATGGTGGTGATCTCGCTCCCGTCGCACTGCGCGGCGAGCGTGAGGCACGAGACGATCCGCTTGCCGTCGCGCAGCACGGTGCACGCGCCGCAGGCACCTTGGTCGCAACCCTTCTTGGTGCCGGTCAGGTGCAACTCGTCGCGCAACGCGTCGAGCAGGGTGGTGGTGCTGTCGAGCCGGGCGGGATACGTGCGCCCGTTGACCCGCAGCTCGACGGTAACTTCGGTCGAGCGTGCGGCGGTGGTCGAAGACATGGAGACTCCTCGTGCCGGCGGCCGCTTTCGAGCGACGCTACCGGCGCGCCCGAACGCGGGTGTCGCTTCGAGAACCTTTGCCCGATGGGCAATCGCCGATGCGCGACACTCTCTGCGTGACGGACACGATTTGGGCGCTGGTCCCGGCCGCGACCCGCTGGCTCGACGCCGCCAACGGCCGCGACGACGCGGAACTCGGTTGCCGGATGCTGAAGGTGACCGAGGAGGCCGGCGAGGCCGCCAGCGCCTGGATCGGCCTGCGTGGCCAGAACCCACGCAAAGGCGTCACCCACACGAAAGAGGACGTGGCGGCCGAGTTGGCCGACGTGGTCATCACGGCCCTGGTAGCGATCGAAAGCCTCGGCCTGAACGCCCGCGAAACCCTCGAGACCACCGCGGCCAAGGTCCAGGCCCGCATTCCCCACCTCTGAACCCAGCGCTGACGCCGCCTTCCGCACTGCCGCGAAATCTCGACACCACCGAGACCACCGCCCCCAGTGGGACGCCTCGATGTCCGTCACGCTCAAAGTCCGTTGCACTGGTGGTTGTGGTGGGAGCGGCGGTGGGGACGGTCGCGGTGGCGGTCACCCCCGTCGCTCGGCCGTTGCCGCGGGCGTGGTGGTGGATGTTGTGGTTGGGGTTGTCGGCGGGTCGGGGCAGCGGATGGTGTCGTCGGGCAGGTGGACGTCGCCGGGTTGAGTGTTGCCGCGGGCGCCGTCGTGGTCTCGACGTCGCCCTGGTGGACGCCGCCGCACTGAGGCACCTGCAGTGGTTGTCGCCGGGGGTGCGTCCTCGCGATGCGTTGGGTCGCGGCCGAATCGCTGGCGAACCGACGTGCGGGTCGCGACGTCATGCCTAATGCGACGAAGCGACCGGCAGGGGTGCCCATCGGAGCGGTCCGCGGTGCCACGAGGTCGTGTCCGGCGTTGATCGCTTCGTTCCGATCGGGCCGTTGAGTGAGGCCGACGCGGCTCATGCGTTGGAAAGACGCCCCGCGGTCGGTTCGCACCGATCCGCGGGTGCGACCCAACGCCATGTTGGGCTCGCAGGGCGAGGGACGTCTTGTCATGGAGGTGCGGCCATTGAGGGAACCGAACGTGCCGCTCGGCGCGACGGGTCCGCCCGCGTCGCCGCCGTCGGTGCCGCCGACCAGCAGGACCACGTCGGGCCGGGCCGCGGGCGCGTTGCGTCGGGCGGCGGTGGGTCCGCCGGGAGCGTCGTCCGGACGGACGTCCGACGTGTTCTGTGTTTGAACGGCCTTGGGGGAACCAGGCGGGGGTGGATTGCGGATTTGGCTGGCAACGCCATCCGCGTTGGGGACCGGCGTGCGAGGTTCTGCGGCTGTTGCGTGGGCTCGGCGCAGCCGGGCGGCGTGGCGTTGGGCCAAGCCCCACGTGCGGTGGCGGGCACGCTCGTGGCGGAACTGGTCGCCCGCCGGTGAATAGTTGCGGGCCGCTGACCGGTCACGCATTCCGGCGAGTTCACCAGAGGTGAACAACTGGAGCTGCCGCATAAAAGAATTATCTCGCTCGATGGTCCTCCCGCGCTATCCATTTATCGCCATTTGATCATGCCATATTAATTGCGGCGAGAAAGTCCTGCGGCGGCCTCATCTGGGACAGCTCGGCAAGCAGGCAATGGGCGTCCCGGCCCGTCACAGACCTCGGCCGCAGCCGCCTCGGCGTGGCGTTCGGGCGCTGCCCGGTCAGAGCGAGTCCCGTTGAAGCAATCACTCACGCCGCGGGTGGAGACAGGCTTCGGGTGAAATAGCTGCGGAGTGGAACAAGGCGAGTGACTGACCGACCCGACGTGACGAACAAAGGGAACCCGCCGTCGTGGAATTCCGGATGCGCGATGAATGAGCTACAGCAGGCCGGCCTCGCGCATCAGGCGGGACAAGCCCGCGCCGTCTGGGGCCCAGAGCCAGCGTTGGGCGCCTGTGTCGCGGGCGCGGGGGCTGTTGTCGTGGATCGGGAGGGCGCCGGCCAGGACCGCCTGCGCCGGGGATAGGCGGCGGATCGCTACCGCCGCGACGTTGTTGGGGTGGGTGCTCGCGAAGTCCGCGTAGATTTCCGGGTCGTGTTGGCCGTCGTCGCCGATCAGGAGCCACTTGATTGTCGGGAACTCCGTTGCCAGGCGGTGCAGGGTCGCGCGTTTGTGTTCCTGGCCGCTGCGGAACCAGCGGTCCTTCTGCGGGCCCCAGTCCGTGAGCAGCAGCGGGCCCGCCGGGTAGAGGTGGCGCGAGAGGAAACGGGTCAGCGTCGGGGCCACGTTCCACGCGCCGGTCGACAGGTAGAGGACCGGGGCGCCGGGGTGGGCCGTGGACAGGCGCTCGTAGAGGACCGCCATTCCCGGGACCGCCGCGCGGGCGTGTTCGTCCAGGACGAATGTGTTCCACGCCGCCAACAGAGGGCGCGGCAGCGCCGTGACCATCACCGTGTCGTCGATGTCCGAGACGACGCCGAAGGTTACCGACGGGTCGACGATCCGAACGGGAGCGTCGACCGGCTCGGCGCCCGCCGTGTGGATCCGCACCGTCTGCCACCCCGGCGGCAGGTCGGCCTCGACCCGCGCGTCGACGAAGCCGCCCCGGTCGGTGCGCAGCACCCGGCGCTGGTCGCCGACCTCGATCTCCACTTCGGCGTCGTTGACGGCCACCGTGGCGAAGCTGCGCCAGCCGCGCACGATCTTCGCCTTCTTCGGACGCTCGGCCGTGCTCTCCGGGCCCGGTGGCGGCGTCTCGCCCTCACCCGGGCGGCTCAGCAGCACCCGGCCCATCACCCGGACCCAGCCCGGCGCTCCATAACCGGTGTACGGCACGATCGTCGCCCGCCAGCCTCGGCGGCGCATCCGGCGTTCGATCATGCCGCGGACGGCGTCCTCGGCGCGGGCGGCCCGGTGCAGGGCAGGGGCTACGGGCGTCAGCGACACGCCCACCACCCTGCCATAACCCGCGCGTACCGGCTCGGTCGTGGTGGATCTTGGCAACATGACCGGAATTCCGGACAGGGAACACCAGACGGATCGCGAGCAAAGGTTTTCCGGGGAATGCAGTGATCAAGAACATATCCGAGGGATAGTTGATATATGGCGGGCACGGCGTGGAGGCGGCCCGACGGCAGACGCCGCCGACGGTGGGTCACCGCGCGCCCGTCAGAGCTTCGCGCGGCCCTCGTCGAAGAACGCCGCGATCGCCGCCGCGTCAGGGAGATCGGCGATCGACCGGGCCGCGCCGAACGGGGCGTTCCAGAACTCGCCCTGGCGCGGCGTCCACGGTCCGACATAGGCGTACGGCTCGTTGTGCCAGGTGTCGCCGGGCGAGATGCCGTAGTTGACCTCGTGCTCGGTGACCGAGACGTCGAAGTGCTCGGGCCACAGCACCGGCTGCTGATCGGGCACCACCCGCCGCAGCGCCTCGTCGCCGGCCGTGAACCAGGCGCCCAGATAGGCCGCGATCTCGCCGTCGACGACCAGCGCCTCGTCCTCGCGTACCCCCGCATGGTCGTGGTAGATGTCCGGCACGCCGGCGTCGACGTCGACCGCCGCGGCGAGCCCGGCCGGCGTGTTGCCCGCCAGCGCGATCCGTTGCCCACCCACGACCAGCTCGGCACCCTCGACCTGCAGATCCGGCGCCTTCACGGTGGCGAACCCCCCGGGCACAACCCGCAGCCGGATCGTGCCGCTGCGGCGAAACTGCGGCCCCGCCAGCAAAAGCTCCGCGACACCGTGCAAGGCACGTCGGGTCTCCGCGAGACGGCGTCCGGTCACGCCGACAAGGCTACCGGCGACACCCTGTCGTCCGGTCCCCAACGCACCACAACCCGCCCGAGCGTTCCCCGGAGGTGCTAATGCAAGTCCCTGCTCCGTTCACCTACGAACGCGCGACCAGTGTCGAGCACGCGATCGCGTTGCTCGGCCAACTGGGCCCCGAGGCCCGGGTCGTCGCCGGTGGTCACAGCCTGATTCCGATGATGAAGCTCCGGCTGGCGCGCCCCGAGGCGCTGGTCGACATCAACGACCTCGGCGGCGAGCTGTCGCAGATCCGGGTCGACGCCGACATGCTCGTCATCGGCGCCCTGGCCCGGCACGCCGACCTGCTCGCGTCCGCCGTCGCCGGTGAGCATTTCAAGATTTTCCACGACGCCGAGAAGGTGATCGCGGACCCGGTGGTGCGCAACTTCGGCACCGTCGGCGGTTCGCTCTGCCAGGCCGACCCGGCGGAGGACCTGTCCGCCGTGTTCGCCGCCGTCGACGGCGTGGCGGTGCTGCGCGGCCCTGACGGCGTCCGCCAGGTGCGGGTCCGCGAGCTGCACGTCGGTCCCTACGAGACGGTGCTCGAGCCCGACGAGCTGATGCTGGAGCTGCGGGTGCCGATCCGGCCCGGCGGCGGCAGCGCCTACGAGAAGGTCGAGCGCCGGGTCGGCGACTACCCGGTGGCCGCGGCCGGCGCGGCGGTCTGGCTCGACGGCGACACCGTGCGGGAGGTCGGCATCGGGCTGACCGCGGTCGGCGCCGAGCACTTCGCCGCACCCGAGGCCGAGGCCGCGCTGCGCGGCCAGCCGGCGACCGAGGAGTCGTTCCAGGCGGCCGGCCGGGTCGCCGCCGAGCACTGCAACCCGAGCGCCGACCAGCGCGGTCCCGTCGACTACAAGCGTCACCTCGCCGCCGAGCTGACCACCCGCGCGCTGCGCCGGGCGGCCGCCCGCGCCCGAGGCCAGGAGGCATAGCCCATGGAAGTCACGATCAACCTGAACGGCACGCCCGAGACACACGACGTCGAGCCTCGGCTGCTGCTGGTCCACTTCATCCGCGAGAAGGCAGGGTTGCGCGGCACCCACTGGGGCTGCGACACGTCCAACTGCGGCACGTGCGTGGTCTGGCTCGACGGCAAGCCGGTCAAGTCGTGCACGGTCCTGGCCGCGATGGCTGACGGGCGCGAGGTGCGCACGGTCGAGGGCCTGGAGCAGGGCGGCCAGCTCGACCCCGTGCAGCAGGGCTTCATGGAGTGCCACGGCCTGCAGTGCGGGTTCTGCACCCCGGGCATGTTGATGACCGCCCGGGCGCTGCTCGACCGCAACCCGGACCCATCGGAGCCGGAGATCCGCGAGGCGATCTCGGGCCAGCTCTGCCGGTGCACGGGCTACGAGAACATCGTGCGCTCGGTGCGCTGGGCCGCGGAGAAGGAGGCCACTGAGGCGGAGGAGGTGACGGCATGACGACGGTGGAGGAGCGGCCGCACACCGGCTTCGGTCGCACGCTGCGCAAGGAGGACGTCCGGCTGGTCCGGGGCAAGGGCAACTACGTCGACGACGTGCGCCTGCCCGGCATGCTGCACGGCGCGCTGCTGCGCAGCCCGTACGCCCACGCCAAGATCCTGTCCATCGACACGTCGGCGGCCGAGGCGGCCCCGGGTGTCAAGGCGGTCATCACCGGCGAGACCCTCAAGGGCCTGGGCCTGGCCTGGATGCCCACGTTGTCCTACGACACGCAGGCGGTGCTGGCCACCGACAAGGTGCGCTTCCAGGGCCAGGAGGTCGCCTTCGTGATCGCCGAGGACCACTACGCGGCGCGCGACGCGGTCGAGCTGATCGACGTCGACTACGAGCCGCTGCCCGCGGTGGTCGACGCGAAGAAGGCCCTCGAAGCGGACGCACCGGTGATCCGGGACGACAAGGAGGACCAGACCACCAACCACATCTTCGACTGGGAAGCCGGCGACGCGGCGAAGACCGACGAGGTGTTCGCCAACGCCGAGGTCGTGGTCGAGCAGGACGTCCTCTACCCGCGGGTGCACCCGGCGCCGCTGGAGACCTGCGGTTCGGTCGCCGACATGGACCCGGTCACCGGCAAGCTGACCCTCTACACGACCAGCCAGGCACCACACGCACACCGCACGGTGTACGCGCTGGTCGCGGGCCTGCCCGAGCACAAGATCCGGGTCATCTCACCGGACATCGGCGGCGGCTTCGGCAACAAGGTCGGCATCTACCCGGGCTACGTCATGTCGATTGTCGGCTCGATCGTCACGGGCAAGCCGGTCAAGTGGGTCGAGGACCGCGCCGAGCACCTGATGAGCACCGCGTTCGCCCGCGACTACCACATGCGTGGCGAGATCGCGGCGACCAAGGACGGCAAGATCCTGGGCCTGCGGGTCAAGGTGATCGCCGACCACGGCGCGTTCAACGCGACCGCGCAGCCGACCAAGTTCCCGGCCGGCTTCTTCCACGTGTTCACCGGCTCCTACGACCTTGAGGCGGCGCACTGCACGGTGACCGGCGTCTACACCAACAAGGCGCCCGGCGGTGTCGCGTACGCCTGCTCGTTCCGCATCACCGAGGCGGTCTACCTGGTGGAGCGCATGGTCGACGTGCTCGCCTACGAGCTCAAGGCCGACCCCGCCGAGCTGCGGATGAAGAACCTGCTCAAACCCGACCAGTTCCCCTACACGACCCAGACCGGCTGGGAGTACGACTCCGGCAACTACCCGAAGGCGCTCCAGCTCGCGATGGACATGGCCGGCTACGACGCGCTGCGCAAGGAGCAGGCGGAGAAGCGCGAGCGGGGCGAGCTGATGGGCATCGGCGTCGCGTTCTTCACCGAGGCGGTCGGCGCGGGCCCGCGCAAGCACATGGACATCCTCGGGCTGGGCATGGCCGACGGTGCCGAGCTGCGGATCCACCCGACCGGCAAGGCGGTCCTGCGCATCTCGGTGAAGACACAGGGCCAGGGCCACGAGACGACGTTCGCGCAGATCGTCGGCAACGAGTTGGGCCTGCCCACGGCCGACATCGAGGTCGTGCACGGCGACACCGACCAGACGCCGTTCGGGCTGGGCACCTACGGTTCCCGGTCGACGCCGGTGTCCGGTGCCGCGACCGCGCTGGTGGCCCGCAAGATCCGTGACAAGGCGCGGATCGTCGCGTCCGCGATGCTCGAGGTGTCGCCCGACGACCTCGAGTGGGCGGGCGACCGCTGGCACGTCAAGGGCGACCCGGAGCAGGGCAAGACGATCCAGGAGATCGCCCTGGCCGCGCACTCCACGCTGGAGCTGCCCGAGGGCGTCGAGGGCCACCTCGACGCGACGACCGTCTACAACCCGCCCAACCTGACCTACCCGTTCGGTGCGTACATCTGCGTGGTCGACGTCGACCCCGGCACCGGCGCGGTCAAGGTGCGGCGGTTCATCGCGGTCGACGACTGCGGCGTGCGGATCAACCCGATGATCGTCGAGGGGCAGGTGCACGGCGGCCTCGCCGACGGCGTGGGCATGGCGCTGATGCAGGTGATGGCGTTCGACGAGGAGGGCAACCACCTCGGCGCGTCCTTCATGGACTACCTGTTGCCGACCGCGCTGGAGTGCCCGTCCTGGGAGCTCGGCGAGACCGTGACCCCGTCGCCGCACCACCCGATCGGCGCCAAGGGCGTCGGTGAGTCGGCGACCGTCGGCTCGCCGTGCGCGGTGGTCAACGCCGTCATGGACGCGCTGAAGCCCTACGGGGTGCGGCACGCGGACATGCCGCTGACACCGGCCGCGGTGTGGGAAGCCATGCAGGGCCGGCCGATCCGGACGGACCTGGCGATCCCGTGACCTCCACGACGCAGCGGAGGGCGGACGAGCTGCGCGCCGCGCGCAGCCCGTTCGTCCTCGCGGTCGTGGTCCGCGCCGAGCGGCCCACGTCCGCGAAGCCGGGCGACCGCGCGGTGATCCGTCCCGACGGCACGATCGAGGGCTTCGTCGGCGGCTCCTGCGCCGAGTCGACCGTGCGGATCCAGAGCCTGCGCCAGCTCGCGGCCGGCGAGTCGACGCTGCTGCGGATCACGCCCGGCGGCGACGCGACGCGGCCGGTGGGCTTCGCCTCCGACACACCCGGGCTCGTGGTGGCCGACAACACGTGCCTGTCCGGTGGCACCATCGATGTGTTCCTGGAGGTGGTCATGCCGGCACCGCTGCTGCAGGTCTACGGCGACACCCCGATCGCGCGGGCGCTGGTCGCGGTCGGTGAGGCGGCCGGCTACGAGGTCCGCCTCGCCGCCCTGCCCGGTGCCGTGCCGGCCGACGCGTTGGCCGTGGTGGTGGCGTCGCACGGGCACGACGAGATCGGGGTGCTGGGGGAGGCGGTCGCGGCCGGCGTGCCCTACGTGGCGCTGGTGGCCTCGCCCAAGCGGGGCGCCGGGGTGCTGGCCGAGGCGGGCGTGCCGGCCGGGCGGGTCAAGACGCCGGCGGGGCTCGACCTCGGTGCGCGTACCCCCGGTGATGTCGCGGTCTCGATCCTGGCCGAGGTCGTCGCGGCCCGGGCCGCGGCCAAGCCGGCTCCGACACCGAGGACGACACCGGAGCTGGTCAAGATCGGCGCCCCGGAGATCGCCGTCGACCCGGTCTGCGGCATGGACGTGGTCGTCGAGCCGGGCGCGCTGTCCTACGAGCACAATGGACACACCTGGTACTTCTGCGCCGCCGGGTGCCGCAAGGCGTTCGCGGCCGACCCCGCCCGGTGGGGCGGATGAGCAGCGACCTGCCCGGCGACGTCGGCGGGCTGACGGCGGCGCTGGACCGCACCGGCTACCTCGCCGACGACGCGCTCTCGACGGCCCTGTTCCTGGCAACGGCGATGCCGGCGCCGATCCTGCTCGAAGGCGAGCCCGGCGTCGGCAAGACCGAGGCGGCCAAGGCGCTGGCGACCGCGCTGGACACGCCGCTGGTGCGGTTGCAGTGCTACGAGGGGCTGACCGTCTCGGAGGCGCTCTACGAGTGGAACTACCCGCGGCAGCTGCTGGCGATCCGGCTGGCCGAGGCATCCGGCGAGACGGTCGCCTCGGCCGACCTGTTCACACCGGAGTTCCTGTTGCGCCGGCCGCTGCTCGCCGCGCTGGAGCATCCCGGGCCGCGCCCGGCGGTGCTGCTGCTCGACGAGGTCGACCGGGCCGACGACGAGTTCGAGGCGTTCCTGCTGGAACTGCTCGCCGAGAACACGGTGACGATCCCCGAGCTGGGCACCCGGCGCGCGTTGCTGCCGCCGATCGTGGTGCTCACCTCCAACCGCACCCGCGACCTGCACGACGCGCTCAAGCGGCGCTGCCTCTACCACTGGATCCCGTACCCCTCGGCGCAACGGGTGGCGGCGATCGTGCGCCGGCGGGTGCCCGGCATCGGCGACCCGCTCGCCGACCAGGTCGCCGAGGCGGTGCGGCGGCTGCGCGGGCTCGAGCTCTACAAGCCGCCCGGCGTGGCCGAGGCGATCGACTGGGCGACGGCGCTGCGGGTGCTGGGCGTGCAAGCCCTGTCGCCCGCCACCGCCGGGCAGACGGTCGCGGCGGTGGTCAAATACGACGAGGACCTGGCCACGGTACGGGCCAGCGGTTTGTTCGATGACTGATCTGGCTGCCCCCGACCTCGCCACCGTGGTGGCCCGGTTCGGCGCGGTGCTCCACGACGCCGGGGTGACGGTCGGACCCGACCGCAGCGAGCGGTTCGCGCGTGCCGTGCTGCTGACCCGGCCGGCCACGACGCGGGCGCTCTACTTCTGCGCCGCCGCCACGCTGCTCGCCGACCCGGGCGACCGGCCCGCCTTCGACCGGGCGTTCGACCTGGTGTTCGGCGGGCTCGTCGACGACGCCACGGCCCGTGGCGGTGAGCCGGAGCCGGGCTCCAGCGGCGTGCCGCCCCGGTCGGGCTCCGCGGCCGGCGGCCAGCCCGGGATCGGCGACCGGCCACCGGGTCCGCCTCCTTCGGCACCCGGCACGCGTAGCCCGTATCCCCTGATAGCGACGGCGACCGAACGACTCGGCGGGCGTGACTTCGCGAAGCTCTCGCCCCACGAGCTCGCGGAGCTCACCGTCGCCATGCGGCGGCTGAAGCTGGCCAGCCCACCGCGCCGCACCCGGCGCACGCAGGTCGGCCACCACGGGCCGGTCGACCTGCGCGCCACGTTGCGTGCCGCGCGCCGGACCGGTGGCCATCCGGTGCGGCTGCGGCGCCGGCGCCCGCGGGTCAAGCCGCGCCGGCTCGTGGTGCTGTGCGACATCTCCGGCTCGATGGCGCCGTACGCCCGGGCCCTGCTCCAGTTGGTCTACTGCGCGGCCGGCGGGCAACGGGCCGAGGTGTTCACCTTCGCGACCCGGCTGACCCGGTTGACCCGCGTGCTGCACCGCGTGCCGCCGGCGGTGGCCCTCGAACGGGCCGGGCGCGCGGCGCCGGACTGGTCGGGCGGCACCCGGATCGGCGCCGCCCTGCGCACCTTCATCGACGAGCACGGCGCCCGCGGGATGGCCCGGGGCGCGGTGGTGCTGATCCTCAGCGACGGGTGGGACACGGGACCACCGGAGGTGCTGGGGCAGCAGATGGCGCGCCTGTCGCGCCTGGCGCATCGGGTGGTCTGGGCGAACCCGCGCACGCAGAGCGCGGCGTTCCGGCCGCTGACGGGGGGTATGGCCGCCGCGTGGCCCTACTGCGACGCGGTGGTGAGCGCGCATCGGCTCGACGCGCTCGACGACCTGTTGGTGGCGCTGGCCGACGCGGGTCCGCGACACACGCGGCCTGGCGCGGGCCGAGCGGACCGGCCATAGTGGGACCTGGGGGCGATGATCGTGCGTGACGTGCTCGCTGACCTCTCGCGCTGGTGGCGTGAGGATCGACCGGTGGGGATGGCCACGGTGGTGGGCACTTGGAAGAGCGCCCCGCGGCCACCCGGCGCCACCATGCTCGTCGGCCCCGACCAGACCGCGGTCGGCAGCGTCTCCGGCGGTTGCGTCGAGGCGGCCGTCTACGAGCTGGGCCTGTCGGCGATCGAGACCGGAGACCCGCAGCTCGTCCGCTACGGAGTCAGCGACGACGACGCGTTCTCGGTCGGCCTGACCTGCGGCGGCATCATCGACATCTTCGTGGAGCGCGTCGACCCCGTGTCGTTCCCGCAGCTCGGCGAGGTCGCGGCGGCGATCGAGGCGGACACGCCCGTCGCGGTGGCCACGGTGATCCGCGACCCGGGCGACCGGGTCGGCCGCCGCGTGATCGTCTGGCCGGACCGGGTCGACGGCTCGCTGGGCTCGGCGCACTTCGACGCGGCGCTCACCGAGGACGTGCGCGGCCTGCTGGCCTCGGGCCTGACCGGGCCGCTGCACTACGGCCGCGACGGCGAGCGGCTCGGCGACGAGGTGACCGTGTTCGTCGCCTCCTACGCGCCGCCGCCGCGGATGCTGGTGTTCGGCGCGATCGACTTCGCCTCGGCGCTGGCCCGCCAGGGCGCGTTCCTCGGCTACCGGGTGACGGTCTGCGACGCGCGGCCGGTGTTCGCCACGTCCCGCCGGTTCCCTGGCGTGGAGGTCGTGGTCGACTGGCCGCACCGCTATCTGTCCGGCGAGATCGAGGCCGGGCGGGTCGACGGCCGCACCGTGATCTGCGTGCTCACCCACGACCCGAAGTTCGACCTGCCGGTGCTGAAGCTGGCGCTGGACCGCGAGTTCGCCTACGTCGGCGCGATGGGCTCGCGGCGGACCCACGACGACCGGGTCGCGGGCCTGCTCGCGGCCGGCGTGACCGAGGCGCAGCTCAAGAAGCTGCACTCGCCGATCGGGCTGGCGCTCGGCGCGCGTACGCCGGAGGAGACCGCGGTGAGCATCACCGCCGAGATCATCGCCGACCGCTGGGGCGGCGGCGGACAGAAACTGTCCACCTTGGACGGCAGTATCCACGAGAACCTCGACCGACGCTGACCGGGAGACACCATGGAACTGGAACACGAGTTCACCGTCGCGGCACCCGTCGAGCGCGCCTGGGACGTCCTGCTCGACCTCGACACGATCGTGCCCTGCATGCCGGGCGCGGCGCTGACCGGCCGGGACGGCGACGCGTTCGACGGCACTGTCAAGGTCAAGCTCGGGCCGGTGTCGATGACGTTCGCGGGCAAGGGCGCGTTCGTCGAGCGCGACGAGGCCAACCGCGTGGTGGTCGTGGAGGCCGCCGGCAAGGACTCCCGCGGCGGCGGCACGGCGAAGGCCAAGGTCCGCGCGACGCTGACGCCGTCGGCCGACCCGTCGTCCACCGACGTGCACGTGCACACCGACCTCGCGGTCACGGGCCGGATCGCACAGTTCGGCCGGGGCATGATCGCCGACGTCAGCGGCCGGCTGCTCGGGCAGTTCACCGACTGCCTGCAGGGCAAGCTGGCCGGGGGCGAGGCGGTGGCGGCGGGGCAGCAGGGCGGTGCGGCGGCCGGTGCGGCGACCGAGGGCCCCAACGGCCGGGCCAGCGGACGTTCGGAGGCGTTCCACGGCACGCGGCCCGCGGAGCGCGCCTTCCCGGGTCAGCTCGACGCGGAGGAGCGGCAGGCGTTCACGGTGACCGAGGAGCGCGCGACCTTCTCCGAGGAGTCCGCGGAGGTCGAGCCCGTCGACCTGCTGGCGGTCACGGGCCTCGACACCGCGGCGCGCCGCGTCCTCCCGTACGCCCTGGCGCTCGTTGCCGGCATCGCCATCGGCGCGGTGTTCTTCCGCCGCCGGGCGAAGAGTTAGGCGGTCTTCAGGCTCCGGTCGTGCGAGCCGCGCAGCACGGCGGCCGCCAGCTCCGGCAGGCGGTCCGGCTCGACCAGGTCGGCCAGCCTGGCCGGGCTGCTGGGCAGGCGGACCTCCTTCGCGGCCGCGGTGACCCGGGCGTCCAGGTACGGGCGGACGTCCGGCCAGACCGCCTGGGCCTCGCGCAGGTAGATGTCCGCGCCGGTCGGGCCGATGCCCGGGAACTCGGTCAGCGAGGCGCGCAACGCCGCCCGGTCGCCGGCCGCCGCCGTGTGCATGCGCCGCAGGTCGCCGCCCCAGCGGTCGAGGACGAGCTGGGCGCCGTCGGCCAGTTGCCGGATGGCCGGCCCGGCGTAGCGGACGTAGTGGGCCGAGGCCAGCGTGTGCCACAGGGTGTGCTCGTCGGCGGCCGCCATCGCCCGCGGCGTGGTCAGGCCAGCTTTGAACAGGGCGCGGGCGCCCGCCACGGCGACGTCCGCGGAGATTCGGGTGCTGAGCAGCTTGACCAGCACCAGCAGTTGGTAGAGCGGCTGGGGCCGGTCGGCGAGGCGGATGCCCGCCTGGTGCGCGTAGGTCTCGCCGTACTGGTCGAGGAGCCGGTCCACCCGGTCGTTTTCCGTCATGGGTCCCGCATTTCCCGCGTTCGGTGATCTAACCCGGAACCGATGAGTCCGGCGCGGCGGCGCGGTATGTATCTCGACCGCGTTTTCGAGGAGGAAGATCGAGATGATGGAACTGCTTGACCGGGTGTACGCCGCATGGGGCGACGCGGACGCGTTCGCCGCCCTGTACCGGGAGGACGCCACCGTCGTGATGCCGGGCGTGCTCCGCCAGGGCCGCGCCGCGGTGCGGGACTCGATGGCCGCGGCCTGGGCGGGCCCGCTGCGGGGTTCGCGCCCGATCGACGAGCCGGTGGACGTGCGGGTGTTCGGCGACACGGCGGTGGTGGTGAGCCGGGCGGGGATCCTGCTGCCGGGTGAGTCGTCGCTGGCACCTGGCGCCGCGCGGCTGGCGACCTGGGTGCTGCACCGCGGTGAGGTGGCCGCCTACACCAACACACCGGGGATCGCGTGACCGAAGCCGTCGAGGACTACCGGTCCGAGCTTCTGGTGCACTGCTACCGGATGCTCGGATCGGTCGACGACGCCGAGGACGTGGTGCAGGAGACGATGCTGCGCGCGTGGCGGGCCGACTACGACCCGGAGCGCGCCTCACGGCGGACGTGGCTCTACCGGATCGCGACGAACGCCTGCCTGACCGCGCTGCGGGGGCGCGCCCGGCGTCCGTTGCCGTCCGGTCTGGGTGCGCCGAGCGACGACCCGTCCGCGCCGCTGAACCCGGCGCTCGACCTCCCGTGGCTGCGCCCGTTCCCGGACGCGCTGCTCCCCGAAGAGGTGGTGGTGCGGCGCGGCAGCCTGCGCCTGGCGTTCGTCGCGGCGATGCAGGTGCTGCCGCCCAAACAGCGCGCGGTGCTGATCCTCCGCGAGGTCCTGGAGTTCCCGGCCGCCGAGGTGGCGGACCTGCTGGACACCTCGGTGCCGGCGGTCAACAGCGCGCTGCAACGGGCCCGGACGGCCCTGTCCGCACTGGGCGAGGGCATGGTCGAGGAGCCGTCCGACGCGACCGTGCGCGCGACCGTCGACCGGTACGTCCGCGCGTTCGAGGTGGCCGACGTCGACGGCCTGGTCCGCCTGCTCACCGCGGACGCGGTCATGGAGATGCCGCCGGTCCCGCTCTGGTACCGGGGCCGCGCGGACTACGCCGCCTTCATGCGCCGCGTCTACGCGATGAACGGCGAGGCCTGGCGCGTGGTCCGCCTGGCGGCGAACACCCAGCCGGCCTTCGCCGCGTACGTCCGCTCGGACGAGGCTTTCACGCTGCACACCCTGCAGGTCCTGACGGTCTCGACCGACGGCGCGATCACCCGCAACGTGGTCTTCCGGGACCCGGTCGTCTTCGCGGACTTCGCCCTGCCGCCGGTGCTTGACCTCAACCAGCGTTGAGGTGCTTGTATCCCGGCCATGGATCTTGACGGTTTGCGCGTCGCCATCACCGGCGGGGCGCGTGGCACGGGTCGCCTGCTGGCCGAGGCGTTCGCCGCGCGCGGCGCACAGGTCTTCCTCTCGGCCCGCGACCCGGCGGCGGCCCAGCAGGTCGCGGATGCGATCAGCCGGCGGGGGCCGGGCCAGGCCGAGGGGTTCCGCTGCGACCTCGCCGAGCCGGATTCGGTGCGCGGTTTCGCCGCCGCCGTGGCCGACCGCACGGACCACCTCGACGTGGTGATCAACAACGGTGCCCCATATGTCGAGGGCGACGACCTCGCGGACGTCTCGGACGACACGATCGAGAGCGTGCTGGCCGCGGGCGGGACCGGCACGGTGCTGCTGACGAAGCACCTGTTGCCGCTGCTGCGGGCGTCGGCGCGGCCCGACGTCGTCAACATGATCTCCGCTTGCGGCGAGGTGGGGCACCGCCGTTCGGGCGCGCATCCCGCCTTCTACGCCGCCAAGCATGCGCATGCCGGATTCGCCGAGATCCTGTCGCACCGGCTCCGGCCGGAAGGGATCCGGGTGATCTCGCTGTTTCCGCCGGACTTCGTGCAGGACGGACCCCGGCGGGCCGACAGCGACCTCACCGCGCGGTCGGTCGTCGACTGCGTGATCTTCGCGGTCGGTCAACCACGGGACTGCTTCATCCGCGAATTCCACTTCGAGCAGGTGCGGTGACTCGCCTAAGATCTGGCCGGTGGGGTGGGAGGCACTCGGGCGGTGGGGTGAAGACGCCGTTCGCATCGAACCGCTGACGGGCGGAGTCGCCAACGACGTGTGGAGCGTCCGCGTCGACGGACACCTCGCGGTCGGTCGACTCGGCACCAGGAGCGACGCCGATCTCGCCTGGGAGACCGCCCTCCTCCGACACCTCGACCGGGCCGGTCTGACCGTGCCGGTGCCGATCCCGACCAGCGACGGCCGGCTGTTCGCCGACGGTCTGGTGGTGATGAAATATCTCGAGGGCGGGCCGCCCGAGACGCCGGCCGACTGGCGTCGCGTGGCCGCCACGCTCCGCGAGCTGCATCGGTTGACGCGGGGCTGGCCGCAGCGCCCGGGCTGGCGATCGTCGACCGATCTCCTGCACGCCGACACCGGGACGAGGATCGACCTCGGCGCGATGCCTCCGGAGAGCGTCGTCCGATGCCGGGCGGCGTGGGCGCGGCTGGCCGGACGGGAGACCTGCGTGGTCCACGGCAACCCCACCAACCCCAGCAACGTCCGCATGACCGCGGACCGGGTCGCGCTGATCGACTGGGACGAGTCGCACGTCGACGTCCCCGACCTCGACCTCGTGCTGCCCGACAACGCCGCAGGCCTCGACGACGGCGCGCACGACGTCGCCGCGCAGGCGTCGGCGGCATGGGAGGCCGCCGTCTGCTGGAAAGACGACTACGCGGTCAGCCGACTCGCCCAGGTTCGCGCGGTCTAGACCGCGAGCCGCTGGGTGAGGAACTCCTCCCAGGTCTGGTGGCCGACCGCGTGTTCCGGGGTCAGGTTGGCGCCCGCGCGGTAGGAGCGGGCGGCCGCGCCCGGCGCCGGGAACGACACGATCGGGCGGCGGCGGCCCGTCGCGCGCAGGTAGCCGCGGGCCAGGTCGGCGAACAGGTACGCGCGCGGACCGCCCATGTCCGCGACCAGGCCCTGCGGCTCGCCCAGCGCGAGCTCCACCAGCCGCGCGGCGACCTCGTCGGCGGCGATCGGCTGCAGCTTGGTGCCGCCCGGCGCGAACACGACCGGCAGCTTCGCCATCGCCGCCACCGCCGTGAAGGCCAACTCGTGGAACTGGGTGGCGCGCAGCGTCGTGTACGGCACGCCCGAGCCCGCGACGATCTCCTCGGCGGCGCGCTTGGCCGCGACGTACCCGAACATCGCCCGGTCGATCGCGCTCGTCACCGGCACGCGGTCCGCGCCCACGACGGAGATGTAGACCACATGCCCGACGCCCGCGCGAGCCGCCGCCGCCATCAGGTGGCGGGCCTTGACCTCGTCGCCCTTCTGACTGCCGGCGCAGTGCACGATGGTGTTGACGCCCTCGATCGCGGCGTCCGCGCCGGCGCCGGTGGCCAGGTCACCGACCACATAGGTGACTCCGTCCGCCGCCGGCCGCGGGTTGCGGGTGAGCACCCGCACGTCGGCGCCCTTCTCGCGCAGCCGGGCGACGACGTGCCGCCCGAGCGTGCCGGTCCCGCCGGTGACCAGAATAGGGGTGTTCACGGCTTTCCTCCCGCTGTGTGAGCATTTGTTGCTGCGCCCTTCTACAGGTATGACACGGGGTGGCGAGAGGATGTGACCGGTGGACGAAATCGAGTTGGCCCGGATCTTCGAGGAGCACCGGAGCCGCCTGCGGGCGGTCGCCTACCGGATGCTCGGCTCGCTCAGCGAGGCCGACGACGCCGTGCAGGAGACCTGGCTCAAGCTCGCCCGCACCGACGCGGCCGAGGTGGCCAACCTCGGCGGCTGGCTGACCACGGTCGTCGGCCGGGTCTGCCTCAACATGCTGCGGTCCCGGCGCCCGGACCTGCCGCTCGACGCCCACGTGCCGGACCCGGTGGTCAGCCCCGAGGCCGGCCTCAGCCCGGAGGACGAGGCGCTGCTCGCCGACGCCGTCGGGCTCGCCCTGCTGGTCGTGCTCGACACGCTGAACCCGGCCGAGCGGCTGGCGTTCGTGCTGCACGACATGTTCGCCGTCGCGTTCGACGAGATCGCGCTGATCGTCGACCGCTCGCCGGCCGCGACCCGGCAGCTCGCCAGCCGCGCCCGCCGCCGGGTGCAGGACGCGACGCCCGCGCCGGACGCCGACCTGGCCCGGCAGCGCGAGGTGGTCGACGCGTTCTTCGCCGCCTCGCGCGCCGGCGACTTCGAGGCGCTCGTCGCGGTGCTCGACCCGGACGTCGTGCTGCGTGCCGACGGCGGCACGGCGCGGCCCGCGTTCACCACGATCATCCGCGGCGGCACCGCGGTCGCCGGCCAGGCCCGGCTCGCCACCCGGCTCGCGCCGTTCGTCAAGCGCGCGCTCGTCAACGGCACGCCGGGCGCGGTCGTCGCGCCGCGCGGCGAGGTGGTCGCGATCATGTCGTTCGTCGTCCGCGGCGGTCGCATCGCCGAGATGCACGTGCTCGGCGACCCGGAGCGGTTGCGCGGCCTCGACCTGGCCGCCTGGATCGACTGAGGATCGCGCATGGAACTGATCGCCACAGGCAGAGACTGCGACGTGTACGCGCTGGGGCCCGACCGCGTGCTGCGGCGCTCCCGGTTCGGCCGCGCCGCGGCACCGGAGGCCGACCTGATGGCCCACCTCGCGGCCGCCGGCTATCCGGTGCCGCTCGTGTTCGATGCCGACGGCCCCGACCTGGTCATGGAGCGGCTGGCCGGCCCGACCCTGCTCGGGGCCGCGATGGCCGGCACGGTCGACGCCGCCGGGATCGCGCGGATCCTCGCGGACCTGCACCACCGCCTGCATGCCCTGCCCGCCCGGGTCGCCCAGGACACCGGCGACCGCATCCTCCACCTCGACCTGCACCCCGACAACGTCATGCTCACCGACCGCGGCCCGGTGCTGATCGACTGGGCCAACGCGGCCGAGGGACCACCGGACCGCGACGTCGCGATGACCCTGCTGATCATGGCGCAGGTCAGTCTCTGGTCGCACGAGCCGCACCTGGCAGCCGCCGGAAAGGCACTGCTCGCCGAGTTGGGCCCGCTGCTGCCGCCACCCTCGCCCGCGGCGCTGGGGTGGGTGCTGGACGTGCGCCGGGCCAACCCCACCATGACCCCGATGGAGTTGGCCCAGCTCGACGCCGCCGCGGCCCTCCTCTAGAGGAGAGTGACCGCCGCGGTGTCCAGGTCGTAGCGGGCGCCGACCACGCGCAGGGCGCGGGCCGCGACCGCGTCGCGGATGATCGCGCTGCGGCCCAGGAGCTGGGCCACCTGGTAGCGGACGTTGGCGCGCACCGCGTTCTCGACGGTGTCGCCCGGCGCGTGCAGCACCGGCTCGACCGCCGGGCGGAGGGCATCGACGACCGCGGCGATGGAGCCGGGCGGGGTCGTGCCGCTCTCGATGGACTCGACGGTCGCGGCCACCGCGCCGCAGCGCTCGTGGCCCAGCACGACGAGCAGCGGCGGCGCGAACTCGGCGACCGCGTACTCGATGCTGCCCGTGACCACCTCGTCAACGATGTTGCCGGCGACGCGGTTGTCGAAGATGTCGCCCAGGCCCTGGTCGAACAGCACCTCGGGGGAGACGCGGGAGTCGGCGCAGCCGAGCACGATTACGAACGGGTCCTGCCCGGCCGCGAGCCGGTGCACGTCGGCGATCGTCTGGTGCGGGTGGCGCGGGTGGCCGGAGCGGAACCGGGCGTTGCCGGCCAGGACGGCGGCCAGCGCGGCGCCCGGGCTGTCGGGGGTCGGGACGGAGGCGGCCGCGGGGGTCGCGGCGACCGCGCCGAGCCCGGCGGCCACGCCCGCCACGCCGATGCCGGTGAGCATCCCGCGACGGCTCAGGACATGTGCATGCGTTGATGTGTCAGTCACCGCGAGACGGTAACCCGAACGATCAACGGGAAACTGTCGGCGATACGCCAGAGAGATGAAGAACTACCGCCAGCCGTAGTCGGTGCGCAGCTTCGCCGCGATCCGGTCGAAGCGGCCGCGGTCCAGGATGGAGCCCTCGCGGCGGATGCCGCGCTCGTCGACCGTCAGCACCCGGTCGAGCCGCACCCAGCTCGGCCGGGAGTCGCGGTCCCAGGAGCCGGCGCCGAGGGCGAGCCAGCCGTGCTGGCCCTCGCGCCGGTCGTTGCTGGTCAGCATCAGGCCCAGCATCGTGCGACCCTGCCGCCCGACGACCACGACCGGCCGGTCCTTGCCCTGGCGCGGGTCCTCCTCGTAGGGCACCCAGGTCCAGACGACCTCGCCGGGGTCCGCGCGCCCGTCCAGCTCGGGCGAGTACTCGAGCATGCGGTCGGACCGCCGCCGCAGCGGAGCCGGCATCCGGCGCTGCTGGCGCACCGAATGCGTGGGCACCATCCGCGCCGGGGTGGGCCGGCCGAGCATGCGGGCCGCGACATCGCGCCAAGGTTTCACGTTCGGAGACTCTAGACGTCCGAGCGCAGGACGTCTCGCAAAGCGGCGGCGGCGTGCGTCAATGCGACGCCGCGGCGTTGGGCGATCGCGATCGTGCGGCGCAGGCCTGGCGGTGCGAGCGGGACCGCCCGCAGGCCCGGCCGGTTGGCCAGGACCATCTCCGGGACCACGGCCAGGCCGAGCCCGGCCTCGACGAACTCCAGCACCGCGTCCAGCTCGCCGCCCTCGACCGCGAAGGTCGGCTCGAAGCCCGCCCGCCGGCACGCCTCGATCGCGTCGTCGCGCAGGGTGTAGCCCGGCCGGAACATCACCAGCGGCCGGTCGCGCAGGTCCTCGATCCGCATGGGGTCGGGCAGCGGTGTGCCGGCCGCCGCGGCCACGACCAGGGCCTCCTCCAGGATCGGCGTGGCCTCGAGCGCCGGGTCGATGCCGGTCGGTGGCAGCACCACCAGCGCCAGGTCCAGCTCGCCGTGCGAGAGCGCCGACACCAGTTCCTGCGAGCCGCCCTCGGCCACCCGCAGCTCGATGCCCGGGTGGTCGGCGTGGAAGCGGCGCAGCACCCGCGGCGCGAGTGACGTGCACAGGCTCGGCGTGGCGCCGAGCCGGACCCGCCCGCGGGTGAGCCCGACCAGGTTGCGGACCTCCCGGTGCGCGGTCTCGGCGTCGGCCAGGATCCGCTGTGCCAGCGGCAGCAACGTCTCGCCGGCCGGGGTCAGCTCCACCTCGGACGGAAGCCGAGTGAACAGTGGGGCTCCCAGCTCGGCCTCGAGGCTGTGAATCTGCTTACTCAGTGAGGGCTGGGCCACACCCACAGCGACGGCCGCCTGGGTGAAATGTCGTAGTTCTGCGACCGCGACGAAGGACCGCAACTGCTCCAGGCGCATTCCGATAGCTTAGCGCTATCGACACCTCTATCGCCATGCATTGGACGCATCAGAGAGGCGAACCTAGCGTCGTTCGCATGGTGGTTTCGGGTACGCGCGACCGCGCGGCCGCAGCGACGCCCCCCGCGCCGGGGCGCAAGGCGGTATACCGGTCGACGGTAGGCGCCAAGGGGGTCATGGCCGTCAGCGGCCTCCTGCTCCTGCTCTTCCTCGTCGCCCACATGGCCGGCAACCTCAAGATCTTCTTCGGCGCCGAGTCGTTCGACCACTACGCGCACTGGCTCCGCGACATCGGCGCACCCGTCCTGCCGCACACCTGGTACCTCTGGATCCAGCGGTTCGTGCTGACCGCCGCGCTGGTCGGCCACGCCTGGGCCGCCACCGTCCTCGCGCTGCGGGCCAAGCGCGCCCGCCCGGTCCGCTACGCACACCGGCCCAAGGTGCAGGGCAGCTACGCCGCCCGGACCATGCGCTGGGGCGGCGTGATCATCCTGCTCTTCCTGGTCTGGCACCTGCTGGACCTGACCGTCGGCACGGTCAACCCGGTCGGCAACCCGGCGACCCCGTACGCGAACGTCGTCGCCGGCTTCGCGCCCAGCCGGTGGCCGGTGACCCTGTTCTACGCGCTGGCCGTGGTCGCGATCGGCTTCCACGTGCGGCACGGCCTGTTCAGCGCGCTGCGCACGCTCGGCCAGCGCACCGCGAAGGGCGAGCAGCGGGCCCGGGTGGCCGCGCTCGGCTTCGCGATCATCCTCTGCGCCGGCTTCCTCTCGGTGCCGTTCGCCGTACTCGTCGGATTGGTGGGTTGACCCGCATGACAACGAACCCGGGTGAGTTCGTCCTCGGCGAACCGATCGCCGACACAGCCGCGCCGGACGGCCCCCTCGCGGAGCGCTGGACCAGGCGGCGCTCCACCGGCCGCCTGGTCAACCCGGCCAACCGGCGCCGGCTCGACGTGATCGTGGTCGGCAGCGGCCTGGCCGGCGGCTCTGCCGCCGCGACGCTCGGCGAGCTGGGCTACCGGGTGCGCTGCTACTGCTACCAGGACAGCCCGCGGCGGGCGCACTCGATCGCCGCGCAGGGCGGCATCAACGCGGCGAAGAACTACCGCAACGACGGCGACTCGGTCGAGCGGCTGTTCCACGACACCATCAAGGGCGGCGACTTCCGCTCGCGCGAGTCCAACGTCTACCGGCTGGCCGAGGTCTCCGTCGAGATCATCGACCAGTGCGTGGCACAGGGGGTGCCGTTCGCCCGGGAGTACGGCGGCCTGCTCGACACCCGCTCGTTCGGCGGCGCCCAGGTGTCGCGCACCTTCTACGCCCGCGGCCAGACGGGTCAGCAGCTTCTGCTCGGCGCCTACCAGGCGTTGGAGCGCCAGGTGAACGCCGGCACCGTCACCATGCACACGCGGCACGAGATGCTCGACCTGATCGTGGTCGACGGCCGCGCCCGCGGCATCGTGGTGCGCGACCTGGAGACCGGCGCGGTCACCGTCGACCTGGCGGACGCGGTGGTGCTGGCCAGCGGCGGCTACGGCAACGTGTTCCACCTGTCGACCAACGCCAAGGGCTGCAACGTCACGGCGAGCTGGCGGGCGCACCGGCGCGGTGCGCTGTTCGCCAACCCGGCGTTCACCCAGATCCACCCGACCTGCATCCCGGTCTCCGGCGACCACCAGTCGAAGCTCACGCTGATGAGCGAGTCGCTGCGCAACGACGGCCGGGTGTGGGTGCCGGCGGAGGCGGGGGACACCCGGGCGCCGGGGGACATCCCGGAGGACGAGCGGGACTACTTCCTGGAGCGGCGTTACCCGGCGTACGGGAACCTCGTGCCGCGCGACATCGCGTCCCGGGCGACCAAGGCGGTCTGCGATGACGGACGCGGCGTGGGGCCGGGCGGTCGCGGCGTCTACCTGGACTTCGCCGACGCTCTGGAGCGGCTTGGGCGGGCCACTGTGGAGGCTCGCTACGGCAACCTCTTCGAGATGTACGAGCGGATCACGGGCGACGACCCGTACCAGACGCCCATGCGCATCTATCCCGCCGTGCACTACACGATGGGCGGCCTGTGGGTCGACTACGACCTGCGGTCGACGATCCCGGGCCTGTTCGTCATCGGTGAGGCCAACTTCTCGGACCACGGCGCCAACCGCCTCGGCGCGTCCGCGCTGATGCAGGGTCTCGCCGACGGCTACTTCGTGCTGCCCAACACGATCGGCGCGTACCTCGCCGACGGACCGTTCCCGAAGCTCACCCCGAAGCACCCCGACGTGGTCGAGGCCCGCACCGCGGTCACCGACCAGGTGCGGCGGCTCCTCACGATCGACGGCGACCGCTCGGTGGACTCGTTCCACCGGGAGCTGGGCCGGATCATGTGGGAGTACTGCGGCATGGAGCGCACGGATGCCGGGCTGCGCAAGGCGATCGAGCTGATCCGCTCGCTGCGCGAGGAGTTCTGGGCCCGGGTCAAGGTGCCGGGCACCGGCGCGGAGCTCAACCAGTCGCTGGAGCGGGCCGGCCGGGTCGCGGACTTCTTCGAACTGGCCGAGCTGATGTGCGTGGACGCGCTGCACCGCACCGAGTCCTGTGGCGGCCACTTCCGGGCCGAGTCGCAGACCCCGGACGGCGAGGCGCTCCGCGACGACGAGCACTTCTCCTACGTGGCCGCCTGGGAGCACGCCACGCCCCCGGTGCTGCACAAGGAAGAGCTCGCCTTCGAGTACGAGACACCCAGCCAGCGGAGCTACTCGTGAAACTGACCCTGCGCATCTGGCGCCAGAAGGACCGCGACGCCCGCGGCAGGATGGTCGCCTACGACGTCGACGGCCTGTCCGCGGACATGTCGTTCCTCGAGGTGCTCGACGTCCTCAACGAGCAGCTGACGACGGCCGGCGACGAGCCGGTGGCGTTCGACCACGACTGCCGCGAGGGCATCTGCGGCGCCTGCGGCATGGTCATCAACGGCGTGGCGCACGGCCCGCAGAAGCTGACCACGGCCTGCCAGCTCCACATGCGACACTTCAAGGACGGCGACACGATCGACGTCGAGCCGTGGCGGGCGCGGGCCTTCCCGGTGGTCAAGGACCTGGTGGTCGACCGCAGCGCGTTCGACCGGATCATCCAGGCGGGCGGCTACATCTCGGCGCCAACGGGCAGCGCGCCCGACGCGCACGCCACCCCGGTGCCTAAGGTCGACGCGGATGCCGCCTTCGAGGCGGCCGCCTGCATCGGCTGCGGCGCCTGCGTGGCGGCCTGCCCCAACGGCTCGGCGATGCTGTTCACCGCGGCGAAGGTCGCCCACCTGGGCACCCTGCCGCAGGGCCAGCCGGAACGCCCGTCCCGGGCGACCTCGATGCTGGCGGCACACGACGAGGCCGGCTTCGGCGGCTGCACGAACACCGGCGAGTGCACGGCGGTCTGCCCGAAGGGCATCCCGCTGACGGTGATCGGCTCACTCAACCACGACGTGCTGGGCGCCGCCGTCCGCGGCCGCTAGCAGTCGCGCCTTGGTGGCGTCGTCCGCGAACGACGCCGTCACCGAGGCCCGGGCCAGCTTGCGCACGTCCAACTGGGGCCAGTGCGCGTACTCGTCCCGCAGGGTCGTGTGCACCATCTCCGGGATGTCGGTGTTGAGGGTGACCGTCAGGCCCGCCTCGTGCAGGCGGGGCAGCGGGTGCTCGGCCAGGGACGGCACGAAGCCCAGTGCGACGTTGGAGGTCGGGCAGACCTCGAGCGGGATGCCGCGCTCGCGCACCTCGGCGGTCAGGTCCGGGTCGTCGAGCACGCGGATGCCGTGGCCGAGTCGCTCGGACAGGCCCACGTCGAGCGCCTCGCGGATGCTGGCCTCGCCGGCGGCCTCGCCGGCGTGGTGCACGACGTGCAGGCCCGCCTCGCGGGCCTCGGCGAAGACCGCGGCGAACGGTGTGGCCGGGTGGTCCTCGTCGCCGGCCAGGCCGATCGCGACCACGCCCGCGTGCGAGCGGGCCAGGTCGAGCGTGCGCCAGGCCCGCTCGACCGACCGGCGGCGCGACGTGTCGAGGATGACCTGCCAGTCGAGCCCGTAGCGCTCGCCGCCCTCGGCCAGACCGTCGAGCACCGCCGCGAGCGGCATGCCGAGGTCGCCGAGACGCTCGCCGTGTGCGGCCGCGGTGAACGACACCTCGACGTAGCCGACGCCCTGGGCCACCTGGTCCGCACAGAACTCGACGGCAACGCGGTGGAAGTCCGACGGGCGGCGGAGGCATTCGCGTACGAGATGGTTCTGGTCGAAGAAGTCTGTGAAGGACGTGAAGCGGTGTGCACCACCGCGCAGGTGGTCGGGGAACGAGATCCCGTTGCGCGAAGCGATCTCGCTCAGCGTCGACCACCGCACGGCACTCTCGAGGTGCACGTGCAGGTGTGCGAGGGGTGGCAGGTCGGGCATGGCCCGGGAAGACTAACCGCGTCCGGCCCCGGGCCGCCCGTGATTATCGGCCCCGGCTGCGGAGGCGGTTGGCCAACTGCTGGAGGCGGCGCTGGTTTTCGGGCTTGTTGAGCTGGGTGCGGCCCTGTTGCACGAGCCGCTGCCCACGTGGGCTGCGCAGGAAGTCACGGATGCGGTCTGCCATCGATGCCATGGTTCATTCTCCCCGATGTCGCCCTCATCCGCACCTAAAGGACGCTAGCGTTTCAGCAGCTTGGCCACCCGGGGAAACACCTCGCGCGGCTCGCCGCTGAGCCCGCACTCCATCGCGAGCCAGCCGTCGTAGCCGATGTCCTCCAGCGCCGTCAGCGTCTCGTCCCAGTCGTAGTGGCCCGCACCCGGTTCGAGGCGGTTGCTGTCGCCGAGCTGGACGTGCCCGATCCGCGCACCCGCGGCGCGGATCGCCGCACCGATGTCGGACTCCTCGATCGACATGTGGAACGTGTCCGCGACCAGTCGCACCGCGGGCGAGGCGACCTCGTCGGCGATCTCCGCCGCCTGCGCCAGCGTGTTGACGAGATAGTCCTCGAAGCGGTTCAGCGGCTCCAGGAACACCGCGGCGCCGCACTCTTCGCCGACCACCGCCACCTCGCGCAGCGCCGCCACGAGCAGCGCGCGCGACTCCTCGTCGGGCCGCGGCACGGCGAACGGCGGCAGGCGTTTGGAGAACACGCCGAACGCGTTGGGCGAGACGATCCCCGCCGCGCCCGCGTGCGGCAGCGCCCGCAGCAACTCACTCAACTCGGAGATCGCGGCACGCCGGCGCGAGGGGTCGAAGTCGCCGAGGAACGGCACGCGGGCGACGACCGCGCTCGGCATCGCCACGCCGGCCGCCCGGGCGCGGCGCAGCTCGTCGGCGCGCCCCGCCAGGACGCCGCCGCCCTGCCCGGACAGCTCGATGCCGTCGAAACCCACGGAGAGCGCGAACGCGTACTTCTCCTCCAGGGTGTCGCCGTCGAGCATCCGCTCCTGCGCGGCCAGTCGAAACGTCATCCCGAATTCCCTTTCATCCCTTGGTGCCGCTCGCGGCGAGACCCGCGATGAACCGGCGCTGCATCAGCAGGAAGAGCACGATCAGCGGGATCACGATGATGACCCCCGCCGCGTTGACGAGGTTGTATAGCTGGGTGAAGCCCTGGCTGAACTGGAGGAACGAGGTGGCGACCGGCATCTTCTCGACGTCGATCAGGAAGGTCACGGCGAACAGCAGCTCCGAGTACGCGCCCAGCCCCGCGACCAGACCGACGGTCGCGAAGCCGGGCCAGCTCAGCGGCAGGATGACGCGCGTGGCGACCTGCCACTCGTTGGCGCCGTCGATCCGGGCCGCCTCGTCCAGCTCCCGAGGGATGCCGACGAGGAACGTGCGCAGCAGCAGCACCGAGAACGGGGTGTTGAGCGCGACGTAGATGACGACGAGCCCGACGAGCGTGTTGATCAGGCCCAGCTTCACCCAGAGGAAGAACAGCGGGACGATGAACATCTGCACCGGCAGCGAGATGATGACGAACAGATAGTTCTCGATCGCCCGCTTGAGGGGCAGGTTCAACCGCGCCAGCGAGTACGCGGCGGTGCCGGCGAACAGCCAGGTTCCCACGATCGTGCCCAGCACGAGCACGGCGGTGTTGGCGAAGCCGCGGGCCATGTTGCCCTTCCGCCACGCCTCCGCGAAGTTCGACAGGTCGAGCGACGACGGCAGGCCGAGCGGGTTGGTGCCGATCTCGAGACTCGTCTTGAACGCGTTGACGATCAGCACGAGCACGGGAAGAAAGGCGAACAGACCGAGCACGGTCAGCACGAGGTACGAGTACGGCGTGCGGCCGAGACCGCCGGGCGGCCGCTCCTCGGTCCGCGTGCGGCGCCGGGCGCGGAAGGCGAGCGTGGACATCAGGACTCCTCCCGCCGTCGCAGGAAACCGAACAGGACCAGGAAGATCGCGCTCAGGACGGAGAGTGCGAGTGCGATCGCCGAGGCGTAGCCCGCGTCCCGGGCCAGGAACGCCGTCCGGTTGACCAGCAGCGACGCCACGTCGGTGGAACCCGCCGGGCCGCCCTGCGTGAGGATGAACGGGTAGTCGTACACGAGCATGCTTCCGATCGCGATGATCGTCAGCGCGAACGTCAGTGTCGGCCGGATGCCCGGCAGCACCACGTGCCGGAACTCGTGCCAGGCGTTCGCGCCGTCGATGCGGGCGGCCTCGTACTGCGCGGAGTCGATGCCCTGCATCGCCGCGAGGAACAGCACGACGAGGAAGCCCCAGAAGTGCCAGTTGTCGACGAACGCGACGCTGTAGAGCGCGAACCGCTTGTCGGCGAAGAAGTAGACGCCGTCGAGCCAGTGGATGCCGATGCCGTGCAGTGCCGCGGCGAGACCGAACTCCGGGTCGAGGATGTTCCGCCAGATCTGCGCGGTGATCACGCTGACGAGCAGGTAGGGGATGAAGTAGACGACCCGGAAGAGCGCGGCGCCGCGACGGATCCGCGCGAGCATGAACGCGCCGAGCAGACCCATCGCGAGCGGTACGGTCAGGAACAGGAGCAGGTAGACGAAGTTGTTGCCGATCGCGTTCCAGAAGGCGCCGTCAGCGATCAGCCGCGACCAGTTCGCGAGGCCCACGAACTCCGGGCTCGTGATGCCGTTCCAGTCGGTGAACGAGTAGACGATGCTGCTGACGGCCGGCCCGGCGATGACGAGCAGGTTCAGGGCGAGCGCGGGCAGCGCGAACGCGATCGCGATCAGCCGGGACCGCCGTCGTTGCCGCATGCGGTCTACCTCGCCGTCGTTTCGAAGACGGGCGGGATGAGACCTTTCTCCTGGTCCTGCTTGAACGCCTTGTCGATGCCCGCGAGGAAGTCCCGCGCCGACAGGTCGCCGGTCAGCAGCTTGTCCTCGTTCTCGAGGAGATAGCTCTCGGCCGCGCCGCCGAACGACGTCCACGTCACGTAGCCGACCCGCTTCGCCAGCGATGCGTCGCTGATCGCCGTGTACTGCGTGAGGAAACGGGGGTCGATGCCCTCCGGCGCCGCGGCCGCGTCGAACTTGAAGGGCAGCGGCAGGTCGCCGACCTCCTTGATCGCCTGCCAGTTGGCCTCCTTGTCCGAGAACTTCCACTTGAGGTACGCCTTGGCGGCGGACTGGTTCTTGCTGGCGGCGTTGACGGCGATGGCATCGCCGACCGCGAGCGGGAACACGTTGCTGGGCACCCCGGCCGCCAGCGGTGGCAGCGGCGCCCAGTCCCATTGGTTGCCGCTGTCGTCGAAGTACTCGTTCATCGGCCCGATCTCCCAGCTTCCCGACATGAACATGCCGGTCTGGCCGTTGGCGAGCTTCGCCATCTTCTGGGTGTCGGGTGTGGAGAAGTACTGCTTGACCCCGCCGCTGAACCAGCCCTTCTGGAAGTAGCTGACCATCAGCTCGATCGTGTCGACGAACGCCTGGTCGGTGAAGGAGATCTGCCCTTTGAGCGCGTCGTGCAGCTTGCCGGGACCCGCGACCTGGTTGAGCATGCACGACAGGACATGCTCGGTAGCGCCCGCGTAATCGGCGTTGGCGTTGGCGAACGGGGTGACACCGGCCGCGACCATCTTGTCGGCCAGGGCCTCCAGCGACGCCCGGTCGGTTGGCACCTGCCACCCGTGCTTCTCGAAGAGCGTCTTGTTGTAGAACAGCACGAGCGTCTCGTAGCTGACGGGCAACACGAGCAGCTTCTCGTTGACGACGCCGATGTCCAGCGCCCACGGGAAGATCGTGTCCTTCCAGTTCTCCTGCTCGGCGAGGCCGCCGAGGTCGGCCAGGTAGCCGGCGTCGGCGAACGGGATCGCCACCGACGAGTTCAGCGGGATGAGGTCCGGCCCCTGCCCGGCGGCCAGCGCGGTCTGGATCTTCTGGGTCAGCCCCTCGTTGTTCTGCGGGCTGAGCTTGAAGTTGACGTTGGGGTACTGCTGCTGGAACGGGTCGAGGTAGATGCTCTTGTACTTCGCCATGGAGGCGTCGTCGACCGTGTCCAGGCCGACCCAGAAGTTCAGGTTGCCGCCGATCTGGCCGGCCGGCACGTTCTCCTCGGGTTCCGCACCCGTGCAGCCGGACAGCGCGACGGCGACCGCCGCTGCGGCGCCGGCCCAGCGCATCCGACTCCGCGCGCCCCGAGGCGATAGATTGATCATCTTGACTCCACTCTTCGTGTGTTCTCTCAGGCCTGCAGGACGACCTGCAGTACGTCCTGCGTCGCGCCGTCGAGCAGGGTGAACGCGTCGGCGGCGCGGTCGAGCGGAAACGTGTGACTGATCAGGTCGGTGACCCGCAGGGCGCCCGACGTGGCGAGGGCGATCGCCGTGCTGTCGAGCCGGAACCGGTCCCACCGGTGCTGCACGGCGGGCGCCACGCCGGAGATCTGGGTCGACACGACCTGGACGCGGTTGTGGTGGAACTCCTCGCCGAGGCGCAGGCCGAGACCGTCGCCCTGCATGAAACCGGCCGCGCAGACCCGCGAGCTGTACGCCACCGCGCGGATGGCCTCGTGCAGCGCGCCGTAGTTGCCGGTCACCTCGAGGCACACGTCGGCGCCGCGCCCGTCGGTCCGGACGCGGATCTCCTCCGCGACGCCGCCGGCCGCGGGATCGAGCGCCTCCGCCGCGCCGAGCTTGAGTGCGAGGTCCCGGCGGGAGGCCACGCCGTCGACCGCGATCACCCGGCCGCCGTTGAGCCGGGCCAACTGCGCGACCAACTGGCCGGGCACGCCGAGACCGAACACCGCGACGGTCTCGCCGACGTGGATGTCGGCGTCCAGCACGACGTTCAGCGCGATGCCGCCGATCTGCGAGAACATCCCGACCCGGGGATCGACGTCCGAGTCGAGGATCCGGGCGCGGGCGTACTCGGCGGTCACCACCGTCTCGCTGCGATGCCCCCAGGTGCCCCAGATCCGGTCACCGACCGACACTCCGTCGACGGCGTCGCCGATCTCGACGACCTCGCCGACCTCCTCGTAGCCCCAGCCGGTCAGCGGGTACTCCCGCGAGACCGCCCCGTCCACGAACAGGCGCAGGTCGTTGTCCCAACGCTTCGCGAGGTACGGGTTGGTGCCCCGGTAGCCGGTCAGCTCGGTGCCGGCGGAGATGCCGGAGAACAGCGTCCGGAGCCGGACGTCGCCGGCCGTCAACGGCTTGGCCGCCTCGGCGACCACCTCCGCGACGCGCGGGCCGGTGAAGCTCACCACTCGGGTCATTTCCGTGCCTCTCTGACGGGCGCCGCCCAGACGACGGCGTTGGCGAGGACCCGCTGGACCTGCGGGTGGCGGTAGACGGGGTAGGCCTCGTCGCCGGGGCTGAAGTAGAAGACGCGGCCACGGCCACGGCGGTACGTCACTCCGGACCGGAACACCTCGCCGCCCGCGAACGAGCTGATGAACACGACCTCGTCCGGGTACGGGATGTCGAACGGTTCGCCGTACATCTCCTGCGCCTCGATGACGATCGGCTGATCGACGCCGACCGCGATCGGGTGGGCGGTATCGACGGTCCAGACCAGCTCGCGCTCGCCCGTGTTGCGCCAACTGAGCGCGCAGGTCGTACCCATCAGCCGCTTGAAGATCTTCGAGAAGTGTCCAGAGTGGAGGACGATCAGGCCCATCCCGCCCAGGACGCGGGCCGCGACCCGCTCGACCAGCCGGTCGTCGACCTGGTCGTGCGCGACGTGCCCCCACCAGAGGAGCACCTCGGTCTCGTCGAGGACGTCGGCCGGCAGCCCCTGGGCCGGTTGGTCGAGCGTCCCGGTGCGGATCCGCGCGTCCGGAAACGCCGCGCGCAGACCAGCGGCGATCGCGCCGTGGATGCCGTCCGGGTAACGCTCGGCCAGCTCCGGTTTCGCCCGCTCGTGCAGGCCCTCGTTCCAGATGGTGACTCGCACGGAAGCGACGCTAAGGGCGCCGTCGGCGCATGATCCATGCGTCTTCCCGCACGGTTCCTGCGATATTTTTCAGGCGTTGGTGACCGAGCGGTTGGCGCGCCGGTACTCGCCCGGCGACTTGCCGCTGTACTTCTTGAACGCGACGCCCATGTATTCCGCGTGGCTGAAGTGCAGCCGTTCGGCGAGCTGCGGCAGGGTCCAGTCGGTGCGGATGAGCAGGTCGGCGAGGCGTTCCATGCGGACCCGGGTGATCTCGTCGTGCACGGTGCGCCCGAGGAACCGCAGGAAGCGGAGGTCCAGCGCCCGCCGCGACAGGCCGACCTGCCGCTGGATCACCGCGACCGGGATGCCCTCGTCGGCCTTGTCGCGGATGAGCTGCAACGCCCGCGCGACGACCGGGTCCGTGACGGCGAGGATGTCCGTCGACTGCCGGGTCACCACGCGCAGGGGCGGGATCAGGTGCAGGCGGGGCGGCAGGGGCACGCCGGCCATCATCTGGTCGAGCAGCGAGGCCGCCAGCAGGCCGGTGCCGATCGTGTCGGGCTGGATGCTCGACAGCGCGGGCGTGGTCAGGTTGCACATCAGTTCGTCGTTGTCGACGCCGAGCACCGCGACGCTGTCCGGCACGGCCAGACCCGCGATCTTGCACGCTTCGAGGACCTCCTGCCCGGCGATGTCGTAACACGCCAGGACGCCCACCGGCTTCGGCAGGCCGAGCAACCAGCGGGCGAGGGCCAGCCGGTCGTCGGCCAGCGTCCCGGACGGCTCGATCCGGAACTCGTGCGACTCGTGCCGCAGCGTCCCGACGTGGTAGGCGTAGCGCTCACCGCGCTTGACCGACCAGCCGAAGCGCGCGTCGCCGCAGAAGGCGAAGTTGCGCAACCCGCGTTCGGCGAAGTGGTCGACCGCCCAGCGGGCGATCAGGTCGTCGTCCGTCTCGACGCAGGGCAGTTCCGGGGTCAGGTACGCGGCGCTGAGGTCGACCGCGGGCAGCCCCAGCCGGCGTACCCGCTCGGCGGTCGCGCGGTTCTCGATGCGGGCGATCACGCCGTCGCCGCGCCAGCCGTCCAGCCACGAGAGGTCGGTCTCGTGCCGGCTGTGCTCGGCCAGGTAGATCGACCAGCCGGGATGGGTGTCCATGTACCTCCGGACACCCGCGAGCAGGCCGCGGGCGTACGAGTTGGAGGTCTCGACGAGGAGAGCCACGTGGCGGGGGCCGCCGGTGATGTCGTCCACGGTTGTGCTCGCTTTCCGGGCCCGCTGCTGGGTGCAGGAAATCTAAGGCCCGCAGCGGAAAAGTTCATGGTGGTTCCGGAGTGCCGACCGTACGTTCCTTCGTATCGACGGAAGGCGCACGCATGACGCGAAAAGTACGGATCGGCATTGTCGGACTAGGCTTCGGCGCCGAGTTCATCCCGATCTACCAGGCCCACCCGCACGCCGAGCTCGTGGCGGTGTGCCAGCGCACCGAGGGCTCGCTGCACCAGATCGCCGACCACTTCGGGATCCCCGGCCGGCACACCAGCATCGAGTCGATGCTGGCGGACCCTGATATCGATGCGATTCACATAAACACACCCATCGCCGCGCACGCGGACCACTCGATCGCCGCGCTCGAAGCCGGCAAGCACGTCGCGTGCACCGTGCCGATGGCGACCTCGCTCGCGGACTGCGCACGCATCGTCCAAGCTCAGCAGGACTCCGGGAAGTCCTACATGATGATGGAGACGGCTGTCTACACCCGCGAGTTCCTGTACGCCAAGGATCTTCGCGACAGCGGAGCACTCGGGCCGATCCAGTTCCTCCGCGGCGCGCACATGCAGGAGATGGCCGGCTGGCCCGACTACTGGCTCGACCTGCCGCCGATGCACTACGCGACCCACGCCGTGGCACCCCTGCTGGCGCTCGCCGAGCGCGAGGCCGGCTCGGTGCGGTGCCTCGGCTCCGGCCGCGTCCGCCACGCCGCCGACCGGGGCGGGCCGCCGTTCGCCGTCGAGACCGCGCTGTTCCGCCTCCGCGACTCCGACCTGGCGATGGAGGTGACCCGCTCGCTGTTCGACGTCGCCCGCGAATATGTCGAGAGCTTCGACGTGTACGGGGAGCGGATGAGCTACGAATGGCAGCAGATCGAGCGGGAGCAGCCGGTCGTGTTCACCGGCGAGGACGGCAAGCGGGTGGAGATGCCCGACTACGCCGACCGTTTGCCGGAGCCGATCCGCGAATACACCACCCGCGGCGTGTACGACGCCACGATGAACACCCATCTGTCCTTCAAACAGGGCGGCGGGCACGGCGGTTCGCATCCCCACCTCGCGCACGAGTTCGTGTCGGCGATCATCGAGGGACGCGCGCCGTTCCCGGACGCGTCGGCCGCGGCGAACTGGACCAGCGCCGGCATCTGCGCACACGAGTCGGCGATGCGCGGCGGCGATGAGATCGCGTTGCCGGAGTTCGGCCGTGCCTGACCTGACCGTGTGCGAGGAGGAACCCGGTGCCGTGCGGGTGTTCCGCGCGGGTGGCGCCGCGCCGATCGTGACCCAGCACGCCCGTCCGCACTGCCGGCCGTACCTCCACCCGATCGTCTCGCCGACCGGCGTCGGCACCGTCACGGAGGACGCGCCCGACCACCACCCGTGGCAGCACGGGCTGTCCGTGGGCCTCAACGACGTCAACGGGGTGGGCTTCTGGCACGAGGGGATGCACCCGAAGCACCTCAACGACGGCACGTTCCACCCTGTGCTGGCCGGCACCCCGTCGGCTCGGGGCAACCGGGCTCTTTGGGAGGTGCGCACCGAACTGCGCACTCCTGGCGGCGACCCGCTGCTGCACGAGACACAGGCGTGGACGCTGACCGACCACGGTGCCTCCTACGAGCTGGACCTCCGGCTCGAACTGCGGGCGGTGCCGGACCTGACGATGGGCGCGTACCCGTACGGCGGGCTCTTCCTGCGGATGCCGTACCGGCCGGAGAACGGTGGAACGGCGTACAACAGCGAAGGCCGGACCGGGTCGGACGCCGAGCAGCGGACGGCGCGCTGGGTCGCGGTCCAGATGCCGCTGCTCGACGCCGCGCCCGGCGCGGAGCCACCGCTGGTCGTCGTGATGGACCACCCGGTGAACTTCCGGCACCCGGTGCCGTGGCGGGTCGACAACGAGCTCGGCGTCGGCCCGAGCGTCAGCATCGGCGGCGCCTGGCACCTCCCGGCGGGTACGGTTCGGCTGTTCCGGCACCGGGTCGCCATCTTCGGCGCGCCCGTCCCGGCGGAGGAGATCGAGAAGTCGTGGCGGGCGTTCGCCGGGGAGAGCACATGAGGACCGCGATCGTGGTGCACCCGAGGTTCGAGCAGACCTGGCCGTTCGTCGCGGACCACCTCGTTTCGCTGCTCCGCCCGAGCGTCGACGTCGTGCTGACGCGGCTGGCCGACGACGCGCTGCCGGCGGCCCTGCCGGACCCGGCCGGCGTGCGGCGGCTGATCTCGCTGGGCGTCTACCCGACCGACGCGGACCTGGACGGGCTGCCGGGGTTGGCCGAGGCGTACGTGGCGGGATCGTGGCCGCCGCCTTCAGATCTCGACGAACGCCTGGAGCGGCACGGGGTCCGCCGGATCACCCAGCCCTCCGAGGGGCACTGGGCGCAGTCGGTCGCCGAGTACGCGCTCGGGCTCACCATCTGCGGGCTGCGCCGGATCCCGCAGCAGCACGCGGCGATCGTGTCGGACGACTCGGCGTGGAAGCACGCCTACGGCCAGTTCGGCGATGATCCGGCTTTCAGCCACGGCACGATCGCCGGCAAACGCGTACGGATCGTCGGCGCGGGCAACATCGCCAGCCGCTACGCGAGCTACACGAACATGCTGGGCGCGGACGTCGCGGCTTGGGACCCATTCGCGAGCGAGCCGTCGTTCCACCGCGCGGGCGCCCGCAAGGAGTGGCACCTGGAGCGGCTCCTGGCGGACGCGGAGATCTTCGCGCCCATGGTCCCGCTGAACCCGGGCACCGAGGGCTTGATCACCGCCGAGCACGTCCGGGCGCTGCCCAAGGGCTGCCTGGTCGTGCTGGTCACCCGCGCGACCGTCTGCGACGTGCCGGAACTGCGCCGCCGGGTGCTCGCCGACGAGCTGAGCCTGGCCGCCGACGTCTTCGACGTGGAACCCCTCCCACTCGGCGACCCCCTCCTGGGCCGGCACAACGTGGTGCACACCCCACACAACGCCGGCCGCACGCTCCACGCCAACCACGCCTACGCCGAAAACCTCGCGACCCAACTCCCGGAGTACGTCGCGCACGGATGACGGTGCATGCAGAATGCTGCTGCTGCCATTAAAATGCAGGCATGACCGTCGCCATCACGATCCGCAACGTTCCCGACGAGATCCGCGACGAGCTCGCCGCGCGGGCGGCGCGGGCCGGCCGGTCGCTCCAGGAGTACCTACTACGTGAGCTCGTCGACCTGGCCGCCCGCCCGACGGCCGAAGACGTGATCGCCCGGGCGCGGGCGCGCGCCACCCGGGCCGGGACCCGGCTCGACCCGGAAACGATCATCGCGGCCCGGGACACTGACCGGCGATGACCGCGGCGATGGTGATCGACGCTTCGGCCGCCGTCGCCCTGCTCGCCGACGGCGGGCCCGCGGGCGACTGGGTGGCGGCCACGGTGGCGGGCGCACGGCTCGCCGCACCCGAGCCGATGCCGTTCGAGGCAGCCAACATCTTGCGGCGGCACGCCCTGGCCGGCCTGCTCGACGCGACGGCGGCCGGGCTCGCGCACGCCGATCTGGTCGACCTGCCGGTCGACCTTTATCCCTATCGCGGCCTCGACGAGCGGGTGTGGCACCTGCGCGGCAATCTCACGGTGTACGACGCGGGTTATGTCGCCCTGGCCGAGTTGCTGTCCGCGCCGCTGGTGACGCTCGACGCCCGGATCGCGCGCGCCACCGGTCCTGAGTGTCCGGTCCTCGCCTACGCACCGGCCTGACGCGTGGGCGATAACCGGTTGCCGGCGCGGGGTCGGACCAGGACCATCGGGCGGTGATGATCGACGTCGCGCTGGTCCGTGAGCTGGTGGCCGAGCAGTTTCCGCAGTGGGCCAACCTGGCCGTGCGGCCCGTCGCGGTCGGTGGCAACGACAACCGGACCTTTCATCTCGGCGACGAGATGAGCGTGCGGCTGCCGAGCGCCGAGGGCTACGTGCCCAGCGTGGAGAAGGAACAGCGCTGGCTGCCCGTGCTCGCGCCGCACCTGCCCGTGCCCATCCCGGCGCCGCTGGCGCAGGGGCGGCCTAGCGCCGGCTATCCGTGGCCCTGGTCGGTCAACCGCTGGCTCGACGGCGAGACCGCCCGCCGCGACAACATCGCCGACCTGAGCGCGTTCGCGGTCGAGCTCGGGGAGTTCCTGCTCGCGCTGCAGGGCGTCGACACCGCCGGCGAACCCGCCGCCGGTCGGCACAGCTTCTGGCGCGGCGCCTCGCTCACGCACTACGACGACGAGACCCGCAAGGCGATCGCGGCGCTCGACGGCCGGATCGACGGTGCCGCCGCCACCGCCGAGTGGGACGCGGCGCTCGCCGCCGAATGGGACGGCCGGCCCGTCTGGTTCCACGGGGACTTCGCCCACGGCAACATCCTGGTCCGCGACGGGCGCCTGGCCGCCGTCATCGACTTCGGCACCTGCGGTGTCGGCGACCCCGCGTGCGACACGGTGATCGCCTGGACGTTCCTCGACACCGCCGCCCGCGCCGCTTTCCGCGCGGCGCTCGGCGTCGACGACGCGACCTGGCAGCGCGGCCGCGGCTGGGCACTGTGGAAGGCGCTGATCGTGCTGGCCGCCGACGGCACCAACGCCAAGATGGCCCGCGAGATCGCGCTCATCCTAGGCTGACTGCGCCGACTCCGCCTGGACCTGGGCGGCCGCGTGGCCGAAGGCGAGCAGGGCGACCAGCAGGTCGTGCTGGGCACGGTGCGGCATCCGGTCGAGGACCGCGCGCACCGCCTGGGCGCGCCGCTCGCGCAGTTCGCGCAGCACCGCCGCGCCGGCCGAGGTCAGCACCAGGTGGACCTCGCGCCGGTCGCGCTCGTCCGCCGCCCGGCGCAGCAGGCCCACCGCCTCCAGCCGGTCGCACAGGCGGCTGGCCGAGGACGGCACCACGTCGAGCAGCTCGGCGAGCCGGTTCACGTTGGTGTCCGGCCGGACGTTGATGATCGACAAGACCCGGACCTGGGTCGGCGAGACCGGTGACTCCTGGCGGGTTCGGGCCGCCTCGAGGACGCTGATCAGCGCCTCCGAGGCGGCCTCTATGGAACTGGCCAGGTTCGCCACGCCGTCCATTCCGTCGCCTCTCGCCTGGTCGACGCGACCGCCGTTGCGCCGACGAACCGCTGACTTACCCCGGCGCCGCCTCCGCCATGCGCTTCACACCGATCTGATCCACATTGCCCGCGTCGGTGCGGTCCAGGCAGACCATCACCGCGTCGTCGTCCAACTCGAAGTCGCCGTGGTAGTCACGCAGTGCCCGCATCACCGTGCCGACCGCCTGCGCCGGCGGGCAGAGCCGGGCCGACCGGATCGCCGCCGCGAGTCGCAGCTCCCCGTACGTGGGGCCACCGCCCGGTGCCGCGTCGTGCACGCCGTCGCTGACCACGAACAGGCGGTCGCCGACGGCCAGGTCGAAGCTCTGTGTCCCGTACCGCGTCTCCTCGAACATGCCCAGCGGCAACTGCTGGTCGAGCACCACCGGCGCCACCGCGCGGCCGCGCACCCGCCACGCCTTCGGCGATCCCGTGTCGATGGCCTTCACCCGGCCGCTGCCGCTGTCGTACTCCAGCAGCATCGCGTCGACCGGCCGCGCGCCGCGATGGGCCCCGAACAGCGTGTCCGACGCGAGCTCGGCCTGCTCGACCAGCGAACCGCCGGACCGGCGGGCGTTGCGCATCGCGTTGACGGCGAGCCCGGTCAACGCCGACGCGGCCAGCCCGGTGCCGTTGCCGTTGAGCACGGTCACGGTCAACCGGCCGTCGTTGACCGCCCAGTCGAAGTTGTCACCCGAGGTCCGGTACGCGGGTTCGAGCTGACCCGCGAGCACGAACCCGGCGTGGCTCACACAGCGCCCGGGCAGCAGGTCCCACTGCATCTCCGCGGCCATGGACAGGCGCTGCCGGCGGCGGGCGAGCCGGTAGCGGTCGGTGTCCCGGTCGGCGGCCCGCAGCGCGACCGCGAGGTCGTCGGCGACCGCGCAGCAGTGCCGCATCGTCGGGTCGTCGGGCGTCTCCGGGAAGTCGGCGACCAGGATGCCGAGCCGCTCACCCCACACCGACAGGGGCACATACAGGCGTACGCCCGGCGTCTCGGGCACATCCTCCACAAGGGGTTCCTGCAGGGTGTAACAGCGTGTGGCGATGGTCTGCTCCGCGAGCAGCCCCGCCGTCGGGTCGTCCGGGCGCAGCACCGGCCACAGCCCGGCGATCCGGTAGTCGGCCAGCAGCACATCGGCCCGCAGCCCGCCCAGCTCCGCGCGGACGTGATGGTCGACGACCTCGACGAGTGTGTCCGGCGCTACGGCGCGCAGTCGCTCGGCCAGCATGACGTACCTCCCTCGGTGTGGCTTCTACCCACTGGCCACGGGAAACGAACCGGTCCGGCAGAATGCCGGACGTGACCGACCAGATCCAGGCACCCACTCCGTCCGTCTCCGCACGCATCGCCGACGAGCTTGGTGTACGCGAGTCGCAGGTGACCTCGGCCGTCGATCTGCTCGACGGCGGCGCGACGGTGCCGTTCGTGGCCCGTTACCGCAAGGAGGCCACCGGCGGGCTCGACGACACCCAGCTCCGCACGCTCGAAGAACGCCTGCGCTACCTGCGCGAGCTCGACGAGCGGCGCGCCGCGATCCTCGAGTCGATCCGGTCGCAGGGCAAGCTGGACGCGGAGCTCGAGGCGCAGATCCTGGCCGCCGACTCGAAGGCCCGGCTCGAGGACATCTACCTGCCGTTCAAGCCGAAGCGGCGGACCAAGGCCCAGATCGCCCGCGAGGCCGGTCTGGAGCCGCTGGCCGACCTGTTGTTCGACGACCCGCTCAATGATCCCCAGGCGTCCGCCGTGGCGTTCGTCGACGCCGAGAAGGGTGTCGCGGACGCGGCGGCCGCGCTGGACGGTGCCCGGGCGATCCTCGTCGAGCGGTTCGCCGAGGACGCCGACCTGATCGGTGGGCTGCGCGAGCAGGTCTGGGAGCGCGGCCGGATGCGCGCCAAGGTCAAGGACGGCAAGGCGGAGGCGGGCGCGAAGTTCAGCGACTACTTCGACTTCGCCGAGCCGCTGACCTCGCTGCCGTCGCACCGGATCCTCGCGCTGTTCCGCGGCGAGAAGGAGGAGGTGCTCGACCTGATCCTGGAGCCCTCCGCCGAAGAAGCCGACGCGGTCGCGGCGGGGACGCTCTCCACGGGTCCGGTGTTCTACGAGCAGCGGATCGCCGCGCACTTCGGGATTCAGGACGCCGGGCGGCCGGGGGACCGGTGGCTGCTCGACACGGTGCGGTGGGCCTGGCGCACGCGGATCGTCGTGCACCTGGACATGTCGCTGCGGATGCGGCTGTTCCAGGCGGCCGAGGACGAGGCGGTGCGGGTGTTCGCGGCCAACCTGCGCGACCTGCTGCTGGCCGCGCCCGCCGGCACCCGCGCGACGATGGGGCTCGACCCGGGCTTCCGCACCGGCGTGAAGGTCGCCGTGGTCGACGCGACCGGCAAGGTGCTGGCGACGGACACGATCTACCCGCACGTGCCCGCCAACAAGTGGGACGCGGCGCTGGCCACGCTGGCGCGGCTGGCCACCGAGCACAAGGTCGACCTGGTCGCGATCGGCAACGGCACGGCGTCGCGGGAGACCGACAAGCTGGCCGGCGACCTGATCGCGCGCAACCCCGAGCTGAACCTGACCAAGGTGATGGTCTCCGAGGCGGGTGCGTCGGTCTACTCGGCGTCCGCGTACGCGGCCTCGGAACTGCCCGGCATGGACGTCTCGTTGCGCGGCGCGGTGTCGATCGCGCGGCGGCTGCAGGATCCGCTGGCCGAGCTCGTGAAGATCGATCCGAAGTCGATCGGGGTCGGGCAGTACCAGCACGACATCTCCGAGGCCAAGCTGTCCCGCTCGCTCGACGCGGTGGTCGAGGACTGCGTGAACGGCGTCGGCGTCGACGTCAACCTGGCATCCGCGCCGTTGCTGTCGCGGGTGTCGGGCATCGGCGAGTCGCTGGCGGCCAACATCGTCGCCCACCGCGAGGCGAACGGGCCCTTCCGCGACCGGTCGGCGCTCAAGTCGGTGCCGCGGCTCGGGCCGAAGGCGTTCGAGCAGTGCGCGGGCTTCCTGCGGATCGCCGGCGGTGACGACCCGCTCGACGGCTCCTCGGTGCACCCGGAGGCGTACCCGGTGATCCGCCGGATCCTCGCCTCGGTCGGCGCCGACCTGCCGACGCTGATCGGCAACGGCACGCTGCTGCGGGGCCTGCGCCCCGGTGACTTCGCGGACGCGGTGTTCGGCGTACCGACCGTGACGGACATCCTGCGCGAGTTGGAGAAGCCGGGCCGCGACCCACGCCCGGCCTTCAAGACCGCACGCTTCGCGGACGGCGTCGAGAAGATCGGCGACCTGCAGCCCGGCATGGTCCTGGAGGGCGTCGTGACCAACGTGGCGGCGTTCGGGGCGTTCGTCGACGTCGGCGTGCACCAGGACGGGCTCGTGCACGTGTCCGCGATGTCGAGGACGTTCATCAAGGACCCGCGGGAAGTGGTCAAGCCCGGCGACGTGGTACGCGTGAAGGTGCTCGACGTCGACGTCCCGCGCAAGCGCATCTCGCTGACCCTGCGGCTGGACGAGGAGAACGCGCCGGGTGCGCCGCGCGGCGGCGGCAGGGAGGGCGGTGGCCGCCAGCCCGCGCAGCAGCGTCAGGGCGGCGACGGCGCCCGCCAGGAGGGCCGCGGCGCCCGCCAGAGCGGCGGCGGCGGACGCCAGGGTGGCGGCGGTAGTGGCCAGGGCGGCGGCGGTGGTGGCCGGCAAGGCGGCGGCGGTCGGCAGGGCGGCGGCGCTGGTGGCGGCAGTCGGCAAGGCGGCGGCGGCTCTGGCGGCGGCAGCCGGCAGGGTGGCGGGCGACCGTCAGCACCGGCCCCGGTCAACAGCGCCATGGCCGACGCGCTACGCAAGGCGGGTCTGCTCTAAGTCGTTTCCTGCCGGTCGGTGCGCGCTGTCGCGCTGACCGGCAGGATCACGGGCCTGACCAGGCCCGCTGTTCGCCGTTGCCGGCCGACGCGGGCCTGCTCCAAAAGCGTTCCTGTCGGTGGGCACGCGCCGTCGCGTTGGCCGGGAGGGTGGCGGGGGCCTAACCGCGGCCTGGGCCGCTGTTGTCGCCGCTCGTGTCGCTGTCGCCGTTCGCGTTGAACGGGATCAGGAGGCGGGCCAGTTGGAGGCGGATCTCCTCGTCGACGTGTTCCCTGTTGCGGTCGCGGAGCAGTTCGCCGCGTAGGTCGCGGGCCTCGCGCTCGACGTCCTCGCCCTCCGCGACGGCATCGCGGAGGTCGTCGAGGCGGTTGCTGATCCGCTCGGCGGCCTTCTCGTCGATCTTGCCGTCGTCGACCGCCTGAGCCAGCAGCGCCTCGAAGGCGGCCAGTGCGCCGGCCTGGTCGGTCGGTGCGGTCGGGGTCGGCGTGGGTGGGTCGGTGGTCGGGTCGGCCACGACACCCGGGCTGGCGCCCGCCTGGGCCACCTGGCCGCCGGGTGTGCCGTCGCTGCCGGGGCTCGCCACGATCGCCACCACGATGGCGATCACGACCAGCGCGGCGGCGACGCCGCCGATCGCCACGGCCCGCATCGGGTTGCGGGGGCTGCCGCTCGGTGCCGGCTCCGGCTCGGCCGACGGCTTGGACCGGAGCAGGCTGGTCGGCGCGGGCACCACCGCCCGGCCCGGCGACATCGGGCGTGCCGGGCCCGGTGAGACGGGCGCCGCGGCGGCCGCGTGCGGCGCCGATCGGGCCAGGTCACCCAGCACGCCGGCCAGGTCGGCCGACGTCGGCCGTTGGCTGGGATCGGCCGCCAGGCAGGCCGTGCCGATGCGGGTCAGCGCCGGCGGCACCCCGGGCACGACCGGGAACCTCGCCAGCCCGCGGGACGACTCGGGACGCTGGCCGACCAGGGCCTCGGCGAGCAGCACGCCGACGGCGTAGACGTCGCCGGCGGGCGTCGGGTCGGCGCCGGCCAGGCGCTCGGGTGAGCAGTAGCCGACCGTGCCGTAGCGCAGGCCGCCGTCGGGCGTGCCGGCCAGGCCGGCGATGCCGAAGTCGAGGATCTTCACCCCGCCCGGGGTGAGCATGACGTTGCCCGGCTTGATGTCGCAGTGCACGACGCCGGCCGCGTGTGCCGCGGCCAGGCCGGCGGCCACCTGGGCGGCGATCGCCGCGGCGGCGGCCCAGGGGAGCGGGCCGGCGTCGAGGCGCTCGGCCAGGTCGTGGCCCTCGACCAACTCCATCACCAGGTACGGCGCCAGGCCGCCGCCGGGCAGGGCCGCCTCGCCGTAGTCGTACACCCGGGTGATGTTGGGGTGGGTGAGCCCCGCGGCCGCGCGGGCCTCGCGATGCGTCGCCATCCGGATCGTGGTGTCGCTGCCGATCGACGGGTCGAGCACCTTGACGGCGACGGGCCGGCCGAGCACGGTGTCGTCGGCCCGCCAGACCTCGGCCATGCCGCCGACGCCGATCCGCCCGACCAGCAGGAACCGGTCGTGCAGACGGAGGCCGGGCGCGAGCGTCGACATAGCGGACACCATCGTACGGACTCCCGGCGACCCGGACCCTGAGCTTGCGCACTCAGGCACGGAACCGTTACGTCGGCCAGCGCCCCGTCAGCCGCTTGACGCCCGCCGCACCGCCCCGGTCGACGGCGGCCTTGACCAGCGCGAAGATCGCGCCCTGGAGGGTGGCGGCGATCAACACCTCACCCCAGCCGCGGTCCTCGTCAGTGGCGTTGGGCGCGTCGTCGTCGCCGGAGATGCGCTTCCAGACCTGCTTGAACACCACGCCGGCCAGGCCACCCGCCGCGACACCGAGCAGCACGCCGACCGGTTTGTACGCCATTTTGCCCACGATGCCCATCGCCCTTCTCTCCTTTTGAGGGGATTCGCGGTCGGCAATGCCCGGCTGTCGGGAGCGGTAAACACCGCCCCGCCTGAGACCCAGGACACGGGATCAAGTCGCGTTTGTCGCTGGTCGTGACGGCGCCGCGTCATAACGTAGAGGGCGAGCCACCCATTAGAGTGATATTTCCGGTCATTGCGGCCGAGGAAGCCATATGACGACACAAACCGCTAAGGCCCAGCGATACGACGCCGACCGCGAGTTCGAGCACAACCATCGCTGGACCATCCTGGTGATCGTCTCGATCGCCCAGCTCATGGTCGTTCTGGACGCCACGATCGTCAATATCGCCCTGCCGGCCGCGCAGGACGCGCTGCACTTCGCCGACAGTGACCGCCAGTGGGTGGTGACCGCGTACGCCCTGGCGTTCGGGTCGTTGCTCCTGCTCGGCGGGCGGCTCGGCGACTTCTTCGGTCGAAAACGGATGTTCATCATCGGCCTGATCGGCTTCGCGGCCGCGTCGGCGGCCGGCGGCGCGTCGACCACGTTCGGCGTGCTGGTGATCTCGCGCGCCTTCCAGGGCGCGTTCGGCGCGCTGCTGGCACCGGCGGCGTTGTCGACCATCACGAACTCGTTCCGCTCACCCGTCGAACGAGGGCGGGCATTCGGCGTGTACGGCGCGGTCGCCGGCGGCGGTGGCGCGGTCGGCCTGCTGCTCGGCGGAGCGCTGACCGAGTACGCGTCCTGGCGGTGGTGCTTCTTCGTCAACCTGGTCTTCGCCGGCATCGCCTGGATCGGCGGCCAGTACTACCTGCGCAACCAGCGGCCCGCGGTCAAACCGCGGATCGACTGGGCGGGCACGGTCTGCGCCGTGGTCGGCCTGTTCCTGGTGGTGTACGGGTTCGCCCGCGCCGCGTCGGACGGCTGGGGCGACCTGCTGACGATCATCAGCCTGGTCGTCGCGGTGGTGCTGCTGGTCGCGTTCGTCCAGGTCGAACGCCGGACGCGACAACCGCTGCTGCCCCTGCGCATCGTGCTGGACCGCACCCGCGGTGGCGCGTACCTGTCGGTGGCGTTGGCGGCGATCGCGATCTTCGGGGTGTTCCTGTTCCTGACGTTCTACCTGCAGCTCACCAAGGGCTACAGCCCGGTGCTGACCGGCGTCGCGTTCCTGCCGATGATCGCGTTCGTGGTGATCGGTTCGACGCTGGCCAACGTCAAGCTGCAACCGGTCCTCGGGTCGCGCATCCTGATCACCACGGGTATGGCGCTGGCCGCGATCGGGATGGTCTACCTCTACTTCATCAACTCGACGTCGGGCTACTGGGTGCACATCTTCCCGGCCCTGCCGTTGCTGGGCTTCGGCTTCGGCCTGATCTTCGCGCCCGCGATCAACAGCGCGACGGACCGGGTGGACCGCGACGACGCCGGGGTGGCGTCCGCGCTGGTCAACGTGGGTCAGCAGGTCGGTGGCTCGGTCGGCACGGCGCTGCTGAGCACGATCGCGGTGAGCGTGACCAGCAGCTACGCGGCGTCGCACGTCGGGCCGGCCGCGGCCGCGGAGGCGCCGGTGGCGGGCTACAAGGTCGCGTTCCTGGTCTCGGCGGGCATCTTCGCCGTGGGCGCGCTGGTGATCTTCCTGCTGATCAAGGCCCACGAGCCGACGTCGGCCGACACCCCGACGACGGACGAGGGCGGCGGCGGCCCGGCCGCGACCACCGGCGGCGGCAGCGCGGAGCCGGCCACGACCGAACAGCCGGCCCGCACCCGCGCGAAACGCGGCCTGGCCTAGGGCCTGTCCTGCCGC
>NZ_BONC01000036.1 GCF_016862515.1 Asanoa iriomotensis
GCGGTGGAGGCGCTACGCAGCGACGGAGCGCCGTACCAGGCGTTCAGCGCGGGCTTGCACGCCGCGACCTTCTGCGCGGACGTCGATGAGCTGCCGTGGGTCACGCCGCGCGCCCCGCTAACGGTCCGGGAAAAGGCAACGGCCCGGGTGGTGGCCAAGCTGCCGGCAACATCGACATGGCCGTTCCCGACGGAGGTGGCCGGTGCCCAGGGCATCGTGCAAACCTGCGAGTCGTGGCCGCCGAGCCGCCCGAACCCAACGCCACCACTGCACCGACTGACGATGCCGGTGCTGCTGCTAGCCGGCGACCGCGACCTCTCGACGCCGCTGGCGTGGGCACAGGAACAGGCCAGCCAGACCCCGCGGGGCGAACTGGTGGTCGTGCCTGGCATGGGCCACTCGATCCAGGGCCGCAACCCCATCGGCGACGCCGCCGTCCAACGGTTCCTACTCAACTGAACCGGTCGCCCGCGCGGATCCACAAGGAAACCCCCGCGGGCTACAGGGCAGGCGAGTGGGACACCACGAGGTGAGCTGGTGGTGATGCACCGGCACGGGCCGCCCAAGGTCGAAGTCGGTGCCGCCGGGGTCTTGGGGCTTCTGCTCGTCTGAACCAGTTGCCCGCGCGGGCCCACACGGGACCCGCGCGGGCGGCCACGGCATTATTCGGATCGGCTCACCAAGGTGAACCGATTCGGCGCATTGTGATTGTGCTGATGTCGACGCCCTCCGGTTGGGTGAGGGCCCAGACGATCGCGCCGGCGACCTGGTCGGCGGTCAGGTAGCCGCCGGGCCGGTCGGCCGGCGCTCCGCCGATCGGATCGAAGAAGTCGGTCTCCGTGCCGCCCGGCGAGACCAGCGTGACCCCTACCCCCTGGTCGGTGACCATCATCCGGGTGTTGCCGGCCAGCCCGGTCATCGCCCACTTCGTCGCGCCGTAGATGTTGCCGGGTGTGTGCAGCACCCCTGCCACGCTGCCGACCAGCACGATCCGGCCGCGGGCGGCGGTCAGGTGGGGCAGCGCCGCGTGGATCAGCGTCGCCGGGCCCAGCACGTTGGTCAGCACCATGTCGCGCCAGCCGTCGGGGTCGCCGTCGTCAAGGCCGTCGTGGGTGGCGTACCCGGCGTTGGCGACGATGTTGTCCAGCCGGCCGAATTTGGCCACCGTGCTGTCCACGGCGGCCTCGACCTCCGCGGGCACGCCGCTGTCGGACACGAGGGTCAGCGCCTCGGGGTGTTCGCTGCCGAACCGGTCAAGCTTGTCGGCCCGCCGGCCGGTGACGGCGACGTGGTGACCGAGGGCCAGCAGTTGGCGGGCGGTGGCGGCGCCGATGCCGGCGGACCCTCCAGTGATCAGGGTGACTGTCATGGCGCGGACCATAAGAGCTAGAGCCCGCTCTAGCTCAAGCGCTAGCCTGCGGTGCATGGCGCACGGAATCGGCGATGTCGCGGCCCGCACCGGGTTGAGCGTGCACGCGCTGCGTTTCTACGAGCGGGAAGGGCTGTTCGCCGGCCCGATCGTCCGGGACCCGGGCGGCCGGCGCGTCTACTCCGACGACGACATCGAGTGGGTCGAGCTCTGCGCGCGACTGCGCGAGACGGGCATGCCGATCGATGCCATCCGCAAGTACGCCGACCTGGTCCGCGAGGGTCCCGGCAACGAGCCCGACCGGCTCGCGCTGCTCCAAGCCCACCAGGAACGGATCGAGGCGCAGATGGAAGCGCTGTCGGTCGGCCTGAGCATGATCAGCTACAAGGTCCGGGTGTACGAGAAGCGCCTGGCCGAGGGCACGGCGTCCGACCTGTGGACGGGTCGAGCCGCTTCGGGCGATTAAACACGAAAAAGGTCCATTTGGCGGTACGTTGGCCGCATGGCCGACGGCTCTCACGACAGTCCGACGTCGAAGTCGGCCGTGCCCACGCCCGCCGAGCTCCGCCGGGCGTACCTCCAAGAGCTTCAGCCGGCCGAACGCTCGGTGCTCTGGTCGTGGCTCGGCTTCACGGTGACGTTCGCGGCCGTCCGGGCGATCACCTACAGCATCCGCAGCGGCGGCCATCGATTCCACAACGTCAGCATCGGCGGCATCCACCTCCATCACTACATGTGGGGCATCGGCATGGTCAGCGCCGTCGGCGGCCTCGCGGTAGCCGGGTGCGAAAGCAAACGCCGCCACCCATTGACGGGCGTGGTCTACGGGTCCGGTTTGGCACTGATCGTCGACGAGTTCGCGCTGCTCCTTGACCTGAAGGACGTCTACTGGGCAAGCCAGGGCCGCGTCTCGGTCGATCTCGGCGTCGGCATGGTCGCCCTGGGCGGCACGGGCCTGAGCATTCGCCCGATCCTTTCCCGCCTGGCCCGCGACCGCGGCCTCACCCGCCGCTAGGGCCCGACGCGGTCTTGGCGTTCACCTGCCGCTACGACTCACGGAAACCCCGGACCGCGTCCTGCCCGGCCTCGTTGTCCGGCCTTGACGCCGATCCGGCCCTTGACGCCAGCTCAGCCTGGCAGAAAACGACTACGCGGCAGGCTGCCCATCCGTGATCCGGCCGTGTGGTGGCGGTCCGTTGGGGTGGGGCGTGCGCCCATCAGCGCACTCATGGTGGTCTATGTCTGGCTTCACCGGCACCTCGCGGTGCACCCATCCGCGTCCGGGAGGCACGGTCAGACCCGCTGGGGCGCGGGTCGTTCGAGCGGACGCGGTTAATCGGTTGAGTAGTGGTGGGTCGGTGGGTGACGCTCGGTGTCATGCGGGTGACGTTCGATCGTCCTGCGGACCATGTGTGGGGCTCGATTCTGATCGAGCGTGATGATCACGTCGTCTACCGCATGAGTGCGGGCCCGATCACCGCCGAGTTGCCGCACGACCTGGTCCATTTCACCGTCGAGGATGCGATGCGCGTCGCGGACGGGATCTGGGGTGCGATCGCCGGCGGCGTGGTGTTCAAGAGCATGACCCACCAGTCCGGCCGCCGGCCGCCCCACAGCGCGGACAGATCGGCCGCGCTGATCCGCGAGTATCGCGACCGCATTCAGCACGCCGAGCTCCTCGGCGGTTTCGTCGAAGCTGTGGCGATGCAACCCCGGGCTGACCTCGCGAAACTCATCGCCCAATGGTTCGCTACCCGGCCCGAGAACGCGCCGCCGCCCGACGCGGTGCGGGCCGCCGTCACCGCGTTGCACGACGCTGCGGAACGCTGGCGGGCGGTTCCGGTCGGCGGGACTCTGTCGCTCGACTGGCCCGCCCACCGCAAGATTCGGCCGTCTCGCGTCGGCCGGCGTTGATCGCACAGACCGCACAGGCATCAGACACGCTCTCAACCGGATCAGTCATGCGCAAAAGCCTCGATTTTCTCGAACGCCGCGTACCGGTTCTGCGGAGCTAGGCTCCGAAAGGGGGCAGGCCGCCTCCCGGACGCCAGACGATGGGAGGCGTGCGCCATGGCTACGGCGACTGCTGCGGGGACGATCGACGTCGGGGGAGACCTTACGGTTAACCGGTTTGGTTTCGGGGCCATGCGGATTACCGGGCCGGGGATCTGGGGGCCACCGGTCAACAAGGACGACGCCATCGCGACTTTGCGGCGGGCCGTCGAGGAGGACATCAACTTCATCGACACCGCCGACAGTTACGGGCCCAACGTCAGTGAAGAGCTGATCGCCGAGGCGCTCTATCCGTACCCCGATGATCTGGTCATCACCACCAAGGCCGGTATGTACCGCACCGGTCCCGACGACGGCGAGGCGGACGGGTTCTGGCCCAAGGACGGCCGGCCCGAGCACATCATCGAGGCGTGCGAAGGGTCGCTGCGCCGGCTCCGCCTCGAGCAGATCCCGCTGTTCCAGTTCCACAAGACGGACCCGAAGGTGCCCTTCGCGGAGTCGATGGGCGCTCTGGTCCAGCTCAAGGAGCAGGGCAAGGTGCAGCACGTCGGTGTCTCCAACGTGACCGAGGAGCAGGTCCGCGTCGCACAGGAGATGGTGCCGATCGTCTCGGTCCAGAATCGCTACAACATTGACGACCGCAGCTCGGAGACCATTGTGGACCTGTGTGAGCAGGAGCAGATGGTGTTCATCCCGTGGGCGCCGATCATCCCGTCCGACGACAGCCCGGCGGTTCGAGACATCGCCGAGCGGCACGCGGCCACGCCGCGGCAGATCTCGCTCGCCTGGCTGCTCGCCCGGTCGCCGGCGATGCTGCCGATCGCGGGTACGAGCGACCCCGCGCACCTCGACGACAACCTCGCCGCCGTCGACGTGCACCTGACCCAGGCCGAGGTGGCGACGCTCACGAACCTCGGCGGTTGACGATCTGAAGATTAGGCTCCAGGAGAACGAGGAGGCGAATGCGCGTCGCATTTGCCTCCGACGTCTGATTGGAGTGTCTGCACCATGCCCAATGCCAGCTCTGCGGGGACGATCGACGTCGGCGGGGATCTCACGGTAAACCGGTTCGGTTACGGCGCGATGCGCATCACCGGGCCGGGCATCTGGGGGCCGCCGGCCGACAAGGACCAGGCGATCGCGGTGTTGCGCCGCGTGGTCGACGCCGGGGTCAACTTCATCGACACCGCCGACTCCTACGGCCCGAGCGTGAGCGAGGAGCTGATCGCCCAGGCGCTCTACCCGTACCCGGACGATCTGGTCATCGCCACCAAAGGTGGCCTGCTCCGGCCTGAACCGTTTGTGCCGTGGCCCGCCGACGGCCGCCCCGAGCACCTGCGCGAGGTCTGCGAGGGCTCACTGCGCCGGCTGCGGATCGAGCAGATCCCGCTGTACCAGTTCCACCGGCCGGACCCGAATGTGCCGTTCGAGGACTCGATCGGTGAACTGGTTAAGCTCAAGGACGAGGGCAAGATCCGGCACATCGGCCTCTCGAACGTCGACGAGGAGCAGATCCGCGCGGCGCAGCGGCTGACGCCGATCGTCTCGATCCAGAACCGGTACAACGTCGACGACCGCGCGTCCGAGACGATCGTCGACCTGTGCGAGCAGGAGTCGATGGTGTTCCTGCCGTGGGCGCCGATCCAGGACCTGGACAAGAACCAGACCATTCACGAGATCGCCGAGCGCCACAACGCGTCGGCCCGGCAGGTCGTGCTGGCCTGGCTGCTCGGCCGGTCGTCGTCGATGCTGCCCATCCCGGGCACGGGCGATCTCGCGCACCTCGAAGACAACCTGGCCGCCCTCGACCTCGAGCTGTCGCAGGCGGAGATCGCCAGCCTGACCCGGGCCTGACCGCGCGCGGAGCTCGGTCGGATACACCACGGGTATCCGACCGAGCCCCGCCCCGGCTCAGACGTCGACCAGCTCGACACTCACCGTCGCGACGTCACCAGCGTCGAGGCCTTCGGCCCGGCGCACGGCCTTCTTGAGCGGCAGGACGTAACACCCGCTCGCGCTGTCCGGGAAGACCGACGTGCGCCAGGCGCTGCCCCCGACGGCCACGCGAACCCGCACCGAACCGAAGCCGCGCCGGATGCCGCCCGTGCGGTCGCGGATCTCGGCGGACGCGTCGACCGGCAGCGTGACGAACACCCAGGCGTCGTCGCGCCGCGCATCCCAGAACCACAGCTCGGCGTCGAAAGAGAACCTCACCGGCACAGCATCACACCTGGCTACGACAGGTTGAGCGGGCATCGGAGCTAGGGTCGGGACATGAGACATGTGACGCTCGGCGGGCTCGACGTCGCCCGACTTGGCCTCGGCTGCATGGGCATGTCCGCCTACTACGAGGGCTTCGGCGACGACGACGAGTCGGTGCGCACCATCCGGCGTTCCCGCGAGCTCGGCATCACGATGCTCGACACCGCCGAGGTGTACGGCCCCTTCATCAACGAGGAGCTGGTGCGGCGGGCGGTCGCGGAGAACCGTGACGACTACGTGATCGCCACCAAGTTCGGCCAGCTCACCCACCGTGCGGGTGAGGTCACGCGCAAGCTCGACAGCTCGCCCGAGAACATCCGGATCGCCGTCGAGGGCTCGCTGCGCCGGCTCGGCACGGATCGGATCGACCTGCTCTACCAGCACCGGGTCGATCCGGCCGTCCCGATCGAGGAGACCGTCGGCGAGATGGCCCGGTTGGTGGCCGAGGGCAAGGTGCTCCACATCGGACTTTCCGAGGCCGCGCCCGAGACCATCCGCCGCGCCCACGCCACCCACCCGATCGCGGCTTTGCAGTCGGAGTACTCGCTGTGGACCCGCGACCCCGAGGACGAGGTGCTGCCGCTGCTGCGCGAGCTCGGCATCGGCCTGGTCGCCTACTCGCCGCTCGGCCGGGGCTTCCTGACGGGCCGCTTCACCAAGCCCGACGACCTGCGCAGCGACGACTTCCGCGCCTCGCTGCCCCGGTTCAGTGCCGCGAACTTCGCGCAGAACATGAAGATCGTCGCGGAGGTACGGGCAGTCGCCGACGAGGCCGATGCCACCCCGGCGCAGGTGGCACTCGCCTGGGTCCTCGCGCAGGGCCCGGACATCGTCCCGATCCCCGGCACGACCCGGGTCTCGCGGCTGGAGGAGAACGTGGCCGCGGAGGCCCGCACGCTGACGCAGGAACAGCTTGACCGGTTGAGCGCGATCCACCCGCCGATCGGCGACCGCTACGCCGACATGACCCCGATTGGCCGCTAGACCCTGTTTCGTATCCGGGCCGGGGTGCGACAGGCTTTGACCGGGTACAACACCGATATTCGGCCAAAGCCGCCCGGCCGGCGCACCGACCTTGGGCGACCAGATGCCGTGCCCAGGCGACTCCGCGACTGCGTCTCGCATCGTCCTTTGCCACCGCGCCAAGGCGACCTCTACCGTGACGGGCTCATCCGCGACCTCGACGCCGCCCCACCGCCGCCCTCGACCTCGGATGCGAGACGGGACCTGGTCCGTCTGGCCCGTCAGCCACGCCCAGCCGCCACAAGGCGGTGTCGCGCGATCACGACGGCACCCGGGCCACCACGTCTCGGCTCGCACTGAGTCGTCGAATGAGCCCGGAAGGGCGTCACTCCTCGGAGCGCCGTTCCCGCGCCCGCCGTTTGCCCTCGTGCATCGCGACCACGCGCGCGATCGGAATCGTGTGCCCCTCCTCGACCAACCCGGGGTCAAGCCGCTGCGGCGCCGGCATCAACTCCGCCCACGGATCGCCCTCGCCGAGTGCAGCCGCGGCCGTGTGAACCGTGTAATCAGTGGGCACGGCCGCCTCCAGCTCGTCCCAAGGCAACGGGAACGACACCGGAACCCCGGGCCGCAGCCGCGGACTGTAGGCGGCCGCGACGGTCGCCCCGCCGGCCCGCGTCGAATCGAGGAACACCTTCCCCTCTCGCTGCTCGACGATGAACGCCGTCGTGGCGAGCGCCGGGTCCAGCCGCTCGGCCCGCGCCGCGATCGCCCGCGTAGCCGCCGCCACGTCATCGTGGGCCTGCCCGGCGGCCAGCGGCACGAACACGTGCGCGCCCTTGGCGCCGCTGGTCTTCGCCGCACCGGCCATGCCGCAGGAGGAGAGCACTTCGCGAACCAACAGCGCCGCCTGCGCGGCCAATCGGAACGCGCCACCCGGAGGTGGGTCGAGGTCCAGGATCAGGTGCGTCGGGTGCGCCCAGTCGTCGCTGACCGCCAGACCCGGGTGATATTCCACGGCCCGCTGGTTGGCGAACCAGATCAGCGTCCGCCGATCGTTGCACAGCCCGTAACTCACCATCCGCCGCGACCGGTCCGCCCACACGTCCGCCCGGGCGACCCAGTCCGGCGTGTACTTGGGCAGGTTCTTCTGCATGAACGGCGGCTGCCCGGGCCGTACCCGCATCACCGACAGCGGTCGGTCCCGCAGCACCGGGATGAACCGGTTGTGCACCGCGTCGAGATAGTCGACCAGGTCGCGTTTGTTGGCACCGGCGCCGTCGAACAGCTCCTGGTCGAGGTTGGTCAGCGGCACTCCGTCGCGCTCTTCACCAGCCATGCGCCCTATGTTTCCACGACCGCGCGCCGCCGGTACTCACTCGGCGACACCCCGTTCCAGACCCGGAACGCCCGGTAGAACGAGGTCGGGTCGGCGAAACCGAGCAGGAACGCCACCTCGCCGTCGCTGAACCCGGTGTCGGCCAGGTAGCTGCGGGCGTGCTGGTTGCGCACCTCGTCCAACACTCGGCGGAACGTCGTGCCGTGGTCCTGGAGCAGTCGTTGCAGCGCGCGCCCGCTCATCGCGAGGTCCCGGCCGACGGCGTCGACGGTCGGCCGTTGGCCACGCAGCCGGTCCGCGATGGCGCGGCGCACGTGGGCGAGCGCGTCGTCCGTCCGGGTCGGTGTGCGCTTCTCCAGGTACGGCAGCAGCGCGCGCAACAGGTCCGGATTGTGGCTGAGGAACGGTCGGGCGGCGTCGGTGGCGCCGAACACGATCGTGGTGACCGGCCGGCCGACGCGGATCGGGCAGCGGAAGTAGTCGTGGTGCGTCGGGCCGACCGCGGCCGCCGTGAGCTCGATGCGGCGCGGCGCCAGGTCCGGCACCCGGGTGGCCCGGCGCGACGCTTCCACCAGGAACGCCAGCTCGGCATCGACCAGCACCGGCGGCGGCCGCTGCTCCGGCCACTGCCACGTCAGTGTGACCAGGCCATCCGAAGTGGACAACACAAGCGACTCGGGAGTCAGGATCCGCTTGTACGCGGCCACGGTCGCGAGCGCCGCACCCACCGTGGCGGCGCTGAACACCGCGAGGAACAGCGGCTCGGTGTGGTCGGCCCGCAACGAGCGCGCCAGCCGGATGCCGATCGCCGGATCACCGCTCGCGTCGCGGACCGCCTGCCAGAGCGCGAAGTAGTCGGGCACGGTCAGCCGCGCCCCCGGCACGTCCAGCAGCCGGGCCGGCAGGCCGGCCAGCGCCAGCACGTCGGCCACCGCGACGCCCTGTTCGGCGAGCGCCGCGGCGAGCCCGACCGGCGGCTTACAGCGTGCGGACGTCACTGGTCACCGGCCGTCCGGCGGCCACGACCGCGGCGGTCAGCAACGCGCCGAGCAGGTAGTGGCTCGGGATCGCGGCGACGATCGCGACCCGCGCCTGCGTGGTCGCGAAGATGCCGTCGTCGCGCAGCGCCAGCCACATCATCCAGTCCACTGTGGCACTGCCGAACTGATAGGCGGCGAGCGCCCCCGCGATCCCGCGATGCGGCTGACCGCGCAGGAGCCACGCGACGGCCGCCTGGACGGCCAGCGAGACGCCGAGCAGCTTGAGCGCCCAGTGTCCGTCGGCGTTGAGCCGGAACCCGAACAGCGGCTCGACCAGGCTCGGCGGGGTGAGCGCGACGACCGCGTACGCGGCCTCCACGATCGCAACGACGGTGAGCACGCGGCTTAAACGGTTCATGCCGGCACCGGTCGCGCCGCCGTGGCCGGCTGGTTGGTGAGGAGCTGCCAGGGTGTCCGGCCGAGCGCCAGCGGGAGCCCGACGAGCTGACCGACCACGAGGACGACGTCACCGGCGGCAAGCAGGGTGACGAACGTGCCGGCGGTCTCGCCGAACCCGAGCGCGAACGTCACGACCACGAAGGTTAACCGGATAACCCCGTTCCAGAACGGGAATGCGCCGTACCGCTGAAGGTCCATCGCGGACAGCAGCAGCACGATCCCGGCGAAGAGGCCCATCAGCGCGGGCAGCCAGACCCAGAAGTCGGAGTACGGCAGCGCGACACCGAACGCCTCCAAGGCGCCCGGCGTCAGGAAAACGATCACGGCGCTCGCGTTGTACAAGCCGGCGGCGCGGATGAACCAGGTCATGAAGCGCATAACTTGAGCATCGGCGCCGCCGGCGGCCCCGGACAATGACGGATCGCGCCGGCCAGCTTGCGGAGCGCGCCCGGGCCGGCCGGCTTGCCGGTCCTGCCGGGCTGGCGGCGCCCGCCCGGGCGTGTCGGTTTGCGGAGCGTGCGCGGCCTGGCCGCGTGCGAAGCCTGCCCGCGCCTGCCGGCTGCTGAGCCAGCCGGAGTCGGTCGGCTTCCCGAGCCCGCGGCTTGCCGCGCCCGCCCCGGCCTGTCGGCTTGTGGAGCGCGGGCCTGCCGGCTGGCGGAGTCCGCCCGTGTCAGTCGGCGGGTGGGGCGTGTAGGACCCATCGCAGGGTGAGGCCGGCGATGTAGGCGAGGCCGAAGGCCCCGAGCTGCCACATCGCGTCGTGGCCGCGCCAGGACAGCATGCCCATGTCGCCCGCGATGAAGCCGACGAACAGGAAGTACGTGATCACGGCGAGGCCGAGGCTGTAGCGCCAGTCCGGGATGAGGACCGCGCCGACGATGGTTGCGGCCACGAGGCCGGCGAGGCCGAGCATCAGGGGTGCGGAGGCGAGCATGATCGTGAGTACGACGACCGCGACGGTGCCGATTCCCAGCTCGATGCCGGGGGTCACCCGGGGGGTCGTCGGGTGCCGAGTTGTTGCCATGTGCCCAGCTCAGCGCGGGCGCGACGGACCATCCACGATCTTGACGGCTTCACTATGCGTGGTGCGCACGTCTTGACGTACCCCTGATTGATCTGTGCCCTGCTTCACATCCTAAAACTTTTCGTGCTGTGCAAGATCACTTGGTAGGGTGCAACGGTGAGCACCGCACCCGCGCTCGGCCGTCGCGACCGGAAGAAGCTGGCGACCCGCGCCGCGCTGTCCGCCGCCGCTCTGCGCCTGGTCGCGGAGCACGGGCTCGACAACGTGACGGTCGAGCAGATCAGCGAAGCGTGCGATGTGTCGTCGCGGACTTTCTTCAACTACTTCGCCAGCAAGGACGACGCGCTGCTCGGCGGTGACACGGAGATCGGGCACGCGCTGGAGATGTTCCGTGCGCTGCCCGCCGGCACGAGCCTGGTCGAGGCGTTGCGGCTGGCGTTCATCCCGGTGATCCACCAGATGGAGGACCACCGCGAAACGGTCGCGTTGCGGATGCGGGTCGTGTCCGAGAACCCGCAACTGCTGCCGCGGCTGCTGGCCACGGGCGTCGAGTCGGAGATGGCGGTCGCGGCCGCGGTCGCCGATCGGTTGAACCTGCCGGCCGACCACCCGTTCCCGGCCGTCGCGGCCGCCGTCACGGGCGCGGCGTTCCGGGTGGCGCTCATGCGGTGGGCCAACGACGACCCGAGCGCCGGGCAGGCGACGCTGGCCAAGCTGGTCGACGACGCCTTCGACATGGTCGCCAGCGGCCTGACCGAGCCGACCCCGCAAACCGTCGCTGCCCGAGGTGATGCCTAGTGGATCATGAAGGCACGACCGCCCGACCTCGGGGAATGGCTTCCGCGGAGACCGACGTCGGCTGGCGTCGCTCTTCAGCGGCTGTGGTCCTGGTGGGCTTCGGTTCCGCGCGGACGGCGGCCCGCGACTTGGCCTAAGCGATGGCCGCTTGCCAGAGGCGGACTTCTGTCGGCCCATGGCTTCTCGTTCGCCTCGATCGCCGCGGACGACAACCGCCGGTTCCACGGGGCTGCTCGTCTTGGATGGCCGGCCTCCCTAGGGCGTCGGTCCAACCCACGGGCCGGCTTCCAACGAAGCCAACGACAACTGCTTCGTAACCCCGATCGACGCGCGACCACCCACGCACCGCGCAAAGCGTCACCGCACATCCCTCCAGTAAGGACACTCGATGACCACCGACGTCACCACCTCGTCAACGTCGCCACCGGCAGAGCCGCCATCCGAACCCACGGCCCCCGGCGCCTCGCCCGCGCGGATGTCGCGCCGTGAAGTGCTCCAGGCACTCTCCGGCCTCATGGTCGGCCTCTTCGTGTCGATCCTGGCCTCGACGATCGTCGGCAACGCGCTGCCGCGGATCATCGCCGACCTGAACGGCAGCCAGTCCGTCTACACCTGGATCGTCACCACGGAGCTGCTCGCGATGACCGCGACCGTGCCGCTCTGGGGCAAGATGGCCGACCTCTACAGCCGCAAGCTGCTGATCCAGCTCTCGCTCGGCCTGTTCGTCGCCGGCTCGCTGATCGCCGGTTTCACGCCCAACGTCGAGGTACTCATCGTCAGCCGCGTCGTCCAAGGCGTCGGCGCCGGCGGCATGACGGCGCTCGCCATGATCGTGATGGCCGCGATGATCCCGCCGCGCGAGCTGGGCCGCTACTCGGGCATCTTCGGCGCCGTCTTCGGCGTCGGCACGATCGCGGGCCCGCTGATCGGCGGCGTACTCGTCGACACCAGCTGGCTCGGCTGGCGCTGGTGCTTCCTGCTCGGCGTACCCTTCACGCTCCTTTCGATCTTCCTCCTCCAGCGGACGCTGCACCTGCCGGTCGTACGCCGCCAAGTGAAGATCGACTGGCTCGGCGCCCTGCTGATCACCGCGGGCGTCTCCACGCTGCTGATCTGGTCCACCCTGGCGGGCAGCAAGTTCGCGTGGGCGTCCTGGCAGACGGGCGTCCTGGTGGCCGCCGGCGTCGTGATCCTGGCGCTGGCGGTGTTCGTCGAGTCGCGCGCCGCTGAACCGATTATCCCGCTGGACATCTTCCGCAACCGCACGGTCTCGCTCGCGACGGTCGCCTCGATCCTGGTCGGCGTAGCCATGTTCGGCGGCACCGTCTTCCTGGCGCAGTACTTTCAGGTCGCTCTCGGCAAGTCCCCGACGGTCGCGGGCCTGATGAGCCTGCCGCTGATCTTCGGCCTGCTGGTGTCCTCCACAGTGGCCGGTCAGCTCATCACGAAGCACGGCCGCTGGAAGGCTTATCTGGTAGCCGGCGCCCTGATCATGACCGTCGGCATGCTGCTGCTGGGCACGATCGGCGCCGACACGAGCGTGGTGCTGATCTCGGTCTTCATGGCGGTACTCGGCATCGGCGTCGGCATGCTCATGCAAAACCTGGTGCTGGCGGCGCAAAATGACGTGCCGGCCAACGAGCTGGGCGCGGCCACGTCGGTCCTGACGTTCTTCCGCAGCATGGGCGGCGCGATCGGCGTGAGCGCCTTGGGCGCGGTGCTGGCCAACAAGGTGACGAGCGGCCTGGCCGAGAAGCTGGGCACCCCGGCGGGCGGCGGCTCGGGCACCGCAGCGGTCCCGGACCTGGCCACCCTGCCGGAGCCCGTCCGCCACATCATCGCGGACGTCTACGGCTCGGCAACCGCGGAGCTGTTCCTGATCGGCGCACCGATCGCCTTCCTCGCGGTGATCGCCGTCCTGTTCATCAAGGAAAAGCCACTGTCCACATTGACGGGCGACGAGCGGTTGGCCGCGGAGACGACCGCCGCTCACTGAATCGGTTCGGCTGTCGGAAAGGCGCTCCCCTCGCGGGGCGCCTTTCTTCTTTGTCCCGGGTCCGCGGTGGTCCAGACCGTCGCTCCCGCCGGGCAAGCCAGGCCCGCACCTGGTCACGCAGAGGGAACAAAGGCTGCTCGGGTCGCCGAAGTCGGGGGCCACCGTTCCGGCAGCGGCCTGGCCAAGCGGCCTGCTGGTCGACCCCAAGCGGCGGGCCGCCCACCTCTTTCGAAGGCGTCCGCCCCCGACCATCGGGCGACGAGGTCCGACCAAGCGGCACCGACCTCGCCTCGCACGAGCAGCGACTGAACCGGCCAACCAACACTGGCGCCGCCTCCGCCGGCCTCGGTGGGTGTTGGTTGAGGTGGTCGATCGGTGCTGGGGCGGTTGCTGGCCGGCTCGGTGGGTGTTGGTTGAGGTGGTCGATCGGTGCTGGGGCGGTTGCTGGCCGGCTCGGTGGGTGTTGGTTGAGGCGGTCGATCGGTGCTAGGGCGGTTTCTGCTGGGGTCGGTGGGTGGTGGCTCAAACGGTCAACCGGGGTGGCGCGCTTTGCTGGGGGCAACCGCAGTCGAGCCCGGTGGGTTGGGGTTGTCGCTGGGGCCGGTCAATTGGCGGTTGCGCAGCCCCGCGTTGGACTCGGTCCGTGCGGCTGGTCGTGCGTCGATGCCCGCGAGCAAGCCGGGCCATCAAATCCGAGGCACTACGTGACTTGGTCGCCAGCCAAGCCGGTCAGGAGCAGGTCCGTGAGCGTGTCGATGACCGTGTCCGCGTTGGCGTCCGGGAGGGCGTAGTTGAGGGTCGACAGCATCGCGGCTATCGCCGCACCGACAAGCTCCGGGTCGCCCGGGAGTGGATGGCCGCGGTCGCGTAAGTGGGCCAGGTGGTCGCGGAGCGTCTCCGACCGGGTGGTCAGGTCCTGCCACGCCCGGCCCGACGCCGGATCAGCGGCGATCATCGACTGAAAGAGGGCCACCGTGACCGGGCGGTGGTCCGTCATCACCGACCACGCGATCGCCAGATGTTCGCGGAGCTGGGACCGGTCGGTCAGGTCGTGATCCCGCGCGTGCGCGTCGAAAGGCAAGCGGTCATCGGCCGCGCTCTCCAACTCCGCGAGCAGCGCCCCCAGCAACTCGTCCTTGCTCGCGAAATGTTCGTAGAACGAGCCTGTCGAGCGCCCGGCCGCCGCAGTGATGTCGGTGATCTTGGTGTTCAGGTAGCCGCGCTCCGCGAAGAGGGTGCGGGCCGCGGTCAGTAGCGCCGCGCGGGTCTGGGCCGCTTTGACCTTTCGGGTCACGGGCTCGGTCCTGCGGGGCATCCGGGCTGCCCTTCCTGGAGGTGGTCGATCCCGGAAAGAGTACCGAATCACCGAATTGTCGTTCGGTGGCTTGACCGGTCAAGCGGAGAGTACCCAGCGGGCCGCGTCGGCGATGACGTAGCCGTTCGTGTTCTCCGTGCGGATCAGCACGCTCGCGGTCGTGCCGGCCGCGCACGCATAAGAACCCAGCGAGACCCACTGGCCCCCGCTGCCGCGCTGGTCGACCACGCGGGTCGTCACGCCGCCATTGTGGACGATGTCGATCGGGACGTTGCTGGCCCGGTTCGGGTCCGCGGTCCAGCGCAGGTACACCGCGTAGGTGCCCGCCGTCGGCAGGTTCGGGCGGAAGCGTAACCGGTTCACTCCCTTGGCCGTGTTGCCGTCGTGCTCGTAGTCCGTGCCCCAGTAGCCGCCGATCGACGTGCTCGACACCCACGTTCCCGCCCGGGTCACCGACGGGTCGTGGCTGTCGACGATCACCTCGCCCGGGCCCGCGGGCGGCGGCCACTGGAGCAACTGGCCGTCGGCCAGCAGGCGCGCCCGCAGCGTCGCGTAAGGGACCTGTTGCACCGATGACGACGCGGCCAGGGCCAGGACGGCCGCCGTCGCCGCGGACTGGCCGAGGATCATGAACACCGGTTCCATCCGGATCGAGCCGTACGCGATATGGCTGGCCGACAGGCACACCGGCACGAGCAGGTTGGCGCACTGCGCCTCGACCGGCACGATCGAGCGGTAACTGATCCCGTAGGGCCCTGGCACACCGACCTGCACATCGCCCTCGTTGCGCACCACACCGCCGACCACCACCCGCTGGCAGTTGTGCGAGTCCATCGTGTAGCTCGCGAGACCCACCGGGTCCGGCGCCGAGGACTGCCCCCGACACTCCCGCTCCGTCATCACATAGGAGGACAGCAGACGCCGCGCCTCGCGCACGTACAACTGCGGTGGCCAACCGCCCGTGGCCGTGAACTCGTCCGCCGCCAGCCCCCACGACGCCGTCGCCGCCCGGATCGGCGCCGGCACCCGCGGGTCGTTGGCCAGGAACCACATCAAACCCTGCTGGTAAGCGAGATGCGCGGCCGCGATGCTCTCCCGAGCGGAGTAGGAAGCGGTCGGATACGCATAGTTTCCGCCGATGAAGTCGGTCGACACCGCGCCGTTGTTGTTGGAGTCCGTCTTGCCGCCGCCGACCCCGTGCGTGGTGAAGAACGGCCCGTTCCAACCCGCCTGGATATACCGCAGCAGCAATTCGTAGGCCACCGGATCGTAGGCGGCGGGCCGCGGGAACGGGATCCGCGACGAAGCCTGCGTCAGGCACATCCGGTAGTTGTAGGCCTGGATCAGCCCGTCCCCGGACCCGCCAGGCGCCACCGGCGTGCCAGAGATGCCCGGCAACAGCCCCGAAGACGGGTTCCCCGCCACCACGTACGGCGAAACCGGGAAGTTGAACTGATGTCCACTTCGGAGCTGAACGCCGTTGATCGTCTCGCCGTAGGTCGCGTTGCTCTCCCGCCCGACCGTCCAAGCCACCCCGGCTCGATCCATCAGGTCACCCTCGTACGACGCATCGACGAACATCCCACCCCGGAACGCCTGCCCGTTGGTGCCCACCACCTCCACGAGCCGATTGCCCGACTTCGCAACAGAAGCGAGCCGCAATCCGAAGTAGACAGGCACGTCCGCCTCGGCGAGCATCGCGTCGAACACCGCCCGGGCCACGTGCGGCTCGAAGGTGAACCGGGCCGGCGAGGTCGGTGTCACCGGCGTCCCCGCGTACACCCCGTGGATCCGCCGATAGAACTCACCCGCGATGCCCTTGATGGACGCCGCCACTCCGCTGTCGGTCTGGCCGAGCCCGCCGGTGGTCAGGCCGCCCAGATGCGCGGAGGGCTCCAACACCACGGCTGTGCGACCCATCCGGCGCGCCTGGATCGCGGCGACCAACCCACCCGAGGTGGCGCCGTAGACGACGAGATCGGCGGAGACCACGGGGGCCGCCAGCATCTGGCGGGCGAAACCGTTGGCGACGACGGTGGCGCCGCCGACCCGCAACAGGGTGCGACGAGAAATGGACGGCACAAGGCTCTCCTCCCAGCTCGGGGTGAGCGCGCCGCCGCTCTACATCGACGACTCTAACGCCGGGAAGGAGCCTTCTCCACTACGACGGTGGTCGATTTGATGACCGCGGTCGCGACCGAGCCGACCCGCAGGTCGAGCTCGTCGACCGCCTCACGGCTCATCAGGGAGACGATCCGGAACGGACCCGCCTGGATGTCGACCTGGGCCATCACGCCGTCCTTGACCACCGCGGTGACGATGCCGCGCAGCCGGTTGCGCGCGGACGTCTCGCCACCCTCGGCCTGCTCGTGCTGCGCACGGGCGAACGCCGCCAGCTCCGCGCCGTCGATCAGCCGGTGACCGTGCTCGTCCCGGTCGGCGGGCAGCCGGCCGGCGTCGATCCACCGCCGCACCGTGTCGGGGCTGACCCCGAGCAGCTCGGCCGCCTCGCTGATTCGAAACCGCATCACCACACCAGCTTAGGGGCCCTCGCGCGGGCCAGGGTGGCACTCCGCCGAGCACCACCCTGGCTCACGACGAGCCCTATCGCGAGGCGTTGCGCAACACGCCGTCGAGGTACAACCAGCGGTTTATGCCGAGCGTACGAAGGAAGCCCAGGTCGTGGCTCGCGATCATCAGCGCACCGCGATAGGCCGCCAGCGACTCGGACAGCTGCCGCACGCTGGCCAGGTCGAGGTTGTTCGTCGGCTCGTCGAGCAGCAGCAACTGCGGCGCCGGCTCGGCCAGCAGCAGCGCCGCCAGCGTCGCCCGGAACCGCTCGCCACCCGAAAGCGTGCCCACCGGACGCTCGGCCCGCGCACCACGGAACAGGAACCGGGCCAGCCGCGCCCGGATCGCGTTCTCGTCCGCCGTCGGCGCCAGCCGCCGCACGTTGGCAACGATCGACAGATCGTCATCGAGTACGTCGAGCCGTTGCGGCAACAACCGCACCGGCACCGCCACGTCGACCATGCCCGCGTCGGCCGGCAACCGGCCGGCGAGCGCGGACAACAGCGTGGTCTTGCCCGACCCGTTGGTCCCGAGCAGCGCGACCCGCTCCGGGCCGTACACGTCGAGGTTGATCGGTGCACCATTGCGCAGAACGGCGTCGCGGATGCTGAGCACCCGGCGCGCCCCGGGTACGGCCGTCGCCGGGAGGTCGATCCGGATCGGCGCGTCGTCGCGGACCGCCTCCTCGGCCGACGCCAGCCGCTCGCGGGCGTCCGCGAGCCGGTCCTCGTGCAGGCCGCGGTGCTTGCCGGCGGACACCTGTGCCTGCCGCCTGCGTTCGGACATCACCGCCTTCGGCTCGCGCTTGTTGTCCCACATCTTCTGCCCGTAGCGGACCCGCCGCGCGAGCTTGACGTGTGCGTCGGCCAACTCGCGCCGCTGTCGCCGCACATCGCCCTCGGCGGCCCGCACGGCGCGCTGCGCGGCCTCCTGTTCGACGGCGAGCGCGACCTCGTACTCGCTGAACGTGCCGCCGAACACCCGCACCCCGCCGTCCCGCAGGTCGACCACCTGGTCCACCAGGTCGAGCAACTCGCGGTCGTGACTGACCAGGAGCAGGACCCCGGACCACGCGGCCACGGTCTCGGACAGGCGGCGCCGCCCGGCGACGTCGAGGTTGTTGGTCGGTTCGTCGAGCAGGAGTACGTGCGGCCGCCGCAACAGTTGGCCCGCGAGCCCGAGCAGCACGGCCTCGCCGCCGGAGAGCGCGCCGACGGGCCGGTCCAAGCCGACGTGGCCGAGTCCGAGGCGGTCGAGCGTCTCCCGGGCGCGGTCGTCGACGTTCCAGTCGTCGCCGACGGTCGCGTACAGCGCCGGGTCGGCGCCGCCGCGTTCGATCGCCGCGAGCGCCCTCCGCGTGGCGGCGATGCCGAGCACGTCGTCGACCGTCCGGGCGGCGTCGAGTGTGAGGTCCTGCGGCAGGTAGCCGAGGGTGCCCTCGACCCGGACGGTGCCGCGGCTCGGTGCGAGCGCCCCGGTCACCAGGCGTAGCAATGTGGACTTGCCTGATCCGTTGGTGCCGACCAGCGCGGTGCGGCCGGTGCCGATGGTCAGGTCGAGACCGTCGAACACGGGCTCGCCGTCGGGCCAGGAGAAAGAGAGATCGGAAATAAGAACGGCAGGAGACATGGCGGTCCTCCAGGGTTGTCGGAAAGCGTCGACAACCTCAGATCCGCATCGGCCTGCCCCTCTCAGTCTGGTTCCGAGCGATCACCGTAACCCGACTCAACCGGTTCGCCAAGGGGTTAAGTCCGTGCGGCCCGGGCCGGGGATCGCTAGCTCGTCGGTCCGATATAGACGGCACGGAGCCGCAACGGCGTGCGCCGCTCGTATTCCTCCATCGCGTGCGCGAGCCACCCGGCGATGCGGGCGACCGCGAAGATCGCCTCGCCGGATCCCTTGGGCAGTCCGGCGGCCCGGGTCAGCGTGGCCAGTGCGAAGTCGATGTTGGGTGCCGGCAGGCGGCGCCGGCGGGCGGCATCGAGCAGGGCCGTGGCGGTGGCCAGCACGGGATGGTCCGGCGCGGCGGAGGTGATCCGGTTAAGCAGGGCGCCGGCCCGGCCGTCGCCGGACTTGTAGACCGAGTGGCCGAACCCGGGGATCCGCTCGCCACGGCGCAGCCGCAGTCCGATCGCCTCGTCGGCCCCACCCGGGTCCGTGACGGCGTCGAGCAGCGCCTCGGCGCCCAGCGAGGCGCCGCCGTGCAGGGCGCCGCTGACGGTGGCCAGGCCCGTGACGACCACCGCATACGGGTCGGCGCGGACCGACGCGGCCACCCGGGCGGCCAGCGTCGAGGCGGCCAGCTCGTGGTCCGCGAGCAGCACCAGGGCCGCGCGGACGCCGTCGATGAACCGGTTCTCCGCACCCAGCCGCGCGGCGAGCCGGGCCGCGATGCTGTCGTCCGCGGCCGGACCCCGCGCGGGCAGGCAGTCGACGATCCCGGCGATCAGCGCCCGGCCGATGTCGACCACCGCCGCCGGATCGAGGTTGCCGCGAAGCGGATCCGCGACGGCGAGCGCCGGCACGATCGCCTGGATCCGGTCGAGCGGAAGCACGTTGGCAGGCAGTGCGGCGGCGGCCGCCCGACCGGTCTCGACTGCCGCGGGCCCGGCCCGCCAGTTCCGTGGACCGGCTTCGAATGAACCGGTCCAGAGCCCTTCGGCGACCTCCTCGAACGACGCGAGGGCGGCGAGGTCGAGCGCGTCGCGGCCGCGGTAGAACGGGTGGTCCGCGCCGAGCGCGGTGATGCCCGACTCGATCACCACCTCGGAGGCGCCCGTGGCCCGGCGTGGGCGGCCGCGCCGGGCCAGGAGTTCCACCTCGGCGGGGTCGAACAGGCTCTGGCCGGCTGGAGATCGCCGCCGGGCGAGCACGCCGCGGCTGACGTACGCGTACAGCGTGGCTGGCTTCACACCCAGCCGTTCGGCCGCCTCGGTCGCCGTCAACCAGCCCGTGAGCTGCTCCATCGTGCCTCCGTACCAGCGTGAATGTTGATTTTAGTCAACGTTGACCGTTCGCAACCCGTGATGTCAACCTGAGGTTATGCCACGTATCCATTTCCTCGACGTCACCAACCGCGACGGCGTCCAGACGGCCCGGACCGGGCTGTCCAAGTTCGGCAAGACGATGGTCAACTTCTACCTGGCGCGGCTCGGCGTCGCGCAGTCCGAGATCGGCTTCCCGTTCCTGTTCCACGAGGTGCCCTACGTGCGGGCGCAGGTGGCGCTGGCCGAGGCCGGCGCGTTCGGCGACCTGCGGCTGTCGGGCTGGACCCGGGCGGTGGCCGGCGACGTGGTGGCGTCCGCGCCGTTGGGGCTGAAGCACTACAACCTCTCGATCTCGACCAGCGACCAGATGTTGCGCAACAAGTTCCGCGGCAAGTTCGACCGCGCTGCCGTGATCGCGGAGATGGTCGCCGCGGTCCGCGCCGCGAAGGAGGCCGGAGTCGAGACCGTGGGCGTCAACGCCGAGGACGGGTCGCGCACCGATTTCGCTTTCCTCACCGAGTTCGCGCTGGCGGCCAAGGAGGCGGGCGCCGACCGGGTGCGCTACTGCGACACGATCGGCGGCGAGACACCGGGCCGGATCGGGGAGCGGTTCGCCAAGTTGGCCACCGCGGTCGGCATGCCGGTCGAGACGCACTGCCACAACGACCTCGGCATGGCCGTTGCCAATTCCGTTGCCGGTGCGCTCGGCGACCTTGACGCGGGCCAGGACGCCTGGATCAACACGTGCGTCAACGGGATCGGCGAGCGCTCGGGCAACGCCGACCTGGTCTCGACGATCCTGGCGTTGCGCAACGGCTTCGGCGTGGCCGACGAGGTGGAGATCGGCGACTCGTTGGACCTCTCGTGGGCGCGGCGGTTCGCCTTCTGGGCCGCGTACGCGTTCGGCCAGCCCTTGCCCATCAACCAGCCGGGGGTCGGGCGCAACGCCTTCGCGCACGAGTCCGGCATCCACGCGGACGGGGCGCTCAAGGACCATCGAAACTACGAGTTGTACGACGAGGACGTGCTCGGGCCGTTCCCTTCGGACTGGCACGCGGCGGCCGGGCGGGTCGTCTTGACGGGGGAGTACGGCGGGATGGCCGGCTTCCGGCACGTCCTGGACGGGCTGGGCGTCGAGGTGACGGAGCCGGAGTTGACCTTCAAGCTGGTGCAGCTGTGCAACGCGGCGACCGGGCGGCCGCTCACCGACGACGAGCTGCGCCTCATCGCCGCGTACCCGCATCAGCTCGCCCTGCTCTACCCCGGACACCTCGCGTAACCGAAAGTGTCGGTGGGGTCCGATACCGTCTATGGGTCATGGGGACCCGGGTGGGGGAGACGGTCATCGGGCGGGAGCATCCCGCCGCGGTGCTGCGTGCCGAGATCGACCGGGTGACGGAGAGCCACGGCGGGTTGGTCCTGGTCACCGGCGAGGCGGGGATCGGCAAGACCACGCTGGTGACCGGCGCGGTCGACGAGGCCCGGGCGCGCGGCGTGACGGTGATCGGCGGGCGCTGCTGGGATTCGGAGAGCGCGCCCGGCTACTGGCCGTGGGTGCAGGCGCTGCGTGCGCTGCGCCGGCACGTCGACCCCGACCAGTGGGCGGCGATCCAGGAGGCGGGCGGCGGGGCGCTCGCGGTGCTGCTCGGCAAGACGACCGAGGCCGACGACGAGGCGTTCACGCTCTACGACGAGGTCACCGCCGCGCTCGTCGCCGCCTCCCAGCAGGCGCCGGTCATGGTCGTCTTCGACGACCTGCACTGGGCCGACGCGGCGTCGCTGCGCTTGCTCGAGTTCGCGGCGCAGCACACGTGGTTCGAGCGGCTGCTGCTGATCGGCACCTACCGCGACGTCGAGGTCGAGTCGACCGCCCACCCGCTGCGCCCGCTGCTGTCGGGGCTGCAGGCCAAGGCCACCACGGTCACGCTGACCGGCCTGGAGCCCGCCGAGGTGGGCACGCTGATCGAGCGAGTCGCCGGGCGCGGCGCCGGCGCCGACGTCGTCGCCGAGGTGCACCGCCGCACCGGGGGCAACCCGTTCTTCGTGGAGCAGACCGCCCGGCTGTGGCGGGTCGACGGTTCTTTGACGGCCATTCCGCCAGGTGTACGCGACACCGTGCGCCGCCGGCTCGAGCTGTTGCCGTCAGCGCTGGTCGAGCTGTTGACCGCAGCGTCCGTGCTCGGGCACGAGTTCCACCGGCAGTTGCTGGCCGCGGTCGTTGCCGCACCGGTGCCGCAGGTCGACCGCCTGCTCGACCAGGCGATCGCGGCGCGGCTCGTGGTAGGCCGGGGCGGTGGGCGGTTCGCGTTCGGGCACGACCTGGTCCGCGAGACGCTTTACGACGCGCTCTCCGACCCGGCCCGGCGCACGCGGCACGCGGCGGTGGTGCTGGCGGTCGACGAGACCTCGGGGTTGCGCGGCCGCCTGTTCCCGGCCGACCTGGCCCGGCACGCTTACGCGGCCGGCGACGCGGTGCCGGCCTCGCTGGCCGTCGACCATCTGGTGACCGCGGCACGCGACGCGGCGGGCCGGCTGGCGCCGGAGGAGGCGCACAACCATTTCCGCCGCGCGCTCGAGCGCGCCGCCGACGACCCGGCGCGGCGGGTGATGCTGCACCTCGACCTCGCGATGCAGCTCTTCCACGGCATCACCCGCGAAGACGCGTGGGCCCAGATCTGGGCCGCGGCCGAGGTCGCGCGGTCCCTGGACGACCCGGGCGCGCTCGCTCGGGTGGCGCTGGTCGCCGAGCGGCACCGCGGCCCGCGCAGCACCCGTGGCCCACAGATCGAGGCGGTGCTCCGCGAGGCGCACGCCGGCTACGGAGCTGCCGACAGCGACGCTGACCTGCCACGGGAGCGCCTGGTCGCCGACCTGATCGCCCGCACCGAGATGGCGGCCCGAGCCGACCAGAACGACGAGGCGCTGGCGTTCAGCCTGTGGAGCCGGCACGACTCGATCTGGGGTTTGGGCTCGGCCCGCGAGCGCGCGGCGCTGATGTCCGAGATGGAAATCGTCGCCCGGCGCAGCCGCGACTGGCAGACGGCAGCCTTCGCGGCGTCGCTGCGGTGGGTCGCGCTGCTGGAGATGGGCGACCCGGCCTACTACGAGCAGTTGCAGGCGCTGCACGCGATGACCGAGCAGATCGACGTGGCGATGGCGCGGATGATGTCCAACATCGACCGGAGCATCATCGCGACGCTACGCGGCGAGTTCACCGAGGCGGCCACGCTGCAACGCGACCTGTCGGTTTTCATGGACGGCTCGCAGGACGAGAACGCCTACATGGGCCAACACCTGCAGTGGGCGCTGCTGATGCTGCGGGGCCGCTTCGCGGACGCGGCCCGGTTGCTGGAGGTCCGCGAGGCCGCGCACGCGCCCTACTACCCGCTGGTGACGGCCCTGACCGCGGTGGCACAGGGCGACCCTGGCCCAGGCCTGCGCCTCCTGGCCGAGGTGGATCACCGCGACGGCGCCTACAAGCGGTGGCTGGAGCCGCTCTACCTGCGTTTGGTGGCAGAGTTGGCGGTGCTGACCCGCGATCCGGACCTGTGCGCCCAGACCCGCGCTGCGTTCGCGCCGCACCGGGCCGAGTGGCTGGTGGCGTTGTACGGGTGCGACGTGAGCGGCCCGGTCGAGCTGTGGCTGGCCCGCGTCGAGGCGGCGGAGGAGCGCTGGGAGTCGGCGGAGGAGGGTTTCACCAGGGCTTATCAGGCGGCTGACGCGTTGGGCGCGCGGCCGTGGTCGGTCCTGGCCCGGCTGGACCTGGCGGCGACGCTGCTGGCCCGCGGCAAGCCGGCGGCGGGGTTGCTGTCCGAGGTGGAGCGCGAGGCGACGGCCCTGGACATGCCGCACGTGGCCGAGGATGCTCGCGCACTGGCCACGCGGCCTACTCCCGCGGCATCGCGGGGAGCGGGCGGGGTGTTTTCGCTGCCGTCGGTAGACCAGGTGGCGGATGGCTCGGATCGGCCTGCGGGGGGCTCGGATCGGCCTGCCGACGGCTCGGACCGGCCGGCGGACGACTTTGACTTGCCGGCGGCCCACCGGGGCGCGAACGGCCAGGCCGACCCACCGACGACCAGCCGCCGTCCGACCTCCGCGCATGGCGTGCGGTCGGGTGTCGGCTCCTCCGCTGCCGACCTATCGCAACCCGCAGACCAACGAACCGTTGGCAACGGCCAAGGTGCGGAAGACCCGAGCGGCGATCGCAGGGTCGGCCCGGACGGGTTGAGCCGAGCCGACGCTCGGGCCGGCCACCGCGATGATCCGGTTGAGCTGGATCGGGGTGGTCTCGCTGATTCAAATCCAGGCGGCGCTCGCGACGGTAGCGGCTCGGCAACCTCCTCGGCCGGCCGTGCAGCGGCGCCGGCTTCGGAGTTCCGCCGGGAGGGCGACGTGTGGCGCCTGGCGTTCGCCGGCCGCGTGGTCCATCTGCCCGACGCGAAGGGCTTGCGCGACCTGCACGAGCTGCTCACCCACCCAGGCGAAGACATCGCCGCGGTCGTGCTGCTCGACCCCGCAGCCGGCCCGGAGCTGCTGGCAGCCCGCCGTATGGGCAGCGACCCGATCCTCGACGAGGAGGCGAAGTCCCGCTACAAGCGCCGCCTGAGCGAACTCGACGAGGCAATCGACCTGGCCGCCGACCGCGGCGACAACGCCAAGCTGGCCTTGTTCGACCGGGAACGCCGGGCGCTGATCGAGGAACTCCGCGCCGCGGCGGGGTTGGGCGGCCGCACCCGCAACCTGGGCGACGAGGCAGAACGAGCCCGCAAAACGGTAACGGCCCGCATCCGCGACACCCTACGCAAGATCGACGAACGCCACCCGGACCTGGCCCTCCACCTCCGCGACGCGGTCTCAACGGGCTCAACCTGTCGCTACGCCCCATCCACCCCCACCACCTGGCGGTTGTAGAGACGCCGAACGCGGGCTGTCGCCGCGTCGGTCGTCGGCCCGGCCCTCCGCGGACCGAACGCCCAAGCGAGCGCGTGCTGGCGGCGTGGGTTGTGGGTACAGGCCTCTACGGTGCGGGGCGAATAACTGGGTGTGGGCTGGCGGGTGGGTTGTGGGTTCGGCTCTGCGGAGCGGGCATGCAAGCGAGTGTGTCCGGGCCTCCGCGGACCCGGCAAGCAAGCGAATGCGGGCCAGCGGCCTCGGCCGTGGGCCGTGCCCACGCGGACCCGGCAGACCAAGGCGGTGGGCGGCGCGGCTACCGGTCCCGGTTACCGCGGACCCCCACCGGACAAACAAAGAGCGGCCCCGCGCCCAAGCGCGAGGCCGCTCCAAGGGGCCCGGTCAGCGGCGGTTGTAGCGGTACATCGTGAGGAAACCGAAGACCACCACGAAGCCGGCGCTCCACAGGAACGTCCACATGATGCTCGTCGCGTCCGGGGAGCCGCTCATCACCGAGCGGATCGCGTCCACCAGGTGAGTGATCGGGTTGACCTTCACGAACGCCTGCAGCCACCCCGGCATAGTTGACGGCTCGACGAAGACGTTGCTCAGGAAGGTCAGTGGGAACAGGACCAGCATGCTGACGCCCATGACGGACTTCTCGCTGCGGAGGATCAGGCCGAACATCGTCCAGACCCACGAGAACGCGAACGAGAAGACCACCAGCAGGCCGATGCCGGCCAGTACGCCGATCACGCCGCCGTCTGGGCGGAAGCCCAGGATCAAGCCCACGCCCAGGATGACCAGGGCCGCCAGGATGTAGCGGAGGACGTCGCCGAAGATCATGCCGACCAGGGCTGATGGGCGCCAGACCGGCAGGGTGCGGAAGCGGTCGAAGACGCCCTTCTCGATGTCCGTGTTGAGGCCGATGCCTGTGTACATCGTGATCATCACGACGCTCGTGACCATGATGCCGGGCAGGAAGAACTGGAGGTACGCGGACGCGCTGCCGGCGATCGCGCCACCAAAGAGATAGGTGAACATCAGCGTCATGATGATCGGGAACGCCGTGACGTCGAAGAGCTGCTCCGGTACGTGCTTGATCTTCAGCATCGCCCGCCAGCCGAACGTCACCGAGGACGACCAGGCGCTTGGCCTTGGCGGTCGGGCACCGGGCGCGAGGACCGCACCCAGCGTCTCCGGGGACGGCACGTAGACGGTCTGCAGGTCAGAAGAGGTGGCTGCGGTGCTCATCGGGCGGTCTCCAATTCAGCAGAAGCGGGGTGGTCGGTCAGCGCCAGGAACACCTCGTCGAGGCTCGGCTGGCCGAGGGAGAAGTCGTCGACGACGATGCCGGCGGCGGCCAACTCGGACAGCGCCCGCGCGGCCTGCGTGCTCGCCTCGAAGTCGGAGCCCTCGACCCGCGCCGTCAGCGACACCGGGTCCGCATCCGGCTCGACCGCCGCGCCCAGCGCCCGGGCCAGCACCTCCTGTGCCTTGGTCCGCGTCGCGGCGTCCCGCAGTCGCACGTGGACCGTGCCCGAGCCGATCGACGACTTCAGCTCGCCGGGCGTACCGTCGGCGATCACCTTGCCGTGGTCCACCACGGCGATCCGGGACGCGAGGCGGTCGGCCTCGTCCAGGTACTGCGTGGTCAACAGCACCGTCGTGCCGTGCGCCACGACCGAGCGGATGATGTCCCACACCTGATTGCGGCTGCGCGGGTCGAGGCCGGTCGTCGGCTCGTCGAGGAACAGCAGCTCAGGCGTGTTGAGAATGCTGGCCGCGATGTCGATCCGGCGCCGCATGCCGCCCGAGTACTTCTTGACCTGCCGGTCGGCGGCCTCGGTCAGCCCGAACGCGGCGAGCAGCTCGTCCGCGCGGGCCTTCGCGGCCGGCTTGCGGTGCCCGAGCAGCCGGCCGATCAGGATCAGGTTCTCGACGCCCGTCAGGTCCTCGTCGACCGACGCGTACTGGCCGGTCATGCTGACCTTGGCGCGCACGGCACTGGCCTCGCGCACCACGTCGTGCCCGAACACCGTCGCCGAACCGCCATCGGGGCGGGTCAACGTGGCCAACACCCGGACGGCGGTGGTCTTGCCGGCACCGTTGGGGCCCAACAAACCATAGACACTGCCAGCGGGTACGAGCAGGTCGATGCCGTCGAGTGCCCGGGTATCGCCGAACGTCTTCACCAAGCCCTTCGCTTCGATCGCGGGGGCGCTGGGGTGGTCGCTCATGGTGGTTCCCTCCGTGTTGAGTTGCCTAAGAGACATAGGGGCGGGCGGCCCGGCCGGCGCGCAGCGTGACGCCCCACCAGCAGAGCTGGTCGAGCAGCACCTGCGCGGCCTGGACGGGTGTGTCCTCGGCCAGCCGCCGGTCGAGGTCGTCGTGGCCGAGCAGGTCGACGCCGACCCAGTCGCGCACCGTCACCGCGTGCAGAGCGGTGAAGACCGTGCGGAGCTGCTCGACCGCGTGCTGCCCGACCGACCGGCAGCCGTACGACACGAAGCCGACCGGTTTGGCGTGCCACTCGTCGTACGCGAAGTCGATCGCCTGCTTGAGCGAGGCCGGAAAGCTGTGGTTGTACTCCGGTGTGACCACGACGAACGCGTCGGCGCGGTCGACCTCGGCGGTGAACGCCGACATCTGCGGCGTGGCCCGAGCGGGGTAGTCGGCGGGGAAGGCGTAGTCCGCGAGATCGACGACGGCGGCCGACACCTCGCGGCGCAGCCCGGCCTGTGCCACGAACCACCCGGCCACCCGGTCACCGACCCGACCCTCGCGGGTGCTGCCGATGATCACCGCCAACCGCAACGGCGCCTCGATCATGGTGACCACCTCCCCTCTCACGAAGGAAGGCGCGAGACGCCCCGCTAGATCGGATCTAGCGATCCTCGGAAGAGGGACGGCGCTCCCGCCGCCCGCGCGCCAGCTCGGTCGAAAGCGCGTCCAGCCGTTGCGACCAGAACCCCCGGTATCGCTCCAGCCACGCGTCCACCTCGCGCAACGGGGTGGCGTCGACCGCGTACAGGCGCCGGGTCCCGGCCGCGCGCACGGTGGTGAAGCCGTTGTCGCGGAGCACCCGCAGGTGCTGCGAGACGGCCGGTTGCGAGATGCCGAACTCCGCCTGAACGACGGCGCCGATCTCGCCGGCCGCCAGCTCCCCGTCGGCCAGCAGCTCCAGGATCCGCCGCCGCACGGGGTCGCCGAGGACGTCGAAGGCGTGCACGTCTCGACTGTCTAGCAGCGGGTTATATAAGTCAAGCCTAAAGTTCGGACACGCGCCCGGCGGACACGGCCAGGCGACGGTTGACCCGCACCGCGTCCAGCATCCGGCGGTCGTGCGTGACCAGCAGCAACGTGCCCGGGTAGCCCTCCAGCGCCGACTCGAGCTGCTCGATCGCCGGGAGATCAAGGTGGTTGGTCGGCTCGTCGAGCACCAGCAGGTTGACCCCGCGGGCCTGCAGCAGGGCCAGCCCGGCCCGGGTGCGCTCGCCCGGCGAGAGCGTGGCCGCGGGGCGCAACACGTGGTCGCTGCGCAGCCCGAACTTGGCCAGCAGGGTCCGCGACTCCTCGGGAGCCATGTCCGGCACGGCGGCCCGGAACGCGTCGACCAGCGGCGAAGCACCGACGAAGGCGCCGCGGGCCTGGTCGACCTCGCCGACCACCACGCCCGGCCCGAGATGCGCGGAGCCGGCGTCCACCGGCAGGCGGCCCAGCAGCGCGGCCAGCAGCGTCGACTTCCCGGAGCCGTTGGGCCCCGTGATCGCGACCCGGTCGGCCCAGTCGATCTGCAGGTCGACGGGACCGAGGGTGAACGAGCCACGGTGGACGGTCGCGCCGCGCAGCGTGGCCACCACCGCGCCGGCCCGGGGCGCCGCGGCGATCGTCATCCGCAGCTCCCACTCCTTGCGCGGCTCCTCAACGACGTCCAGGCGCTCGATCAGGCGCTCGGTCTGCCGCGCCTTGGCGGCCTGCTTCTCGGTCGCCTCGGCGCGGAACTTGCGGCCGATCTTGTCGTTGTCCTTGGACTTGCGCCGGGCGTTGCGGACGCCGTGTTCCATCCAGTTCCGCTGGGTACGCGCCCGCGCCTCCAGGTTGGCCTTCGTCTGCGCGTAGTCCTCGAACGCGTCCCGGGCGTGCTGGCGGGCGACGGCGCGCTCGTCGAGATACGACTGGTAGCCGCCGCCGAAGAAGTTGACCTGCTGCTGGTGCAGGTCGAGCTCGAGCACCCCGGTCACCGTGCGCGCGAGGAACTCGCGGTCGTGGCTGACCAGCACGGTGCCCGCGCGCAGCCCGGTGACGAACTCCTCGAGCCGGGCCAGGCCCGCCAGGTCGAGGTCGTTGGTCGGCTCGTCGAGCAGGAAGATGTCGTAGCGGCTGAGCAGCAGCGACGCGAGCCCGGCCCGGGCCGCCTGGCCGCCGGAGAGCGCGGCCATCGGCAGCTCGGGAGAGAAGCCAAGATCAATCTCGGCGAGCCGTTCGTCGAGATCCGCGCCGCCCAACGCAAGCCAACGATCAAGGGCGATCGTGTACGCCTCGTCGGCGCCCACCCGGCCCTCGGTGAGCGCCGCGGTCGCCTCGTCGAGGGCCGACTGTGCCGCCGCCACACCGGTGCGCCGACCCAGGAAAGCGGCGACCGTTTCGCCCGGCCGCCGGTCCGGCTCCTGGGGGAGATAGCCCACCGTCGCTGTCGGCGGGTTGAGCGCGATGGTGCCCTGCTCGGCCGGGATCAGCCCGGCGAGCGTCCGCAGCAAGGTCGACTTGCCGGCCCCGTTGGGCCCGACCAGGCCGATCACGTCGCCGGGAGCGACAACGAGGGAAAGGTCGGTGAAGAGGGCCTTGTCGCGGTGCCCGGCGGCAAGGTCTTTGGCGATCAGCGTGGTCATGGCGCGGAAATGTTATCCGGCTGACTCTCTGTCCGTCCTCAGGTATCACGACGTTGCCGCGTCGCGATGGCTTCCGGCTGGGTCTTTGTCGGTCCTCAGGTATCGCGATGCTGCGGCGTCGGGATGGCTTCCGGCTGGGTGTCTGTCAGTCTTCAGGTATCGCGATGCTGCGGCGTCGGGATGGCTTCCGGCTGGGTGTCTGTCGGTCCTCAGATATCACGATGCTGCCGCGTCGCGATGCCTTCCGGCTGGGCCTTGTCCGTCCTCAGGTATCACGACGCTGCCGCGTCGCGATGGCTTCCGGCTGGGTCTCTGTTCGTCCTCAGGCGTCACGATGCTGCCGCGTCGCGGTGAATTGCGGTCATCCACCGATCTTCCGCTCCGTTTAGGCGCGACGCGGCGCTGACCGGCAGACTGAGCGGGTGGTGACGACGTTGGCGATCGACTGCGGGGGCGGCGGGATCAAGGCCTCGGTGCTCGACGAGGCGGGCACGATGCGCGCCAGGCCGCTGCGCGTGCCGACGCCGTACCCCCTGCCGACCGCGCTCTTCGTCAAGACCCTTCTGGATCTTGGCGCGCGGCTGCCCACGGCCGACCGGGTCACGGTGGGCATGCCGGGCATGATCCGGCACGGCGTGGTCGTGGCGACGCCGCACTATGTGACCAAATCCGGTCCGCGTACGAAGGTCGACCCGGACCTGGTCGCCGACTGGAGTGGTTTCGACGCGCAGGCCGGGCTGGCCGAGGCGTTCGGCACGCCCGTGCTCGTGCTCAACGACGCCGAGGTGCACGGTGCGGGTGTGGTCGCCGGGGCAGGTCTGGAGCTCGTGATCACGCTCGGCACCGGGCTCGGCTGCGCCCTCTTCGACGGTGGCGCGCTCGCGCCGCACCTGGAATTCTCCCAGGCACCGGTGCGTTGGGGCATGAGTTACGACACGTACATCGGCGAGCACGAACGGCGCCGGCTGGGCGACGCGTTCTGGTCGCGGCGGGTCCGCACCGTGGTCGAGGGACTGCGGCCGGTCTTCCTCTGGGACCGGCTCTACCTCGGCGGAGGCAACTCCCGGCTGATCCGCCCGGAGCAGCTGGCCCGGATGGGTGACGACGTGGTCGTGGTGCCGAACACTGCCGGCATCCTCGGTGGTGTGCGGTCGTGGTCGCTGCGGCGACCCTGAGTGAGAAGGTGGAGGTGACAATGGATCTCCTGGAGGAGTACCGCCGGGCGACCCTGTTCTTCGAAGCCGGCGACCCGACCGGCGCGGTGCGGCTGCTGGAGCCGATCGTGGCGGCGGAGCCCGACAACGCGTCCGTGCGGCAGTTGCTGGCCCGCGCCTACTTCCAGACGGCCCAGTTGGGTCGCGCCGAGGAGCAGTTGCGGGCGCTGGTGGAGCGTGACCCGAGCGACCACTACGCGCACCACGTGCTGGGCCGCACCCTGGAGCGCCAGGGCCGGCAGGCGGAGGCGCTGACCCACCTGCGGATCGCCGCGGCGATGCACGCCGACCACCGCGACTATGCCGAGGCGCTGCAGCGGGTCGAATCGAAGGTCAACCCCCGGTGAAGCTCAAGCTCGACCTGCACGACATCTACAACCGCGGCACGGACATCGACCGGGCGCTCCGCGGGATCATCGACGAGGCCGTGGCCAAGAAGGCCACCCTCGTCGAGATCATTCCTGGCAAGGGTTCCGGCGCGCTGAAGAAGAAGGTGCTGCGGTTCCTCGACCAGAAGGACGTCAAGCAGCTCTACCACCGGGTCGAGAAGGATTCGAAGAACTTCGGCCGCCTTTTCGTGCACTTCAGGTGGAAGTAGGCAGAGTCGCTGGAAATAAGCGATTTCCCCCATTTGGCCCGCGAGTAGGGCACCATCGGACATGGGTGCGTCTCATGTCTGATTCGGGGGAACGGGATGAGGAGACGATCGCTGCGGGTCGCGTTGGCGGCAGCGGCTGTTGGTGGGCTCGCCATCGCGGTGCCGACCGCCGTCGGCGCGACAATGCACGTCAAGCTGCCCACCTTCGTCGAGGCCGGGAGCTGGGTCGCGCCCGGGCGCGGGTCACCGAGCCCGACGCCGACCCCGACTCCGACGCCCACACCCACTCCGACGCCGACCGCCAGCCGGCTGCCGACCGGGTCCGTCGACCTGACCGAGCCGCACGCGGATCCGGTGCCGGTCGTCCCACCGGCCAACGAGCTTCCACCCAGCAGCGGGGACTACGCGGTGCCCAACGGTGAGCTGCCGATCGGCGGCATGGCCGACAGCGGCCCGACAATGGGCTACGGCGACGGCGGCGCGCTGCCGACCGACCCCTACGCATACTCGGGCGGCAGCGGCACGGTCTACAGCGACCCAGGCCCCTTGCCCGGCGACAGCGGCTTCTACGGCGACGGCGGCGCCTACAACAACGGCGGCACCTACAGCGACAGCTACGGCTACAGCGACGGCGGCGGCTACCCGAGCAGCGGAGGCTACAGCGACAGCTACAGCGACGGTGGCGGTTACAGCGACGGCGGCGGCTACAGCGACGGCGGCGGCTACAGCAGCGGCGGCGCCATGGGCGACCGCGGCGACCTCGCCGATGGCGGCGACACCGCGACGACTGCCCCTACCGGGAATCCGATCGCGGCGGCCACCAACCCCGCGACGGGCCTGAACGCCAGCGGCTGGGGCTCGGGCACCTCGGCGGACACAGAGAACGGTCCGAAGCCGCGGTCCTCCGAACCGCAGTCGGGCACGGCCGGCGGCCCAGACGCCAGCGCGGCACCCGCCGTGGTCACCCTCAAGGCCGAGGACGGCAAGCTCACCAGCGGCCTAGGCCTGGCCGCGCTGGCCACCGTCCTGGCGATCGCCGGAGTCGCCATGGCCCTGCTCCTCCGGCGCCGGCGCACACCCCGCGTGATGGGCCGCCACCGCGCCGCCTAGAAGGAGTAAGTCTTGGCCACCAGCACGAGTTCGGAGCTGTGGCTGCCGACGATGCCGACGCCGGCCGGGCGGGGGCGGAAGCCGGGCAGGCTCTCCAGCCCGTCGCTGCCGTCCTCGACCCGCAGCCGGACCGGCCCGGTGCCGGTCGGGCGCAGGGCCAGTTCGACCTCGAACCCGTCCGCCGGCGGTGCGTGGAAGATCAACCCGAACGACCACGGCCCGGACTGCTCGACCGGCAACGCGAACCCGCCGGTCGACGCCCGTTCCACAGTGGCCGTAGCCCCGTCGACGTGCAGCGCCGCCAGCCGGACCTGCCGCTGCGGCACGACCTTCAACCGCAGCGTGCGCACCCCGCCCGACGTCGCGTCGGACACCACGGTCACCGCCGCGGCCGGCAGGGAAGCCGCCTGCGCCGGCCCGGTCCGCACCGGCTCGGAGCCCACCTCCGGGAACGCCTTCCCGATGTCCTCGGTGGACCCCACATAACCGGCGGTCCACTCCTGCGGCGAGGTCTCGTAGCTGACCCAGCGCGCCTGCCCGTTGTCGGCGTCCAGCGCGTACATGAGATGGGTCGGGATCGGGTGCGCCGCGTCGAACCGGTCGACCGCGAACGCCGAACCACCCACCGCCAGCGTCGCCACCAGGGCCAGCACCGGCACACCGAGGCCGATCCGGCGGGCGTGCAGCGCCACCAGCCCGCGCTGCCCGCCGCCCTCCGGCAGCAGCAGGTCGAGCACCGGCAAGGCGGCCAGGCCGAGCAGCGTCGCGAACAGCGCGCCGACCCCGCCCATCGCCATCCCGAGCGCCGGGAAGAGCAGGACCACCGTCGGCACCAGGATCACGACGCCGACCGCCGCGCCCAGAGTCAGCGGGACCACCGAAAACGCACCGCGCAGCCGCAGCGCCACGATGCCGCCGAGAGCCCCCGCCAGCGCCGGCAGAGCCGCGAGATAAGACCCACCAGGCGTGAGCGCCGCCAGCACCAACCCGAGCACGGCCAGCCACGCCAGCCCGCCAACGGCCAGCGCGGCCGGGCCGATCCGCCGCCGCAGCAACGCGTACCAACTGATCAGAACGGTCGCGGCGAGCAGCACGACGGTGAGCCGCCACAAACCGGGCCGATAGGGATCGAGCAGCGACGCGTACCCAGGCCGCAGCGCGGTCACCAGCACCCAGAGCAACTGGGCGGCCAGCGGCGCCAGCACGATCGGCACCAGACCCAGCCCGAAGCCGCCCGCCACGCGACCCCACGACGCCCGCCCGCTGCGCACGGTGAGCACCGCCAGCCCGAGCACGAGCAGCAGCGCGACGGCCGCCAACGGCCAGGTCAGCCAGCCCGGGTAGACGACCAGCGTGCCCGGCACAGGGAAGTAGGTGGCGTCGCCGCCGGCCCGCAGGTCGGCGAGGTCGGTCCCGCCGAACGCCCGCGCCAGCCCCAACGCGTTCTCGCCGTGCTGTTGCAGCGTGCGCCGGTCGACGGAGGCCGGTGTGTCCAGCGGCGTGTGGTAGATCGCGCCGCCGTCGATGTAGGCCGAGTTGAGGCCGACGAAGTCGTTGCCCAGGAACGCGGTGAAGTCGGTGTCGTTGGGCAGCAGCCGGTAGACCTCGACGGCGAACGACGTGCCGACCGGGTGCGGCGCCGAGCGCGCGAAGACGTCGACCAGCTTGGCGTTGTCCCGCGAGGTCTCGAACATGATCACCGGGCCGGTGCTGCCGCGGGCTTCGAGGTTGAGCACGACCCCGCCGTCGGAGGCCAACGGGTGCGCCGAGGCGAACACGAGCGCGCCGCACAGGCACGCCTCCTCCGCGTCGGTCAACACGAACACCACGTTGTTGCGCAGCGGCACGCCGGCGCTCAGCGCGCGAGCGACCTCGACGATCGACGACGTGCCCGCGCCGTCGTCGTTGCCGCCCGGGCCGACCTGCACCGAGTCGTAGTGCGCGACCAGGAAGACCGTGCCGGTCGGGTTCGTGCCGGGCCACTCGGCGACCACGTTGCGAACCCGCGCGACGGCCGCCGCGCCGGAGCTGCCGCTGAGGTCACCGGCCTCGCCGCCGACCGTGTCCTGCACCGACGTGCGCAGTCCGAAACCTGACAGCGTACGCACCAGGTAGTCACGCACCGTGTCGTTAGCGGTGCTGCCCGCGACGTGCGTCCGCCGCGCGATGGTGTCGATGTGCGTAGCGGCGCGCGTGGCGCTGAACGTCGAGGGAGGCGCCGACGCCGGTGCCGGGGCGGGTGGGCGGATGTCGAGCAACGAGGCGACGCCGATGGCGGCGAGGACAACCACGGCCACGAGCGCGGTCAGCGCGCGCCGTGCGGGCCGGGCGAACGCCCGGTCGGCCGCCTCGCGGACCGGTGCGGCCGGCGCGCTCGGCTCCTGCGTTTCTGCGGACACCCACGTCTCCTTCGCCCAAAGTGAGAACACCTTAGATCCACGGCGTGAACCGCGGGCGGGTCTGCCTGGCACGGTGGGTGCACGGTGCCATACGGTTGCACACCGCAGGGTCAGTTGAGTGGGGGCAAGCAGCGGTACGAGAGGGTGGTGACGTGACCGACCACAGGGTGGCAGCCGTCGCGGTGCCGCCCCAGGCTGCCGGCACGGGGCGCGAACGCTCCGTGCGGCGCCTGCGCGTGCTGCTCATCGAGGACGACGACGCCGACGCCTTCCTGGTCGGCGAGCTGCTCGACGAGGCCGACGCGGCCGTCGACCTGGTCAACGCCAAGAGCCTGGCCGAGGCCCGCCCGCTGATGGCCGGCGCCGACTGTGTGCTGCTCGACCTCGGGCTCCCCGACGCGCAGGGCCTCGACGGTTTGCGCCAGGTGCTCGCGCAGTCCGGCGGTGCCGCGGTCTGTGTGCTCACCGGCCGCCAGGACGAGCACCTCGGTGTCGTCGCGGTCGCGGAAGGCGCCCAGGACTACCTGGTCAAGGGCCAGGTCGACGGCGTGCTGCTGACCCGCGCGCTGCGCTACGCGGTCGAGCGCAAGCGGGCCGACGACGACGCGCTGCGGCTGCGCGAGGTCGAGCTGCGCCAGGCCGAGTCGGCCCGCCTCGAACGCGGGCTGCTGCCCCGCCCGCTGATGGAGACAGACCGGATCACGGTCCACCCGTTCTACCGGCCCGGCCGGCACGCGGCGTTGATCGGCGGCGACTTCTACGACGTCGTGCAGAGCACGCCCGACCGTGTCGACCTGATCGTCGGCGACGTCTGTGGCCACGGTGCCGACGAGGCCGCGCTCGGCGTGATGCTCAGGGTCGCCTGGCGCGCGCTGGTGCTGGCCCGGGTGCCGGACGACGCCGTGCTGCCCGCGCTGGAGCAGGTGCTGATCAGCGAGCGCCGGCTGCCGGAGACGTTCACTACCGTGGCCACCGTGCGGGTCGACCTGGCGGCCAACCGGGCGACCGTGCGGCTCGCCGGCCATCCGCCACCCTTGCTGTTGAGCAACGGTACTGTCACCCCGGTGCCCGCCCCCGGCGGGCTGGTGCTCGGCGTCGCGCCGCGCCCGCCGCGCGCCTACGAACTGGAGCTCGACAGCGATGACTGGTCCCTGCTGATGTACACCGACGGCCTCATCGAAGGGCGCGTCGGCGCCGGCGACGAGCGCCTCGACGTGGCGGGCCTGGTCGAGCTGGTCCAGGCGGCGCGCGGTGTGCCGCTCGTCGACCTGCCCGCCTGGCTGGTCGGCCGCGCCGAGGACGCCAACGGTGGCCCGTTCGCCGACGACGTCGCGATGCTCCTGGTCAGCGCCGGCGGTGGCCGGTGAAGACGTGGACCCTGCGCCGCCGGTTGGTGGCCCTCACCGCCGTGGTCGGCGTCCTGCTGGTGCTGATCGCCGTGGTCGCCGCCGGGGTCGCCGCGCAGAACCGCAACCATCTCGACACGCTGCTCGACAAGACCGGCCCGCTGCGGACCAGCACGGCCGGCCTGCAGACCGCGCTCGTCAACCAAGAGACCGGCATCCGCGGGTACGCCGTCAGCGGCAACCGCAGCGACCTCGAGCCCTACACCAGAGGTCTCGCGTCCGAGCGCGAGTTGGTCGAGTTCATGCGGCCGCTGCTGCGCGACGACCCGGAGATCGCCGGCCAGCTCCAGCGGGTCGAGGAGCAGGCCGCCGCGTGGCGGTCGAGCGTCGCCCAGCCGGTGCTGTCGGCGCCCGACATCACCACCGCCCGCGGCTACATCGACGACGAGGCGCGGGTGCGCTTCGACGAGCTGCGCACCTCGCTCGACGAGCTGCAGCGGCAGATGCTGGTGCTCCGCGACAACGCCGCCGACAAGGCCCGTGACACCGGCAACACCCTGGTGTTCCTGCTGGTCGTGGCCGCCGCAGTGATCGTCGTGGCGGGCGTCGCCCTGCTGTTGTCGCTCAACCGGGCGGTGATCGGCCCCGTCACCGACCTGGCCGACCAGGTGCGCGACGTGCGCGCGGGCGACTACCAGCGGAAGATCACCGGCGTCGGGCCGCCGGAGCTGAGCCGGCTCGCCGCCGACATCGACGCGATGCGCCAGCAGATCGCCGCCGACCTGGCCGAGGTGGGCGCGGCGCGCGAGCGCGTCGAGTGGGTCAACAACCAGCTTCAGCGCCAGGCCGAGGAGCTCATCCGGTCCAACCGTGACCTGGAGCAGTTCGCCTACGTCGCGTCGCACGACCTGCAGGAGCCGCTGCGCAAGGTGGCCAGCTTCTGCCAGCTGCTCCAGCGCCGCTACGCCGGCCAGCTCGACGAGCGGGCGGACCAGTACATCGCGTTCGCGGTCGACGGCGCGCAGCGGATGCAGCGGCTGATCAACGACCTGCTGGCGTTCTCCCGCATCGGCCGGGTCAACACCGGCTTCGTCGAGGTCGACCTCGACCGGGTGATGGCCGAGGTGAGCAGCCAGACCGAGAGCGCACGCGAGTACGCCGAGGGTGAGCTGGTCTTCCACGACCTCCCGACGGTGCTGGGCGAAGAAGCCTTGCTGACGAACCTGCTGACCAACCTGGTCAGCAACTCGATCAAGTTCCGGCGCCCGGGTGTGCCGCCCCGGGTCGAGGTCTCCGCGCGCCGGGTCGGCGACGAGTGGGAGATCAGCTGTGCCGACAACGGCATCGGCGTCGAGCCCGAGTTCGCCGACAAGATCTTCGTGATCTTCCAGCGGTTGCACTCCAAGGACGCGTACCCCGGCACCGGCATCGGGCTGGCCATCGCCAAGAAGATCGTCGAATATCACGGTGGCCGGATCTGGGTCGACGTGGACACCGCCGAGGGCACGGTCATCCGCTTCACCCTTCCGGTGCTGGCGGAGGACCCGCCCGGCGGAGACCAGCCACCGGCACAGGCCGAACCCACCCATGACACGACCGAGGCGAAGGAAGTGGCGGCATGACGGCACCTGCCGACGGCAAGAGCCCCATCGAGGTGCTCCTTGTCGAGGACGACCCGGGCGACGTGCTCATGACGCAGGAGGCGTTCGAGGAGCACAAGCTGCGCAACCGCCTGACCGTCGTGTCGGACGGCGCGGAGGCGCTGGCCTACCTGCGGCGCGAGGGCCAGTACGCGGACGCGGTCGCACCCGACCTGATCCTGCTCGACCTCAACCTGCCCCGCCGGGACGGTCGCGAGGTGCTCGCCGAGATCAAGAAGGACGACGAGCTCTGCCGGATCCCGGTGGTGGTGCTGACCACCTCCGCCGCCGACGAGGACATCCTGCGCAGCTACCAGCTGCACGCCAACGCCTATGTCACCAAGCCCGTCGACTTCGAACGCTTCATCTCGGTCGTACGGCAAATCGACGAGTTCTTCGTCAGTGTGGTCAAGCTCCCCCCGCGCAACTGAAAGCGAATTTGTGATCGACGCACAACTAGGCGGCCGGGTCGGCGCGCTGGTGCGGCAGACCGCCGCCACCGTCGTCCTGCCGTCATACCAGCACCTGAAGGCATCGGAAATCAGCGAGAAGGGCCCCGGCGAGCTCGTCACCGTCGCCGACCGCCGGTCCGAGGAGGCGCTCACCGCGGGCCTGCGCGAACTGCTGCCCGGCTCGGTCGTGGTCGGCGAGGAGGCCTACGCGGCGGACCCGACCGTGCTCGGTCGCATCGGCGGCGCGGCACCGTCCTGGATCGTCGACCCGATCGACGGCACCGCCAACTACGCCGCCGGCCGCGGGCCGTTCTGCCTGATGGTGGCGCTCGTCCGCCCCGAGGGCCTGGCCGCGGCGTGGATCTACGACCCGATCGACGACCTGATGGGGTACGCCGTCGCGGGCGGCGGCGCGTTCCTCAACGACGTGCGGGTCGAGCCGGCCGCCCCGCTCCCGCCGGACCAGGTGCGCGGCGTCGCACCGGCCACCTACTACCCGGCCGACCTGCGGGCCAAGGTGCTCGACGGCCGGGGCAGCCTGGGCGAGGTCACCGGCGGGCAGCACTGCGCCGGTCGCGAGTACCTCGACCTGGTCGCCGGTCGCCAGCAGTTCTCGATGTTCTGGCGCACCTGGCCGTGGGACCACGCCCCGGGCGCCCTGCTGGTCCGCGAGGCGGGCGGCGTGGTCCGCCGGCTCAACGGCGGCGAATACACCGTGGTCCCCGACCCGGGTCAGGGGCTCTTGGCGGCCATCGACGAACCGACCTGGCAGGCGGTGTCCGACGCACTCATACCGTGACCGTCCGTGAGCGATTCTCGCGGGCACGCCGGACCACTCCAGATCGGGTACGCTGTCCGGCGGCCAGCGGGGGATCCATTGTGACGGAAGGGAATCGTAGTGCCTCGTACGGTGACGCGACACCGGTGGCGAGCCTTGCTCGTCGCACTGCTCGCGGCCGTGACGGTCGCAGTCGGTGCTCCGGTCACGGGCGCGTACGCAGCGCCGAATCCCGCCCCCAAGGAAAACGACGAGAAGAAGTTGCGCGACAACCTCGAGGCCGCCGCCAAGGGACAGGTCGAGGCGCAGCGCAAGCTCGCGGCGTCGAAGAAGCGCGCCGTGACCCTCACCACGCAGGTCAACCAGTTGGAGACGAAGGTCGAGGTCATGCGCGCGCAGGTCGGCGCGTTCGCCGTCGAGTCCTATCGCACCGGCCGGCTGACCGGGCTGTCCGCTCTGCTCGGCAGCGCCTCACCGGATGACTTCCTGGCCCGCGCGGGCAGCCTCGACATGATGGCGCAGCGCGACGCCGGTGCCCTGCGCGGCTACGCCGAGGCGCACGAGGCCGCCCAGGAGGCCAAGGCGAAGCTCGACCACGAGGTGCGTGAGCAGGCAAGGCAGGTCGCCACCCTGGCCAAGCGCAAGGAAGACGCCGAGCGGGCGCTGCGCAGCGTCGGCGGCGGCACGACCACCGCCGGCTACATCAACCCGAACTCGCCGGCCGCCAAGCCGGCACCGCGCAACTCCGACGGCTCGTGGCCGTCCGAGTCGTGCTCGGTCGACGACCCGACGCCGGCCAGCGGCTGCATCACCCCGCGCACGCTGCACGCGCTGCAGCAGGCACAGTCCGACGGCTTCAAGCGCTACGTCTCGTGCTTCCGCTCTGGCGGCGGCGGCGAACATCCCAAGGGCCGGGCCTGCGACTTCTCCGCCGCCGCGGGCGGCTTCGAGAACAAGAGCGCCACCGGCGGCGACAAGGCCTACGGCGACAACCTGGCGTCCTACTTCATCAAGAACGCCAACGCGCTCGGGGTCATGTACGTCATCTGGTATCGACGAATCTGGATGCCTGGCACGGGCTGGAAGTCCTACAGCGGCGGTGGCGACCCGGCCGCCGACCACACCAACCACGTGCACCTGTCCATGCTTTGACCCCCGTACCCTGACCGGATGGAACAGACCACCGCGACAGCGGTCGACGTGCCCGAACGCCGCCCACTGCCCGGCGGCCTGGCCGCCTTCCTCGTGTTCCTGTCGAGCGGCGCCGTCCTGGTGCTGGAGACCGTCGCGTTGCGGCTGGTCGGTCCCTACCTGGGCGTGACCCTGCAGGTGACCAGCGCCGTGATCGGCGTCGCGCTGGCGGCGATCGCCTACGGCGCCTGGACGGGCGGCCGCGTCGCCGACAAGCGCGACCCCCGCACGCTGCTGCCGGGCGCGCTGGTGCTCGCCGGCATCGCGACCGCGGTGACGCTGCCGGTGGTCAGGTACGCGGGCGAGGCGCTGCGCGGCGGTGCGGTCAGCGGCATCCTGCTGCTCACCGCGCTGGCGGTGTTCGTGCCGGCGTTCCTGCTCTCCGCGGTCACCCCGCTGGTGGTCAAACTCCAACTCGGCGACCTGCGCAACACCGGGCAGGTGGTCGGCAAGCTGTCCAGCGTCGGCACGCTCGGCGCGGTCACCGCCACGCTGGTCACCGGCTTCATCCTCGTGGCGGCGCTGCCCACCTCGGTCATCCTGATCGCGCTGGCGGCCGCGCTGGGCCTGGCCGGCCTCGGCATCGGCTGGTACCTGCGGCGCACCGACAAGCTCGCGCTGGCGGGCACGAGCCGGGCGGGCGCGGTGCTCGCGATCGTCGGGCTGGCCGGCGCCGGGCTCTCCGCGGCGGCGCCCACGCCGTGTGACGTCGAGACCGCCTACCACTGCGCCGCGGTCGAGGCCGACCCGGCGCGGGACGGCGGCCGCACGCTGTTCCTCAACTCCGCCCGGCACTCGTTCGTGGACCTCGACGACCCGACGTACCTGGAGTTCGCGTACACCCGCTGGCTCGGCGCGGTCGCGGGTGTGGTCAAACCCGGCACCGAGCGGATCGACGCGGTCCACCTCGGCGGCGGCGGGTTCACCATGCCGCGCTACGTCACCGCCACCCGGCCCGGCAGCGCCAACGAGGTGTACGAGCTCGACGGCGCGCTGGTCGAGCTGGACGAGCGTGAGCTGGGCGTACGACAGGGTCCGGACCTGACCACCAAGGTCGGCGACGCCCGGATGCTGCTCGGGCAGCGCGCCTCGGCCAGCGCGGACCTGGTGATCGGCGACGCGTTCGGCCACCTCGTGGTGCCGTGGCACCTGGCGACCCGGGAGATGGCGGCCGACATCCGCCGGGTGGTCCGGCCCGAGGGCATCTACGCGCAGAACGTCATCGACTACCCGCCGCTGCGGTTCATCAAGGCCGAGGTGGCCACCGTCGCGGCCGAGTTCGCGCACGTCGCACTGATCGCGCCCGAGCGGTCGCTGGCCGGCGAGCAGGGTTCCAACTTCGTCATCGTGGCCTCGCCCGCACCGCTGCCGATGGACCAGCTGCGGATGCGGCTGACCGAGGACGACGACGGCGGTGCGACCACGATCATCAGCGGCGCGGAGCTGGCCGCGTTCGTCGACGACGCGAAACCGCTGACCGACGAGTACGCCCCCGTGGACCAACTGCTGGCCACTGGTGGCTGACCGGCTCAGCTAGCTTGTTCGGCCAACCGAATCTGACGTATCAGGTTCCAACCGCAGCTCAGCGGGCAAGACAACTCGCATGGCAGCGGTTGGTGGGCGCTACCGGCTGGTCGAACGACTCGGCGCGGGCGGCATGTCGGTGGTCTGGCGCGGGTACGACGAGGTGCTCGGGCGCCAGGTCGCGGTCAAGGTGCTGGCACCGTCGCTGGCCGAGGACAGGCTGTTCCGCGAGCGGATCCGGGCCGAGGCGCAGGCCGCCGCCCGGCTCAGCCATCCACACATCATTTCCGTCTACGACTACGGCGAGTCCGGCGGCGCACCGTACGTGGTGATGGAGCTCGTCGACGGTGTGCCGCTGAACGCGGTCACCATGCCCATGCCGTGGCGGGACGCGATCGCGATCTGCGCCGAGATCGGCTCGGCACTGGCCGCCGCGCACGACCGGGGCGTGGTGCACCGGGACGTCGCGCCCGGCAACGTGCTGCTGACCGCGACGGGTGCCAAGGTCGTCGACTTCGGCATCTCGGGCGTGGTGGGCGAGCAGGAGGTCGGCCCGGACGGTTCGCTGCTCGGCACGCCGGCCTACATCGCGCCGGAACGCCTCGTCGGCGGCCAGGTCTCGGCGGCCGCCGACGTGTACGGCCTCGGCCTGCTGCTCTACCGCTGCCTCAGCGGCCACCTGCCCTGGCCCGCCACGACTCGCGTCGAGCTGCTCAAGGCGCACCTCTACGCCGAGCCCGCACCGCTGCCCGAGATCGACGGCCTGCCGCCGGAAGTGGCCGACCTGTGCATGCGCTGCCTGGCCAAAGAGCCGGGCGAGCGGCCGTCCAGCGCCGAGGTGGTCGTGCTGCTCGGCGCGGAGGGCGGGTTCGTGCCGCGACCGGTGTCGCCGGTGCCGGTCGCCGTCGGCGCGGAGACCGGCAACACCACCATCCTGCCGCGGACGGGCGACCCGTTGACGGGCCCGGCCCGCGGTGTCGCGCCTGCCGCCGGCATCGTGGCGCGCGACCTGCTGGCCGGCCGGCGCCGCCAGGTGATCGGCACCGCCGCGGCGGTGGTGTTGCTCGGCGTGGCGGGCGGGGGACTGGCCTTCGGCCGGGGCGCCGACCCGGCCGGCGCCACCGAGACCACGACGCTGGCCGCACCGGCCGCCGGGGTGGCGGAGACACCGGCCTGCGAGGTCCGCTACGCCCTGCGCCGCGACTCGGGAAAGGCCTTCGACGCCGACCTGACCGTGGTCAACGCGGGCTCGGCGCCGGTCACCGACTGGTCGCTGGCGTTCACCTTCCCGGGCGACCAGAAGGTGACGCGAGCCGCCTCCGCGACCGTCGACCAACAGGGGAGCACGGTCGTGCTCCGCCCGGCCAGCAAGGCCGCGGTGCCGGCCGGTGGCTCGGCGGGCGTGCGGCTGACCGGCAGCTACGCGCGTTCCAACGCGTTCCCGGTCGAGTTCCGCCTCGACGGCGCGTACTGCTCACCCCAGCTCTCGACCGTCACCACGAGCGAGCCGTCGGCGGCACCCAAGCCCAAGCCGCCGAAGGCCGGCGACTCGAGCGGCAAGGGCCCTGGATCCAAGGGTGACAAGGGCAAGGGCAAGAAGGGCGACCACGACTAGGTCGTCGCGGCGAACTTCTCCACTTTGGTCGCCTTGCCGGAAACGATCAGGGTGGCGTTCTCGGGGATGACCGTGTCGGGGGTCGCGAAGGCGAACTCCTTGCCCGGCTCCTTCACGCCGACCACGGTGACGCCGTATTTCCGGCGCAGCCCGAGCTGCGCGAGGGTCTGCCCCACCACTCCCCGTGGGACCCGGGTCTTGGCGATCGCGAAGTCGTCGTCGAACTCGATGAAGTCGATCATCCGGCTGCCGATCAGGTGTGCCACCCGCTCGCCCATCGTCGACTCCGGGTAGATCACCTTCGTCGCGCCGACGGAGGCCAGGATCTTGCCGTGCTTCGTCGAGATCGCCTTGGCCCAGATGTGCGGCACTCCGAGCTCGACCAGCGCGAGCACGGTCAGGATGCTGTGCTCCATGTGCGTGCCGATGCCGACCACCGCGTGGGTGAAATCGGGCACCCCGAGCTGGCGGAGGGCGTCCTCGTCGGTCGCGTCGGCCTCGGCCACGTGGGTCAGCCGCTCCGACCACTCCTGCACGAGCTTGGGATCGATGTCGATGCCCAGCACCTCGTGACCGAGCTGCTGCAGCGAGCCGGCGACCGCGCCGCCGAACCGCCCGAGCCCGATCACCACGACGTTGTCGTCGCCTCCGATGTCAGCCAACGATGGGTCGCTCCTCCGGGTATCGGTACAGCCGGCGCTGGGTGTTGAGGGCGATGGCCGACCCTACCGCGATCGTCCCCACGCGGCCGATGAACATCAGAACCACCAGAATGACCTGCGCGGTGCCGGGCAGACCGGGAGTGATGCCCGTCGACAACCCGACCGTGGCGAAGGCGGACGTCACCTCGAAGAGCGCCGCCTCGAACGAGACGCCCTCGGTCGCCTCCAGCAGGGCGAACGTGCCGGTCGCGACCAGGCCGACGCCGAGCAGCGCCACCGTGAGCGCCTGGCGCTGGGTGGTCTCCGCGATCCGCCGCTTGCCGATCACCACGTCCGGCTCACCCCGCAGCTCGGCCAGGATCACGAACGCGAGCAGGAAGAACGTGGTCAGCTTGATGCCGCCGGCGGTGCTCGCGCTGCCGCCGCCGATGAACATGAGCGCGGTCGACAACGCGAGCGTCTCGGTGTGGAAGGCGCCCACGTCGACCGTGTTGAACCCGCCCGACCGGGTCATCGCGTCTTGGAAGAACGCCGCCAGCATCTTCTCGGGCACCCCGAGCGGGCCCAGGGTGCCTGGGTTGTCCCACTCGAGCCCGAGCAGCGACACGAAGCCGAAGACCAGCAGCACGACCCCGCCCCACACGGTGAGCCGGGTGTGCGTCGACCAGGTGGACGGCTTGCCGGCCCGGCGGAACAGCTCGAACAAGACCGGATAGCCGATGCTGCCCGCGATCACCCCGATGGTCAGCGGCACGCAGATCCACCCGTCGTCGACGAAATCGACGAGCGAGTTGCTGAACAGCGCGAAGCCGGCGTTGTTGAACGCCTGGACCGCGTGGAACACGCCGTACCAGGCGGCCTTGCCGACCGGGTAGTCGTACCCGAGCCAGAACCGCCCGCCCACGATCACCGCGATGGCCGACTCGAAGACGGCCATGGTCAGCGCGATCCGCGCCAGCAACGATCGCACGTCGCCGAGCCCCAGCGCGGAGTCCTCGGCCTGGGCCATCAACCGGCTGCGCAGTCCCAACCGCTGCGAGACCAGCAGCGCCAGCAGCGTGGCCATGGCCATGATGCCGAAACCGCCGATCTGGCTCAGCACGGTGATCAGCACCTGACCGAAACCGGTCCAGTAGGTCGCGGTGTCGACCACGGCCAGCCCGGTCACGCAGACGGCGGAGGTCGCGGTGAACAGGGCCGTGACGAACGGCGTCGCTCCCGGCTCCACCCGCGCCGCCGGCATCATCATCAGGAGCGTGCCGATCACCACGGCGCCGAGGAACGCCAACGGCACGAGCCGGGCGGGGTGCTGCAGGGTGCGGCGCATCAGGCATTTCTTACCACGTTCACCGCCTGGCCAAGCCCCCGTCGTGAGACATCGATTGACTGCGGCGCATGCGACGACGTACTGCACTTTCGCTCACCCTGGCCGGAGCCGGCGCGATCGCGGCACCGGGCCTCGCGCCCGCCGCCGCGTCCGCCAAGGGCCGCTCGGATGACGCCACACCCTTGGTGATCGGCCACCGCGGCGCCAGCGGCTACCGGCCCGAGCACACGCTCGAGTCCTACCGCCTGGCCGTCCGGCAGGGCGCCGACTTCATCGAGCCCGACCTGGTGTCCACCAAGGACGGCCACCTGGTCGCCCGGCACGAGAACGAGATCTCGGGCACGACCGACGTGGCCGCGCACCCCGAGTTCGCCGGCCGCCGCACCACGAAGACGATCGACGGCAACGCGATCACCGGCTGGTTCACCGAGGACTTCACGCTCGCCGAGCTCAAGACGCTGCGGGCCAAGGAGCGGCTGCCGCAGGTGCGGGTCACCAACACCGCGTTCGACGGCCAGCTGCCGATCCCGACCCTGCAGGAGGTCATCGACCTGGCGCGGGCCGAGAGCAAGCGGACCGGCCGGGAGATCGGCATCTACCCGGAGACCAAGCACCCGACCTACTTCCAGTCGATCGGGCTCGCGCTCGAGGAGCCGCTGGTCCGCGTCCTGCGCGCCAACGGGCTCACCCGGAAGAGCTCCCCGGTGATCATCCAGTCGTTCGAGACGGCCAACCTGCGGAAGCTGGCCAGGATGACCGACGTGCGGCTGGCCCAGCTCCTGGACGCCGCCGGCAAGCCCTACGACTTCGTCGTGGCCGGTGACCCGCGCACCTACCAGGACCTGGTCTCGCCGGCCAACCTGAAGTGGATCTCCTCGTACGCCGACGGCATCGGCGCCAACAAGAACCTGCTGGTGCCCCGGGACGCGACCGGCAAGCTGCTCGCCCCGACCAACGTGATCCGGGACGCGCACCGCAACGGCCTGGTCGTGCACGCCTGGACGTTCCGCGTGGAGAACCAGTTCCTCGCCGCGGACCACCGGATCGGCACTGACCCGAACGCCCGCGGTGACATCACGGCCGAGTACGAGCTGTTCTTCTCGCTCGGCCTCGACGGTGTCTTCAGCGACCAGCCGGACACCGCCGTCGCCGCCCGCGCGGCCCGCCCGGAGCGTTAAGGAACGGTCCGTTCTTAACGCTTTCCGCAGAGGAACGGTCCGTTCTTAACATCGAGTGTTAAGAACGGTCCGTTCCTTACATCTCCACGGCACATATATGGGCGCGGGCCACATGGCCTGGGTCACATCGACCCACATACCGTGTGTCGCCATGACGGTAAAGGCGATGCGGCGGGCGTTCGTCACCGCCGCGACAGTGATAGCCGTGGCGGCAGCCGCCACGGCCTGCGGCAGCCCGCAGGAGACGGCAACCGGTGGCGGCGACGCCGCGGCGCCCGTGAAGGTCGGCATCGTCCACTCGCAGACCGGCCCACTGGCGTCCTACGGCAAGCAGTACATCGACGGCTTCAAGGCCGGGCTCGCGTACGCCACCGACGGGACCAACAAGGTCGGCGACCGGGCCATCGAGGTGACCGAGGTCGACGACGCCGGTGACCCGGCCAAGGCGGTGTCCGCGGTCAAGGACCTGATCGGCAAGGGCACGAAGATCATCGCGGGCTCGACCGCCTCGGGCGTCGCGCTCCAGGTCGCGCCGCTGGCCGCGCAGAACAAGGTGCTGTTCATCTCGGGCCCGGCCGCGACCGACGCGGTCACCGGGGTCAACAAGTACACGTTCCGGTCCGGGCGGCAGTCGTACCAGGACGTGATGACCGCCAAGTCGTTCATCGGCGACGCGGCCGGCAAGAAGGTCGTGGTCTTCGCGCAGGACAGCGCGTTCGGCAAGAGCAACGAGGGCGCGGTCAAGGCGGTCATCGGCGGCGCCGGCGCGACCGTGAGCAGCGTGCTCGCCCCGGCCAGCGCCACCGACTTCACGCCGTTCGCGAGCCAGCTCAAGGCGGCCAAGCCGGACCTGCTGTTCGTGGCCTGGGCGGGCACCACCGCGCCGGCCATGTGGCAGACCCTCGACCAGCAGGGCATCCTCGCCTCGACCACGGTCGTGACGGGCCTGGACATCCGGGCGTCCTGGCCCACCTTCGGCGCGGCCGGCACGAAGATCTCGTTCCTGTCGCACTACTTCGACGGCGCCAGCGACAACCCGGCGGCGCAGGCGGCCCGCAGCGCGGTCGGCGGCACGCTCGACCTGTTCAACCCGGACGGCTTCACCGCGGCCCAGATGGTCGTGCGGGCGGTCCAGGAGGGCGGCGACGACGTCGACAAGATGGTCACCGCGCTGGAGGGCTGGAGCTTCGACGGTGTCAAGGGCAAGCTGACGGTCCGCGCCGAGGACCACGCGCTGCTGCAGCCCATGTACCAGGCGACCCTGACCGGCAGCGGCGACCAGCTCACCGCGAAGCTCGAGAAGGCGCTCACCGCCGAGGAGGTCGCCCCGCCGGCGGCCGCGATGAAGGGCTGACCAACTTGTCCGTGCTCCGCACCGAGGGGCTGACCTGGCGGGTGGGCGAGGTAGCGATCGTCGACGGTGTCGACATCGCCCTCGCCCCCGGCGAGTTCCTCGGCGTCATCGGGCCCAACGGCGCGGGCAAGACGTCGCTGTTCAACCTGGTCAGCGGGCTGCGCAAGGCGACCTCGGGCACGGTGTGGCTGGGCGGCGACGACATCACCGCCCTGCCGCCACACCGCCGCGCCCGGCGCGGTCTCGGGCGGACGTTCCAGTCGTCGTCGGTGTTCGGTTCGCTGTCGGTACGCGAGAACGTCCGGCTGGCGGTCCAGGCGCACAAGGGCGGCTCGATGGCGCTGTGGCGCCGGGCCGCCTCGTTCCGGGACGTGGCCTCGGCCGCGGACGAGGCGCTGGCGACGGTCGGCCTGGCCGGCCGGGGCGAGGCGCTGGCCGGCACTCTCGCGCACGGCGAGAAGCGCAAGCTGGAGATCGCCCTGCTGCTCGCCGCCGAGCCCACGGTGCTGCTGCTCGACGAGCCGATGGCCGGCGTCAGCGCCGAGGACGTGCCGGAGCTGGTCGCGGTGATCCGCGGGCTGACCCGGGGTGCGGAAGCCACTGGGCGGTCGGTCCTCATGGTGGAGCACCACATGGACGTGATCCTGGAGCTGGCCGACCGCATCGCGGTCATGCACCACGGCGCCCTGCTCGCCTGCGACACCCCCGACGCCGTGATGGCGCACAAGGGTGTCCAGGAGGCTTATCTGGGTGAGGGGCTATGAGCGACCCGATCTTGTCCGTGACCGATTTGAGCGTACGGATCGCCGGCCTGCACATCCTCCAAGGTGTCTCGTTCACGGTGGCGCCGACCGGGGTGACCGCGCTGCTCGGCCGCAACGGCGTCGGCAAGACCACCACGTTGCGCGCGCTGGTCGGCCTGACCCCGCGCGGCGGCGAGGTGTCGGGGTCGGCGCGCTTCGGCGACCGCGACGCGCTGCACACACCGACCCACCGGCTGGTCCGCGCCGGGCTCGGGTACGTGCCCGAGGACCGCTGCGTGTTCGCCGGCCTGACGGTGGCCGAGAACCTGCGGCTGGCCGAGCGGCCCGGCGCGGCGCCCGCGTACGACCGGGTCTACGCGCTCTTCCCCGAGCTGGACAAGCGGTCCCGTCAACGGGCGGGCACGCTCTCCGGCGGACAGCAGCAGATGCTCGCGATCGGCCGGGTGCTGTTGGCTGACAACACGCTGCTGCTGGTCGACGAGCCGACGAAGGGCCTGGCGCCCAAGGTGGTGACGGAGGTGGCGGAGGCGCTCGCGGCGGTCGCCGAGGAGGTGCCGGTGCTGCTGGTCGAGCAGAACCTGGCGGTCGTCCGCCGGCTGGCCCGCGACGCGGTGGTGCTGGCCGCCGGGCGGGTGGCCTGGACGGGCGCTGCCGACAAGCTGCTCGGCGAGCCGGAGCTGACCAAGGCGCTGCTGGGTGTCGGCAGTCAAGGGGTGCACGCCTGATGTCCACGTTCGTGCTGCTCACGCTGACCGGGCTCGGTCTCGCCGCGCTCTACTTCCTGGTCGCCTCCGGGCTCTCGCTGGTCTTCGGCCTGGCCGACGTGCTCAACTTCGCGCACGGGCTGTTCCTGTCCGTCGGCGCGTACGCCACCTGGTGGGCGGCCGGCCACGTGCCCGGCGCGGGCCCGACCGGGTTCGGCTTCGTGCTCGCCGCCGCCTGCGGCGTGGTCGCCGGCGCGCTGGTCGCGGCCGTCGTCGAGCTGGTGCTGATCCGGCCGCTCTACAGCCGCACGATCGAGCAGGTGCTGGTCACCGTCGGCCTCTCGCTGGCCGGCGTCGCGCTGCTCCAGGCGACCTGGGGTGCCGACCCGCGACCGTTCCCGCGCCCGGAGTGGACCCGGAACGTGACCGGCATCCTCGGCGCCCAGATCCCCAATGCGTCGCTGCTGCTGATCCTCGCCGCGGCGGCCGTGCTCGCGCTGCTGCTGCTCTTCCTCCGGTTCACCCGCGTCGGCCTGGTGATCCGGGCCGGCGTCGAGAACCGCGAGATGGTCACCGCGCTCGGCATCGACGTGCGCAAGGCGTTCACGCTGGTCTTCGCGATCGGCGGCGCGGCGGCAGCGCTGGCCGGCGCGCTCGGCGGCGTCTACTTCGGATCCGTGTCGCCCGGGCAGGGCGGCTCTTTGCTGATCTTCGCGTTCATCGTCGTGGTGATCGGCGGGATGGGCTCGGTGGTCGGCTCCGCGTACGCGGCGGTCGCGGTGGGTCTGCTGCAGCAGTTCGTCAACTACTACGGCACCGCCGGGCTCGGCGACATCTGCGTGGTCGCGCTGCTGGCGATCGTGCTGCTGGTCCGGCCGCAAGGCATCGCCGGAAGGGCGGTCACGGCATGACCCAGGCTGTCCCGTTGAGCGCCGAGGCGCCGCCCGCGGCGACCCCGCCGGAGCTCGGCAAGACACCCCGCCGCCCGGGCTGGCGCCGGCTGCTCGTCCTCGGACCGCTGGTCGCGCTGGTCGTGGCCGCCTTGCTGCCCTACCTCCAGCTCCCACTGCCCGGCATCCTCGACGGCCCGTTCAACACGTACGGCAACCTCCAACTGTTCGCGACCTGCCTGGTCTTCGGCGGTCTGGCCGCGAGCTACGACCTGCTGTTCGGCCGCACGGGTCTGCTCTCGTTCGGCCACGCCCTCTACTTCGCGGCCGGCATGTACGGCACCGACGTGCTGGTCACCCGCGCGCACCTGCCGCTCTGGCAGGCGGCGGTGTTCACCCTGGTCGGCGCCACGATCCTGGCCGCGCTGCTCGGTGCGATCGCGCTGCGTACGACCGGCATCGCCTTCGCCATGGTGACGCTGGCGTTCGCCCAGGTGGGCGCGATCCTGGTGGCTCGCGACTTCGGCGGCCTGACCGGCGGCGAGGAGGGTCTGCCGATCGACGGCGAGCGCCTGCCCGACTTCCTGCTCGGCGTCGGCAACACGGTCAACCTGTACTGGCTCGCGCTGGCGTACGTCGCGCTCGTGGTCTTCGTGATCGCCCGCGTGGCCGGGTCGCCGACCGGCCGGGTGCTCGCCGGCCTGCGCGACGACGAGCGCCGGGTCGGGGTGCTCGGCCTGGACCCGTACCGGTACAAGCTCGTCGCCTTCACGCTGGCCGGCGGGCTCGCGTCCCTCGGCGGCGTGGTCTACGTGCTGATCCTCGGTGGCGCCAACCCGCACGTGACGAGCTCGGAGCTGACCCTGTCGCTGCTGGTGATGGTCGTCCTCGGCGGCCCCGGCACGCGCTGGGGCCCGGTCCTGGGCGGCATCCTCTACATGTACCTGGACCACCGCCTGACCTCCCTGGCCGCCGACCTGCCCGGCCCACTGGGTCAGCCCTTGTTCGTCCTGGGCGCCATCTTCATCCTCGCCGTCTACTTCTTCCCGGGCGGTCTGGCCAGCCTTCGCGGCAGGGTCGCCCTGGTCAGCGCCGCGCTCGGCCGGCGCAGAAAGGATGAAACGGTCTCATAAGCATCATTCGCCCTCCTGTGGACGAAAGCGTCATTAGGCTCGGATCCGGAATACCCGCCTGTTACGGGGGAAAGACGGGGGGCCCACATGACGACTCGAATACCCGCGAACGCCGTCAAGAACGAACAGCGAAAACGGTTGCCCACGCCGCGGCCGGCGGTCAACGGGCCCGATCTGGTCGCTTACCGCGAAGCGGTGGAGAGCCTGCTCATCGAACTGGCCGGCCACAGTGGACCAGGTGTCACGCCCGGTGACACCGCCAAGGCCGAGACCATCCTGATCGAACGCCTCGTCGAGCCTAACTTCTCGGCTGTGCTTTCGGTGACGCCACGCGGGCTCACCGGAACGGTGGAATGGCTGCTCAACGAGGTCCGCAACTACAAGCCCAGCACCCGCAGCTCCGCCGCCGACCTGGCGGCCCAGGTGCGGATCTTCCTGCTCGCACAGGTCGAGGCGATGTGGTGGGGGCAGACGACGCCGTTCGCCACGACCACCGACGTGCTCACCTCGCCCGACCTGGTCGACATCGAGAAGCTGCGGCGGGCAGGTCTGCTGCCGTTCCGCTACCGGCGGCAGCCGCGCACGTTCGCGACGCGGGCGGTGCGGGCGGTCGCCCGGCGGGTCGCGCCGGACCGCTGGCCACGGACGGCCGGCCTGCGGTTCACCTACAGCCGGCCGGAGACGATCGCGCTGCTCGGGCAGATCGCGGCCGACTTCCAGCGGCAGGCGCCGCACGGCACGCCGGCGCTCTGGGTGACCAGCATGACCCGCAGCGTCCGGCACCAGCAGCACCTGCGCGACCTCGGGTACGCCGCGATGTCGCCGAGCGCGCACTGTGTGGGCTGGGCGGTCGACGTCGAGATGGCCTGGTTCGAGCGGTTCTCGGCGCGCGCCGCGCTGGAGACCGTCCTGCTCGAACGGCAGACCGCGGGCGACGTCAACGTGATCGACGAAGGGCAGGCCTGGCACGTCTGCGTCAGCCCGGTCGCCGTCGCGGAGCTGCAGCGGGAGTTCGCTACACGGTTCGAGACCGGGAGAAGGTGACCCGACACTTTGTGCGGTATCGCGCTCATCGTCGGCAACGACGCGGATCCCGCTCTCTTCCGGCGGATGCTCGAATCCCTGACGCCGCGTGGCGACGTGCAGGAGGAGCTGCCGGAGGAGCTGCGGACCATCGGTGGGGGGCCGGCGACAGGACTGCTCGCCGGCACCCAGCGGCTGCGGATCGTCGACCGGGACCGGGCGGTGCAGCCCTGGGTCTCGCCCGACGAGGCGTGGGTGCTCTGTTACAACGGCGAGGTCTTCAACTACCGGGAGCTGCGTGCCGAGCTCGGCGCGGCGGGGCGTGAGCTGCGCAGCGAGAGCGACACCGAGGTCGTGCTCGAAGCCTTCCTGGAGTGGGGCGAGGCGGCCGTCGGCAAGCTGCGCGGCGAGTTCGCGTTCGCGATCGTCGAGCGGGCCACGGGCCGCGTGTTCCTGGCCCGTGACCCGCTCGGCGTCAAGCCGCTCTACTGGTCGCGCCGCGGCGGGCGGATCCACATCGCGTCGGAGGTCAAGGCGCTGGTGCCGGTCGGCGCGCGGGTCACCGAGGTGCCGCCGGGCCACCACGGCTGGGCGACGCCGGTCACCGGGCCGCGCCTGGCGCCGTACGTCGACCTGCTCCGGCTCGGCGAGGACCAAGTGCCGATCGAGGACCCGGACGAGGCGGCGAAGCTGGTCCGCGCCGCCCTGCAGGACAGCATCCGGATCCGCGTCGACACCGACCTCACCGTCGGCGTGGTGCTCTCCGGCGGGCTCGACAGCTCGCTGACGCTGCTCCAGGTGCGCGAGATGCACCCGGACTGCGTCGCGTTCACGGTCGGCGCGCCGGGCAGCCCGGACCTCGACTACGCCAAGCGGCTGACCCGCGACCTCGGGGTGCACCACGAGGTGGTGGAGCTGCGGCCGCGGGACATCCGGATGGGCGAGATCCGGGAAGCGATTCGGATGGGCGAGCTGTCCGAGTACGGCGACATTATCAACGCGGTGGTCTCGGTGCCGCTGTTCCGGCGGGTGCACGAGACCGGCGTCAAGGTGGTGCTCACCGGCGACGGCTCCGACGAGCTGTTCGGCGGCTACCCGATGTATCACGAGGTCGGCCCGGCCGCGGCCCGCCGGCTGTTCCTGCACAAGATCCGCAACCTGTGTCGTACGGAGCTGCAGCGGGTCGACCGCACCAGCATGGGTCAGGGCGTCGAGGCGCGCGTGCCGTTCCTCGACCTGGCCCTCGTGGAGCTCGCGATGCGGATGCCGCTGTCGCTGAAGATGCGCAACGGCAAGGAGAAGTGGATCGTGCGGGAGGCGTTCGCGGACATCCTGCCCGACTACATCCGCCAGCGGCCGAAGAACCCGATGTCGTACTCGTCCGGGCTGCACGAACGGGCCCGGCTCTACAAGGCGCGGTTCGCCCGGGCGCACCACGCATTCGGGTACGGCCTGCTCGAACCGCTCCGGCGAGACTTCGACCACGTCCTGATGAAGTGCGACAACGACCTGGACGCGGCGATCCGCGAGTCGGCCGTGCGGCAGGACTACACGCTGATGGAGCACGCCCGCGACTTCGCGGGAGCCCTCCGCTGGTTCACTGGCGGCCGGGCGCCGTACTGACCTTCGCGCCCGCTCCCGCACCACTGGTAGAACTGACCGGGTGAGGGAGCGGGCTGAGGAGATCCTGCGCCGGCTCGCGGGGGACCACGCGAGACTGCGCGACGACCAGTGGACGGCCATCTCGGCGTTGGTCGAGGAGAAGCGCCGGGTGCTCTGCGTGCAGCGCACGGGCTGGGGCAAGTCGGCGGTCTACTTCGTGGCGACGGCGTTGCTGCGGTCGAGCGGGGTGGCCGGCCCCACGGTGATCGTCTCGCCGCTGCTCGCGCTGATGCGCAACCAGGTCGCCGCGGCCGAGCGGGCCGGCATCCGGGCCCACACGATCAATTCAGCGAACCTCGACGAGTGGGACGTGATCCACGCCGACATCGCGTCCGGCGCGGTCGACGTGCTGCTGATCAGCCCCGAGCGGCTCAACAACCCCGACTTCCGCGACAACGTGCTGCCCAAGCTCGCCTCGACCACCGGCCTGCTGGTGGTCGACGAGGCACACTGCGTCTCCGACTGGGGCCACGACTTCCGGCCCGACTACCGGCGGCTGCGCACGTTCCTCGCCGACCTGCCACCCGGCACCCCGGTGCTGGCGACCACCGCGACCGCAAACCAGCGGGTCACCGACGACGTGGCCGAGCAGTTGGGCGACGCGCTCGTGCTGCGCGGCCCGCTGGAGCGCGACTCGCTGCGCCTGGGCGTCCTCTCGCTGGAGTCGCCGGCTTCGCGGCTTGCGTGGCTGGCCGACCACCTGGACGCGCTGCCGGGGTCGGGCATCGTCTACACGCTGACCGTCGCGGCGGCGACCGAGACCGCGGCGTTCCTCCGCCAGCGCGGTTACGCCGTCGCCTCCTACTCCGGCCAGGCGGACGACGTCGACCGGCAGCAGGCCGAGCAGGACCTGCTCGACAACAAGCTCAAGGCACTGGTCGCCACGTCGGCGCTGGGCATGGGCTTCGACAAGCCCGACCTCGGCTTCGTGGTCCATCTGGGCGCGCCGCCGTCCCCGATCGCCTACTACCAGCAGGTCGGCCGGGCCGGGCGGGCCGTGCGCAACGCCGACGTGCTGCTGCTGCCGGGCCGCGAGGACGCGGCGATCTGGCGCTACTTCGCCTCGCTGGCCTTCCCGCCCGAGCAGCAGGTGCGCGACGTGCTGCACGCGCTCGACGCGGCCGGCCGACCACTGTCGACCCAGGCGCTGGAGCCGATCGTCGACCTGCGCCGCACCCGGCTCGAGATGATGCTCAAGGTGCTCGACGTCGACGGCGCGGTGCGCCGGGTCCGCGGCGGCTGGGTGGCCACCGGCGAGCCGTGGGTCTACGACACCGCGCGGCTGCGCCGGGTCGCCGCCGCCCGGACGCACGAGCAGGACAGCATGCGGGAGTACGTCGCGACGACCGGCTGCCGGATGGAGTACCTGCGCCGCAGCCTCGACGACCCCGGCGCGGCGCCGTGCGGACGCTGTGACAACTGCGCGGGTCCGTTCGTCGCGGCCGAGGTGTCGGCGCCGGCACTGGCGGCGGCCAACGCGTTCCTCGGCCGGGCCGGCGTGACGATCGCGCCGAAGAAGCTATGGCCGACCGGGCTGCCCGAGGTCCGCGGCAAGCTGAGCGCCGACGAGCAGGCCGCGCCCGGCCGGGCGGTCGGGCGCCTGTCGGACCTCGGCTGGGGCGCCGCGCTGCGTGGCCTGCTCGGCCCGGACGCGCCGGACGGCCCGGTGCCCGACGACGTCACCGGCGCGGTGGTCGAGGTGCTCAAGGACTGGTCACGCGGCGACGACCCCTGGCCGCAGCGCCCGGTCGGCGTCGTCGGCGTCGCCTCCCGGGGCCGACCCGAGTTGGTCCGTTCGCTGGCCGCCCGGATCGCCGAGATCGGGCGGCTGCCGCTGCTCGGGCTGGTGGAGCCGGGTCCGCAGGCACCGCCGTCCGGCGGCGGCGCCCGCGGCAACAGCGCGCAGCGCGTCCGCGCCCTGCACGGCGCCTTCGAGATCCCGTCGGACCTGGCGGCCGCGCTGTCGGCGGTGACCGGCCCGGTCCTGCTCGTGGACGACCTGGTCGACTCGGGCTGGACGATGACGATCGTCGCCCGGGAGCTGCGCACCGCGGGCGCACCCGCCGTGCTGCCGTTCGCGCTGGGCGTCGCCGGCTAGAACGTAAGGAACGGTCCGTTCCAATCGGAATCCGATTGGAACGGACCGTTCCTAACCAGCTCAACGCCGCGGTCGCCCGTACCCGTGGACGGGTTGGTAGTCGGCGCGGTCGAAGCGGATGCGCTCACCGTGCTGCGGTGCGTGGATGATCCGGCCGCCGCCGACGTAGAGCCCGACGTGCTGGATGTTGCCGTAGTAGAACACCAGGTCGCCGGGGCGGAGCTGGCCGCGTCCGATGTGCGCGACCGCGCCGTACTGTGCCCGCGCGTTGTGCGGCAGGTTGACGCCGGCGGCCCGCCAGGCGGCCGCGGTGAGTCCGGAGCAGTCGTAACCCCGCGGCCCCGAGGCGCCCCACTCGTAGGGCTTGCCGAGCTGCGCGTACGCGAACCGCACCGCGGCGCTCGCGGCGCCCGGCGGCAGCGCCGGCGGGTCCTCGAGGATCGGCGGCAGGTCCGAGATGCCGAGGTCGAACCGGAGCGCGTCGAGCCGCGCGATCTCGGCCTCGATGTGGCGCTTCTTGGCCAGCAGCTTCGCGCCCTGCGTCCGCTCCTTCGCGGCGAGCGCGTTGAGCCCCTCCTGCGCGGCGGCCACGTCCCGGTTGGCCGCGGCCAGCGCCTCGATCGCCCGGCCGCGCTGGGTGCCCAGCGCCTCCAGCATGGCCAGCTTGTCGCCGAGCGCCTGCGGGGAGCCGGAGTGCAGCAGCCCGATCACGTTCGCCGCCCGGCCCGTCCGGTACGCGGCCGCCGCGATCGTCCCCACCTCGGAGCTGCGGGCCTGCGCGGTCCGCTCCAGCGGGGCGATCCTGGCCCGCAGCCGGTCGGCCTCCTGGTGCCCGCGCTTGACCTCCAGCCGCAGGTCGTTGTACTGCTCGACGACCACCTCGAGCTGGTGGGCGGCGGTCTTCAGCCGCTTGCGGACCTCGTCGGCGGACGGGTCGGCGGCGGCCGGCGCGGCGAGCGGCCCGAGCAGGGCCAGCACCGCGGCGGCGGCGGTCATCGCGCGACGCGCGCCTCGTGTGATGATCGGCACGGTCGGTTAACGAGTTGTGAGGGGCAGAAGCCACGATGCGGTCATATCGCCCTAGGCCTGGATACACCCGGGGGGTATATTCGTGCGGGACAACCGAGGAGGCAACCACATGTCCAGCACCGCGACCTACACCGTGACCGGCATGACCTGCAGCCATTGCGTGAGCGCCGTGACCGGTGAGCTCACCGCCCTGCCCGGTGTCACCGACGTGCGCATCGACCTGTCGACCGGCACGGTCGCGGTGACCAGCGACGGGCCGCTCGCGGTCGACGACGTGCGGGCCGCGGTCGACGAGGCCGGCTACGAGCTGGCCACCGCCGATGCCTGAGGCCGCGGGCACCAAGGCACACTCCACCACCACGCCCCCGGCGGATCCCGGGCCCGACCGGTCCGGCCTGCGGCTCGGGCTCTTCGTCGCCGGGCTCGTCTTCGCGCTGATCGGCGGCTTCGGCATCGGCAAGCTGACCGCCGACGGGACCCAGCCCGCCGACGCGGCGAGCGCCGGCGGCGGCATGGCGATGAACACCGCCGACCCCAACGCCAACCACGCGCACGCGCCCGGCACCGCACAGCACGACCACGGCAGCAGCGGCATGACCGCGATGGCCGGGGCCGAGTTGGGCGGGCTGAGCCTGTCGGGCAGCGGCTACACGCTGGTGCCCGCCGCGACCGAGTTCACCGCGGGCAAGACCGCCGACTTCCGATTCACCGTGCAGGGGCCCGACCGGCAGCCGGTCAAGCAGTTCGCGGTCGTCCACGAGAAGCAGTTGCACCTGATCGTCGCGCGCCGCGACCTCTCGGGCTATCAGCACCTGCACCCGACGATGGCGGCCGACGGCACCTGGAGCATCCCGCTGACGCTGGGCGCGGTCGGGATGTGGCGGGCGTTCGCCGACTTCACGCTGGTCGACGGCGCCGGTGCGCAGATCGCCGCGACGCTCGGCACCGACCTGGTGGTGGCCGGCGACTACCGGCCCGTGGCGCTGCCGGCGCCGGCCCGCGAGGCCAGCACCGCCGGGTTCACCGTCACCTACGAGGGCACGCCGACCGTCGGCGCGACGCAGCCGCTGCAGTTCCGGGTGTTCCGCGACGGCAACCCGGTCACCGACCTCGAGCCCTACCTGGGCGCGTACGGGCATCTGGTGGTGCTCCGCCAGGGCGACCTCGGCTACCTGCACGTGCACCCCGACGAGCAGCGGGTGCCGGGCACCGTCAAGTTCTGGGTCGCGGCGCCGAGCCCGGGCAACTACCGAGGCTTCTTCGACTTCCAGGTGGCCGGCACGGTGCACACCGCCGAATTCACCCTGACGGTGACCTAGGCCGACTTCCGGATCGGGCGGGTGGCGAGGCGGCGCAGTGCTTCGCGGATGTGCCGCTTCTCCGCCGTCGAAACGGTCGGGTCGGTGAGCCGGTCGAGAATGACCTGGAGGTCCTTGTCGACCCGGCTCGGCCGGGCCGTTGTCGCGCCAGGCGTGCGGCCGGGCATGTTGAGTGCCCGGAACGCGGCCGAGACCGGCACGTCGAGCGCGGCGCAGAAGTTTTGCACCTTTGCCAGCTCGGGATAGTCGTGCCAGTCGCCGGCCAGCCAGCGGAACAGCGTCGACCGGCCGACACCGGTCTCGGAAGCCAGGTCGTTGACCGTCCAACCGCGGGCGTTCTTGGCATCGTCGACGGCCCGCCGGACGAAGCGTGCGAACGCTGCCTGCGGCGAGTCATCTGTGGCCATCGGCCGGTCGCCCTCCCGCGGTCGAGAATCGTCACCGGAAAGGGTAACCCGTGCCGCGTGGATTGCAACGGGCCGTTCGGCCTATTAGTCCCGTACGTGGGACTGCTCTAAAGTCACCGAAGACCGGAACCGGACCCGTGCGCGGGACCGGCCGCGGTGCACCGCCCCGCGCCGTCCGCGGCAGGCGGACCGTGGCGCCGGTGTGGTGTCCCGCCGGCGGGGGGTCGGCGGGACACCACACCGTCAGCTTTCTGCCCGTCTCGGTGACTTAACGGGACCGTTACTCGTCGTCTATGCTCTCGCACCGAGAGTGGAGAACGACGGGATGCGACTATGGCCGAACCAGAAGACCGCCCAGTTCCCTATCGACCCGGCACGATAAGCCTGTTCTTCGTCGTGAAGGCGGGGATATTCGCGCTGGCGTTCTGGATCTGGTTGCTCGTCCTCGCCATACAGGGTGGCCAGGTCGCCGGTTGGCACCTGTTCGCCGCCGCCGGCGCGATTACCACCACGCTGGTCGGCGTCGGCCTGGGCATTCGGATGGCGTTGCAGGCCAATGCCGCCGACCGGCACGCCGAGGTGCGGAAAACGCTCGTCGAGATCTCCTGGAACACGGCGTTCGCCGCGCACCAGGCCGAGGATTCCGACAACGTGGTGCGCTTCCCGAGCGTCGTGCCCGACGACTCGGGCGGGTGGCCGGCGCGGGGCGACGGCGACCGGCGTCGCTAACCCGCCAAGAGGTCGGCGAGCCGGGGGCGCACCTGCCAGGCCGTGACGAGTTCGTCGTACTCCGCGGTGGGCGCGGGCTGCCCCGTGCGGCGGGCCCGCAACAGCAGGTTGCGCGGCGTGTGAGCCGAGTCGATGAACTCGGTCACGTCGACCCGGTAGCCGCGCGAGCGGAGCAGGGCGGCCCGCAGCGAGTCGGTGAGGACGTCCGCGAACCGCTCGCGCAGGATCCCCTGCCCGGTGATCAGCTGGTACGGCCCCGGAGCGGGCTGCCGGCGGAGCTGGGCGGCGATGTCGTGGTGGCAGCAGGGCGCCGCCAGAATCCACTCCGCACCCCAGCCGACCGCGCGATGCAGCGCCTCGTCGGTCGCGGTGTCGCAGGCGTGCAGGGCCAGCACCAGATCCGGGGCCGGCTCCACGACGGCGTCCAGGATCGTGCCGGCGACGAACCGCAGCCGGTCGCCGTAGCCCAACAGCCGCGCGAGGCCCGTGTTCCGGTCACGCTGGTCCGCGCGCACGTCGACACCGACCATCTCGACGTCGAGCCCGCGCGCGGCGGTCAGGTAGCGATAGGCGGCGAAGGTCAGATACGCGTTGCCGCAACCCAGGTCGACCACCCGCAACGGTTTCGGCAACGCGGCGGCGTCCGCGGGCAGCGTCGCCGCGAGCGCGCGCAGGAACGCGTCGACCTGGCGGCGCTTGGCGGCGCTGCCGCCGATCACCTCCCACAGCGGGTCGCCGGGGTCGAGCAGGTGCGCCCGGACCCGGTCGTGCCCCTCGGCCGGGCCGGCCGCGGCCGGTGCGCCGCCCTGGCGGTGCACCTGGGCGTCGCCCTTCTTGGTCACCCGCACCTGCACGGTCGTGCCGGCGCTCTCCACGTGCCAGTTGCCGAACGGCTCCGCGAGCAGCGCGTCGACCGCGGCGTCCGCCTCCGGGCCGGGCGCCACGTTGCGGGTGTGCGGGCGGGCGCCGTCGTTGGTGACGATCTGCAGCCGGCGGCCGGCCTTGAGGGCGACGGGGCGCAGCTCGGCCCGGACGACCGACGGTGCTGTGCCGCGCCGCCGGCCGGCCGCGACCGCCCTGGTCAGGCCCGGGTCGAGCAGCAGGTCGCGCACCTTGGCGAGGGCGGTGGACAGGTCTTCGGGCATACCTACATTGTCCGCGTCTCGCCGACCGACAGCCGCCACAGGTCGCCCGGGTCACGTCCGTCGGCCAGCCAGGCGGCGCTCAGCCGCTCCGGCGGCTCCAGCGGGGGCTCGGTGCTGAGCTGGAAGGTGCCCCAGTGCATGGGGACCACGCGGCCGGCGCCCAGGTCGGTCGCCGCCCGTACCGCCTCCTCCGGGTTCATGTGCTGGTTGCGCATGAACCAGCGCGGCTCGTACGCGCCGATCGGGAGCAGGGCCAGGTCGAGGCCCGACTGGCGGTCGGCGATCTCGGCGAACCGGGTGCCGTAGCCGGTGTCGCCGGCGAAATAGATCCGCGGACCGCCGTCGGTGGCCAGCACCCAGCCACCCCAGAGGGTCTGGTTGATGTCCACCAGGCCGCGCCGGCTCCAATGGTGCGCCGGCACGAACGTGAAGGTCACCGGGCCGATCCGCCGGGACTGCCACCAGTCGAGGTCGGTCACGTCCGTGAAACCGCGGCGCCGGAACCAGGAGGCCAATCGCGCGGGTACGAGCATCGGCGTCGCCCGCGGCAGCCGGCGGACGGTCGCCGCGTCCAGATGGTCGTAGTGGTTGTGTGAGATCACCACCGCGTCGATCCTGGGCAGGCCAGACCAGGCCACGCCGGGCGGGGTGAACCGGGTTATCAGCGGCGGGATCCGGCGTGACCAGACGGGGTCGGTGAGAATCGTGAGGCCGCCGGTCCGCAGCACGAAGGTGGCGTGCCCGACCCAGGTCACGGCCGTGGTCGCCGGGTCGACCGGCGGCATCGTCGCGTGCGGTGGCCCGGCGATGACGGCGGCGGCCTGGGCCCGCTCGGCCGGGCCGGGGCGCTTTTCGCGCACCATGCGGGCGATGTCACGGGGACCGGGCAGGGGAGCGGTCAACCGGTCGGCGAAGGTTGGGGGACGCAACACCTACCCACCGTCCACGCGACACCACTGGACCGTCAACTTAGGCTCACCTAAGCTACGGGAAACCCACGGCCGGGTGCGGGAGGACATTCATGGTCAATGCGACCGACACCGAGCAGGGCCTCGCGGCCCGGGTTCGCAGCATGACCCGCGCCGACCACGAGGCGGCCGAAACCACGTCGTTCGTCGCGGACCTGATGTCGGGTCGCTTGGACCTGACGGCGTACGCGCGCCTGGCCACCCAGCACTACTTCATCTACGAGACGCTGGAACAGGCGGCGTCGGCGATGCGCACCGACCCGGTGGCCGGCGGTTTCGTCGACTTCGGGCTCGACCGTCTGCCCGCGCTCGGCGCGGACCTCCACCACCTGCGCGGCCCGCGCTGGCGCTCGGAGATCACGCCGCTGCCCGCGACCCGCGACTACCTGACCCGCCTGCGCGCGGTCGCGTTCACCGACCCGCCGGCGTTCGTGGCCCACCACTACACGCGCTACCTGGGCGACCTGTCCGGCGGCCAGATGGTGAAACGCGCCCTCCGCCGCGAATACGGGGTCGACGCGGAAGGCACGAGCTTCTACGAGTTCCCGGGCGTGGCGGCCGGCGCGGTCAAGCGCCGCTACCGCGAACTGCTCGACGAGGCACCGTGGTCGGCGGCCGAGCAGGACCGCTTCATCGACGAGGTGAAACGCGCCTTCGCACACAACCGCGCGGTCTTCGAAGACCTGGCCACCGCCACCGCCGCCTAACCCACCGCCGCGGGCGCGGTCTTTTGCGTTGCCGCAACCAACCAGCTTGGCGCCGCGGTTGCGCGTGCTTTGCTCTGCTTCCAGATACGCACCACCCCCGGAGACGAGGTGGTGCGTAAAGGGAAGCAGAGCAAAGCGTCGGCGACCACATGACCCTCACCCACGCAAACAGCGAGGCGGGGCGTTCGCCCTGCCTCGCTGTTTGGTTGATCAGATCGTCAGGCCTCGGTGGGTGCCGCGGCGGCACCGCCGCTGCCGCGGGAGCGGCGCCGGCGGCGGCTGCGCGGCTTGGCCGGTGCGTCGCCGTCCGGGTCGGCTACCGCGACCACGGCTGACTCGGTCGCCGTCGCCTCGGCGGCGGCGTCGCCCGAGACCACCTCTCCGGCGCGGCGGCGCCGGCGGGGGCGCCGGGTGGCCTCGGTGTCCGTGTCCGCGTCCGGGACCTCGACCGCCTCCGGGGTGTCGGTGCTGGAGCGTGCGCTGCCGCGGCGGCGTGACCGGCTGCGGGCCGGGCGCTCGGCGCGGGCCGCCGGACCCCGGCGGCGGCCGCCGCCCAGGTCCTCTTCGCGCTCCGCCGACAGGCCCGCGCGGGTGCGCTCGCCGGTCGGCAGCGTGCCGGTCACGTCGGTCGGGATGTCCAGGTCCTCGTAGAGCCAGGCCGAGGTGTGGTAGGTCTCCGGCGGCTCCGGCATGTCCAGGCCGAGGGTCTTGTCGATGATCCGCCAGCGCGGCATGTCGTCCCAGTCGACGAACGTCACCGCGACGCCGGTGGCGCCGGCCCGGCCCGTGCGGCCGATGCGGTGCGTGTAGGTGTCCTGGTCTTCCGGGCAGTCGTAGTTGATCACGTGGGTGACGCCCGAGACGTCGAGGCCGCGGGCCGCGACGTCGGTGGCCACCAGGATGTCGATCTTGCCCGACCGGAACGCCCGCAGGGCCCGCTCGCGGGCGCCCTGGCCGAGGTCGCCGTGCACCGCCGCCACCGCGAAGCCGCGGAAGTCGAGGTCCTCGGCGAGCCGGTCGGCGGCCCGCTTCGTGCGGGTGAAGATCATCGTCAGGCCGCGGCCGTTCGCCTGCAGGATGCGGGCGACGACCTCGACCTTGTTGAGCGAGTGGGTGCGGTAGACCAGCTGCTGGGTCTGCGGCGACGGGCCGGTCTCGGCGGTGTGCCCGGCGTGGATCGTGACCGGGTGGCGCAGGAACCGCCGCGCCAGGGCGACGATCGGATCCGGCATGGTCGCCGAGAACAGCATCGTCTGCCGGTCCTCGGGGAGCATCGCCAGGATCTTCTCGACGTCGTCGAGGAAGCCCAGGTCGAGCATGCGGTCGGCTTCGTCGAGCACCAGCGCGTGCACCCGGTCGAGCCGGAGCTGCTTCTGCTTGGCCAGGTCGAGCAGGCGGCCCGGCGTGCCGACCAGGATCTCGACGCCGCTCTTCAGCGTCTCGATCTGCGGCTCGTAGGCGACGCCGCCGTAGATCGGCAGGACCCGGACGCCGCGGGTACGCCCGGCGGCGGCGAGGTCCTTGGCCACCTGGAGGCCGAGCTCACGGGTGGGCACGACGACCAGGGCCTGCGGGACGCCGTCGGAGCCCTCGCCAGGTGCGAAGACCCGCTCGAGCAGAGGCACGCCGAAGCCGAGCGTCTTGCCGGTGCCGGTGGGCGCCTGGCCGATCAGGTCGGTGCCGCGGAGCGCGATCGGGAGCGCGTACTCCTGGATCGCGAACGCGTGGGTGATGCCGGCGGCGGCCAGTGCCTCGACGGTTTCGGGACGGGCGCCAAGCTCGGCGAAGGTGGGGGAGTCGGATCGGGTCGGCGCGTTCGGGACGAGCGCGTCGCCCGTGGGTTCCATCAGTTCACTCATGTGGTTGTCGGGGTGCCCTCTCGTGGTGCGCCCCGTCGTCTCGTAGGGCGCGATATTGGGTATCGCGCGGGCCACACGCGACGCGAGTCGCGGGCCGCACACGCGTGCCGTGGGTCCGGTTTGTCTATGCCCCGCCGAGCGGGACCAGCGCTTCGCCCACGGCTAACGTGACCATGTTACCGGATTGACCTGGCGGGGGTGCCTAACGTGAGGCGGATGCGCCACCTGGGGCGGGCGTGTGGCGCAGCTCTCGCCAAGGTGACCGAGGAGTAACCTGCGGGCGTGACGTCTGAGCTCGCCCCGGCCACCACCGACACCGCCCTGGTCGACCTGCTCGGGATGGTGGCCTATGGCGAGCTGTCCGCTTTCGAGCGGATGGCGGCCGATGCCCGACTCGCCCCCGATCTTCGCCGGCGGGCGGCGCTGAGCGAGATGGCCGCCGTGGAGATCGCCAACTACGGCCGCCTGGCCACCCGGCTGACCGAGTTGGGCGCCGACCCGGAGGCGGCGATGACGCCCTACGTCGGCGTGCTGCAGGCCTACCACGACTCCACCGAGCCCAAGGACTGGCTGGAGGCGCTGACCAAGGCCTACGTCGGCGACGGCGTCGCCGACGACTTCTTCCACGAGATGGCCAAGCTCATCGACGAACCGGACCGCCAACTCGTCCTGGACGTCATCCACGACAAGCGTTACGACGAGTTCGCCGTCACCGAGATCCGCGCGGCGATCGAGGCGGACCCGAAGACCCGCAACCGCCTGTCGATGTGGGCCCGCCGTCTGGTCGGCGAGGTGCTCAGCCAGGCGACCCGGGTGGCCGGCCAACGCGCGGCACTGACCACCCTGATCGTCACGAGCGGCGGCGACCAGGCCGCCGTGCAGGCACTGTTCCGTCGTATGACCATCGCCCACAGCGCCCGGATGTCGGCGCTGGGGCTCAACAACTAGCGGGCGGTGAAGCCGACGGTGCCGCGAGTCGCTTCGGCGATCTCGACGTAGGCCAGCTTGCTCACCGGGATGATGACCCGGCGGCCCTTCTCGTCGACCAGTGACAGCGTGCCCTCGCTCGCGATCGCCTCGGTGACGAGCTTCTCCACCTCGGCCGGCGACTGCGAGCTCTCGATGACCAGCTCGCGCGGCGCGTACTGCACGCCGATCTTGACCTCCACGAAGCCCTCCTCGTCGTGGCGCACAGTCGTTACCGGCGCCGGTGGGAAGGCTATCCGATTCGTGGGGCGAACGACGAAGACGCCGTACGTGTCAGGCGGGTTCGCCTTCCGCCCAGGCACCCTCCTGGGGCTCGCCCTGGAGCGGGAAGCTCGCGATGCCCCGCCAGGAGAGCCCGGCGAGCAGCGCCTCGGCCTCCTGCTTCGGCACCTGGCGGCCGCCGGCCAGCCAGAACTGCGCCGCGGTCTCGGCGGCGCCGACCAGGCCCGAGGCCAGCAGCTCCGCCCGGGACTTGCTCACGCCCGTGTCCGAGATGATCGTGTCGGTGATCGCCGCGATGCAGCCCCGCTCGACCCGCTCGACGCGCTCCCGGACGGCCGGCTCGTTGCGCAGGTCCGACTCGAATACCAGCCGGAACGCCTCGCTCTCGTGGTCGACGAAGTCGAAGTACGCCGCGACCGCGCCGCGTACCCGCGCCTTGTTGTCGCTCGTCCCCTCCATCGCCGCCTGCACCTTGGCGACGATCGCGTCGCAGTGCTTGTCGAGCAGCGCCAGGTAGAGCTCGAGCTTGCCGGGGAAGTGCTGGTAGAGCACGGGCTTGGAGACACCTGCCCGCTCGGCGATGTCGTCCATCGCCGCCGCGTGGTAGCCCTGCGCGACGAACACCTCCTGGGCCGCCGCGAGCAGCTGCTTGCGGCGCGCAGACCGGGGCAGCCGGGTCGGCCGTCCGTCCGGCTGGGCATCGCCCGAAGCCGCCACCATGGTTACCTCCGAAATCCCGCGTCACATCGACGGACCAGAACGCATCCGATCGGTGCCTATCGCATCGGTCGCCGAATTGGACCGCGATTGCAACTTATCGCGACCGTGCCCACACGGTAGCCTCAGCGAGGGCGACCGAGGAGTGCACGGTGGATGATTCAGGTCAACCCGGCGACGCACCGGGCAGCGGCGGCAACCCGCCGGCTTCCCGCGACGGCGACGCCTGGGCCGACCGTGACCGCGACCCCGGCACGAGCTCGGCGTGGCACCGCACGCGCTACGCCAACCTCCTGACCCCGATCGTCCCCGCGTCGCGGCAGCCTCGCCAGCACGTCAACGGGTCCGCCGACGTGCACTCCGCCAGCGCGCCGCCCTACCCCTACGAGGGTGATCTGGAAGACGCCGACCACGCACCGATCCCGACCCAGCCCGGTGGCGACCCCGACTGGCGCGGCTGGGCTCCGCCGCCGGCGGCCGACGAGCCGCTGCCCGAGCCGCCGTCGCCGTGGGCACCCGGGTGGGCACCGACCCAACCCGAGGCGGGCGCGCCGGACGCCGCACCACCGGCCCCACCAGCACCGGACGCGGGCGCCAACGTGCCACCCGCGCCGTTCACGGCGGCCTATCCGCCCGCTCCGCCGCGGTTCGCGGAGCCGGCACCGCCGCCCCCGGTGCGGTTCCGCCCGCGCCAGGACGATCCGCCGGCCCACCCGAGCGTGGAGCAGCCTCCGTCGCCCGACCCCGCGAGCGGCTTCCCGCCGATCGGCGCGGTCGCGGCCGGTGCGCCCACCGACAGCGTGCCGCCCGGCACGCCGACCGAGGCCGATCCCTATCCGGCCGGCCGCGGCTATCCCGCCGGCGGGCCGCCGGGCCGACAGCCCGACTGGGCTCCGGAGTGGCCCTGGTCGCCGGCCCCGCCACTGGCGGAGCCACACCCGCCCGCGGCGTCCGGCCGGCTCCAGGTGCCCGCGCCGCGACCGACGCAGCCGGAGCAGCCCGCCGAGCCGCAGCCCGTCGCACCCGGGCCACCGCCGCCGCCGGCTCAGCAGGGCGGGGCCGATCACGGCGACAGCGGTCTGCCGAGCCGGCGCGACTACCCGACGGCGAGTCACCCGTCCGTTCGCAACACGCTGCCCGGTTACATCCGTGGCGGTGCCGGTCCGTCCGGCGACGAGGCCCGCTTCATCACCGGCAGCCACCCCACCGTGCCCGCGCCGGCCGAGCCGGCCGGCGACCCCGCCGACGGTTTCCCGGTCGGCCAGCCGGAGCGCGGCGGCAGCACGCACCTCACGCCGTCGGGCAACTTCCCGGTCGTCGACCGGCGCTCGGCCGGGCTCACCCGCAGCTTCCCGAGCAGCGAGCCGGCCAACCCGCCGGTCACGCCGAACAGGTTGACCCGCGCCTTCCCGGGCGGCGGAGACCCGTCCGCGCCCGAGGGGCCGCCGCTGTCCGGCGCCTTCCCGGGCGGAGCCGACCGCCGGCCCGACGGTGCTGACCGCCCGACCGACCTGTCCGGCCGCCGCTCCGCGCCGCCGGCCGCGGACGTGCCCGCCGCCACCGCAGCGCCCCGACCTCCGCTGCGGCTGGCCAGCCGCAACGGCGACCAGATCAGCGAGCCGCCCGCACCCCGCCAGCCTCGCCCTGAGCCGCCCGCCGCCCTGCCCACCTCAGGCGGACCGGTCGGCGGTGCCGACCCGACGCCCATCCCGACGGTCCGGCGTGAGCCGCCGGCCGATCAGCGTTCCGTGGTCGACGACATGCTCGACGAGTTGGCCAGCCTGCCGCAGCGGGTGCCGGCGGAGCCGGACGTGCCGACCGCGCCGGAACCACCCTCCGACACCCCGGCCGACCCGCCCCAGCTCGCCCGGATCGCCACCCATCTGCGCCGCGCCGACCTGGCGACGGAGGAGCAGGAGCGGCCGGACGGCTTCGACGTCGGGGCGATCATCGCCGCCGTGCGGGGCGTGTCGGGCGTCAAGGACGCGACGCTGCGGACGACCGAGTCGGGCGCGCACAGCCTCCGCCTCGACCTCGCCGACGGCGCCGACCCGGCCGAGGTGAGCCGGCACGTGGCTCGCTTGCTCCAGGAGCGGATGGGCCTGGCCGCCGCACCGCCGAGCCCGTCCGGCGGCCTCCTGCCGCCCGCGGAGCCGCCGGCCCCGCCGCTCGGCGGCGACACCCCGTCGACCGGTTTCGGCCGCAGCGGCGGCTACCCGCCGCCACCGCCGGCCGAGCCGGCACCGCGCCCGACCGAGAAGGCCACGGCGAGGCCGGCCGCACCTCCGCCGCCCGCACCACCGAGCCTCGCGCCGCCACCGAGCCTTGCGCAGCCGCCGAGCCTTGCGCAGCCGCCGAGCGTTGCCCAGCCGGCGGCCGCGCCGGTGAGCCCGGCTCAGCGGCCGGCCGCGCCGCCGACCGCGGCCCCCACATCGGGCAAACCGGGCGCCGTTCCGCCCCCGGCGCAGCCGCCGGGCTTCGAACCGCCGGCGGAGCCGGCCGCCCGCCCCGCCGCCTCGCACCGCGGCCGCGCCCAGGTCGGATCGCCGTCCGGCGTGGACACCCGCGATCTGGCCGCTCGGGCGACACCCGCCGCCGCCCCGGTGTCCGGCGCGCCGGAGCCGGCCGACACCGGAGCACCTCGGCCCGGGTCCGACGGCCACCTCTACAGCGGCACCCGCCGGGCGGCTACCGACCAGCCGCCGCCGGGCTCGTTCCCGGAGCCGGGCAGTGCCGCCGGCATCATCGGCAGCGTCGGCGGGCACCCGGTCACCGCGTACTCGGGTGGCCAGCAGCTACGCACCACGGAGTCCGCGCCGTCGCGGCCGCTGGACCCCGGGGCCAACCCCGGCCCCCGCGTGGTGATCGACCACGTGCAGGTCAGCACGTTCGGGCTGGACGCCACGGTGGAGACCCGGCTCGCCGCCGGCAAGCGGGTCGCCAACGGCCTGGCCACGGGCCCGGCCGTCGACGGCTACGTGCTGCGGCTCTGCGCGGTCTCCGCCGCCTCGGCCATCGACGAACTGCTGCGCACCGCCAGCCGGGCCGACGACCGCGGCCGGTGCTTCGTCGAGCACGCGGCGGTCGTACCCTTCGGCAACTGCGAGGTCGCCGTCGCGGTCGTCCTGCTCGTTTGCGAGGGGTGGGTCGAGCAGCTCGCCGGTTCTGCCCTGGTTTCAGGCGATCCGCGACAAGCCGTCGTCCGTGCCACACTCGCAGCCGTAAATCGCCGTCTGGAAGCGCTGCTGTCCGACTGACAAACGGCGGGTGACAGGCACAATAAATTCATGAAACGCGCGCTGCTCGGCGCCGACGAGGCCCTCGGCCCCGATCGGATGCCGCCTCCGTGGCCGGGCCGGATGGCCGTCATCGACGGCGAGCAGACCTTCGTGCGCGACACACCAGCCACCCGGCCCGACGCCGAGCCGGCGCTCTACGTGCACGGCCTCGGCGGCTCCTCGCAGAACTGGACCGACCTCGCCGGCCTGCTCTCCGACCGGCTCGACGGCCAGGCGGTCGACCTGCCGGGCTTCGGCCGCAGTGACCCGGCCAAGCGCTACACGATCAAGGCGATGGCCGACCGCATCATCCGCTACATCGAGGTCACCGACCGCGGCTCCGTGCACCTGTTCGGCAACTCGCTCGGCGGCGCCGTGGTCGTCCGGGTCGCCGGCCTGCGCCCCGACCTCGTCCGCACGCTCACGCTGATCTCGCCGGCGATGCCGTTCCTCGACCCGCGCCGCTCGCTGCAGGGCCCGGTGGTCCCCCTGCTCGCGCTGCCCCGCGCCGACCGCGTCGCCGCCTGGATGATGGCCCGCTACGCACCCGAGGAGATGGCCGAGCAGGTCATCGCGGCGTGCTTCAACGACGTCAGCCGGGTCAGCGAGCAGCGCAAGCGCGAGGCGATCGAGGAGGTCCGGATCCGCTACGAGCGCAAGCACTACGCCGACGCGTACGTGCGAACGCTGCGTGGCCTGGTCAGCAGCTTCCTGCGCGCCTACCTGCCCGGCGCCAACTCGATGTGGAAGATCGCCGGTCAGATCACCGCGCCCACGTTGGTCGTCGGCGGCCGGCAGGACCGGCTCGTCGACATCCGGGTCGCGCCCGCCGTGGCCAAGGCCATCCCGGACAGTCGCCTGCTGATCCTCGACGGCGTCGGTCACGTGGCGCAGATGGAGGTGCCACGGATCGTGGCGCGCGGCGTGACCGCGCTGTTGGACGAATTCGCACGCTCCTGACTCGGGTCGCACGAAGGCACCCTGGTGTGGCAGGGTGGGCGCAGCATGATCAACGCGAGGCAGACCCCACCTCGCGACCGTGCCAGGAGGTCCCGCGGACGGTCGCGCCGCAAAGGCGGTTCGGGTCGCATACTCACCGTCGCCGGTCTGTCGCTCGTGGTCGGTCTCGGGCTGATGCTCTTCGGTCTGCCGCTGCGGGCCGGTGAGGGGCACCCGGCCAGTTCGGTGGCGGCCGCGCCGGTCACCGGGTCCCCGACGACCTCGCCGACCGCCCAGCCGACGACCAAGCCGCCCGCGCCGCCGGTCTACCGGCTGGCCGGGACGCCGCCCGAGCGTGGCGAGAACACGTTCAGCTACGGGCAGACCACCGGGAAGGTCGCCGGGAAGTCCGGCACGCTGCGCCGCTACCGGATCGCGGTCGAGGACGGGTCAAAGGAGGACGTCGAGAGGTTCGGCGACTTCGTCGACAAGTCGCTGAGCGACCCGCGGAGCTGGATCGCCGGGGGGGAGGTGCGGTTGCAGCGGGTGGCGGAGGGTGAGCCCTACAGCTTCACCGTCTACCTGGCCACCGCGGACACCTCGCACGACATGTGCGCCCGGGGCGGCACCAACACCAACGTCGACGGCGAGCCCTACACGTCGTGCCGGACGGTCGGCAAGGTGATCATCAACCTCAACCGCTGGCACATGTCCGTCGACCACTTCGTCAAGGCGAAGATCCCGCTCGATACCTACCGCACCTACGTGGTCAACCACGAGACGGGGCACGAGCTCGGCAACAGCCACGTGCGCTGCCCCGGCAGCGGCAAGCCGGCGCCGGTGATGATGCAGCAGACCCTGTTCCTCAACGGCTGCAAGGCGAATCCCTTTCCGTACGTGAACGGCAAACTCAACACCGGACCACCGCTTTAAGCCGATAAGCGGGAAATGTCCGAAACGACCTGGCATCGTCTCTGCTCATGGCGACGCCGACTCCAGGCACCCCGCTCCAGGACCAGGACCCGCAGGAACCGACGACCGACGAACAGCCGCGCGACCGTACGCGCCTGCACCTCGCGATCGGACTCGCGCTGATCGCTCTCGCGGCCCTGCTGATGGCCGTCGACCAGGCCCGGCACCCGCCAGCGAACCAAACCGGGAACCAACCCGCCGCCGGCCCGAGCGCACCCGCACCCACGTCGGTCCCGTCCTTCGACGCGCTGACGCCGTCGCCTTTCCCGAGCGCGACCCCGGCGCCGCGCCCGCCGCGCGAAGGACAGGGTGTCTTCAGCACCGCCCAGGACGCCGGTCGTTACCTCGGCCGGGGCGCCGAACTGCGCCGCTTCCACGTAGCCGTCGAGAAGGGCATCGGCCTGAAGCTGGCGGACTTCACCGCGGCCGTCGACCGGGTCCTCGGCGACCCGCGGAGCTGGATCGCCGACGGCGAGCTCAAGCTGCGCCGCGTCGGCGCCGCCGACCCGGCCGACTTCACCATCTACCTGGCCAGCGCCGCCACCTCGGAGCGGATGTGCGCCGAGGGCGGCCTGGACACCGACGGCTACACGTCCTGCTCGCTCGGTGGCCAGGTGATCATCAACGCCGACCGCTGGGTCGGCGCGGTGCCGGATTTCGAGGCACCGCTGGCCGAGTACCAGGCCTACGCGCTCAACCACGAGGTCGGGCACGAGCTAGGCAACGGCCACCAGGCCTGCCCCTCGCCGGGAGCGCCCGCACCGGTGATGCAGCAGCAGACCCTCGGCATGCAGGGCTGCCTGCCGTACGGCTGGCCTTATCTGGACGGCCGGCGACACACCGGGCCGGATATTCCCTAGGTGGCCGGTGGCGCGGGTCATGGCAGCGCGGCGTGTCGCGAGCAACAATTGCCCGGCACAGCCACATCGATCCGACCAGATTCCCCGGGGAGACTCACCGTGTCATTGCCCCCGCTCGTCGAGCCCGCCGCCGAGCTCACCGTCGACGAGATCCGCCGCTACTCGCGCCACCTGATCATCCCGGACGTCGGGGTGACCGGGCAGAAGCGGCTCAAGAACGCCCGGGTGCTGTGTGTCGGCGCGGGTGGGCTCGGCTCGCCCGCCCTGATGTACCTCGCCGCGGCGGGGGTGGGCACGCTCGGCATCGTCGAGTTCGACACCGTCGACGAGAGCAACCTGCAGCGCCAGATCATCCACGGCCAGTCCGACATCGGCCAGCCCAAGGCCGAGTCCGCCGCGCGCACCGTCCGCGAGATCAACCCGCTGGTCAACGTGGTCATCCACAACACGGCGCTGGACCGCGACAACGTCAAGGAGATCTTCTCCCAGTACGACCTGATCGTCGACGGCACCGACAACTTCGCCACCCGCTACATGGTCAACGACGCGGCGGTGCTGCTCGGCAAGCCGTACGTGTGGGGCTCGATCTACCGCTTCGACGGCCAGGCGTCGGTGTTCTGGGCCGAGCACGGCCCCTGCTACCGCTGCCTCTACCCGGAGCCCCCGCCGCCCGGCATGGTCCCGTCCTGCGCCGAGGGTGGCGTGCTCGGCGTGCTCTGCGCGTCGATCGGCTCCATCCAGGTGACCGAGGCGATCAAGCTGCTCACCGGCATCGGCGAGCCGCTGGTCGGCGGGCTGACGGTCTACGACGCGCTCGAGATGTCGTACCGCAAGATCAAGGTTCGTAAGGACCCCGACTGCGTGCTGTGCGGTCCGAACGCGACGCTGACCGACCTCATGGAGGACTACGAGGACTTCTGCGGCGCGGTCTCGGTCGAGGCGCAGGAGGCGACCGTCGACGCGACGATCACCGCGCGGGAGCTCAAGGAGTGGCAGGACGCCGGCAAGGACTTCTTCCTCGTCGACGTCCGCGAGCCCGCCGAATACGAGATCGTCCGGATCCCCGGCTCGACGCTGATCCCCAAGGGCGACATCCTCAACGGCGAGGCGCTGGCGAGCCTGCCGCAGGACCGCCAGATCGTGCTGCACTGCAAGTCGGGCGTCCGCTCGGCGGAGGCCCTCGCGGCCGTCAAGGCGGCGGGCTTCAAGGACGCCGTGCACCTCCAGGGCGGCGTGCTCTCCTGGATCAAGCAGATCGACCCGAGCCTCCCGGCTTACTAAGACCACCCACGGCACATCCCGGTCGCACCTCATCGGCGCCCGGGATGTGCCGTTTCTCGTTCCTAAACCAGGCCGTCGGGCAGTTGTCCCTGGCCAACCGCTTGAAGCGGACTCGCATTTCCGCCGGTACCGTTTCGCCCGTGGTTGATCTGGACGCGGCGATCGGATTCGTGGTCGCCCATGGCGACGCGGTCGACCGCGCCCGCCTGTCCTGGCTGCGGGTCGGCGCGCCACCGCAGCAGGCGATCCTCGAGGACGCCGAGGTCGGCCAGGCGCACGACGGCGGCTGGCCGGCCATCTGGGGCGGCGAGATGGCGTCGGTCGACGCCACCTGCTTTCGCCTGGCCGAGCTCGACGACCTCGGCGCGCTCGGCCGCCCGGCGGCCCGCCGCGCCCTCGACTGGCTGGCCACCCGGCAGCGCCCCGACGGCACCTGGGAAGAGGACCAGTCGCTGTCCGGCTGGGCGCCGCCGTGGGCGACACCCGGCGACCCGGAGGCGACCCTCTACCTGACCGCCAACGCCGGCTTCTGGCTCACCGTGGCCGGCCACGACGCCCGCGCCGCGGGCCCGTTCGACCACCGGGTCGGCGGTGTGTACGCGGGCGTGGTGCAGGGCGCCGCGCACGCCTTCGCCGCCGCGGTGCACGCGGACGGCACCTGGCCGTCGTTCCTGGCCACCGGCTGGCTCGGCGCCGCGGTGCTCTACCGCCAGGAGATGTACTACGAGTCGGCGCGGATCCAGGTCGTGCTCACCGAGCGGGTCCGCGACATGACCCCGTCCGACGTCACCGCGATGGCCTCGGCGCTGCGCCGGGTCGGCCTGTCGACCGACGACACCCTGCTCGCCGCCGCCCGCCGCCGGCTGGCCGAGACGCAGCGCAGCGACGGCGGCTGGGCCAGCGACGACGGCGACGCGTTCAACGTGCACACGACCCTGGCCGCCATCCGCGCGTTCAGGTGAGAGCCACCGTTGCTAGTGGTGACGGTTCCGAACACTAGTTGGGATGTCCGTCCATGACGTTCTCTCTCAACGAACAGCCACAGAGGCCCAGCGCAATGCCGAGTTCCGAAAGCTGCAAACGCTCGCCGGGTCAGGCGATTGTCGCAGCATCGAGGCCATTGGCCCACAGACATGGACGAACCTCGCAACAGTGCACGAACCCTGTATTACCAGTTTGGTAGCAGCTAGCAGCAAAGTGGCTGGAGCGGGGCTTCAACCTTCGCCGGCCAGCGCCGTCGACCAGCAAGAAGCCTTGCAGCTATGGACAAGCTGGCAGTACTAGGGGTCTTGGAACTAGCAGCAACTGCTGTCCATGCTTGGGGCGCCCTGAGAGTCTCCGCAACAGTGCGAGAACCTCGGACTGCCAGTTTGGCAGCAGCTAGCAGCAAAGTGGCCCGAGCGGGGCTTCAAACCTTCGCCGGCCAGCGCCGTCGAACAGGCGAAATGTGAGTGCGGTCCGAGTTTGCTGCTAGTTTCTGCTAGACTAGCAGCAAGACTCGATGATCTAGGGGACAGTTGATGAAGCCGCCGATGCCCCCTCCTGACGACGAATTTCTCCTCAGGGAGGTCCTGAAGACGCGGGACGTCCACAAGATCAGCGAAGTCTTCAACTTGTTCGGCTCGGATGGAATCTCAAGTAGGCCCTACCTGCATTGGGACGAGTTACGGTTCCGAGAGCCGCCCGCGGGCTTCACTGTTGAGGAATGGTGGCTAGCCACCAAGCTCGCACGGAGATCTGTCTATCGGCGACTCCCGCTGGTAGACGAGCGCGACAAGCCATTCGTATATACCCTGCCGGACGAGGTATTGCGTCAAACAGATTTCGTTGCGACACACGCAAGTGGTCAAATTCGTTTTCATGAAGAGGTCACGGACAGAGCGACGCGAGACCGATACCTTGTCAGTCAGCTCATTGAAGAGGCCATCACATCGAGCCAACTGGAAGGCGCCTCCACCTCGCGCAAGGTCGCGCGAGACATGATCAGGTCGGGTCGTCGGCCTCGTGACCGCAGCGAGCAGATGATTCTCAACAATTTTCGCGCAATGCAACGTATCGGAGAAGTGCGAAACGAACCGCTCACCGTCGACCTTATAAGAGAGATACACAGGATCGTAACCGAGAAGACGTTGGACAACCCCGATGCGGCTGGTCGATTTCAGCTTTCTAGCGAGGACAGAGTCCAGGTTCTCGATGACCAAGGAGAGGTGCTGCATACGCCTCCTCCGGCCGAGCAGCTCCCGGAGCGCATGGAACGACTTTGTGACTTCGCGAACGCGAGGACGGAGACGGCGTATCTTCCGGGCGTGCTTCGCGCATTGGTTATTCATTTCATGATCGGCTACGAGCATCCTTTTGAGGACGGGAACGGCCGAACGGCGCGCGCACTCTTCTACTGGTCGATGCTAAATCAGAACTACTGGCTCACTGAATTTCTGAGCGTGTCGCGTATTTTGAAGCCGTCCCAGGTCCGATATGCCCAGTCATTTCTTCATACGGAAACCGACGAGAACGACCTGACGTACTTTTTCGTTCATCATTTGGGCGTTGTTCACAAGGCCATCGACGACCTACATGCATACCTGGCTCATAAGATGGCCGAGGTGAGAGAGGTCCGGGCGACGCTCCGGCAGTTCGGCGACTTCTTCAATTCAAGGCAAATCGCTCTGCTTCAGCATGCCCTGAAGGCTCCAGCGTCGCGCTACTCTGTCCAATCTCACAAGACATCGCATCGGATCAGCACTGAAACAGCGCGAAGCGACTTGCTGGATCTGACCACATATGGGTTGTTGATCCGTAATCGATCTGGCAAGCGATTCGTTTTCGACCCAGTGCCAGATTTGGCGGAGAAGATCAAGGAGTTTTCCGCGTAGGCCCAAGGCGGAAGGTGCCTCGACGCCCTTGCGCGGGCGATGCTAATGGCGTGAGCGGCTTCGTGGCGGAAAATCTCGCGATCCCCCGATCGGCCTTAAGGCTGCGACCCGAAACAGGGTTGGCCGAATCGGATTTCCGAGCCTTTGTAGCATTTGCCTATCAGAGTTCGGTCACCGCCCGTCAAGTCGCCCTTGGATCCGCCCGTTCGCCAGTCGCATGGTCTTTAGAGCAGTTGGCCGGTGCCGCCTCGGCGGGGGTCGCCGCCCGCGCCGGCCAGGCCGACCGCGCTGACGCCGCCGAAGAAGTGGTTGAGCTCCTCCCACTGCACGACCGTGTAGCCCGCGTCGGCCAGCGCCGACAGTTCGTCCTCCGGATAGCCCAGCTCGGCGTGCACCGCGTTGTCGACCACGTGGAACCTCGGCCGGGCCACGGCGGTCTCCGTGTCGAGGCCGTCGACCAACACGCCGAGCAGCGTGTCGATCAGGGCCGTGCGGATCCGGGAGGCGCCGGCCGAACCCGCGGCCAGCACCAGGTTGCCGTCCTCGCCGATCACCACGAGCGGGCACATCATCGACTGCATCCGCTGGCCCGGCGCCATGTCCTCGGTGATCAGCTCGCCCTCGCCGAGCATCGAGTTGAGGTTGATGCCCAGGCCCGGCAGCCAGACGCCCGCGCCGATGCCGAGCGTCGTGGTGATCACGCAGGCGTTGCCCTCCTCGTCGACCACCGAGACGTTGGTGGTGTCGCCGATCTTGGGCCGGCCGTACTCGCGCAGCGCGTCGGCCACCGCGACCGCCCGCGCGGGCCGGGACAGGGCCTGGATCGGGTCGGGCAGCGCGCTGATCGTCGCGATCGTGCCGTTGAGGTCCGTCCGCGCGTAGACGTGGTGTCCGGCCAGCCGGGCATGCGCCACGGGCAGTTCGAGCACCTCATACGCCGCCAGGTCGGCCGGGCCGATCGCGCCACCGCTGGCCCGGACGGCTTCGACCAGCAGGTCGCCGTACCGGCCGGTGTAGAAGATCGACGGGCCCTCGGTGGCCAGGCCGTCCAGCGCCTTGTCGAGGCCCGGGTGGTGCAGCGTCTCACCGCCGCGGAGCAGCCGGCCGCCGGGCGCGTAGATCTCGCCGCCGTCGCTGGGCGTCAACGCGGGCGCGACGCTGACCAGCGTGCGGGCCTGGGCCTCGGGCAGCGCGACGCCGGCCCGGGCCAGCAGCACCGCCGGCTCGACCACCTCGTGCCAGGGCAGCCGGCCCCAGCGCGAGTGCACCTCGCCGCAGCCGGCGGGTACGCCCGGGATGCCGACGCTGGGCCCGCCGATCGAGTACGGCATGGGCACGCCGCCGAACGTCACCTCGATGGGCAGCATCGGCTTCGGTGACACGTCGCCGTCGAGCCCAGGGATCGAGCAGAAGAAGTCGAGGCAGGTGACCGTGCGGTTGGCGGCGTCGTAGTAGGTGGCGAAGCCACCGCCGCCGATCCCGGTCAGCACGCTCTCGGACGCCGAGCAGGCCAGCACGGCCGCGACCGCCGCGTCGGCGGCCGTGCCGCCCGAGGCCAGAATCCGCAGACCGACCTCGGTCGTTGCCGGATGCCCGGCTGCCACACCGGCTTTCACCGGCATCACCCCTTATATGGCCGATAATCCCTGCTCGCGCCGCAGCGTAGAGGTAAATCTCCCGCTGGTGCGCTCGGATGGCTAACATCCCGCCTCATGGACACGCAGCCGAGCCAACCGGCGATCACCCGATGGTTGGTACTCTACCGGCCATGACGACGTACGCCGGGATCTACTGCCGCATCAGCGACGACCGCGAGGGACTGGCTCACGGAGTGGAGAGCCAAGAAGAAGACAACCGGGCGCTGTGCGAGCGCGACGGCCTCACCGTCTATGACGTGTACGTGGACAACGACCTGTCCGCCAGCACCAAGGCGCGTCGGGAGCGGCCGGACTACCAACGGCTTCTTGACGACGCTCGCGCCGGCCGGATCCAGGTGATCGTCTCGCTGTCGTCCTCCCGGCTCACCCGCACGCCCCGCGAGCATGAAGATCAAATAGAGCTGGCTCAGCGCCACGGCACCCGGTACCTGTTCGGCAAGTCCCCGGCGTTCGACCTGAACACTGCCGACGGACGGATGGTCGCGCGCATGCTCGCGTCCACCGACGCAGCCGAGGCCGAACGCACCTCGGAGCGGCTGAAGCGGGAGGCGCTGCGCAAGGCGTCGGCCGGTCAGTTCCACGGCGGCCGGCGCGGCTACGGCATCACTGCCGACGGGACCGGGCTTGTCGAGGCCGAGGCCGACCGGATCAAGGAGTGGGCGGAGCACGTGCTCGCCGGGGGCGCGCTCGAGACCCTCGCGAAGCGGCTCAACCGCGCGGGCGAGCGGACCCCCGCGGGCGCCGCGTGGCGCGCCAACGTGATCCGGCGGACCCTGCTCGCGCCTCGCATCGCGGGCCTGCGGGTGCTGGGCGGCGCGGAATACAAGGCGCCGAATCCCGAGATCGTCACCCCGGACGTCTGGCGCGCGCTGGTCCGCGTGCTCACCGACCCCGCCCGGCGGCAGAACAAGCGCGGCACGGCGCTGTCGCACATCGGCGTGGGGGTCTACCGCTGCCTGCGCTGCGACTCCCGGGTGAAGACCAACTACCACACCAAGACCGGCGCCCGGATCTACCAGTGCGCCACGTGCTGGCGGTCGTGGAAGGGCGAGCCGCTCGACACGTTCATTCTTGAGCTCACCGAAGCGGAGCTGGCCAAGGGGAACGCGCGCCGGCCGCTGCTGCCGGCCGCCGACGACGGGGTGGACCTCGCCGCGCTGCGGATCGAGGCCGACGCGATCGCGGAAAACCTCGCCGCTCTCGCTGTCGACGCGGCCAGGGCCAGGAACCCGCGGGTGGTGGCGGCATTGCGTGAGGGCGTCGCCGAGGGCGAAGCGAGGCTGGCCGAGATCGAGTCCACCGTCACCGCGGCCGGCCGGGTGGACGCAGCGGCGGCCGTGCTCAACGCCAAGGACCCCGTGAAGGCGTTCCGCGAGCTGGACGACGTACGGCGTCGCCAGGCGGTGATCCGACGGCTCATGGAGGTCTGGTTGGGTCAGCCGGCACGGGGGCCGGGCGGACCGCACCGGTTCCTCGGCGCCTCGCGGTTCGTCGGCGACCCACTGACGTGGTCGGACCACTGGCACGCCGACGGACTGCCTAGTCGCTGAAAGACTTACGTAGCAAGGGATAGTCGCTCAGCGACTCGACATTGGACGGTCACCGCAGACCGTGTTAGCGTGCTGGCAGATCCGGCTACCGCTCGCGCTCGCGCCGACGCTGGCAAACCTGCACCCGTTCCCGCACTCGCACCCGCAGCCGGACCGCGCGGGAGACAAGACGTCTTCCCGCCGCGAATCGCCTGAATCGATACGAGCGTGCGGGAGTGCACCCAATGTCAGAACCACGTACCGCTGCGGCCATCCGGGCGCGCAAGCTGCGCGCAGCCGAGCGCGCAGCGGAAGATCCGACTGTGCTCGCCAGGGCCGTCCGCATCGTGCGGGCTGCGATCGAGCATCAGCAACTCACGCTGTCCGACCTGACCGCCCCATCCGACGGGCGGGCCGACGCATGAGCGCCGACTACATCAGGGCTCTTGTCGACAGGGCACCCGAGTTGACCGACGCCCAGCGGGCCGACCTCGCGCGGCTGCTCGCGCCCGCCCGCCGCACCGACCGGACCACCCGCCCGGCCGGCCGCAAGGACAAGGGCCGGGCGGCATGAGCAAAGAAGAACGCCGGGCCGCTGACCACGACCCGGCGCCGGGAAAACCGAAGGAGACCTCGACCAGCGTACCGCCGATGTGCGCGTTCTGCGTTCCGGTCGTCCTGCGGCCGAACCGGCGGGATCGACGCGTTCACGGTCGTGACATCGTCGGGACGATCATCCATGCGGATCACTGCCCGGTCGGCCACGCGGCGCCGGTCAAGATGCTCTCAGGCCGCGGTCAGTCGCCGTTCCGTGGTGGCCCGCGATGAGCGCGCCCATCTTCGTGCCGCCCCACCGCAGCAGCGAAACGCGCCCCGCGTCCGCCACAACCGTGCAGGCCGCGGGCGCCGCGCACCTACCGCAGGGTGACCGGATCGGCGGTATCCGCGCGGCCTTCGCCGACCTCGATCTGACCGACCCGGTAGCCGCGTTCACCTACGGCCTGGCCATGGGGCAGGCGATCGAGCGCGAGGCTTCCGACCGCAACGACGACATGGTGCACCGCGCCGCCATGCGCGACGTGCGCACCCTGATCGATTGGGCCGACCAGCGCGCCACAGCCGACCAGCCTGGGCCGCGCGAACGCGACCACCACGGCGGTCGCGCGTCGAGCTGGGGGCCGCCGACGCCCCGATACAACGGGGCGTACTCACGATGACCGACCTGACCGAAGAGGAAGTGTTGCTCGCGGCCCGCGGGTACATCGACGCCGCCGAAGAGGCCGGCGTGGCCACCGGCCGACGGCTCAAAGTCACCAGGGCCAGCGAGATCACCATGCGGGGCACCCGGTGGCTGTGGGAGGAACCCGTCGGGCAGGACGCCGTCGCGCGGTTCATGTCGCCGCTGCCGCCGGCACGCTGGCTGCCTCTCGGCGGCCTGTGCCTACTCGGTGGGCGGGAGGGCATCGGCAAGACGACGTGGGCCTACCGCATCGCCGCTCAGGTGACCACAGGGACGCTGCCAGGCTCGTTCCACGGACAGCCCCGCAGCGTCGTCGTAGCGGCCACAGAGGACGACTGGGCGCGCACCATCGTGCCGCGGCTCGTTGCCGCGGGCGCCGACCTGGCGCGCGTGCTGCGGGTCGACGCGATCGAAGACGATCATGTGTCCGGCCTGACCCTGCCGGCCGACGTCGGCGCGCTGCAGCGGCTGTGCGCGCGTGAGGGGGTCGTGCTGATCCTGCTCGATCCGCTCATGGGCACCATCTCCGGCGCGCTCGACACCCACAAGGATGCCGAGGTGCGCCAGGCGCTTGAACCCCTGTCCCGACTCGCCCACGACGGGCAGATGACCATCCTCGGTCTGATCCACGTCAACAAAAGCCAGGGCAGCGACCTCCTGACCCGCCTCATGGCGTCCCGGGCGTTCTCGGCCGTCGCGCGTGCTGTCCTGTTCGCATCCAAGGAGGAGCCGGAGCCTGGCGCCGACGAAAAGCCGCACGAGACGTTCCTGCTCGGGCAGGCGAAGAACAACCTCGCCGCCAAGGTGCCGCACAGCGTCAGATACCACATCGAGGGCGTGAAGGTCGGCCACGACGACGACCTGAACGAGGCCATTTGGTCGTCACACATCGTGGTCGACGGGAGGGCCGACGGGCGCATTGACGACCTGATGACCGCGCAGGAGAGCCGGTCGGCGCAGCGGGACACGCCCCGCGACCGGGCGTGCAAGTGGCTGCGGGGGTACCTCACCGGGAAAGGTGCTGTCGAGTCGGCCACGGTCAAGGCAGCCGGCAGGGCAGAGGGGTTCAGCGACCCGACGATCAAGCGAGCGAGCACCGATCTTGAGATCGTCGTTTCGTACCTGCCGGGTGCCAACCGCACCGCGTGGACGCTACCGACCTTCGTAATGGCTGAGCCAGTTGAGCCGGTTGATCTGTTTGAGCCGGTTGAGCCAGTTGTACAAAGCGGGACAGAGCGCCCTACTGGCTCAACCGGCTCAGCGGCTCAGTCCCCCCGCGAGGCTGAGCCGGTGCCTGATCCGGTCTGTTGCGGCGATCGAGGGGCGGGCGGCCCGCTCGCCACCGAAGGGGGACCGCTACAGCCGCGGTGCCAGTTCTGCGTCAACTCGCCCACCTACTACAAGCGCGGTGGATAGGGCAGGATGTCCGTTTTCCCTTGATCAACTACCCTAGGACACTTCCACGTCTGTCCTTTTTCTCTCTCCGGGAGCCGGGGCGCTGCGGGACGTGATCACTCTGAGTAACGGCTACCAAAGCGGGCCCAATCGAACTTCCTAGTCGCTGAAAGACTTACCCTGCAAGGGATAGTCGCTCAGCGACTCGACATTGGACAGACGCGTCGGATCTACTTATATTCAGGTCATGGCTAACAGAACGTTCTATCTCCCCGACGGTGCGGAGCCGGTGTACGGCCGGGCGCAGGCCATCGCGGCCGACGCGGGGCGATCGGTCTCCGACGTGATCGTCGGGCTGCTGGCCCTGTACGTACACGCCCACGATTGCGGTCCCACCGCGCCGGCCGGCGTCGAGGTGTACCGACAGGCCGAGCGTCGCGCACGCACCGCCCTGGCGGACCTGGCGGCCCAGCCGGGCGGTAGCTGTGACGGTTGCGGCGATCCGGCCACCCGCACGGGGGTCAGCTTCGACCTGACCGCAGCGGACCACCCGATGACGATCACGCGCTCTTGTGAGTCGTGCGCCGCGGTGTCGGCGTGAAGACGTTCGTGGCGCTGCCGGTCGCCGGGTTCGCGGTCGACTCCGCGGCCCGCACGATCGAGGGGCTCGCGATGCCGTACGGCGCGACCGCTCATAAGCACGGGCTTATGTTCAGGTTCGCCGCTGGCTCGATCAAGTGGACCGACGTCGGCCGGATCAAGCTGCTGCGCGACCACGACATCGCCAAGCCGGTCGGGAAGGCGCTCGCGCTGACCGACACCGCCGAGGGGCTGCGGGTGCGCTTCCGGGTGGCGCGCGGCCCGGCCGGTGATGAGGCGTTGCAGCTCGCGGAAGACGGCGTGTTGGACGGGCTCAGCGTCGGCGTGGACTTCGAGGAGTCCGATACCACAGTGGACAGTGACAG
>NZ_BONC01000037.1 GCF_016862515.1 Asanoa iriomotensis
AGCGATCGCGGATGCGGTCCAGAAGGGACCGCCCGGTCAGGTTGCGTTCGGCGGCGAGCAGGTAGGCGACCGGTGAGGTCCGCGCCGCCCTGCGGTGGTCGCGGATCCGGCCGGCCAGGTAGGGCAGCACGGTCATCGCGACCGCCGTCCCGGCCACCGCGAGGTGACCGCCGGCGGCGGCCGCGCCTCCGACGATCGTTCCCGCCGCGGCGGGGACGTCGACCTTGAGGCCCAGCACGCCGACGGTCGAGTCGATACCCATGCCGCGCAGCGCGGCGCGGAGGTCGTCCAGTTGGGGCCGGGTCTTCTCGCGGTAGAGGGCTTCCAGGTGCGCGCGGGCGATGTCGGGGCTCTCGACGGCGGCGACCTTGGCCAACTCAGGTGCGAGGCCGGCGACGTGTCCGCGGAACGCGGAAAGCTCCGCCGCGTAGCGGTCCCGGAACGTGATCAGCTTGGCCACCGGGACGGCATAGAGATGCTTCGGCCGGACGACAGCTTCGAGGGCGACGTGCAGGTAGGCGACGTCCGGCTCGGTTGTGCCAGTGCCGCGGTCCGGGTCGCCCACAAGCAGTTCGACGGCTTGGTCGAGGGCGCCGACGGCGCGGTGCATGCTGGCGTCGTCGGTCGCCGGCGACAGTTGGTTGGCCGAGGCGATCGCGTCGGCGAGGCACGCGGTGTAGACGGCCCCGAGCGTCGGATGCAGGCCCAGCCAGGCGCCGTGCGGATCATCCCGCTCGATGGCCAGACCGGACTCCACGAGTTCGCGGTGCAGCTCGTAAGTGATCTTGGTGAGGTGGGGACCCGTGTAGATCCAGAACCGATGCCGTTCCGTGCGGTCGTGCAGGTGGTCCAGCGCGGGGTTCTGCGACGGTGGCATCTGGAACTCGCCGCGGAACGCTTGTGACCCGTAGCGTGCGACCAGCGGTGCGGAGTGTTCGGTGAGAATCCGCAGGAAGGTCGTGGCGACGCGGTGGAGGGCCGGCTGGGACGGCTTCTGGTCGGTGAGGAAGTCGGTCTCCGCGGCGATCTGCCGCACGACGTCGCTGTCGCGGTCCCAGATGTCCGTGGACCGGATCCGGACCATGCGGTCCCAGGTCAGCAGCGCGAGCGTGACCCAGTTGTCGTGCTGGAAGTGCATCCAGGGGTAGTAGAGGGCGAGCGCACTCATATCGACGCATTGTCGCATCGCCGCCAGCGCTGCACATAGCTCGTCGCCGGCGCTGGTTTCGCTCCGCGGCGCGGACCGCGCGGCTGAGCTCAGAACTCGAATCCGCCCGGGCGGGCGTTGCGGTCGGCGATCAGGCCCGCCAACGTCGCGACGGCGATCTCGGCGGGCGTGCGGGAGCCGATGTTCAGGCCGATCGGCCGGTGGACGCGGGCGATCTCCTCGTCGGCGACGCCCAGGTCGCGCAGGGGCTTGATGTGCGGGCCCTCGTGGCGGGGGTTGCCCATCAGGCCGATCCAGCGGGTCTGGCCGGCCAGCGCGTCGCGCAGCAACGCACCCAGCTCGCCGCGGTGGTGGTCGCAGACCACGACGTCGGTGTTGGCATCCAGCCCCGCGGCGTCCAACGTGGAGACCGTCTCGGGCGCGTGCGGGTCCACCTTGGTCGGGTCGGGCTCGACGAGCACGGTGCGGTAGCCCAGGTCCAGCGCATAGCGCAGCAGCTGGCCGGACATCGGCGAGGCGAAGATGGCGACCAGCGTCTTGGGCTCGTCGCGCGGTGCCGGCGCGTCGCCGTGGGCGACGGCGCAGGAGGCGTCATGCACGTGGTCGGTCACCCTTATGACTCTGCCACGACCACCTCCTCGCCGGTGGTCGCCGCGAGCGCGCGTCGGTGGCGTGCGGCCAGGGCGGCGAACGGCGCGACCGTGATCGCGCCGCCGCGGCGGCGCCAGGTGCCGGCGGCCGCGCCGTCGACCAGCACGACGCCGGGGTTGGCGGTGGCGCGCCAGACCTGCTTGCGGTGGGCCGGGTCGGGCACGAGGAGGTGGCGGTCGGTTAGCTCGAGGACCGGGTCGTGGGGCGGCAGCAGCTGGACCCCGTGGGCGCGCGGTGCGGCGCGGGCGGCATCCAGGTCGTCCGGGTGCATGACGAGCCTGCGGCCTCCGACCGACACCGGCACCAGGTCCGCGGCCACGAGGGCCCACCACCGGCGCGCGGCCGCGGGGGAGAGGGCCAACCAGGCGGCCAGCCCGTCCCGGTCGGTCGGCCCGGCACAGCGGAGGAACGCGCGGACGAGAGTGCGGCGCGCGTCCGCGGTCCCGCCCTGCGATCGGGGCGCGCCGTCCGCGGTGGTCGGGGTCGTGGCGATGAAGTCCGCGGAGCCGTTGCCGTTGGGTAGCAGGCGCAGACCCGCCGGGAGGGAGGCCAGGCGGAACAGGGCGTCGTGGACGTGGTGGGCCGCGCAGCCGGCGCACCACGGGCGTAGTCGCGGGTCGACCGTTTCCTGCAACGCCGTCGACAGGTCGCCTTTGCTCCGCCGGGCGCCGTCGGCCATCACCTCGGCCATCGCGGCCGCGACCTCGTCGAGGGCCGCCCCGATCGGCACCGGTAGCTCCGCGAAGAACGGCCCGAACTGCTGTTTGCGCAGGTCGGTGGCGTCGTCCGGGCGCAGGGCGGCGGCCAGAGCCGGCAGGTCGCCCCGTCGGTGCAGGTGCATCGCGCCGCGGGCGCCGTGCACGAGGGCCAGCTCGGCCGGGTCGCCGCCGCCACGGAGGCGCAGGGCGCGGGCGGCGCTCGTACCCGGTGGCGTGTCTTGAATGCCCGTGTCGAGGACGCCGACGTCGCCGCCCGCAGCGGTCAGTTGGTGCGCAACCACCCGGTGGGCGCGCACCTCGGCGTCGGTCAGGCGGGCGTCGGCCATGAGGGCAGGATGCCGCAGGGGTACGACAACGTACGCTCGATGCGTGACCCCGCTGACCCTCGGACCGCACCAGGTCGACCCGCCGGTGGTCCTGGCACCGATGGCCGGGATCACCAACGTGGCGTTCCGCCAGCTCTGCCGTGAGCAGGGCGGCGGCCTCTACGTCTGCGAGATGATCACCACGCGGGCGCTGGTCGAGCGGAACCCCAAGACCCTCAAGATGATCGCCTTCGCCGGCGACGAGCGCCCCCGCAGCCTCCAGCTCTACGGCGTCGACCCGGACGTGACCGCCGCCGCGGTGCGGATGGTGGTCGAGGAGGACCTGGCCGACCACGTCGACCTCAACTTCGGCTGCCCGGTGCCCAAGGTCACCCGCAAGGGTGGCGGCGCCGCCCTGCCCTGGCGCCGGCGGCTGTTCGCCCGCCTGGTCCGCGCGGCCGTCGACGCCGCCGACGGCGCCGTCCCGGTCACGGTCAAGATGCGCAAGGGCATTGACGACGATCATCTGACGTACGTGGAAGCCGGCCTGGCCGCCCAGGACGCGGGCGTGGCGGCGGTGGCGCTGCACGCCCGGACGGCTGCCCAGCGCTATTCGGGCACGGCCGACTGGGACGCGATCGCCACGCTGAAGCAGGCGCTCGACGTGCCGACCCTGGGCAACGGCGACATCTGGGAGGCCGAGGACGCCCTCCGGATGATCGCCCACACGGGCGCCGACGGCGTGGTCGTCGGCCGGGGCTGCCTGGGCCGCCCGTGGCTGTTCGCGGACCTGGAGGCGGCGTTCGCCGGCCGGCCGGAAGCGCGCAAGCTGCCGACCCTGGGCGAGGTCGCGGCGGTGTTGCGCCGCCACACGGAGCTGCTCATGACCCAGTTCGGCACCGAACGCGACGCCTGCGTCGACATCCGCAAGCACATCGCCTGGTACCTCAAGGGCTTCCCGGTAGGCGCCGAGCTCCGCCGCGCCCTGGCCATGGTCGACACGCTGGCCGAACTCGACGACCTGCTCGGCAAGCTCGACGCGGACGCACCGTTCCCGCTGGAAACCCTGGGCCAGCCCCGCGGCCGCACCAACTCCCCGGGCAAGGTCCACCTCCCCGACGGCTGGCTCGCCTCCCGCGACACGGACACGGTCCCCGAGGGAGCCGAAATGGCCGACTCCGGCGGCTAGGGCCAGGGGTTAGGGCTAGCCCAGCACGTAAGACTCGTCGCCGAACTCGGCGACGATCTTGAGTCGGCCGCCGAGGGCCTTGACGTAGGCCGCCAGGGTGTCGACCTCACTGCGGGTCAGTTCGCCCTTCTCGATCCGGGAGACCCGCGCCTGTGTCACTCCCATCGCTTTGGCGATGTCGGTCTGCGTGGCGTGCTGCCGCCGCCTGATCTCCGCGAGCCGGTAGGCCCGGGCCTGCGCGATCAACTCGTCCTTCCGCGCGGTGACCTGGTCGCGCTCCTCCGCGGAGAGCCGCAGCTCCTGCTTGAGGTCGGCCCAGGACACCGCCTGTGGGTCGTCGAGGTGGTCCATCACCGTTCACCGCCCTTCTCGCGCAACCGCTCCAGATGCTCGGCGTACGCCGCTTCCGCCCGCGGCACCGCCGCCCCGTACCAAGCCCGCCACCCGCCTGCCTTGTCGCCGCCGACGAGCAGGACGATCTGCCGGACCGGGTCGAACACGAACAACAAGCGCACCTCGCTTCGCCCGGCGGAGCCCGGCCGGAGCTCCTTGAGGTTGGCGATGCGCGAACCCTTGACCGTGTCGACCAGCGGCCGACCGAGCGCCGGCCCTTCCTCGGCCAGGGCGTCGATGGCCGCGCTGATCAGCACCAACGTGCGCCGATCGGTGTGTCGCAGCTCGTGCAACCACGACAGCACCGGCTCCACGACCACGACGGTCCAGGCCACCTCTTGCCTCCGGCATAACACTCGCATTGTATGTCTTGAGTGTTATACCCGCCAAGGTTTCATGATCGTGGCCCGTAATCGGATCGCGGGGCGGTGCTGATCCTGCGTGAATAGCTCAACCGGTCAGTGCGGTAATTTCGTGCGGGTACACGCGGTGAAGGGGGCATGGTGGCGCAGGCGATCGAGGCGGATTGGGTGGCGCGGTTTGCCGATGAGGTGATCGCCGAGGCCGACAAGCGGGCGCCCGGTAAGCCGATCGTGTGTGCCAGCGGGCTCAGTCCCTCCGGGCCCGTGCATCTGGGCAACCAGCGTGAGCTGATGACGCCCCACCTCGTCGCCGACGAGATCAGGCGGCGGGGGCGCGAAGCGCGGCACATCCTGTCCTGGGATGACTTCGACCGGTTCCGCAAGGTGCCCGCCGGTGTCGATCCCAGTTGGGCCGAGCACATCGGCAAGCCGCTGACCGCGGTGCCGGCGCCCGAGGGCAGTGAATATCCCAACTGGGCCGAGCATTTCAAGGCTCCCCTGACCGAGGCCATGACCCGGCTCGGCATCGAGGTCACACCGATCAGCCAGACCGCCATGTACACCTCCGGGGCGTACCGCGCGCAGATCCTGCACGCCATGTCGCAGCGGGCCAAGATCGATGAGGTTCTCGGCAGGTACCGCACCAAGAAGAAGCCCGGCAAGGAGATCACCAACCCCGACGAGGCCGCCGCGGCCGAGGGGTCGGGCGCGGCGAGTGAGGACGACGGTGGCACCGCGTCCGGCTACTACCCCTACAAGCCCTACTGCCAGGACTGCGGCAAGGACACCACGACCGTCACCGCGTACGACGACGCGACCACCGCATTGACCTACACCTGCGCGTGCGGCCACAGCGAGACCGTCCTGCTCAGCGAGTACAACTACGGCAAGCTGGTCTGGAAGGTCGACTGGCCCATGCGCTGGGCCTACGAGGGCGTCGTCTTCGAACCCAGCGGCGTCGACCACAGCTCGCCCGGCTCCAGCTTCGTGGTCGGCAGCCAACTCGTCCGCGAGGTCTTCCACGCCGAGCCGCCGATCGGGCCCATGTACGCCTTCGTCGGCATCAAGGGCATGGCCAAGATGAGCAGCTCCCGGGGCGGCGTGCCCACCGCGGCCGACGCTCTGGAGATCATGGAGCCGCCGCTGCTGCGTTGGCTGTACGCGCGCCGCCGCCCCAACCAGTCCTTCGACATCGCGTTCGACCAGGAGGTGCAGCGCCTCTACGACGAGTGGGACGGCCTGTCCACCCGGGTCGAGAACGGCACCGCGACCAGTGGCGATCTGGCCGCCTACGGCCGGTCCGCGAGCACCGCCGCCGGGCCGCTCCCGTTGACGCCCCGAGCGGTGCCCTACCGCACCCTCGCGTCCATCGTCGACATCACCACCGGCAACGACGACCAGACCCTGCGGATCCTGCGCGACCTGGACCCGGCCGACCCGGTCAAGGACCTCGACGAGACCCGGCCCCGGCTCGACTGCGCCGCCAACTGGGTGCGCACCCAGCTCACCCCGGACGAGCGCACCCGGGTCCGCGAGCAGCCCGACACCCTGCTCCTCGACGGCCTCGACGACGACCAGCGCACCTCGCTCGAAAAGCTCCGCGACGGGCTCGACGACCACTGGTCGCTCGACGGCCTCACGACCCTCGTCTACGGCGTACCCAAGCAGCTCCTCGGCCTGCCCGCGGACGTCAAGCCGACCCCGGAGCTCAAGGTCGCGCAGCGTTCGTTCTTCGCCCTGCTGTACCGCCTGTTGATCGGCAAGGAGACCGGGCCCCGGCTGCCCACGCTGCTGCTGGCCACCGGCGCCGACCGGGTCCGCCTCCTGCTCGGCGGGTAATAGGCTCGGAGGTAGGGGAGGGCACCGCACCGGCCGACCTGAGGAGGTCGTCCGATGAAGGGCAGCGTCACCCATTTCGAGATCCCGGCCGACGACGTCACGCGGGCGGAGCGTTTCTACCACGATGCGTTCGGGTGGAACATTCAGGACATGCCCGAGATGTCGTACGCGATGCTGGGCACCACGCCGAGCGGGCAGGACGGGCGTCCCAAGGACCCCGGCGCGATCAACGGCGGGATGATGAAGCGCAGCGGCCTGTTCACCGCGCCGGTCGTCACGATCGACGTCGACGACATCGACGAGGCGCTCGCGACCGTGGAGAAGAACGGCGGCAAGACCCGGATGGGTCGGCAGGCCGTCGGCGACATGGGGTTCACGGGCTACTTCGCCGACACCGAAGGCAACCTGATCGGACTCTGGCAGTCGGCCCGTTAACGGGGGGCGCACTGCGCGGGAATGCGCGGGAAAACGCTCCCAGAGCCGCCTGTGTGCGTAGCGTTGTGCCAATAGTCACCGAGGGCTCCCAACGAGCCGCATACCTCGCTTAACCTGCGCCCACGGTGGGAATGGTTACTGACTGGTCGTTCAGCGTTGAGCGCGTGGGAGGACACCGGTGACAAAGTTCGTCTATGGCTTCGCGGAAGGGAACAAGGATCTTCGCGATCTGCTCGGCGGTAAGGGCGCGAACCTCGCGGAGATGACCAACATCGGGTTGCCGGTGCCACCCGGCTTCACCATCACGACGGAGGCCTGCCGGGCCTACCTCGACTCCGGGCATCAGCCGGCGGGGCTGGCGGAGGAGATCGCCACCCATCTGGACGCGCTGGAATCGGCGATGGGGCGCAAGCTGGGCGAGCCCGGCGACCCGTTGCTGGTCTCGGTGCGCTCCGGTGCCGCGTTCTCGATGCCCGGCATGATGGAGACGGTCCTCAACGTCGGGCTCAACGACGCCTCGGTCGACGGGCTGTCGCGGCAGGCGGGTGGCAACGACCGGTTCGCCTGGGACTCGTACCGGCGGCTGATCCAGATGTTCGGCAAGACCGTCTGTGACGTGCCGGGTGACGAGTTCGAACACGCGATAGACGCCGCCAAGCGGGCCAAGGGGACCCACGACGACCTCGACCTCGACGCCGGTGACCTGCGCGCCCTGGTCGACGGGTACAAGCAGATCTTCGCGAAGCACACGGGCCGGGAGTTCCCGCAGGACCCGAAGGAGCAGCTCGACCTCGCGATCCGGGCCGTCTTCGAGTCGTGGAACGCGGACCGGGCGGTGCTCTACCGCCGCCAGGAGCGGATCCCGGCCGACCTCGGCACGGCGGTCAACGTCGTGGCCATGGTGTTCGGCAACCTCGGCTCCGACTCCGGCACCGGCGTCGCGTTCACCCGCGACCCGGCCTCCGGCGCGCAGGGCGTCTACGGCGACTACCTGGCCAACGCACAGGGCGAGGACGTGGTCGCCGGCATCCGCAACACCGTGCCGCTGCAGGATCTCGAACGGCTCGACAAGACGTCGTACGACGACCTGATGCGGATCATGGCCACGCTGGAGGAGCACTACCGGGACCTCTGCGACATCGAGTTCACCATCGAGCGCGGCAAGCTCTGGATGCTGCAGACCCGGGTCGGCAAGCGCACCGCGGCGGCCGCGTTCATCATCGCCGGCCAGCTCGTCGACGAAGGCGTGATCGACCTCGACGAGGCGCTGTCCCGGGTCAACGGTGCGCAGCTCGGGCAGCTGATGTTCCCGAGGTTCGACCTGTCCGACGAGCCGGGCCAGCTGTCGAAGGGGATCGGCGCCTCGCCGGGCGCGGCCGTCGGCAAGGTGGTGTTCGACGCGCAGACCGCCAAGGAGCTGGCGGCCGGCGGCGACGACGTGATCCTGGTGCGGCGCGAGACCAACCCCGACGACCTGCCCGGGATGATCGCCGCCCAGGGCATCCTGACCTCCCGGGGCGGCAAGACCAGCCACGCGGCGGTGGTCGCCCGGGGCATGGGCAAGACCTGCGTGTGCGGCGCCGACGCGCTCGACGTCGACGTGCGCGGGCAGCGGTTCACGGTCGGCGGCCAGACGGTCGAGCAGGGCGACGTGATCTCGATCGACGGCACCACAGGAAGGATCTACCTCGGCGAGGTGCCGGTGCAGCCGTCCGAGGTCGTGCGCTACTTCGAGGGCACGCTCGACCCGGAGCGCACCGACGACGCCCTGGTCAAGGCCGTCCACCGGATCATGTCGCACGCCGACGCCAAGCGTCGCCTGGCGGTGCGGGCCAACAGCGACACCGGCACCGACTCGGCCCGGGCCCGGCGGTTCGGCGCACAGGGCATCGGGCTGTGCCGCACCGAGCACATGTTCCTCGGCGACCGGCGGGAGTTGGTCGAGCGGCTGATCCTCGCGGCGACGCCGCAGGAGCGGGAGGCGGCCCTCGCCGAGCTGTTGCCGCTGCAGCGCAGCGACTTCGTGGAGATCTTCCGCGAGATGGACGGGCTGCCGGTCACGATCCGCCTGATCGATCCGCCGCTGCACGAGTTCCTGCCCTCGCTGGAGGAGCTGGCCGTGCACGTCGCGGTCGCCCATGAGCGCGGCCAGGACGCCGGCCGCGACGAGAAGCTGCTCGCGGCGGTGCGCCGGATGCACGAGGAGAACCCGATGTTGGGCCTGCGCGGCGTCCGGCTCGGCCTGGTCATCCCGGGGCTGTTCGCGATGCAGGTGCGGGCGATCGTCGAGGCGGCCGTCCACCGGGCACGGGACGGCGGCTCGCCCCGGCCCGAGATCATGGTGCCGCTGGTCGGCGCCGTCCAGGAGCTGGAGACGGTACGCACGGAGGCCGAGCGGATCATCGCCGAGGTGGTCGGTGACAGCGGCGTCGAGGTGCTGGTCGGCACGATGATCGAGGTGCCGCGGGCGGCGCTGACCGCCGGCCAGATCGCCGAGGCGGCGCAGTTCTTCTCGTTCGGCACCAACGACCTGACCCAGATGGCCTGGGGCTTCAGCCGCGACGACGTCGAGGGCGCGTTCTTCTGGCGCTATCTCGAGCTGGGCATCTTCGGCATCTCGCCGTTCGAGTCGATCGACCGCGACGGGGTCGGCCGGCTGGTGCGGATCGCGGTCGACGAGGGCCGCGCGGCCCGCCCGGACCTCAAGCTGGGCGTCTGCGGCGAGCACGGCGGCGACCCCGAATCGGTGCACTTCTTCCACGAGGTCGGGCTCGACTACGTGTCCTGCTCGCCGTTCCGGGTGCCGATCGCCCGGCTGGAGGCGGGCCGCGCCGCGGTCGAGTCGTCGGGCTCCGACAGCCGCTGACGCTTGCAAGGAACGGTCCGTTGTTAACGCTATGCGTTAACAACGGACCGTTCCTTTCGCTTAGAGCTCCATCTCCGCTTCGATCTTGCGGAGCTGGTGGCGGGCCATCGCGAGGTTGGCCCGGCTGCGGTTCAGGGCGATGTAGAGGAACAGGCCCTTGCCGGCGCGCCCGGTGAGCAACCGGATCAGGTGGTACTGGGAGTCGAGGGTGATCAGGATGTCCTCGATCGCCTCCTTGAGGCCGAGCATCTCCAGGGTGCGCAGCTTCGCCCGCACCACGTCGGTGTTGCCGGCCGCCGCGACGGTCAGGTCGAGGTCCTTGCCTCCGCCGACCACACCCAGCGACATGCCGCTGGTGTAGTCGACGAGCGCGACACCGATCGCGCCCTCGATCGTCATGCACTCCTTGAGTGCGGTGTCCATGTCTGCCATGAGCCTGTCCTCCGTTGTGTTCGGGTCTGCGGACCTCGGTCGTCGAAGCCGAACGACGACCGGGCCGGTTGATCAGGACCGGGCTGCGCTGGGTCGTCCCGATCCGGTGGGGCGGGTGGTGCGGCGGGGCAGCGGTTCTCGCGCCGGTGGCGCCGGCGGTGGATTGGCATCGGGGGCGCGCCCCGGGGGTTGGGCGGTCAGCGCCTCGACGAGCGCGCCGAGGCGGTGTGCCGCGATGCGGGCGGCACGGTGCACCAGGGCCAGGTTGGCCTGTGGCACCGCGACCACCGTGAGCAGCGCGGTGCCGGCCGCGTAGCTGATCAGGCAGCCGCCCTCGGCCTGGATCACCGTCTCGCGGTGGGCGCCGAGGCCGACCGTTTCGGCGAACCGCCGGCCGAGACCGACGGTGGCCGCCGCCATCGCGGCGATGGTGTCGGGCTCGACCCGGTCGACGTCGCTCGCGATGAGCAGGCCGTCCGGCCCGGCGAGGACCGATCCGACCACGTCCGGGACCTCGCGCAGCGCACGCAGCGCGGTGGCGATGGCGCGATCGGTGTCCACTGGCGGTCTCTCTCCTTCGGTCTGGATGACGGCGGCCGACCCAACCGGCGGCCCCCTGCTCATGCTCGGGCCTCGCTTCGCGAGACCCGGCATTCGCCCGCAGCACTGAGCTGGCTGATTCGCTCGCTGCGCTCGCTCATCGGAGGGCCTTCAAGGCGGTGCGGATGCGCTTGAGCAGTGCCTCGTCGGCCGTGACGGGCGGTGCGGGGGCGCTGTCCGGCAGGTCGTCCGTCATGGTGGGTAGTCGTTCGCCCGGCTCGCGCCGGGGCAGGGCGGGCAGCGATCCCGGCGGGGCCGGCGCCGGGACCGCGGCACGGATGGGGAGGGCACCGTCGCCGTTGGTTTCGGCCGGCGGCCGCCGCCGGGGCATGGCGACCGGCGGCGCCGCCGGAGCAGGCGGATCGACCTGGTCGGTGTACGGGATCGCGGGAACCGGGCGCTTGATCGGCGCGTTCTGGACCGGCAGCGGGATGGCGCCTGCCGGCAGGGCGATCAGGCCGGCCGCGGCCAGCCGGCGCACCTCGGTCAGCACGGCGTAGCCGGCCCGACCGAGCTTGCGGGCCAGCGCGACGGGCGTGAGCGTGCCGTCGGCCTGCCCGACGATCTCCCACTGCAGCGCGGAGAGCACCACCCGCGGCACGGGCGGCCGCCGGACCGGGATGACCGGGCCGTGGTCGACACCCGGCTCGGCGTAGATCTCGTCGAGCAGCTTGCGCCGCCGGGCCGCCTCCCGGGCCAGGAGTGCCGGGTCGATCGAGGTCACCGCGCCCATCCCATGTGTCTCGCCGTCGACGAACCGGAGCAGCGCGCTGGCCGAGCCGAGCGCGAAGTACGCAGCGTCGTAGATCGCGCCGAGCACGCACAGCTCGAGCTCGCCGTGCGTGAGGTGGCCCTGCTGGACCAGCCACGCGCTGGGTCGCACGTCGGACTTGCCGGCGGCGCCACCGGTGGCCAGCGCGGTCAGCCAGGTCTCGGGTGCCAGCCGGTCCGAGGCGGTGAGCAGGTCGCCGATGCTCGGCGAGCTGCCGGACTCCGCGAACACCACCTCGCCGGCGACCAGGTAGAGGCAGTCGTCGGTGCCGATGTGCAGCGCGCCCGTGGCGCCGGCGCCGGCCAGCAGGGTCAGGGCGCGCCGCGGCGAGCCCGTGCGGGGTATCCGGACGGACTTGGCCAACGCTCCTCCTGACCCCTCGATTCGTGGGGGCGTTCCGGATCTAGGGGACATGTCCCGGTCGGCGAGGGCCGCGCGAAGGTGGGTGGCCACGGTTGCGCTGGGTCTCAGGCCGCGACTAGGTCGTCGGCGAGGATGCGGATCCGTCGCTGAGCGACGGCCAGGTTGCCCTCGTGGCGATCCAGCCACACGTAGAGCAGCAACCGGCTGTCGAAGTCGGTGCGGATCATCCGTAGCAGGTGGTAGCCACCATGCGTGGTGATCACCACGTCCTCGACCAGGTCGTTGGGGCGCGTCGACGCGAACGGGGCGCGGTTGATCGCCGCGTGGATGACGTCGGACGAGCCGGCGGCGGAGGCATCGGGGTCGCCGGTGGGCGCGTTGCCCGCCCACGCGAGCGCGAAACCGGTCGTGTAGTCGACCACGCTCGCCCCGATGGCGCCAGGGATGGTCATCGCCTGCCGGAGGCAGTCGTCTATGCCGGACACACGTGCTCCTCCACCCGGGCGGTGCCTCGGTGCGCCAGCTCCGGCCAGAGGGCGCGCGAGAATCCCGGGACGGGTCGGGGCCGGCGGCGGTGCCGGCCATGACAATGTGCTCCCAGGAAACTACTCCCGGGCGAAGATCGTCCGCAGCAGTCTCACCCTCGGCGATCGGGCCGCAACTCTCGACTGATCGGGTGTTGCAAATCGGGCGGAGATGGGCATGTGCCGCTCCGAGCGCTGATGACGACCGAACGGGCGCACCGGCGATCGTGCGCGTAACCTGGCGGACACCTCTTCGTTTCCGTCCGTCCGTGCCGTCCGCATCGGAGGTTATACATGGGCAACCGCTGGGAGAACCTGGTGGTGGACGCGCGCGACCCGGCTCGGCTCGCCCGGTGGTGGGCCGAGGCGCTCAGCTACCAGATCACCTACGACAAGCCCGACGAGGTGGAGATCCGGCGGATGCCCGACGAGCTGCCCGGGCTGGTCTTCGTGCCCGTGGCGGAGGGCAAGGAGGTCAAGAACCGGCTGCACATCGACCTGCGCCCCGACGACCAGGAGGCCGAGGTCGAGCGCCTGGTCGACATGGGCGCCCGGCACGTCGACATCGGACAGTCGTCCGGCGTGTCCTGGATCGTGCTGGCCGACCCGGAGGGCAACGAGTTCTGCGTGCTGTCGCCGAAACGCTAGCGTTGACCATGTGACCTCCGGCGATGACCGACGCTGGGTGCCCGAGCCGGCCAAGGACACCGGCGCCGGGCGCAGCCCGTTCGAGCGCGACCGTGCCCGCGTGCTGCACTCGGCGGCGTTCCGCCGGCTCGCGGCCAAGACCCAGGTGCACATGGCGGGCACCGACGACTTCCTGCGCACCCGCCTCACCCACTCGCTCGAGGTCGCCCAGATCGCGCGCGAGATGGGCGCCCGGCTCGGCTGCGACCCCGACGTGGTCGACGTGGCCGGGCTCGCGCACGACCTCGGCCACCCGCCGTTCGGGCACAACGGTGAGGCCGCCCTCGACGACCTGGCCCGCGACTGCGGCGGCTTCGAGGGCAACGCGCAGACGCTGCGGGTGCTGACCCGGCTGGAGGCCAAGGTGCTCGGCGCCGGCCTCAACCTGACCCGGGCGGCCCTGGACGCGACCTGCAAATATCCCTGGCCGCGGAAACCCGGAACGCGCAAGTTCGGCGTGTACGCCGACGACCTGCCGGTCTTCGAGTGGCTCCGGGCGGGCGCGCCCGAGCCGGAACGGCGCTGCCTGGAGGCCCAGGTGATGGACTGGGCCGACGACGTCGCCTATTCGGTGCACGACGTCGAGGACGGCATTCACGGCGGCTACGTGCCGGTGCGCCGGCTGCTGGACGACGCCGACGAGCGGTCGGCGGTCTGCCGGGCGGCGGCGGAGACCTACACGCCGGAGCAGCCGGCGACCCTGGCGCCGGTGCTCGACGAGCTGCTCGCGGATCCGGTGCTGGGCGCGGTCGCCGACTACGACGGCAGCCACGGGTCCCAGGCCGCGCTCAAGCGGCTGACGAGCGTGCTGACCGGGCGGTTCGTGGCCGCCGCGGTCGAGGCGACGCGGGCCGCGCACGGCGCCGGGGAGCTGCGCCGCTACGCGGCCGACCTGGTCGTGCCCGACCGGATCCGGGCACAGTGCGCGCTGCTCAAGGCCATCGCGCTGCGCTACGTGATGCGCCGGCCCGGTGCGCACGAGCGCTACGAGCGCCAGCGGGCCGTGCTGACCGAGCTGGTCGCGGTGCTGGCCGACCGGGCACCGGGCGGGCTGGACCCGGCGTTCGGCGCCGCGTGGAAGACGGCCGCCGACGACCCGGCCCGGCTGCGGGTCGTCGTCGACCAGGTGGCCTCACTGACCGACCCGGCCGCCGTCGACTGGCACTACCGCCTGACCCGCTAGTGCACGGGCAGATCGCGTTTAGTGCACGGGCAGATCGCGCAGGGCCAGGGCGCCGACCGCCTGGGCTCGCACGGCGAACGCGCCGGGAGTCAGCCGCACCTGTCTGGACGGCTCCTCGTCGGAGCGTGCCCGCCGGCGGCCGTGCCGGCGGCGGGTGACCCGGTTGAACAGCCGCTTGCGGTCGGCCTCGGCGATCAGCTCGCGCTGGTGGTCGTGCGCGGCGATGAGCATGAGTTCGGGGTGCTGGTACATCGCGGGCTCCTTCTTCTCGATGTGTCCATCCTGTTCGGACGGGCGCACCGCGACATCGGCAGCGACTCCCTAACTTCCGCCCACCACCCTCCTTAGCGGGCCGACCGGCGGCGCCTAGGTATACCTAGTGGGTCAGCAGATAGAAGCGGAAGAAGCCGAAGTCGTCGATCGGCAGCACGTCGACGCCGCTGAAGCCGGCCTCCCGGGCGTACCCGCGCAGCGTGTTCGGGCGCATCACGGTGCCGGTGCCCACCGACTCCGGGTCGGTCATGCTGTCCGGCAGGCAGACCAGCGTGCTGAAGCCGTACATCAGCCGCTCGACGTCGTCGCCGGGTGCCTCGAACGCCTCGCCCACGGCTTCGTCCATCACCACGACCGGCGCGCCGGGCCGGACCGCACCGCGCATCGCCGCCAGCACCGACGCCGGCCTGGGCAGGTCGTGTACGCACTCGAAGGCGAACGCCGCGTCGTACCCGCCGTCGCCGGGCAGCCCGCCACCGGCGTCGACCTCGTGGAAGCTCACCCGGTCGCGCAGCCCCGCCTCCCGCGCGTTCGCGTTGGCCATCGCCACCGACGGCTTGTCGACGTCGAACCCGTCGACGGTCGCGGACGGATAGGCCCGGGCCAGCGCGATCGACGACCAGCCGCCACCGCAGCCGACGTCGGCGATCCGGGCGCCCGGCCGGCCCAGCGCGGCGTCCAGCGGCGCGACGCCGGCCAGCGCGCGAGGCAGGGCCTGCTCGAACCACGGCCGGTTGATGTCGGCCTGCGCCTCGCGCATCTCGGTGCCGTACGCCGCCCAGGACACCCCGCCGCCGTCCCGGTACGCGGAGACCAGTGCCGGCAACTGCACCGCGGCCGCGGCGAAGGTGCGGGCGAGGGGCGCGAGGTAGTTGAGGCTCGTGGCGTCGGTGAGCACCTCGGCGGCACCGGGCGGCAGGGCGAACTGGCCGTCGCCGACCGTGGTGAGGATGCCGTAGGACGCCTGCTGTTCGAGCCACTCGTGCGCGTACCGCCGCGTGCCGCCGGCGCGGGCCACCAGCGCCGAGGCGTCGGCGGGGCCGCCCTCGGCCAGCGCCCGGTACCAGCCGAGCCGGTCGCCCAGGTAGACCGAGAGCAACTCGGCCGTGCCGAGCGCGCTGCGGAACAGGCGGTCGGCGAACTCTTCCGTCGTCTGTGTCATCCGTCGGACGCTAGCCATCGCGGGGACACCGCACCGCGTAAAACGCCACAGAGCGTGGTTTCTGGTTGACTGTCGGCATGACGACCGACCGGGTTTTCGTGATCGTGGGCGCGTCGCTGGCCGGCGCCCGAGCCGCACAGACCCTGCGCGAGGAGGGCTTCGACGGCCGGGTCGTGCTGATCGGCGCGGAGCCGCACCGGCCCTACGAGCGCCCGGCGCTGTCCAAGGGCTACCTGCTCGGCAAGGACGAGCGGCAGAAGGCGTTCGCCAACGAGGACGACTTCTACGCTGCGCAGGGCATCGAGCTGCGGCTGGGCACGCGGGTGACCTCGGTCGATCCGGCCGCGCACCAGGTGACGCTCGACGACGCCGAGACCCTCGGCTACGACAAGCTGCTGCTGGCCACGGGTTCGTCGCCGCGCACCCTGGACCTGCCCGGCGGCGAGGGCCCGCGGATCCACCACCTGCGCACGATCGACGAGTCCGAGGCGCTGGCCGCGACCCTGCGGGCCGGTGACCCGGTCGTGGTGATCGGCGCCGGCTGGATCGGGCTCGAGGTCGCCGCCGCCGCGCGCGGCTTCGGCTGCGACGTGACCGTGGTCGAGACCGACCGGGCGCCGCTGCGGCAGGTGCTCGGCGACGAGGTGGCCGGGGTCTTCCGCGCGCTGCACGAGGCGCACGGCGTCGACTTCCGGTTCGGCACCCAGGCGCGCGAGCTGGGCGGCATCGGCGACCGGGTGACCCACGCCGTGCTCGACGACAACACCGAGGTGCCGGCGTCGGCGGCGCTGATCGCGGTGGGCATCACGCCCAACGTCGAGCTCGCCCGCGCCGCGGGCCTGCCGGTCGACGACGGCGTGGTCACGGACGCGGCGCTGCGCACCAGCGACACCGACGTCTACGCCTGCGGCGACGTGGCCTCCAGCTATCACCCGCTGTTCCACCAGCACATCCGGGTCGAGCACTGGGCCAACGCGCTCAACGGTGGGCCGGCGGCGGCCCGCTCGATGCTCGGCCAGGACGTCTCGTACGACCGCCTGCCCTATTTCTTCACCGACCAGTACGACCTCGGCATGGAGCTGGCCGGCTGGTTCCCCCGCGGCGGCTACGACCGCGTGGTGTTCCGCGGTGATCCGTCCATCGTGGACGGCAAGGCCCCGGAGTTCATCGCCTTCTGGACCCGGCACGGCCACGTCCTGGCGGGGATGAACGTCAACGTTTGGGACGTGCAGGACGATATTCAGAAACTCGTGCGGGCCGGCTACACCGGCAAGGATGTCGACCTGGACCGCCTCGCGGACCCCAGCGTGCCCCTCGACACGCTTCTTGCCGAATAGCACGCGGGATTTCCTGATCACCCTCGTCGCGCCGACCGGGTTGGCGATGCTGAAGCTCTGGCGAGAGCCGAGGAGCGAGCGATGGCAATCAACCAGTCGACCGCGGCCGCGGTCACCGGCGTGCGGGGTCCGCAGGACGTACCGGTCACCCTCGACGTCAACGGGTCGACCCACGCGATCGAGCTGGAACCACGTGTCAGCCTGCTCGACGCGCTGCGTGAGCATCTTGACCTGACCGGCACCAAGAAGGGCTGCGACCAGGGCACCTGCGGTGCGTGCACGGTGTGGATGGACGGGCGCCGGGTGCTGTCGTGCCTGACGTTGGCGATGTCGTGCGAGGGGCACCAGATCGCCACGATCGAGGGCATCGCCCAGGACGGGCGGCTGCACCCGATGCAGCAGGCGTTCATCGACCACGACGCCTTCCAGTGCGGCTACTGCACGCCCGGGCAGATCATGTCGGCGATCGCGCTGATCCGCGAGGGCAACGCCACCACCGACGCGGACATCGCCGAGCACATGAGCGGCAACATCTGCCGGTGCCAGGCGTACCCGAACATCCACGCGGCGATCCGCGAGGTGCGCGACGCGGACGACGGGGGTTGATCACTGATGCGACCGGTCACGTTCTTCCGGGCGGGTTCGATCGACGAGGCGGTGGCCGCGGTCAGCGGCCACCCCGACAGCGCGTTCCTGGCCGGCGGCACCACCGAGATCGACCTGTTGCGGCTCAACGTCGTGCAGCCCACGCTGCTCGTCGACGTCAACGACCTGCCGCTGACCTATCTCGAGGACATCGACGACGGCGGTGTACGCATCGGCGCGATGGCCCGGATGAGCGACGTGGCCCGGGCGCAGCGGATCGTGGAGCGGTACCCCGGCATGTCGCAGGCGCTGCTGCTCGGCGCCTCCGAACAGCTGCGCAACATGGCCTCGATGGGCGGCAACATGTGCCAGCGCACGCGGTGCGCGTACTTCCGTGACGGGCAGTCGCCGTGCAACAAGCGCGAGCCCGGCAGCGGCTGCGCGGCGCTGACCGGCGTCAACCGCGGCCATGCCGTCCTCGGCACCTCCGACCACTGCATCGCGAGCCACCCGTCGGACGTGGCGGTCGCGCTGGTCGCGCTGGACGCGGTGATCCGGACGATCGGCCCGGACGGCACCCGGACGATCCCGATCGAGAGCTTCTTCCTGCCGCCGGACGACACCCCGAGCGTCGAGCACCCGCTGGCGCACGGCGAGCTGATCGTCGCGATCGACGTGCCCGCGGTGCCGGTCGCCCGCACGTCGCGCTACGTCAAGCACCGCGACCGCGTCTCGTACGAGTTCGCGCTCGTCTCGGTCTTCTCCGCGATGCGGGTCGACGACGCGGGCAACGTCGCGGAGTTGCGGCTCGCGCTCGGCGGCGTCGGCACGGTGCCGTGGCGGGCGCACCGCGCGGAGGAGGCGCTGATCGGCCGGCCGGCGACGCCGGAGAACTTCGCGGCGGCCGCGGACGCGGAGTTCGCGGACGCGCGGACCACGCCGATGAACGCGTTCAAGGTGACGTTCGCCAAGCGGGCGATCGTCCGCGAGCTGAGCGAGGTGACGTCATGAGTCCGGTGGTCGGCAAGCCGGTGAACCGCGTCGACGGTCCGGACAAGGTCACCGGGGCCGGTCGCTACTGCGGCGAGATCGTGCTGCCCGGACTCGCGTACGGCCTGATCGTCGGCTCGTCGATCGCCAACGGCCGGGTGCTGTCGATCGACGAGACCGCGGCCCGGGCGGCCGGCGGCGTCTACGGCATCATGACGCACCAGAACACGCCCAAGATCGCCAACCAGCCGCACCTGATCCCGTCGCTGGCCGGTCAGCCGGCGCCGGGGGAGAGCTTCTTCCCGATGCAGGACGACGTCGTGCACTACTGGGGCCAGCCGGTGGCGCTCGTGGTCGCGGACTCGTTGGAGGGTGCCGCGCACGCGGCGGCGCTGCTCGACATCACGTACGAGGCCGGCGTGCCGGTGGCCACGATCGAGGACGGCCGGTCGTCCGCGGCCGAGGCGCAGACGCTGTTCGGCGGGCTGATGCCCGCCCGCGACGAGCGCGGTGACGTGCAGGGCGCGCTGGCCAAGGCGGAGGTGACCGTCGACGCGACCTACCACTACGCCGCGAACCACCACAACCCGCTGGAGACCGGCGTGACCACCGCGCAGTGGGACGGTGACCGGCTCACGCTGTGGGACTCCACGATGGGCGTACGCGCCAGCCAGCTCACGGTCGCGACGCTGCTCGGCATCCCGCTGTCCGACGTCCGCGTGATCACCCACTTCGTCGGCGGCGGCTTCGGCTCCAAGGCGATGGTCTGGCCGCACGTGACGCTGGCCGCGATGGCCGCCCGGCACGTGGGGCGACCGGTGCGGCTGACGCTGACCCGGCCGCAGAGCTTCACCTCCAACGGCCACCGCGAGGAGCAGGAGCAGCAGATCCGGCTGGGCGCCGGTCGGGACGGCCGGCTGACCGCGATCCACCACCGCAAGCTCTCGGTCACCTCGCCGTTCGACGACTGGGCCGAGCCGGCGACCGGTGTGTCGACGCAGATCTACGGCTGCGACAACTACCTGGGCGAGCACCACCTGATCCACGGCAACACGCTCACGCCCACGTTCACCCGTGCGCCGGGTGAGTCGCTCGGGTCGTTCTCGTTGGAGACGGCGATGGATCAGCTCGCGTACGAGCTGGGCATGGACCCGATCGAGCTGCGGATCATGAACCACCCGCCCGTCGACAACCACGGCAACGCCTGGTCCAGCGACGGCATGGCCGACTGCCTGCGCCGCGGCGCCGAGCTGTTCGGCTGGTCCGGCCGGGACCCGACGCCGGGCGTACGCGAGGAGGGCAACAACCTGATCGGCACGGGAGTCGCCGGCGCCGGCTACCCGGTCGCGTTCATGATGCCGGTGCAGCACGCCCGGGCCCGGATCTTCAACGACGGCAGCGTTGTCGTGCAGACCAGCGCGCAGGAGTTCGGCATCGGCGTGACCACCTCGATGGCCCAGGTCGGCGCCGACGCGCTCGGCGTGGACCTCGACGTGCTGCGGTTCGAGGCGGGCGACACGGACCTGCCCAACACCACGTCGGCGGTGGGCTCGATGGGCGCGACGATGCAGTCCTCCGCGGTGCACAACGCGGGCACGACCCTGCGCAACGAGCTGATCGCGCACGCCGTCAACGACGACAAGTCGCCGCTGCACCGGCTCTCGCCGAGCTCGGTGCGCGTCGAGGGCGGCCGGATGTCGTCCACTCTGGACCCGTCCATCGGTGAGTCCTATGCGGACCTGCTGACCCGCAACCGCCTGCTGGACCTGGAGGCGCTGGGCAGCTGGACCCCGCCGCCGATCGACACGCCGCACGGCCTGCTCACCTTCGGCGCGCAGTTCGCCGAGGTCGCCGTCGACAAGGACCTGGGGCTCGTGCGGGTGCGCCGGATGACCGGCGTGTTCGCGCCCGGCCGGGTGCTCAACCCCAAGCTGGCCCGCAGCCAGCTGCTCGGCGGGATGCTCTGGGGGCTCAGCCAGGCGTTGCTGGAAGGCAACCAGATCGACCGCCAGTCGGGCCGCTGGGCGCTGAACAACCTGGGTGAGTACCTGGTGCCGGTGCACGCCGACATCCCGGACGTCCAGGTCGAGTTCGTGGAGGTCGAGGACGACGTGGTCGGCCCGCTGGGCGTCAAGGGCGTCGGCGAGGTGGGCCAGGTCGGCGCGGCCGCGGCGATCGCGAACGCCGTCTTCCATGCCACCGGCCGGCGGATGACCGAGCTGCCGATGACCGCGGAGGTTGTGATGAACGGTGGCAGCCCAGGTTGAGGTGAGTGCGACCGCCGCGGCATTGCCGGAGCGGCCGGCCATCAGCACGCCGTCGGCGGAGCTGCAGCCGGCCGTCCGCACCGCACTGGCGCGCAGCGTCGCCCGCCAGCCCTGGCTGGGCCTGGCCGGGCTGCTGCTGGTGCTGCCCGTCGCGGCCGCGCTGGCGTTCGCGCTCGACGGTCCGGCCCGGTCCCTGGTGGTGATCGGTCCGCTGGTCACGTTCGCGCTCGTGCCGACCGCGATCGTGGCGTTCTGGTGGAACGACTGGCCCGGCACCGCGCTCGCGCCACGCTGGCTGTCCGGCTGGCTCAACACCCTGTTCATCGTGGCCGCGGGCGTCGGGCTGACCTTCCTCGGTCAGCTGATAGCCGGCGGGGTGGACCCGCGCGGTGTGTTCGACCCGAACCCGGGGCCGGGGCACCTGCCGACGTTCCCGGCGACGCTGCCGATCGCGGGCACGGCGTTCACCGCGATCCTCCAGTTGACGCTGGTGATGGAGGGGTGGCCGCTGCGCAAGCTGCCCCGGGTGCCGGCGGGGTTGCTGGCCGGCGTGCTGGCCTGGGGCGCGGCGCTGCTCATCTACTACTTCGTCGTGGACGTGGCGCCGCCGGCCTCGACGGGCCTGCACCCGCAGACCGGCCCGATGTCCGGTGCGGCGCTGGGCGCCCTGACGGTGACCATCGGCGCCTGGCAGACCTGGATCTACGTGACCTGGCGGGGCTGGCCGTTCAACCTGGTCAAGCGGCGCTGGCTGCGGCTGCTGCTGGCCAACGCGACGGTGATCGCGGGTGGCTGGGCCACGTACACGCTGATCCATCTGGCGGTCAGCCCGCAGCTGATCATCGCCGGCGCGGCCGCGGTCATCGCCGCGGCGCTGGTGGTGTCGATGCTGTTCGAGAACGCGGTCCGGCCGCACATCACGGCGGTGATGGACAAGTGGTTGTCGGTGACCACGGTGGCGGCGTTGGCGGTGGTGCTCTACGTGGTGCTGACGGCCTACGCGCACACGGTCGACTTCGGGCGGATCGAGCCGAGCGAGTTCGTGGTGCACGGCTGCCTCAACGCGCTCGCGTTCTCCGTGATCACCCACGTCGCGGTCGGCCGCCGCTGGCCGTTCGCCCGCGACCTACCCTGAGATCATGGACTTCGAGGAGTTGATCGCGGCGGCGTTGGCGGTGGTCGCGCCGCGCCGGGTCCAGGGCCGGCTCGTCGGCGACGTCGGCGCCGCGCTGCTGACGGAGGACGGCAACCGCTACGTCGGTGTCTGCATCGACACCGCGTGCGGCACGGGCTTCTGCGCCGAGGCGAGCGCGATCGCCGCGATGGTCACCGCGGGCGAGGAGCGGATCGCCCGGATCGTGGCGGTCTGGCGCGACGAGCGTGACGACCGGATCTACGTGCTGCCACCGTGCGGCCGCTGCCGCGAGTTCATCCGCCAGCTGCACCCGGCCAACCTCGACACCGAGGTGGTGCTGGGCATGAACCGCTGGTCACCGCTGCGCGACCTGCTGCCGGACCACGAGTGGCCGCAGCCGCTCAACTAGCGGGGCGCTCGCGCTTGGGCAGTTTGGCGACGACGGCGTCGTAGGAGGCGTCGATCGCTTCCAGGATCTCGTCGTCGGGGATGCCGGTGCCGACCGTGAGCGTGTTCCAACCGGACCGTCCGATGTAGGCCATCACGCGCGCGGAGTCCGGGTAACGGGCGAGCCATTCGTCGGCCATCTCGCGATTCGCGCCGCACTTGAGCCCGACGGTCGGTGGCGGGCCGGCGCCGAGGAACGCGAAGATCTTGCCACCGACCTTGGCGACCTGGTCGCCCTCCCACGGCTCGTCCGGCCACGCACCCGGCTTGGCCAGGCAGTACTCGACGAGGTCGGCCAGGGTCATGCGGTCACCATAACCCGCTCGGGGCAGGTCAGCGGCTCACCGCGGTCGCGCGCTCCACGCGGGACAGCTTCTCCGGGTTGCGGACGGCGTACAGGCCGGTGATGAGGCCGTCGTCCAGCCGCATCGCCACGATCCCGTCGAGCTCGCCGTCGAGGCGGAAGATCAAGGCCGGACCGCCGTTGATCTGGGCCAGCTCGACCTGCGCCGCGCCGCCGAGCCTGCGCAGCCCGTGCCCGAGCAGTCGGGCGACGTTGTCCGCACCGACAACGGGGTGTGCCGCCGCCTGCCTGATCCCGCCGCCGTCACCGAGCAGGACGACGTCCGGCGCGAGCTGGTCGAGCAGGCCCTGCAGATCGCCGGTCTCGACCGCCCGGCGGAAGGCCTCGAGGGCGCGGCCGGTGTCGGCGGGGGAGGCCACACCGCGTGGGCGACGGGCGGTCACGTGTGACCGGGCCCGGTGTGCGACCTGACGCACCGCCGCCGGTGTCTTGTCGACGGCCTCGGCGATCTCGTCGTAGTCCAGGTCGAACACCTCGCGGAGCACGAACACCGCCCGCTCGGTCGGGGTCAGGGTCTCTAGGATCAGCAGCATCGCCATGGAGACGCTCTCGGCCAACTCGACGTCGTCGGCCACGTCGGGCGCGGTCAGCAGAGGTTCGGGCAACCAGGTGCCGACGTAGGTCTCCTTGCGCCGGCGGAGCGCGCGCAGCCGGCTCAGTGCCTGGCGGGTCGTCATCCGGACCAGGTACGCACGCCGGTCCCGCACGGTGTCCAGCTCCACGGTCGTCCAGCGCAACCAGGTCTCCTGCAGGACGTCCTCGGCGTCGGTGGCCGAGCCGAGCAGTTCGTAGGCGACGGTGAACAGCAGGTTGCGGTGGGCGAGGAACGTTTCGGTGGCGGAGTCCATGCACAACCGACGCCGGCCGCCGCCGCATTGTGACGGTGTCGCTCGCCACAGCCCCTGGCCGTCACGGGGATCCGGTCGACGGCATCTCGTGTTCGTCACCGCACGAGACAGGAGTGGTCATGGAACCCCGTATCAACCTCTTCGAGACCCCGACCGGCGCGAAGGTCGCCAAGCGGTTCTACAACACCGCGCTCGCCCTCGACGGGTCGACGCTGCCGAAGGCCGTCCGGCATCTGGTCGAGCTGCGGGTCAGCCAGATCAACGGCTGCGGTCTCTGCGTCGACATGCACGCCAAGGACGCCGCGGCCGACGGCGAGACCGCGGTCCGGCTGGCTCTGGTGGCGGCCTGGCGCGAGACCACCGTGTACACCGCGGCCGAGCGGGCGGCGTTGGAGCTGGCCGAGGAGGCCACCCGGCTCGCGGACGCACACGGGGGTGTCTCCGACGAGACCTGGGCGGCGTTGTGCGCGCACTTCGACGACGACCAGGTCGCGACGCTGCTCTGCGTGGTCAGCATGGTCAACGCGGCCAACCGGATGAACGTGATCGCCCGCGTCCAGGGTGGTTCGTACGAACCGGGCATGCTCGCCTCGCTCCAGCTCTGACCGGTTGGGTGTCGCGGCGCCGACGGTCGACGGACCGTGGTCGCCGCGACACCCGCTGCTGGGTTTGTGTCGCAATCGGAAACGTATTCGTAACGGCTCTTGACCTTCGCGCTGATCGCGGCGCAGACTCCCGAAAACGTTTACAGCATTCGGGTGGAGGTCCAGGGCGTGGGTCGTAAACGTTTACAGGAGCCAGCCGACGGGCGACCGACGGTGCACACCGTCGCCGCGCGCGCCGGTGTCTCCATCGCGTCCGCGTCCCGGGTGCTCAACGGGGTCGGCGGCAGCCCCGAGACCGTCCGCAAGGTGCGTGCCGCCGCGGCCGAGGTCGGCTACGTGCCCAACGCGATCGCCCGGTCGCTCCAGTCCCAACGCACCGGGTTGGTCGCGCTCGCCGTCGAGGACATCGGCAACCCGGTCTACGTCGAGATGATGCGCGCGATCGAAGCCGTGGTCGCGGGATCGGGCCGGCAACTGCTCGTGCACGCCACCGGCGGGCGGATCGACAACGAGACCGCGCTGCTGCGCCGGCTCGCCCACCGCTACGTGGACGGGATGATCATCTCGCCGATCCGCGTCACCGCCGACCACCTGGCCGCCGTCACGGACAGCCCGGTGCCGGTGGTGGTCGTCGGTCAGCTCGCCGAGGACGCGCCGGTCGACAACGTCCGCACCGACTCGCGGACCGGCATCGCGCTGGCCGTCGACCATCTCGTGGCCACCGGCCGGCGCCGGATCGGCTTCGTCAACGGCCCGCTCGACACGGTGCCGGGCGCCGCCCGTGACGCCGGCTTCCGGGCCGCGCTGGCCCGGCACGGCATCACGCTCGACGAGAACCTGGTCGAGATCGGCGACTTCCAGTACGCCGCGGGCCGCGCCGCCACCGAACGGCTGCTCGCCCGGGCCGCACCCGACGCCCTGGTCTGCGCCAACGACCTGATCGCGGTCGGCGCGCTGCACACGCTGCTGGCGCACGGTCGGCGCGTGCCGACCGACGTGGCACTGGTCGGCATGGACGACACCGAGCTCGCCCGGATGATGTTTCCCCAGCTCTCCAGCGTCTCGCTCGGCTCGGCCGAACGTGGTCGCCGCGCCGCCGAACTGCTGCTGCAGCGCATCGACGACCCGAGCCTGCCCCCGCGCCGCGCGCAGGTCGCACCCAACCTCGTGGTCCGCGCCTCCAGCGAGGTGCCGACATGACCCGCCGCTCCGACCGCACCACGATCTACCTGCTCCTGCTGCCGTCCCTGCTGCCGGTGCTCGTGCTCTCGGTGTTCCCGCTGCTGCGGGGCATCTACCTCGGCTTCACCGACGCCCGCGCGGGGCGCAACGTCGAGGCCAACTTCACGGGGCTCGACAACTACAAGGAACTGCTGACCGACGACCTGTTCTGGAACTCGTTCAAGATTGGTCTGCTGTGGGCGTTCGGCGTGACCGTGCTCCAGTTCGTGCTCGCCCTCGGGCTCGCGCTGCTGCTCAACCAGCAGCTCCGGTTCCGCGGGGTGGCCCGGGTGCTGGCGGTCGTGCCGTGGGCGATGCCGCCGGTTGTCGTCGGCATCCTCTGGAAGCTCGTCTACCACCCGGACGCGGGTCTGCTCAACGAGTTCTTCTACCGGATCGGCGCCGACGGCCTGCGGGCGAACTGGCTCGGCGACTTCAGCACCGCGCTGCCCGCCGTGATCATCGTCGGTGTCTGGGCGGGCATGCCGCAGACGACCGTCGTGCTGCTCGCCGGCCTGCAGGGCGTCGCCCGCGAGTTGCACGAGGCGGCGGCGGTCGACGGAGCCAGCACCTGGCACCGGTTCCGGCACGTCACGCTGCCGGCGCTGATGCCGGTGATCGTGGCGATCACCTCGCTGGACTTCATCTGGAACTTCAACTCGTTCGGGCTGGTCTACGTGCTGACCGCGGGCGGCCCGGGCGGCAAGACGATGTTGCCGATGCTCTTCGCGTACGAGGAGGCGTTCCGCTACGGCAACTACGGGTACGCCGCCGCCCTCGGCAACGTGATGGTCGTGATCATCGTGGCGCTGCTCGCCGTCTATCTCCGTCGCCGGCTGCGGGAGGCGAACTGACATGCTGGGCAAACCGAGCCGCACCGGTCGGGTGCTGCAATACCTGGCCCTCGCCGGCTACCTGATCTTCCTCGGGTTCCCGCTCGTCTGGCTGCTGTCGACGGCCTTCAAGCCGCCGCGCGAGCTGGTCCAGCTGCACCCCTCGCTGATTCCCAGCAGCCCGACGCTGCAGAACTTCGTGCAGGCGTTCACCGAGCAGGAGCTCGGCCGGGCGGCGTGGAACAGCCTCCAGGTCTCGCTGGCCTCGGCGGTGCTGACCGTGCTGGTCGCCATGCCCGCGTCGTACGCGCTGGCCCGCTTCAAATCCAAGCTCGGGACCGTCGCGCTCGGCTGGGTGCTGCTCTCGCAGCTCTTCCCGTTCGTCCTGCTGATCATCCCGATCTTCCTGGTGCTGCGGCAGGCCGGCCTGGCCAACTCGCACGCCGGCCTGGTGCTGATCTACGTGGTCTGGGCGCTGCCGTTCGCGCTCTGGATGCTGCAGGGCTTCGTCCGCAACATCCCGCGCGAGCTGGAGGAGGCGGCGTCGGTCGACGGCGCCGGCCGCCTGCAGGTGCTGCGCCGCGTCGTCTTCCCGCTGCTGGCACCGGGCCTGGTGGCGACCGCGCTGTTCTCCTTCATCTCCGCCTGGAACGAGTTCTTCTTCGCCCTGGTGCTGATCAAGACCCCGGAGCTGCAGACGCTGCCCGTCGCGCTGGCCCGGTTCGTCGGCATCGAGGGCACCGCCCGCCTCGGGCCGCTGGCGGCGGGTTCGCTGCTCGCCACGCTGCCGAGCCTGATCTTTTTCGCCTTCATGCAACGCCGCCTGTCGTCCGGGTCGCTCGCCGGCGCGGTCAAAGGCTGACCACCCTCACCAAGGAGGTACACCCCTGATGATCCCCAGAAGGTTCCGTCGACTGGCCGCGGCCGCCGCGGTCGCCGTCGTCGGCCTCGGCGCGCTCGCCGCCTGCGGCGACGGCGGCGAGTCCGAGGCCACGGCCGGCCCGGTCAAGCTGCGCTTCCTCAGCCTGGCCTGGCAGAAGGAGTCGCTGCAGGCCAACAAGGACCTAGTGGCCAAGTGGAACTCCGAGCACCCCGACATCCAGGTCGAGTACGTCCAGGGTGACTGGAACTCGGTGCACGACCAGTTGCTGACCTCGTTCGAGGGCGGCGACGCCCCCGACATCGTCCACTACGAGGCCTCGGCGATCGGCGAGTTCAGCAAGCAGGGCTACCTGGCCGACCTCTCCGGCCTGATCCCCGCCGACCTCAAGGGCCAGATCGACCAGGGCGTCTGGGACACGGCCACGTTCGACGGCAAGGTCACCGGCGTGCCGTTCCTGCTCGAGTCGCAGGTCGTCATCGCCAACAAGAAGCTGCTCGACGCGGCCGGCGTCACGGTGCCCGCGGCCGACGGCGGCTGGACCTGGGACGAGTTCCAGGCCAACGCGCAGAAGCTGACCAAGCCCGGCCAGTTCGGCGTCGCCTGGGCGCTCAAGTCGCCGACCAACCGGGTGCTGAACCTGGCACTCAACTACGACGGCAAGTTCTTCTACACCGACGGCGGCAAGACCGAGGTCAAGATCGGTGACGCGGAGAAGGAGGTGCCGAAGCGGATCCACGACATGATCTACACGGCGAAGACCGCGTCGCCCGAGGCACTCGGCATGAGCGGCGCCGACACGCTGCCGGGCTTCTTCGGCGGCAAGTACGCGATGCTGCCCGGCTCGGTCTCCCTGCGCCAGCAGATGGTCGAGCAGGCGCCGGCCGGGTTCGAGTGGGTCACGCTGCCGCCGGTGAAGGGCCTGTCGAGCAAGCAGGCGGCCAACCCGCAGACGCTGTCGATCTCCGAGGACTCCAAGCACAAGGAGCAGGCCGCCCAGTTCCTGGCCTACTTCCTCAACCCGACCAACATGGCCGCGCTGGCCAAGGGTGACTGGCTGGTGCCGACCGGCAAGCAGGCCAACGAGGAGCTGGTCAAGCTCACCAAGGGCGAGCAGGGCTGGGACGTGGCCGCGGACAGCGCCGCGGACCTGACCGTCGCACCGTTCCAGATGGCCGACGGCTACCCGGAGTGGAAGACCAAGTACGCCACACCGGCCCTCCAGCAGTACTTCGCCAACAAGATCACCTTGGACCAGCTCGCGAGCCAGCTGGTCGACGGTGGCAAGCAGGTTCTGAGGTAACAATGTCACTCTTGCTCGACACATCGGTCGGTGCTCTGGTCGGTGCCGCGGTCGGTGACGCCCTCGGCGGCGCCACCGAGACGGCCCTGCCGGAGCAGATCCGAGCCCGGTTCGGTGGCTGGGTCGAGGGCATCGTGCCCCCGTACCACGCCGACTGGGCCACCGCGCGGCCATTGGCGCCGTACCACAAGGGCGACGGGCACATCACCGACGACACGTTGATGACCCATGCCCTGGTGCGCGCGTACGCGGCCAAACGGGACCACCTCGACGCGTTCGACGTGGCGGAGCTGCTGGTCCCCGATCTGATCGAGCGGGTGGTGCACATCCCCGACCTGGAGCGGGACGGGGTGACCTTCCACCGGCTCGCGGCCGCCGAGCGGTGGCTGGTCACCCGCCTGCACCACGCACACGCGGACCCGCGCGAGGCCGGGGTCGGCAACATCGTCAACTGTGGCGCGGCCATGTACATGGCACCGGTCGGCATCGTCAACGCGGGCGACCCGGCCGGGGCGCACGCCGAGGCGATCGAGCTGACCGGTGCGCACCAGCACAGCTACGGCCGGGAGGCCGCGGCGGTGTTCGCCGCCGCGGTCGCCGCGGCCGCCACCCCGGGCGCGGGCGTCGAGGACGTCGTCGCGGCGGCGCTCGACCTGGCCCGCGACGGCACGCGTGCGGCCGTCGACGCGGTGGTCAAGGAGGCCCGGGGGCACGACGACTGGCGCGCCGCGATCCCCGCGTTGCGGGCCGCGGTCGCGCCGTTCGACACGGTGGGCGAGGACTACCGCAACCCCGGCCTCGGCGCCCGCCGGCCGAGCCGGTTGCACGCGATCGAGGAGCTGCCGGTCGCGATCGGCATGCTCGTGGTGGCCGGGGGCGAGTTCCGCCCGGCGGTGCTCGGCGCGGTCAACTATGGGCGGGACGCGGACTCCACCGCGACCATGGCCGGTGCGATCGCGGGAGCCCTCGGCGGGGCTGATGCCGTGCCCGCGGATTGGTCCTCGGCGGTCGCCACCGCGTCGAAGACCGACCTCGTGGCGCCGGCGGCGGAGCTGGCGCGGGTGGCCACCGAGATCTTCGAACGGGACCAGGCCCGGTTCGCGCGGCGGGCCGAGCGGTTCGCGGAGCTTTCCCGTTGAGGATCACCTGGGTGCAGCCCGAGGACCTGCTGCCGCACGAGTTCGCCGCCAGTCGCGACGAGGGGCGCGATGTGTCGGCGCTCGAGCGGCGGTGGACGGCGGCGGGTGGCTCGTTGGCGGCACCGGTGACCGGAGCGTCGCCCGAGCCGGCGCCGCCGGCCCTGCGAGCCCTGGCGGTGGAGCTGCTCGACGCCGCCGACGCGCTGCCCGCCGCCGCCGAAGCCGACGACCTGGCGGGGTTGCCGGAGAGATGGTCCCTGCCCGTCTCCGTCACCCACGACCGGCTGCACGGCGCCTGGCTGGGGCGGGCCGTCGGCTGCCTGCTCGGCAAGCCGGTGGAGAAGATCCCGCGCGACGGCATCCGCGAGATCCTCACCGCGACCGGTCGCTGGCCGTTGCGGGACTGGTTCACCGCCAAGGGACTGCCGGACGAGGTCGCCGCGCGCTGGCCGTGGAACCGGCGCAGCGCGCCGACCAGCCTCGCCGAGAACATCGCCGGCATGCCCGAGGACGACGACCTCAACTACGCGCTGCTCGCGCTGCGGGTGCTGGAGACGCACGGGCGCGGGTTCACCAGCGACGACGTGGCGCAGGCGTGGCTGGACTGGCTGCCCGGCGGCCGGGTCTTCACCGCCGAACGGGTGGCGTACCGCAACCTGCTCCTCGGCTACGCGCCACCGGAGAGTGCCCGGCGGCACAACCCGTTCCGGGAGTGGATCGGGGCGCAGATCCGGACCGACGTGTACGGCTGGGTCAACCCCGGCCGGCCCGACCGCGCCGCCGAGCTGGCCCGGCGGGACGCCGTCGTCAGCCACGTCGGCGCCGGGGTGCACGGCGCCATGTGGGCGGCCGCCCTGGCCGCCGCCGCACCGGTCGCGTCCGATGTGGACCAGGTGCTCGACGCGGCGGAGGCGGTGCTGCCGCCGGCCAGCCGGTTCGCTCGCACCGTGCGCGACGCACGGGCGCTCGGCACAGGCGCCGGCGACTGGGAGCGCGTCGTGGACGAGCTCTGCGCCCGCCACGGTCACCTGCACTGGGTGCACGTGCGCAACAACGCCGCCCTGGTGGCCGCCGCCCTCGCCTACGGCCGGGGTGACTTCGAACGGTCGATCTGTGCCGTGGTCAGCGGCGGCTGGGACACGGACTCGACCGGCGCCACCGTCGGCGCGGTCACCGGTGCCCTGACCGGCGCCGAGGCCCTGCCCGAGCGCTGGGTCGTCCCGCTGCACAACCGGCTGGCCAGCAGCATCGCCGGTTTCGACGGCATCGGCTTCGACGAACTGGCCGCGCGCACCCGGAGGTTGGCCGCATGAGCGTCGTCGTGGTGGGCAGCACCAACCTGGACCTGGTCGTGACCACGCCGCGGCTGCCGCGGCCCGGCGAGACGGTCCTCGGCGAGAACTTCCGCACCGTCCCCGGCGGCAAGGGCGCCAACCAGGCCGTCGCCGCGGCGCGGGCCGGGGCGGCGGTCGAGTTCGTCGGCGCCGTCGGCTCCGACGAGTTCGCGCCTGTGCTGCGGGACAGCCTGGCCGGCGCGGGGGTCGGTGTGCGCGGACTGCGCACCGTGGCCGGCCCGTCCGGCGTGGCGCTGATCGCCGTCGACGGCGCGGCCGAGAACTTCATCGTCGTCGCGCCGGGCGCGAACGGTGCCCTGACCGACCTGCACGCCGACGACCGGGCCGCCATCGCCGCCGCGGACGTGCTGCTGCTCCAGCTCGAGGTGCCGCTGCCCACCGTGGTCGCCGCGGCCGGCGCGGCCCGGGCCGCTGGCACCACCGTGGTCCTCAACGCCGCACCGGCCGCGACGCTGCCGGGCGAGCTGTTGGACCTGGTCGACCTGCTGGTCGTCAACGAGCACGAGGCGACGGTGGTCGCCGGGGTCGACGACGGCCAGCCCCTCGACGCGCTGCTGAAGCTCGTGCCCCGGGTGGTGCTCACGCTGGGCGCCCGCGGCGCGGCCTACGCCGACCGTGATGGCCTGAGGCTCAGGGTTCCCGCCCCGCGGATCGAGGCGGTGGACACCACGGCGGCCGGCGACGCGTTCACCGGCGCGCTGGCGGTCGGCTGGGCCGAGCGCGGCGGCGCCGACGTCGAGTCAATCCTGCGCTGGGCGTGTGCCGCCGGCGCCGCCTGCGCACAGCGCCCCGGCGCCTCCTCCGCGCTGCCCGACCGGGCCGCCATCGACGCCCTGCACGACGCGACCTACCGAGGAACACCGTGAGCTTCAACCCGTACGTCCCGCGCCCGATCGACCTGCCCACGGACGTGTCGCTGTCCCAGCACGCCGCGCTGACCGACCTGGACGAGGCGAAGATCTTCGCCGCGCCGGACGACCCGGCCGACTGGCCCGCCTGGCGTGCCCGGCTGGCGGCGTGGCGGGCCGACGCGCAGGCCCGGCTCGGCTACACCGGGTCGCACTACGACGAGATCGCCGGCGACTGCTTCACGGTGTGCCTGGCCTGGCTCTGGGACGAGACGCTCTACGACCACGACCGGGGCGTGTTCACCGTCGACGCGTTCCTCGACGCGGCCGGGCGGGACTTCGGCGGGTTCGACGGGGTGGTGCTCTGGCACGCGTACCCGGTGATCGGTCTCGACGACCGCAACCAGTTCGACTGGTACCGCGACGTGCCCGAGCTGTCCGAGGTGGTCCGGGCGTTCCAGGACCGCGGTGTGCGGGTGTTCGTCGACTACAACCCGTGGGACACCGGCACCCGCCGCGAACCGGGCAGCGATGCCGAGGAGGTCGCCGCGCTGGCCGGCAGGCTCGGCGTCGACGGCGTCTTCCTGGACACCCTCAAGGAGGGCGCCGGCCCGCTGCGGGCCGCGCTCGACGAGGTGCGGCCCGGCCTGGTGCTGGAGGGGGAGAGCCGGGTGCCGCTGGCCCGGATCGAGGACCACGCGATGTCGTGGGCGCAGTGGTTCGCCGACTCGGCCGTGCCCGGGGTGCTGCGGGCGAAGTGGTTCGAGCGCCGGCACATGCTGCACCACACCCGTCGCTGGCACCGTGATCACCTCGACGAGCTGCACTCCGCCTGGCTCAACGGCGTCGGCGTGCTGGTCTGGGAGAGCGTGTTCGGCGTCTGGGTCGGCTGGAACGAGCGGGACCGCGCGGTGCTGCGGGCGATGCGCCGCGTGCAGACCAGCCACGCGGCCTGGTTGCGGTCCGCGGACTGGGTGCCGCTGGCCGACCATCCCGGCACCGGCCAGGTGTACGCGTCGCGCTGGACGCACGACGACACTCCGCTGTGGACGGTGGTGAACCGGGGCGGCGACCACGACGGGCCGTGGCTGGTGACCACGCGCCACGGCCGGTTCGTCGACCTGGTCACCGGCGCCGCGCTGACGGTCACCGACCTGGGCGACGGCCGGGTCACCGTGGGCGGGCCGTTGCCGGCCGGTGCGATCGCAGCCGTGGCGGTCACCGAGGCGGAGGTCGAGCGACACGAGCCGCCGACCGGCGACCCGTCGTTCCCGGCGCGGGCCGCGGTGCGCACGCGCACCCCGTGGGCGCCATTGGCGGAGGTTCCGGCGGGGCTGGTCGCGGTGGCCGGCGGCACGCACGACCTGGTCGTCCGGCACCGGGTCCGGGAGACCGGGCTCTATGGCGAGACGCCGTACGTCGACGAGTGGAAGCCGCTGCCGCCCCGCCTGCACCACACCGCGACGCTGCGGCGCAGTGTGCGGCTCGGCCGGTTCGCGATCGCCACGCACGAGGTGACCCACGGCGAGTACGCCGAGTTCCGCCGCGCCACCGGTTACCGGCCGGTGCGGGCGGAGCGGTTCACCGCCGGACAGGGGCCGGCCGACGCGCCGGTCACGGGGGTGGACCTCGCCGACGCCCGGGCCTACGCGGCCTGGGCCGGGCTGCGGCTGCCGACCGAGGACGAGTGGCAGGTCGCCGCCTCGGCGGGGCTGCTGGTTCGCCGGGAGCCGCTGGTGTGGAACCTGACCGAGAGCGAGCACACGGACGGGCGTACCCGCTTCGTGATCCTCAAGGGCGGCTCCGCGTACCAGGCGCAGGGTTCCGACTGGTATTTCGACGGCGGACCGCAACCGGCCGACGTCTCGGTGAAGCTGCTGCTCACCGGCGCTGGACTTACCCGCTCCGACCAGGTCGGCTTCCGCTGCGCGGCCGACCTCCCAACCCCCGAGGAGTGACCCTGATGGTTAGAGGCAGGCGGTTCGGTGGCGGCGCGGCCGCCGTTCTTCTCGCGCTCGGCCTGGCCGGCGCGGTGCCCGGCACGGCCGGCGCGGAACGCGTCCGTGCGGGCACCCTGACCACCGCCAGCGCGCCGTCCGCGGCGCTGGGCGGCACCATCGACTACACCGTCTACCTGCCCTACGGCTACGACCCGGCGGGCGCGACCCGCTACCCGGTGCTCTACCTGTTGCACGGGCGCGGCGACACGATGCAGGCGTGGACGCGGGTCAAGGCCGACCTCGACCGGATGATCTCCGACAAGACCGTGCCGCCGGTGATCGCGGTGCTGCCCGACGCGCCGTGGAGCAGCCGCGGCAACTACTACGTGGACTCCGCCTACACCGGCGCCGACGACCCGGGGCGTCCGGTGGAGACGGCCTTCACCGTGGATCTGGTGTCGCATGTGGACGCCACCTACCGCACGGCCGCGCACCGCGGCGCCCGGCTCGTCGGCGGCTACTCGATGGGCGGTGCCGGCGCGCTGCGCTACGCCCTGGCCCACTCGGACCTGTTCGCCAACGCGCTGGTGCTCAGCCCGGCGGTCTACAACCCGCTGCCGCCGGCCGACTCGTCGGCGCGGGAGTTCGGCGCGTTCGGCGCGGGCGCGGAGAAGTTCTCCGACGAGGTCTACCGGCGGCTCAACTATCCGGCCCTGCTGACCGGGCGGGACCCTGATCTGCCGGTGCGGATGTACATCGCCGTCGGCGACGACGAGTGGGCCAACCCGGACCCGGCCGACGCGGCGCACGACCTGGACTACGAGGCCGCGACGCTCTACAACAACGTGCGCCGGGCCGACGGGGTGGCGGCCGAGTTCCGGGTGATCGACGGCGGGCACGACTGGGACGTGTGGCGGCCGGCCTTCGTGGACGGTCTCACGCACCTGGCGGGCACGTTGAGCGCGACGCCGCCGGCCGGGCTGCCCGGCCCGCCGCACGGGACCGCGAGTCAGGACTGGGCCGGCGGCGTCGCCGCGCACCCCGACGGCGCCACGACCATCGGTTACGCCGCGTCGGGTCCGGTGGCGGGCCAGCAGTACGCCGGTGGGCTGGACGCGGTGGTGAGCCGGATCGGTGGGTGGACGACGCAGTTCGGCACGCCGGCCAATGACCGGCTCTACGGCGTCGTCCCGCTGGATGATGGTGGGGTGCTCGCGGCCGGCTACTCCCGTGGCGACCTCGACGGCGCACATCCGGGCAGTCCGGCCGACGACGGCTTCGTGACCCGGCTGACCGCCGACGGGCAGCGCGCGTGGCTCACCCAGGCCGGCGATCCCGCCAAGGCGGACCGGTTCTACGCGCTCGCGCCGGCCCCGGACGGCGGTGCCTTCGTCGCCGGATACACCAGCGGGTCGTTCGCGGGCGAGGCCTCGGCCGGAGACAAGGACGCGGTGCTGGCCCGGGTCGCGTCGGACGGCCGGATCGTGTGGAGCCGGCAGCTCGGCGGCCCCGGTGAGGACAAGGCGCTCGCGGTCGCGGTCGACGCGAAGGGCGTCTACGTGGCGGGCAGCACCTCGGCCGCCATGCCGGGCACGACATCGCTCGGCGGGCTCGACGGCTGGCTGGCCCATTACGGGCTCGACGGCAACCGGAACTGGGTGACCGCGGTCGGTGGGGACGGCGACGACCTGCTCGGTGGTGTCGCGATCACCTCTGACGGGCTGGCGGTGGCCACCGGGTCGACCGGCGGTGCCGGCGGCACGGACGCGCTGACCGTGGCGTTCACCAAGGCCGGCAAGGAGCGCTGGCGGGCCGTGACCGGGGGCCGCGGCACCGACGCGGGCGCCGAGGTGGTGCCGGCCGCCGACGGGTCCGTCACGGTGGTGGGCTTCACCAGCAGCACGCTCGGTCTGCCGGTCGGTGGCGCCGACGTGCTCACGCTGCGGCTCGACCGGCGGGGCAAGCAGTTGGGCGTGGCGCAGTTCGGCAGCGCCCGCGACGACGCGGCCGACCCGTTCGGCGAGGAGAACGTCTACGCGACCCGCGCCGCCGATGGCCGGCTGCTGGTCACCGGCTTCACCGCCGGCGGTGCCCTCGGCAGCGGTGACGTCTTCCTCGCCACCGTCGACCCGGTGAAGGGGACTCCATGACGGCGCCACTGGCCGGCGTGAAGGTCGTCGACCTGGCCACCCTGTTCGCCGGGCCGCTCGCGGCGGCGTTCCTCGGTGACTTCGGCGCCGACGTGGTCAAGGTGGAGCATCCGGCGAAGCCGGACCCGGCGCGCGGGCACGGCCCGGCCAAGGACGGCGTGGGCCTGTGGTGGAAGGTGCTGGGCCGCAACAAGCGGACCGTCACCCTGAACCTGTCCGATCCGGACGGTGCCGAGGTGCTGCGGCGGCTCGTCGCCGACGCCGACGTGCTGGTGGAGAACTTCCGCCCTGGCACGCTCGAGCGGTGGGGTCTCGGCCCGGCCGAGCTGCACGCGGTCAACCCCGGGCTCGTGATCGCCCGGATCAGCGGGTTCGGCCAGGTCGGCCCCTACGCGCGCCGGCCCGGGTTCGGCACCCTCGCCGAGGCGATGAGCGGCTTCGCGGCCGCGACCGGCGAACCCGACGGCCCGCCGACGCTGCCGCCGTTCGGGCTGGCCGACTCGGTGGCCGCGCTGGCCACGGCGTACGCGGTGATGCTGGCCCTGCGTGCCCGCGACGCCGGCGGTGGCACCGGGCAGGTGGTCGACCTGGCCATCATCGAGCCGATCATGGCGATGCTCGGGCCGCAGATCACCTGGTACGACCAGATCGGGTACGTCCAGCCGCGGCTCGGCAACCGCTCCAACAACAACGCGCCGCGCAACACCTACCGGTGCGCCGATGGCCGCTGGGTCGCGGTGTCGACCAGCGCGCAGAGCATCGCCGAGCGGGTGCTGCGCCTGGTCGGGCGTCCGGAGCTGGTCGACGAGCCGTGGTTCGCCACGGGCAGCGGCCGGGCCGCGCACGCGGACGAGCTGGACGCCGCGGTGGGTGCCTGGGTGGCCGAACGCGGCCGCGACGAGGTGGTCGCCGCGTTCGAGGCGGCGCAGGCGGCGGTGGCGCCGGTTTACGACGTGCGGGACATCGTCGCCGACCCGCAGTACGCCGCCCTCGGCACCGTCCACACCGTCCCCGACGAGGAGCTGGGCGAGGTGCGGATGCAGAACGTGCCGTTCCGGCTCTCCGGCACGCCGGGCGAGATCCGGCACGCCGGGCGCCGGCACGGCCAGGACACCGACGACGTGCTCGGCAAGCTCGGCTACGCCGCCGACGAGCTGGCCGCCCTGCGTACCCGAGGCGTGATCTGATGCTGTTGACCTGGCTCTACGTGCCGGGGGACCGGCCGGACCGGTTCGCCAAGGCGGTGGCGTCGGGCGCCGACTCCGTGATCCTCGACCTCGAGGACGCGGTCGTGGCGGGCCGGAAGGCGTACGCCCGGGAAGCGGTCGCCGAGTTCCTGGCCGTGCCGCAACCGGTGCCGGTGCAGGTCCGGGTCAACGAGCAGATGGGCCCGGACGTGGCCGCGCTCGCCGGGTTGCCGGGGCTGGCGGGGCTGCGGCTGCCGAAGGTGGAGTCGCCGGCGACGGTGGTGGAGGTGGCATCGCGGGTCGACGTGCCGCTGCATCCGCTGGTCGAGTCGGCGGTCGGGCTGGAGGCCGCGTACGCGATCGCGTCCGCGCATCCACGGGTCGCCTCGCTCGGTCTCGGCGAGGCCGACCTGCGCTCGGACCTCGGCGTCAGCGACGACGACGGCCTGCTGTGGGCCCGCGGGCGGGTGGTGGTCGCGGCCCGCGCGGCCGGCCTGCCTCCACCGGCGATGGCGGTGTACGCGGACGTCGCCGACACCGACGGCCTGGCTCGTTCCTGTCGGGCGGGCCGCCGGCTCGGCTTCCTCGGCCGCACGGCGATCCACCCCCGCCAGCTGCCGGTGATCGTGGACGCGTTCCGGCCGTCCGAGCGCGAGGTCGCTCGGGCCGTCGAGCTGCTGGCCGCGGTCGCGGAGGCGGAACGCCGCGACTCCGGCACCGTCGTGCTGCCCGACGGCCGGTTCGCCGACCGCGCCATGGTCGCCGCCGCCCGACGCGTCGTCGATCTCGCCGCCCGCCTACCCTCGGCACCATGACCGGTGCAGGGGAGGAGCTCGGCGCGCTCATCGCCGAGCTGGAGGAGCAGGAACGGCGCCTGGTGTTCACCAGGTTCGACAACGACGACGCGTGGCGGCTCGGCAGCCTGATCGTGGGGCTGGCGCGGGAGCGGACCCTGCCGATCACGGTGGACATCCGCCGGCACGGGCACCAGCTCTTCCACGCCGCGCTGCCCGGCACCACGCCGGAGAACGACTCCTGGATCGACCGCAAGGTCCGGGTGGTCAACCGTTTCAGCGCGGCGTCGTACCTCGTCGGCCGGCGGCTGGTCGCCCAGGGGCGCACGCTCGACGTCATCGCCGGCGTCGACCCGGTGGATTACGCCCCGCACGGCGGCTCGTTCCCGATCCGGATCCGCGACGTGGGTGTCGTCGGCACGATCACCGTCTCCGGCCTTCCCCAGCAGGCCGACCACGCCCTCGTGGTGGAAGCCATCGAGAGTTTCCTGACCGCCTGACCTCAGCAGGCGACTCCGGACCGGGCCAGGCCGGTCCGGAACGCGACCAGGTCGGCCGGGGTGTCGTCGAAGCTCCAGCGGCCGTCGCGGTTGACCTGGTTCCAGACGAAGCCCGCGATCCGCGGGTTCTCCCGCAGCCAGGGGCCGAACGCCGCGAGCCAGGCGCGTTTCTGCGGGCCGGGTTCGACGCCGACCTCGGTCAGCAGGACGGGTTTGTCGGTCAACGCGTAGATCTGGTCGAGCGTGTCCCGGAAGGTCACGCTCGGGCTGGACTCGCGGATGGCATACCCGGTCGGACCGACCACGTCGACGTAGTCCGCGCCGGGCCAGAACTCCTTGATGGTCCCGCTGGCCGTGCCGCGGACGATGTTCGGCGCCCACACCCACACGGCGTTGGTGGCGCCGAGGTCGCGGAAGAGCTTCACCACGCGCCGGAAGGCCGCGGGGTACTCGCCCGGGCGGTTGTCGTTGTCGGTGCCCCAGGGGTACCAGTGGCCGTTCATCTCGTGCGCCCAGCGGATCAGGATCGGCTTGCGGTACGCGACGACCGCGCGCGCGATCTCCGCGTACTGGTCGTCGTAGGTGCCGTCGAGCGTGTGGCCGAGCTTCCACTCCGGTTGGTGCTGGTTGCGGCCCGTGGTCCACGGTTCGAGCGAGAGCAGCGGGGTGCCGGGCAGGTCCTCGAGCGTCCGCGCGGAGATGCCGCCCTGCACCGAGGTGAACACCTTGACCACCGAGGGCCGGCAGTCGACCGACCGCTCGATCGCGTCGACGGCCTGCGGCGTGCGGTTCTTGAGCATCACGCCGAACAGCGGGCGGTCGCCCAGGATGTCGCCGGCGTCGGCCACCACCGGCTTGTCCGGCGTGGGCGCGGCGGCGCTGGTCGGGCCACCGCCGGCCGGCGGTGGGGGCGTCGTGCTCGGGCCGCCGCAGGCGACGGCCGCGAGAGCCGCGGCGACGGAGACCGTCACGGTCAGGGTTCGCCGACCCCTCAGCACGTCCGACTCCCCACGCCACCATGATCGCAGATTCGCCCCATCCGCCTCAGCTCGCGCCGAGACGCACCTCACGTTCCGGCCGTCTTACGGTTCGCCGCTCCGGCTCGTCGGAGGTGTGTTGTCGGATCATGCGGAGGGAAGATCATGAGTTCAGTGTTGGACGGGTTCGGCGGCGACGTCATCGCGCCGGACGCGGCGGAGTACGCGTCGGCCAGCCGCTCGCTGCTGGCTTCGGGCAGTCCGGTCTGCGTCCTGCGACCCAAGACGGTCGAGGACGTGCGGACGGGGGTACGGTTCGCGGCCGGCACCGGACTGGTGCTGTCGGTGCGCGGCGGCGGGCACAGCTTTCCCGGCTTCGGCACCAACGACGGCGGCGTCGTGATCGACCTCGGCGAGCTCGCCGACGTGGAGGTCCTCGACGCCGAACGCCACCTGGTGCGGATCGGCGGCGGCGCGACCTGGGGCCAGGTCGCGGCCGCGCTGGCGCCGCACGGTCTGGCGATCTCGTCGGGCGACACCAAGAGCGTCGGTGTCGGCGGGCTGACGCTGACCGGCGGCATCGGCTGGAAGGTCAGGAAATTCGGCCTGGCCCTCGACAGCGTGGCCGGCGCGGAGGTGGTCACCGCCGACGGCGAGATCGTGTACGCGTCCGCGACGGAGCACCCGGACCTGTTCTGGGCGATCCGCGGTGGTGGCGGCAACTTCGGCATCGTGACCGCGTTCGATTTCGTGGCCCACCCGACGACGGACGTGTTCTACGGCCGGATCGCCTTCCCTGCCGCTGACGTGGCGGCGGTGCTGGCGGGCTGGGCGGACCACCTGCGCGCCGCTCCCGACGAGCTCACCTCCATCGCCAGCTTCGCCAACCCGTTCGCCGGCGGGCCGAAGGCGCCGATCGAGATCCACGTGACCTTCGACGGCGACGATCCGGCACAGGCCGCGCGGGCGATCGACCCGATCCGCCGGCTCGGGACGGTGCTCGAGGACGATGTCACGCTGACGCCGTACGCGGAGACGCTCGTGGACGGTATGGCGCCACCGCCGGGCATCCAGCTCGTGACCCGCAGCGCTTTCGTCGACCAGGACCAGGTGCCCGAGATCCTGCGGATCCTCGCCGAGGTCGGTGCGTCCGAGGGGTCGCCGTACATCGCCGTGCGGAGCGTCGGCGCCGCGGTCTCGCGGGTTCCGAGCGACGCGACCGCCTTCGCGCACCGGCGTGCGGAGCTGATGGTCGCCACGACAACCGTGGGCCCGCAGCCGGTGGTCGATGCCGCCCGTCCGGGTCTGGAGGCGATCTGGGACAGGTTGGCGCCGCACGTCAGCGGTCTTTACGCGAACTTCCTCTCGTCAGCCACCGAGGAGGACGTCGCCGGGATCTACCCCGCGGAGACGCACCGGCGGCTCTCCGGGGTCAAGCGTCGGTACGACCCCGGCAACCTGTTCGCCCGCAACCACAACGTCCGCGGGTAGTGACAGAAACGAAGACCGCGACGCTTTCCAGTTTGGAGGATTCCGCATTGATTGTTTCGCGGAAAGCGATTCATGTGGCCGCGGAACGGTGTTCCCGACCGCAGTGATCTTCGTTCATCGAAGGTTCAGCGTTTCCTTCGAGACTCCGTTGGACTTGACGAAAGCCAAGGTGGAAGGCGCTCGTCTTATTTGTCCAAGGGAGAGTCGAATCGTGTCTGCCCCTAGATCCAGGCTCCATTTCAGGGGATGGGGAGCGGCCATTTCGATGGCTCTTGTCCTGTCCGCGTCGGCGTTCGTTGCCGTGCCGCACGCCGCCGCGGCGGAAAGCCCGTTCCCGGCGACGGGGGTCCCGTCGCAGATCTCGATGGTGTACGGCCCCGAGGGAACGGGGCCGGTGTCGATGCGGTTCGCGTGGGTCACCGACCCGGATGTCACCGGGTCGGTGCTGGAGTACGCGACCAAGGCGTCCTACGACGCGACAGGTGAGCTCGGCAGTCGGGTGGCCGGCCGCTGGGAGCGGGCCGACATCAACGTGGCCACGAGCCAGCCGGTCAACGGACACAAGGTCGAGGTCGACGGGCTGGCACCGGGCACGGAGTACGTCTACCGCGTCGGTGACGGTGGGTCGCTGGTCAGCGAGGTCGCCTCGTTCACCACCCGGGCGGAGCGGGTCGACGAGTTCTCCTTCCACTGGTACACCGACCCGCAGATGAACGACTACGAGGGCTACGCGCGGACGATGGTCCCGGCGATGGATCGGGCCTTCAGCGAGGTGCCCGACCCGGCGTTCATGCTGTTCACCGGTGACCTGGTCAACCACAGTTACAAGTCGCAGGAGTGGGACGGCTTCTTCGAGGCACTCCAGCCGCGGGCGGCGAGCATCCCGACGTACTTCACGATCGGCAACCACGAGTACGAGGGCAATCCCGGCGACGGCTACCTCGACTGGGAGTCGCCGGACCCGTACTTCACGAACTTCGCGGCCCGCACCAACGTCCCACCGAACGGCCCGGCCTACTTCGGCGCGGCCGGCGGCAAGCCGACCGCCGTCGGCGAGGAAGCCAAGGCGTTGCGCAACACCGCCTACTACTTCGAGTACGGCGATGCCCTGTTCGTCGTGCTCAACCACTTCGACCAACTGACGCTCTCCGAGTTGCGGCCGCAGTTGGCCTGGCTGAGGACGGTCGTGCAGGCCTCGGACGCGAAGTGGAAGATCGCGGCCTATCACCACGGCCCGTACCTGGGTCGGCGCGAGCACCCGTCGAACTACCTGGAGATCACCAAGGCGTTCGACGAGGCCGGCATCGACCTGTCGATCTCCGGTCACGACGGCATGTACCTGCGCACCCATCCGCTGAAGGACGACGTGGTCGTCGGGGATGGCCAGGGCACGACGTACATCACCGGCGCCGCGGCGGGCGACGGTCAGGGCTACACCTGGAACCCGGCGATCGCGGGGGACTACACCGCGGTCTACAAGGACAACCAGGAGGCCAGCTACCAGACCGTGTCGGTCTCACCGGAGCGCATCGCCATCGAGTCGACCAGCCGCGACCCCCGCACCGGCGTCTACAGCGCCAACGACACCGTCGAGATCACCCGGTCGCTGCCCTCCTCGCTGCAGGACTGGGTGCCGCCGGCCGCTCCGGAGCCCGTGCTCGACAAGGACTTCCCGCCGCTGGTGGACGGGACCTACCGGATCAGCACACCGGAGCAGTTGATGTACGCGAGCAACAACGTCGGTGACGGGTTCGGGCAGCTTCCGCCGGACGCGCACTACGTGTTGACCAAGGACATCGACCTGAAGCACCTGCGCGGGTTCCGCCCGCTCGGCCTGGCCGGCTCGGGCTTCACCGGAACGTTCGACGGCGCCGGCCACTCGATCACCGGCCTCAACCTGGGGTACGACCAGGGCTGGGAGCGCGACGGTGCCCCGTCGCCGACCGGCTTCGTCGGCCGGCTCGGCGCGGGCGGTGTCGTCCGCGACCTCGGCCTCGTCGACGTCGACTACCGCGACGCCGAGGGCCCGGTCGGCGGCGTCGCCGGCGTGGTCACGGGCGGCACCCTGGAGAAGGTGTACGTCGCGGGCACCGTGAAGGGTGCCAAGGACACCGCCGGTGGTCTGGTCGGCGTGCTCGACGGCGGCTCGGTGCGGGACTCGTACGCCACCGTGAACCTCGACGGTGCGGCCACCACCGGTGGTCTCGTCGGTGCGATCTCCGGCGCCTCGACGGTCGAGCGCGGACTCGCGGCCGGCGCGGTGGTCACCACCGCGGACGCCGGTGGTGCGGTCGGCGACGTGCGGTCCGCCGACGCCGTGCTCGGCGGCATCGTCGCGGCGAACCGCGCCGTCACGGGCTCGAAGGCGGGCACGCTGTTCGCGGCCGCGGTCCCCGAGGCGAAGGTGGTCGGCAACGCCGTGTGGGCCGACGTGCCGCTGACCGGCACAAGAGTCGAGCAGCGCGGCGTCAGCGCGCTCACCCAGGCCGCGCTCACGGGCAAGGACACCTACCAGGGTCTCGGCTGGAACGTCGAGACGGTGTGGGGTTGGCAGCCGGCCACCGCCTCCGCGGTCGCGTACCCCTATCTGGCCGGCCTCTCCGGCCAGGTCAACACGTTGCCGTTCACGAACAAGGCCGCGCTGTCGGCCCTGCTCGCCACCGTGACCGGCGGAAACGCGCCGGACCCCGGCAAGTACACGCCGTACAGCCACCAGTTCCTCGCGGACGCGGTCGCCGCCGCCGACGCCGTGCTGGACGATCCGTACACGTCACAGACCAAGGTCGACGCCGCCGTCGCCGACCTGACCACCGCGATCAGGTTCCTCAACCCGATCGTGGCGGACAAGCAGTTCCGCGCGGCGAGCATCGCGGAGTTGCGCTTCCGCATCGCCGAGATCGGCAGGGGCCAGGACACGATCTGGGTCACCCAGGACCTGGTCGCCGACGACAAGGGCGGCCCGATCAAGGTCGACGCCGGCGCGATCCGGCTCGCGGCCGAGGAGCCGGCCACGCTCACCGCGACGGGCGACGTCTACTTCGACGTCGACGGTGCGCGGTTGGCCGTCGGTCCGAACCTGACGGTCGTGCAGGGTGCCGACAGCACCGCGCTCGCGGCGTTCTTCATGGTCCGCGACGACGGGCACCTCGGGATCGACGGCGCGACGATCCGGTCGGACGCCACCATGTCCGGCTCGCAGGGCGTGATCGTCACCGAGGGCTCCGGCCCGACCGTCACGATCGACCGGTCCACCGTCAGCGGCAGGGGCGCACGCACCATCTACGCCTACAACGCCGGGCCGCTGTTCACGATCACCGACAGCACGATCACGAACACCAACACGGCGCTCTACCGCAGCGACTACGTGCTGAACGGCAGCACGGTGATCACCGGCAGCACGGGCGGCGGCGCCGTGCTCCACGACTTCCGCGGCAGCGAGGTGGCCGGGACGGTCGCGGACAAGGTCGTCACCCTCACCAAGGCCGGCACCGGTCCCGCGGTCACCGACCCGACCTACACCGTCGCGTATCTCGTGACCGCACCCGGCGCCCCGGCACCGGACGGCCTCGAAGGCGCTCTCGCGTACACCGAGCCGATCACCCTGCCGGAGGGAGGCACCGTCTGGACCGCGCTGACCCATGCGGGCCGGCACGGCATCGTCAAGTCCTTCGTCGTCCAGGCGCCCGGCGGCCCGGCCGAACCCTCGCCGGCCTGTCTCGAAGCGCGGGCACAGGCCGAGAAGGCGGCGAAGGCCGTCGACAAGGCGGGCAAGGACGTCGACAAGGCGCAGAAGAAGCTCCGGGACGCACAGGCCAAGCTCGACAGGAGCGTGGCCGGTGGAAAACCGGACCAGGCCGTCGAGCAGGACCGGATCAAGCTCGTCAAGGCCGACGACCACCTCGACGAGACCAAGGCCACCCTGGCCACGGCCGAGTCCAATCACGCGGCCGCCCTCGCCCAGGTAGCCGCCGTCTGTCAGTAACGCCCGGCAACGGCCGCCTGACGCCGCTCGACGGCGTCAGGCGAGCCGTTGCCGCAGTCGGGCGGCCAGGTCGGCCTGCTCGGCGTCCGTCACGGGCAGGATGCCGCGGCTGCTCATGACGGCCGCGAACTGCTGCTCCGGGTACGGGACGCCGGGCGGCAGGGGAGCGACGTGCCAGTGGACGTGCGCGTTGCCCTGGTGGGAGCCGAGCGACATCAGGTAGATCCGCTCCGTCGGCAGTGTTTCCTTGAGCGCCTCCGCCACGTCGTGGACCACGTCGGTGACGTGGCGGAAGAGCGTGCGGTCGCCGGTCACGTCGACCACGTGCGCGCGGGGGACCACCAGCGTGTAGCCGAGCAGCGGGGGATAGCGGTTGAGGAACGCGGCGCAGGTCTCGTCCTCGTACACCATGTGGTGTCGGTGGTCCGGGTCCTTGCGCAGGGTCGCGCAGACGAAGCACGGGCCCGTGCGGACCCGCTGCTCGTAGGCGGCCGAGTCGAACGGGACCCTCATCGCTTCAGCGACGGGCCCGTCACCGTCGGCGGGCGGGCGCCGAGGAAGAAGACGCCCGGGAAGCCGCTCGTCTCGAAGCCGGCGCTGCGGTTGCCCGTCCAGGTCGTGTTCTCCACGCGCATCGTGCCGGTGCGGTCGTTGCTCACGAAGAACACCCCGCCGCCGCCCTCCTTGGCCGTGTTGTTCTGCACGACCGAGCCGGCGATGCGCAGCGTGAACAGGTTGCCGTCGAGGTAGATGGCGCCGCCGCTGCCGCCGCCGGGGCTGCCCGAGCGGGCCGGGTTCGCGCCGCTGCCGATCGCCTTGTTGTTGCTGAACACGCTGTTCAGCACCACCCACGAGACGCCGATGCTGGACAGCGCCGCGCCGTTCGAGCACACGCCGCCCTGGAACGTGCTGCCGACGACGTACACCGGCTCGTTGTGGAACTGGCTCAGCACCCGGATCGCCGCGCCGCCGAGGTCGGGGCCCGACGCGTCGCACCTGTTGTCGACGAACTTCGTGTTGACCGCCTTGAACCGGCCACCGCGGACGAAGATGGCGCCGCCGCCACCGCCCTCGGTCGTGTCGCCCGTCGAGTTGCCGCCGGTGAACGTCAGGTTCTGCACGGTCAGCCGCGGGTGGTCCTGGTCCTGGCAGTGGTTCGTGGTCCAGCCCTGCGCCTGGTCGCAGGTGTTCATGTAGAGGATCCGCCGCTTGCCGCCGCCGCTGAGCGTCACCTTGCCGCCGCCGTCCAGCACGATCTTCGGCCCGTTGGCGTTGCGCACCTTCGCGGTCGCGGTCATCGTGATGGTGACCGGGTCGGGCCCGCAGTTGAACGTGATGACCCCGCCGGCGGCGACCGCCTTCACCACCGCGTCGGACGTGCAACTCGCCTTCGTACCCGTGCCGATCTTCCGGTTCGGCTTGCTGGTGTCCTCGGCACGGCCCTCGGCGGGCACCGTGGCCTTGCCGCCCGGGTTGCCGAAGCTGGCGGGTTTGGCCGGTGGCTTGGGCGTCGGGCCGCGGCCGATGCCGTCGTTGCCCGCGGCGCTGGTGGTCGCCGAGGGTGACCCCGGCGTCTGCCCGGGCGTCTCGGCGGCGTTCGGCGCGGGCGAGCCCTGACCACAGGCGGAGATCAACAGCACGAGCAGCAGGGGTACGGCGGCCGCCCGGATCGTTCGCACCCGACCGACCTTAGGGGTTAGGCGTGGAAGTCCGCGAGCCGTTCGCCTTCCGCGTGCAGCCGGTCGCGCTCGGTGGCGGTCAGCGGTCGGAACTCGTCGTAGGTGAGCGCGCCGTCGGTGGCCTTCCACGTGCCGGCCACGGCGCCGTCGACCAGGAAGACCGGGAACGACTGCGGCGCGCGTACGTGGAAGATCCGTTTGCGGAACTCCTCGGGGAGGATGCCGGACCGTCGTGCGTGGACGAGCAGCGCGGCGTCCCAGTTGGCCAGGAAGCGGGGTGGCGCGTCGGCGTCGCCGTCGACGATCGTCCCGCCGGCCAGGTCGACCAGCTCGGCGCCGTCCTCGCCGCGGTAGGCGGTGGTGTCCAGCTCGGCCAGCGCCGCGCCGACGGTGGCGACCGGCAGGCCGGCCCAGGTGGCGATCTCCTTGCGGGTGGCCGGGCCGAAGCCCGTGAGGTATCGCCGGACGACCAGGACCTGCCCGTCCGAGACGCTGCCCTCGGGCGCGCCGACCCAGTCCTCGGCGAGGGCGTAGAGGTCGGCCCGGCGCCGCTCCCAGGTGCCGCTCGGTGGCTGGCGGACGAGGTCGAGCCAGAGGCCGATGCCGCTGCGCCGGTTGGCGCCGATCAGCTCGTCGATCTCGCGCTGCCGCAGCGGGCCGTCGGCGAGCGCGACCCGCACGGTGGCGGCGGCCTGCTCCATCTCCTCCGTCGACAGTGTGCCCCGCCAGGACCGCAGCGCCTGGGTGCGGCGGTCGTCGCGGACGGCGAGCGACCAGGGCCAGTAGTCGCGCCGGCTGACCACGTGGATGGTCGACCGCAGCAGCGTGCCCTGGATGATCTCGCGGTCGTGCAGGAGGCGGGTGACCGTCGCGCGCTCGACACTGGCCGCACGGGACCACAGGCCGATGTAGATCGCGGGTGAGTATTGCGCCTGTAGACCCGCCATCCGCTCCAGCACCCGGGGGAGATCGTCCTGGGAGCGTTCCAACAGCAGCTGGCGATGCAGGAGGGTCCGGTTGAGCTCGCGGCCGGTGAGGATGCGGGTCATGTCCGCCACGGTGTCATATCCGCCAGGTGGCTGATGTCTCGGTGGCGATGTGCGCGGAGGCTGGTTGTCGTGCCAACCGGCCGCCCCACAAAGCTGTGAGCGGCGGCAACCTCCAGAATCGGCCCCCGCAGGCGTCGATTCGATCGAGGTTGCCGCCGCCCATAGTCGCTAGGGCGAGCCGGCCAGCACCCCTGCGTCGAAGCGGATTCGATGGCTGCCACCATCGAATTAGATAGCGCTCGGCCCTTCCAGGGAAGAGACGGCGCGGGGCACTATTAGATGTCGAGCCATACGGTGCTTGTGACGACAGTGGAGGCAGCCGCAGCCGAAAAGTGGGATGCCGCCGACGTCATGATCGAGCCAGTGAGGGTCGCGGCGAGAATGCCGACGACCGCTGCTCCCGTGGCCAGGGTCCGAGTGGTCCAGGCGGGGAGTCTGCGCTTAGGGGTCATGGCGGGCTCCTAAATGGACAAAAAACAGAGTCACCCTGGCCAGGTAGCTGAGTATTGCTCGGTTATGCCGATCAATACAACTAGATGTAACGGCATCACTACGTACAGTTGGCGATGTGCCACATGGCTCTTCGGAACCTGGATGGCCTATACGAGTGATTTGGGTGGTTTTCGCTTGCCAAACGACATGCAATGTGCAATTGCCGGCCCGCAATAAGCATATTTGGGTGTTTCCTTAACCACCGAATATTGGGCTGAAGCGCCGCGCGATCGGGCGCTCCGGAGGGAGTGGATCGGTGGCAGATTCGCCAAAGGCCGCGGCTCCGATCGGCCGTGAGCGGCAGGTCGACGTCCTCCGTCGCCTCGTCCAGGAGCTGGCGACAGGTCGCGGCGGTGCGGCCATGGTCGAGGGCGAGCCTGGCATCGGCAAGACCTCCCTCGCCCGCGCCGCCGTCGCCACCACCCACGACACCCCGGTCCAGGTCATCTGGGCCGTGTGCGACGAGCTCAGCCAGGCCTTCCCGTTCCTCCCTCTGCTCGAGGCGCTCCGCGCCCACCCCGACATCCCGGCCGACGAGCACGCGCGCATCTGCGACCTGCTGCGCGCCGACCCTGGCATCGGCAACCGGATGGACGTCATCCCGGTCGCGACGGAGCAGCTGCTCGCCCTCGTCGGCGACGTGTGCGCCCAGTCGCCGACCATGCTCGTCGTCGACGACCTGCAGTGGGCGGACATCGCGACGGTGATGACGCTCGGGCGGCTGCTGCGCGGCATCGACCAGACGCGCCTGCTCGTCGTGGCGCTCAACCGCACGGTGCCGCGGCGCGACGACCTGATGGCCCTGCGGCGGGCGATCGAGCCCAACGTGCTGCGCATCGACAGCCTCGACGACGACCAGGTCGCGGAGTTCGTCGCCCAACTCGTCGGCGCGCGGCCCGGCCCGGGCCTCCTGGCGCTGGCCGCCGGTGCCGGTGGCAACCCGCTCTACCTGACCGAGCTGGTCGACGTCCTGGTCCGCGCGAAGGCGCTCGAGCCCGTCGACGATCTCGTCGAGGCCCGTGCGACCGCCACACCCAGCTCGCTGGCCGCCGCGATCTCCGACCGGCTCGAGTTCATCTCGCCACCGGCCCGCGACGTGTTGCGGATCGCCGCGCTGCTCGGCATCGACTTCTCGGTCAGCGAGCTGGCCGTCGTCTCCGGCCACCGGCTGCAGGACCTGTTGCCCGTGCTCGACGAGGCGATCCTCGCCGGCGTCCTCATCGAGAACGGCGCCGAGATGGCGTTCCGCCACCCGTTGATCCGGCAGTCCCTCTACGACGGCATGCCGGCGGGCCTGCGGGCGGCGTGGCACCGCGACGCCGCGCGGGCGCTCGCCAACAACGGCGCGTCCGCCGAGCGGGTCGCCCGCCAGCTGCGGCCGACCGTCGAAGAGGACACCACCGGCAAGGTCGTCGACGGTTGGGTGGTCAGCTGGCTCTCCGACTCGGCGCCGCAGCTCGTCGGCCAGGCACCGCAGGTCGCGATCCCGATGCTGCGGTGGGCCCTGAACGGCGCACCTCCGGGCAACGACGTCTACGACGTGCTGTCCTGCCGGCTCGCCGACGCCCTCTTGCGGGTCGGCGACCCGACCAGCGCGACCGACGTGGCCGCGACCGCCCTCATGCACGTCCGCCGGCCCGACTCGCTGGTGGACCTGCACTGGACCCTGACCCAGTGCCAGGCGCTGGCCGGTCGCTCGCAGGAATCCCTCGACCCACTGCGCCGCGCCCTCAACGCGCCCGGCCTCGGGCTGCGCCACCGGGCCCGGCTGCAGGTGTTGATGGCCCGGGTCTACCGCTCGCTGGGCCGCGTCGACGCCGCCGCCCGCGTCGCCGAGGAGGCGTTGGCCACCGCGACGGAGGCGGACGACCGCTTCGGCATGGGCTGGGCGCTGTTCGTCCGCACCATCGCGCACTGCATGCAGGGCGAGTCGGAGCAGGCCCTGCCGCTCTTCGACCGTGCGTTGGCCGTCTCCGAGGGCGACCCCGCGCTCGCCGACCTCCGCCTGATCCTGCAGATCAACCAGGCCTCCGCATACGGCGTGCTCGACCGCTACGACGACGCCATCCGACTCGCCGAACGCGTCCGTGACGGCGCGCAGCGCGCCGGCAACGTCTTCCGCCTGGCGCAGGCGCACTGCGTGCTCGGCGAGCTGCTCTTCGACGTCGGCAGGTGGGACGACGCGCTGGTCGAGATCGACCTGGCGCTCGACGTCTCCAAGGACCCGATGGTCGACTGCTTCCAGCACGGCCTGGCGGCCGTGATCCAGCTCCACCGTGGCGACGCCGACAGCGAGCGCCACCTCAAGGCCGCCGAGCGCTTCGCCGAGAAGGTCGGCGCCCGGATCTGCCGCCCGTTCGCCCTGGCCCGCGCGCTGCAGAAGGAGCAGGCCGACGCGCCCGCCGCCGCGCTCGAGATCCTCCTCGACGGGATGTCCGACCGCGTCCAGGAGTCCGAGGAGACCGTCGAGCTGTTGGCCGACGCCGTCCGCCTGGCCACCTCGGTCGGTGACGTGTCCGCGGCCGAGGCGGTCGTCCAGCGCTCGGTCGCGATGGCCGAGGAGTCGTCCGGGCCGCACCGCCAGGCGGTCACCCGGCACTGCCGTTCCCTGCTGGACGCCGACTCGTCGGGCCTCATCGAGGCGGCCAGCCTCTACCGCGCCGCGGCCCGCCCCCTGCCCCGCGCGCAGGCGCTCGAGTCCGCCGCCCTGATCCACGCGGACCGCGGCGAGATCACCGAAGCCCGTGACCTGTTCACCGAGGCCTACGCGCTCTACGCCAAGCTGGGCGCCGAGTGGGACCTGGCGCGCACGCAGGCCATCTTCCGCAACTACGGCATCCGCCGGGGCCCGCGCGTCCGCCACCGCCAGGCACGCCGCGGCTGGGACGCGCTCACCCCGACCGAGATCCGGGTGGCCGGGATGGTCGCACAGGGCATGTCCAACCCGCAGATCGCGGCGCAGCTCTTCCTCTCCCCGCGCACGGTGCAGACCCACGTCTCGCACATCCTCGCCAAGCTGGAGCTGCAGTCCCGCATCGACATCGCCCGAGAGGCCAGCCAACGCGAAGCGGCACAGAACCTCAACTGACCCAGACAGAGTGACGCCACATCGGGTGGAGGCGGCCCGATGTGGCGTCAGATCAATGTCCGTGGAGTCGGCGCGGAGCTACAGCGGCGGGGCACCCCGCTGCCCGGGGATGCCTGGCCGTGGTGGGCGGCAGGTGCACTCCCAGCCGCCGAACCGGCGGCGGGTGCGGTACGCGCCGAGGCGGGGTGGGCTCGCACCGCAACCGCAGCGTTGGCAGGCGCGGCCTGCCGTGGTGGAACGGCGCCGGCCGAGCCATCGCCCGACCGGCACCGATCCGTACCCGCGACCCAGGGTCGTCAGCCGGCGCGGCGACATGACCTGGTTGCGCTCGCCTCGGGGGTCGGCTTGGAGGCTCCGCGCTGTCGCGGGATGTAGGCGCGCGGCAGGTCGATCTGGTCGACCTCGTCGCGTCCGCCCATGGTGAGCAGGTGGCGGCCGAGGTGGGCGCGGAGGCTCGCCTCCCAGACGCTCTGCTCGATGTGTGGTGGCGCTACCCAGCGGTGTGAGCTGTCGCTGTAGTGCAGATGTTCGTCACCACGACCAAGGATGCTCAATTGCGACACCTTCTCCGAAGGCTTCCGGCGCCGGCAGCCCCAGCGCTCAACCAAGAGCTTCGTCTCGGCGGCAGGCGGAGATAACGGCCAGCGGGCCGACATTGGCACACATCCACGAACCCCGAAATGGCGTACGTATGCAATTGGCCCTCCAGACATGCGCCACCTGGCGGATGTCCGGGTGGCGTTTCGCGCGCAGGCTCGTTACACCGAGCATCGAAGTCCGCGCCGGCGTACCGCCAAGGGGCTGCGACGGTGGGAGACACAGGGGACGTGACCGACCCCCCGACGGTCACGCCCCCTGCTCGGCAGCCGTGAACCAGCGCACACCCACCCCCACCAAGATCGGCACGGCAGTGCAGGATGGAGGAGGACAGGGTGAGGGGAGCGCATGGCAGGCCGGATCCGCGACGAGGACATCGCGCTCGTTCGCGAGCGGACGGCGATCGCCGACGTCATCTCGGAGCACGTGACGCTCAAGAGCGCGGGCGGCGGCAACCTCAAGGGCCTGTGCCCGTTCCATGACGAGAAGACCCCTTCGTTCACGGTCGCGCCGGGCCGCAACGTCTTCTTCTGCCACGGCTGCGGCAAGGGCGGCGACGCGATCTCGTTCCTGATGGACGTCGACCACCTGACGTTCGTCGAGTCGGTGGAGCGCCTGGCCGCCCGGGCCGGCATCCAGCTCCGCTACGTCGAGGGCGGTCCGGCCCCGATGCGGGCCCAGCAGCAGGGGCAGAAGCAGCGCCTGGTCGCCGCGCACGCGGCCGCCGCCGAGTTCTACGCCGGCCAGCTCACCACCCCCGGTGCCCGGCTGGCCCGCGAGTTCCTGGCCCAGCGCGGCTTCAACCGGGCCGCCGCACAGGACTTCGCCTGCGGTTTCGCGCCCGAGGGCTGGGATCCGCTGACCCGCCACCTGCGGCAACAGGGCTTCACCAGCCAGGAGCTGGTCACCGCCGGGCTGGCCCGGGAGGCCCGCTCCGGCTCGCTCATCGACCGCTTCCGGCGCCGGCTCGTGTGGCCGATCCGCGAGCTGTCCGGCGACATCATCGGCTTCGGCGCGCGCAAGCTGTTCGACGACGACGACGGCCCCAAATACCTCAACACCCCCGAAACGCCGCTCTACAAGAAGTCCCACGTGCTCTACGGCATCGAGCACGCCAAGCGCGAGATCGCCCGGCAGGGTCGGGCGGTGATCGTCGAGGGCTACACCGACGTGATGGCCTGCCACCTGGCCGGGGTCAAGACCGCCGTGGCGACCTGCGGCACCGCGTTCGGCGGCGACCACATCAGCGTGCTGCGCCGACTGCTGATGGACACCGACGCGTTCGCCGGGGAGATCATCTTCACCTTCGACGGCGACGCCGCGGGGCAGAAGGCGGCGCTGCGGGCGTTCGACGAGGACCAGCGCTTCGTCGGGCGCACGTTCATCGCGGTCAGCCCCGACAACATGGACCCGTGCGAGCTGCGCCTGGCAAAGGGCGACCTGGCCGTCCGCGACCTGGTCGCGCGCCGCGAGCCGATGGTCGACTTCGCGCTGCGGCAGATCCTGCGGAAGTTCGATCTCGACACCGTCGACGGCCGGGTCGAGGCGATGCGCCGGGCGGCGCCGCTGGTCGCGAAGATCAAGGACCGGGAGAAGCGCCCCGAGTACGTGCGGAAGCTGGCGGGCGACCTCGGCATGGAGATCGAGCCGGTGCAGCGGGCAGTGGCGAGCGCTGGTGCGCCCGCCGCGACGGCCACCGCTGCGGCCAACGACGCGGCCGTCCGCGCCGACAGCCCGCAGGCGCGGGTCGAGCGCGAGGCGCTCAAGCTGGCCATCCAGGTGCCGGTGCTGGCCGGGCCGATGTTCGACGCGATCGGTGCGGAGGCCTACTCGACCGACCCGCTGCGGGTCGTGCGGGAGGCGATCGCCGAGGCCGGCGGCGCGGTCAGCGGCACCAGCGGTGCGGTCTGGATCGAGCGGGTCCGCGACGCGTGCGGCGACCTGACGGGCAAGGCGCTGGTCGGCGAGCTGGCCGTCGAGCCGATGTTGCGCGACGGGGAGCCAGACCCGCACTACGTCTCCGTGCTGCTGGCCCGGCTGCAGTGGGGCGCGACCGATCTTCGGATTCGCGAGCTCAAGTCGAAGGTGCAGCGGATCAACCCGGTGACCAGCAAGGATCAATATCTCGCGCTGGCCGGCGAGCTGTTCTCCCTGGAGCAGCACGCGCGCGCCCTGCGCGAGCAGGCGGTGGGTGGACTGTGACGAGCTTGTGGGACCTGTTCCGGCGCAAGGTCAAGCTGCCGGCCGACGCGGGCGTCGCGCTCGACCCCGACGAGCGGGTGATCGCCTGGTCGCGCACGCAGGCCGGCCCCTATGTCGTCGCCACCGACCGCGGCCTGCGGTTGCCGCACCACGACCGGCTCGACTGGCACCGGATCCACAAGGCGGTCTGGTCCGGCCGGGAGCTGACGGTGACACCGGCCGAGGTGGTCGAGGAGCGCGAGGGGTACGAGGTGCTGGCCGACGCGCCGTCGGTCGGTGTCCTGCTGGTCGACCCGCGTGAGGTGCCGCAACAGGTGCGGGCCCGGGTGACCGGTTCGGTCTCCTACACCTCGCACCACCCGGTCGACGGCGGCGGCGTGCGGGTGGTCGCCCGCAAGGTCCGGGGCCGCGACGGGCTGGCCTGGTCGGTGCGGTACGACCCGGGCACCGAAACGTCCACACCGGACGTCGTCGAGGCCACCTCGGAGCTCGTCGCGGACGCGCGGCTGGCGACCACGCCCAAGGACCTCTGACCGATTCTCATCAGCGGCCGCCGATAACCGCTGTCGTTGTGTCGTACGCCGTGGCTATGGTCCGCCTGTGACTGACGGCAGGCCTCTCATCGAGGCGACGGGGCTGGTGAAACGCTTCGGCGACTTCACCGCCGTCGACGGCATCGACGTCTCCGTGCGGGCGGGCGAGGCGTTCGGCTTCCTCGGCCCCAACGGCGCGGGCAAGAGCTCGACCATGCGCATGATCGGCTGCGTGTCGCCGGTGACCGCCGGCCGGCTGCGCATCCTCGGCATGGATCCCGACCGCGACGGGCCGGCGATCCGGGCGCGGCTGGGCGTGTGCCCGCAGACCGACAACCTCGACCCCGAGCTGACGGTCGCCGAAAACCTGACCACCTACGCCCGGTTCTTCGGCATCCCGCGCAAGGTGGCCCGCGCCCGGGCCGCTGAGCTGCTCGACTTCGTGCAGCTCACCGAGCGCGCGGGCAGCAAGGTCGAGCCGCTGTCCGGCGGCATGAAACGGCGGCTCACCATCGCCCGCGCCCTGGTCAACGAGCCCGACCTGGTGCTGCTCGACGAGCCGACCACGGGCCTCGACCCACAGGCCCGCCACCTCGTCTGGGAGCGGCTGTTCCGGCTCAAGCGCCAGGGCGTGACGCTGGTGCTGACCACGCACTACATGGACGAGGCCGAGCAGCTCTGCGACCGGCTCGTGGTGATGGACGGCGGCCGCATCGTGGCCGAGGGCTCGCCCCGCGACCTGATCGCCCGCCACTCCACCCGCGAGGTCGTCGAGCTGCGGTTCGCCGGCGAGTCGCAGGAGGCGTTCGTCGACAAGCTGGCCGGCATCGGCGAGCGGGTCGAGCCGTTGCCCGACCGGGTCCTGCTCTACGTCCACGACGGCGACGCCGCGGTGGCCACCGTCCACGAGCGCGCCCTCGCGCCCGAGAGCGTGCTGGTCCGGCGCAGCAGCCTGGAGGACGTCTTCCTCCACCTGACCGGCCGGACGCTGGTGGACTGATGACGACCGTGACCAGCGGCGCCGCGCTCACACCCGCCGTGGCCGTTTTTGAATATCACCTGGTCGGCTACCGGCGCACCTGGCGCGGCTCGGTGTTCGGCAGTTTCCTGCTGCCGGTGCTCACCATGCTCGGGTTCGGCGTGGGTGTCGGCGCCTATGTCACCGGCGGGGTGGCCGGCGTGCCCTACCTCGACTACATCGTGCCCGGCCTGGTCATGTCCACCGCGTTCCAGGTCGCCGCGATGGAGAGCAGTTGGCCCGTGCTGGGCAACTTCGAATGGCACAAGATCTATTTCGCCCAGTCCGCCGCGCCCCTGCGGGTCGGCGACATCCTCGGCGGGCACCTGCTCTTCGTGCTGTTCCGGGTGCTGCTGTCGGCCGGCACCTTCCTGGCCGTGGCCGCGCTGTTCGGCGCGGTGCGGTCGGCCTGGGCGCTGGCCGTGCTGCCGGTGGTGGCGCTGTTCGGTGCTGCGGTGGCCGCGCCGGTGTTCGCCTACTCGGCCACCATCAGCACCGACAGCTACCTCGCCCTGCTGTTCCGCTTCGCGTTGCTGCCGATGTCCCTGTTCTCAGGCGTGTTCTTCCCGGTCGACCAACTTCCGCTCGGGCTGCGGGCGGTCGCTTACGTGATGCCGCTCTGGCATGGCGTCGATCTGTCCCGGGCCGCGACGCTCGGCGTCGCGCCGGAGTGGTCCGCGCCGGGCCACGTCGCCTATCTCGCGCTCTGGGCCGCCGCCGGTTGGTGGCTCGCGCGTGCCCGGTTCCGCAAGCGCCTGGTGCTCTGACGAGACGAGGGAGAGATCATGGTCGCGCTCGTCCTGCCCCGGCTGGTCAGCTTCGAGGGTTCCGCCCGACGGTCCGCGTCGGTCGCGGAGCGCAACGCCGCCGCACTCCGTTCCGCCTACTGGTTGGTGCTGATCTCCGGCTTCGTCGAGCCGCTGGTCTACCTGCTCTCGATCGGTGTCGGCGTCGGTGCGCTGGTCGGCGACCTGACGCTGCCGAGCGGCGCGGTGGTCGACTACGCCGCCTTCGTGGCCCCGGCCATGCTCGCGTCGGCCGCGATGTCCGGTGCGCTGTCCGAAACGACCTTCAACTTCTTCGGCAAGATGAAATACATGCGGCTCTACGAGGGCATGCTCGCGACCCCGGTCAAGCCGTTCGAGATCGCGCTCGGCGAGCTGGCCTGGGCGATGGCCCGCGGCTCGCTCTACTCCGCCGCGTTCCTCGTCGTGATGGTCGCCCTCGACCTGACCACCGCCGGCCGGGCGCTGGTGGCGTTCCCGGCCGCGGTGCTGGTCGGGTTCGCGTTCGGGTCGCTCGGCATGGCGCTGAGCACGTTCATGCGCAGCTGGCAGGACTTCGACCTGATGGGTTCCGTCCAGTTCGCCCTGTTCCTGTTCTCCGGCACGTTCGTGCCCGCGGAGAGCTACCACCCGGCGCTGCGCTGGCTGGTCGAGGTCACCCCGCTCTACCGCGCGGTCGACCTGATCCGGGGCATATCGATCGGTGCCGAGGAAGTTCTAGGCGGATTGATCGACGTCGGTTATCTTCTGCTCGTCACCGTGGCCGGCCTCCTGATCGCCGGCCGCCGCATGACCACGCTCCTATGTAAGTAGCGCATCACCGCACGTCAGGGCGTTTTGGTCGGACGAAACCGGCATATCCAGCACAGTGTCGCGAAGATTCTTTACCAGTGCCGACGGCTTTTGTCGCTGCCAGCAAAAGTTATCGCCAAGAGATCCGAAGCTCTTTACACCCACAGCGGAAGCTCATACTGTGTCGTCCACAACACCCGGACGTTGCGCCGGTGTGAACGGGTCGACCAAAGGATGGGTGCCGTGCGGGCTGTTGAACCACTGCACCTGCGGCTGCTACGGCTGCTGCGCGACAACGGTGCGGTCTCGCGCGCGGAGCTCGCCGACCGGCTGGAGATGCCGCGGCCCCGACTGCTCGCCGAGCTCGAACGCCTCGTGGCACTCGGCTACGTCGCCGAGGCCGGGCTCGCCGCCTCCCGCGGCGGCCGCCGCTCCACACTGGTCGAGCTGAGCTCCAACCTGCGCTTCGCCGCCGTCGACCTGGGCGCCAGCTCGATCGACGTCGAGGTGGTCAACGGCCGGCTGGAGCCCGTCGCGCACTACGCCGAGCCGGCCGACATCCGCAGCGGCCCCAAAGGCATCCTGCTGCGGGTCAACGAACTGCTGCACAAGGCCAAGGTGGACGGTGCCTACGAGCGGCTCGACGCCGTCGGCGTCGGCGTCCCGGGCCCGGTCAGCTTCCGCGACGGCGTGCCGGTGTCGCCGCCCATCATGCCCGGCTGGGACCGTTTCCCGGTCCGCGAGCTGCTCACCCGCGAGCACGGCTGCCCCGCGGTGGTCGACAACGACGTGAACATCATGGCGATCGGCGAGCGGCACGGCGGTGTCGCCCACTCGGTCGACGACTTCCTGTTCGTGAAGATCGGCACCGGCATCGGTTGCGGCATCTACCTCGGCGGCGAGGTCTACCGGGGCACCGACGGTTGCGCCGGCGACATCGGCCACATCCAGGTCGACTCCCACGGTCCGATGTGCTCCTGCGGCAACGTCGGCTGTCTCGAGGCGCTGTTCAGCGGCGCCGCGATCGCCAAGGACGCGACCGCCGCGGCCCGCGCGGGCGGCTCGCCGGCCCTGGCCGAGCGCCTGGCCGCCAACGGCGTCGTCACCGCGGTCGACGTGGCCGAGGGCGCCATCGAGGGCGACGTGGTCTGCATCCGCCTGATCCGCGACGGCGGCCGCCGCGTCGGCGGCGTGCTCGCCGGCCTGGTCAGCTTCGCCAACCCCTCGATGATCGTGATCGGCGGCGGCCTGGCCCAGCTCGGCCACATCCTGCTGGCCGAGATCCGCAGCGTCGTCTACCGGCGCTCCCTTCCGTTGGCCACCGGCAACCTGCCGGTGGTCCTGTCCGAACTCGGCAGCCGCGCGGGCGTGACCGGCGCGGCGGTGCTGGCCAGTGACATGGCCTTCATGGAGGCGTCATGACCGAGAGCACCGCCCAAGGCGCGCCGTCCGGCGCTCCTGACAACCCGAAACCAACCAACGGCACGCCGGCCAAGGCGGCCGACGGCGCCGCTTCCCTTGAAACGGAAACCACACCCTCCACTGCCGAGGATGACGCCGGAAACGGCAAGCCTTCGGCGGCAGCCGAATCGCCCGCGGACGCGGGATCGACCGCGGACGCAGGATCGACCACCGCGGTGAAGGCGGAAGACGCGGACGCCGCGGCTGCGCACGACGGCGGCGCGTCCGACGGCTCCGGTCGGGTGCCGCGGGCGCGGCACGCGGCACCGGACGAGGTGGACACCGACGTCGCGACGGCCACGAAGGACGATGCCGCGGACGCGGGCGGTGTGGTGGTCGACGACGACCGCGCGGCCGCCGGCACCGGCACCGTCGACCCCGGCACCGCCGGCGGCGACGGGGCCGAGCGTCCGGTCGTGCTGCGGCTGACCGACGTCGTCAAGACCTTCCCCGGCGTGCGGGCCCTCGACGGCGTGCAGCTCGAGGTGCGCGCCGGCGAGGTGCACTGCCTGCTCGGCCAGAACGGCGCCGGCAAGTCGACGTTGATCAAGGTGCTCTCGGGCGCGCACCAGCCCGACTCGGGCGTCGTCGAATGGCTCGGCGAGCAGGTCAGGTTCGCCAACCCGCAGGCCGCCAACAAGGCCGGCATCGCCACCATCTACCAGGAGCTCGACCTCGTCGACGATCTCTCGATCGGTGAGAACGCGTTCCTCGGGCACGAGCCGAAGCTCGCCGGCTTCATGCGCCGCGGCACCATCAACAGGCGCACCCGCGACATCCTCGCCCGGCTCGGCCACGGCGAGATCGCGCCGAGCCGGATGGTGCGCACGCTGCCCGCGGCCGGCAAGCAGGTGGTCTCCATGGCCCGCGCGCTCTCGCACGACGCGCGACTGATCATCATGGACGAGCCGAGCGCCGTGCTCGCGCACGACGAGGTCGAGAACCTCTTCCGGATCATCCGGGAGCTGACCTCAGAGGGCATCGCGGTCATCTACATCTCGCACCGGCTCGAGGAGATCCGCGAGATCGGCGACCGGGTCACCGTCCTCAAGGACGGCCGGACCACCGCCGCCAACCTCGCGGCGCGCACGACGCCGACCCGCGAGCTGGTCAGCCGGATGACGGGCCGGACCATCGAGTACGTCTTCCCGGAGCGCACCGACAAGCCGCCGGCGGAGGAGGAGCTTCTGCGGGTCGAGGGGCTCGGCCGCGAGGGCGAGTTCACCGACGTCTCGCTGACCGTCGGCAAGGGCGAGATCGTCGGCATCGCCGGCCTCGTCGGCTCCGGCCGGTCCGAGCTGCTGGAGACCATCTTCGGCGCGCGCCAGGCGGAGACCGGCAAGATCTTCGTCAAGGGCAAGGCGCTGCGGCCCGGTGCGGTCGGCGCCGCCGTGCGCGCCGGCATGGGCATGGCACCCGAGGAGCGCAAGGCACAGGCGCTGCTGCTCGGTGAGCCGATCTACCGCAACATGACCCTCTCGACGTTCAGCCGGATCGCCCGGTTCGGCTTCACCGACGTGGGCAAGGAGCGGGCCGAGGCCACCAAGGTGGCCGAGCGGCTCGAGCTGCGCCCCCGCGACGTGCGCCGGCCGGTGCGCACCCTCTCCGGCGGCAACCAGCAGAAGGTGGTGGTCGGGCGCTGGCTGCTCGGCGACACCGAGCTGCTGCTGCTCGACGAACCCACCCGCGGCGTCGACGTCGGCGCCCGGGCCGAGTTGTACCAGGTGATTCACGCGCTCGCGGCGCAAGGCGTCGGAGTGCTGCTGGTTTCCAGCGAAGTTCCCGAGGTCCTCGGTCTCAGCGACCGGGTGGTGGTCATGCGCGAAGGCCGGGTCGTCCGCCAGGCGCGCGCCGAGGATCTCGACGAAGACACGGTGCTCGACCTCGTCATGGCGGGGTCCTTGATGGAAGGTGCGCCCGCATGACCGAGTCATGGCGAGGTCATCATCGACACAGCCCGACCCGGGCAGGGCGGGTCACCACGAAGTGGGGACCCGACATGACCGTCCAGATCAGCGGAGCGAGCGGAGACGTCAGATGACCGGGCTTCCCGCGCAGGCCGCGCCGGCGGTCAAAGAGGCCATCGGCGCCGGCGGCCCCGGCCCGGAGCCGAGCGGTCCGAGCGGCAACGGCTGGTGGAACAGCGACGCGGGCGAGTCGACGCGGCGCAACCTCGGCCTGGTGGCCGTGCTGGCCGGCCTCATCGTGATCGGCATCATCACCCGTCCTGACCTCTACGGTCTCGACGGCTGGTGGATCGACAACGTCTGGGCGATCCTCAAGCTGGGTTCGACGGTCGGCGTGGTCGCGGTCGGCATGACCTTCGTGATCATCGGCGGCGGCATCGACCTCTCGGTCGGCGCGATCATCGCGCTCGCCGGCGTCTGGTGCACCACGGTCGCGACGCAGGACTTCGGCGCCGGCGGCATGATCTTCACGGCGCTGGCGGTCGGCCTCGGCGTCGGGTTGGTCAACGGCTTCCTCATCTCGTACGGCCGGCTGGTGCCCTTCATCGCGACCCTCGCGATGCTCGTCGCCGCCCGGGGTCTGGCCGCGCAGATGTCCGACAAGAAGACCCAGCAGTCGGGGAACCAGACGATCAACAGCATCGCCGCGGACAGCTTCCTCGGCGTGCCGATCCTGGTCTACATCCTGGCCGCCGTGGTGATCGCCGGTTGGGTCCTGCTCAACCGCACCACGTTCGGCCGGCGCACCGTGGCGATCGGCGGCAACGTGGAGGCCGCCCGCCTGGCCGGCATCAACGTCCGGCTGCACACGATGATGCTGTACGCCCTCGCGGGGCTCTGCTGTGGCATCGGTGCCATCATGCTCACCTCGATCAGCACCTCCGCACAGGCGGCCATGGCCACCAACTACGAGCTCGACGCGATCGCCGCCGTCATCATCGGTGGCACGCTCCTCAGCGGCGGCCGGGGCACCATCGTCGGTTCGCTGCTCGGCGTCATCATCTTCGCCACCATCACCAACCTGTTCGCGCTCAACGGCCTGTCCACCGAGGCGCAGAACATGGTCAAGGGCGGCATCATCGTGGCCGCCGTGCTGATCCAGCAGTTCCGGTTCAAGTCCGTTACCCAGTTCCTCAAGCGAAACAAGGTCACCGTAGCCAGCTGACCGCACCGCACCACCATCCACGGTGTCCGTCCGTTCCGGACGGTCGCCGGGACGCACACACCCTGATTTCCCCCGCAAGTTGAGATTCCAGGAGGTCGTCAATGACCCAGCACGACCCGGTCCGCCGGCGGTTCCTGCTCGGCGGCGCCGCGCTCGGCGCCGGTGCTCTCCTCGCCGCCTGCACCAGCAACGACAGCGGCGACAGCAACAACGCGCAGACACAGGGCAACAACAACGCCTCGCCGAACGCCAACACGGCGCCCGGCAAGAAGGTCACCATCGGCTTCTCGGCGCCGGCGGCCGACCACGGCTGGATCGCGGCCATCACCACCAACGCCAAGGCGCAGGCGGCCGAGTACTCGGACGTCACGTTCAACGCGGTCGAGGCCGGTGCCGACGCCGCCGCCCAGCGCAGCGCGCTCTCCACGCTGATCTCGCAGAAGCCGGACGTCATCGTCCTGCTCCCGTACGACGGCAAGGAGCTCAACGCGTTCGGCCTCGAGGCGATGAAGGCCGGCATCCCGGTCGTCAACCTCGACCGTGCCTTCCCCGACGCGCTCGCCTACCGCCTGCAGATCAAGGGCGACAACTACGGCATGGGCGTCGCGGCGGGCAACTACATCGCCGCTGAGATGAAGAAGAAGAACCTCAGCGCCCCGATCATCGGCGAGATCGCCGGCCTCGACAACCTGGAGCTGACCCAGGAGCGTTCGGCCGGCTTCAAGGCCGCGCTGGCCGCCAACGGGATGAGCGTGGCCAACCGCCGTGCCGCCGGTTTCACCGTCGACACCGGCCAGGCCGAGATGAGCCAGCTGCTGCAGGCGCTGCCGAAGATGGACGCGCTCTGGAACCACGACGACGACCAGGGCATCGGTGTCCTGGCCGCGGCGACCCAGGCCAACCGCAGCGAGTTCCTCATGGTGGGTGGCGCCGGCTCCAAGGCCGCCATTGAGGCCATCCAGGCCGACAACTCGGTCCTGAAGTGCACGGTCACGTACAGCCCGTCGATGGCTTCGTCGGCCATCTCGCTCGCCCGGCTCATCGGCCAGGGCAAGGGGATGTCCGACCTGGTCGAGCTCCAGGTGCCGAAGGAGATCATCCTGGCCTCGGAGACGATCACCAAGGAGAACGCGAGCACCTACCTGCCGCTCGGGTTCAGTTAATAGGGAGACCCACCTTGTCCACTGATTCACGTTCTCTCCAGGACCGCGAGCTGCGGGTCGGCATGGTCGGCTACGCGTTCATGGGCGCCGCGCACTCCACCGCGTGGCGCACCGTGAACGTGGCGTTCGACCTGCCGGCACGCGCCCGGATGGCCCTGATCTGCGGCCGTGACGAGTCGAAGGTCGCCGGTGCGGCCGCGAAGCTCGGCTGGGACGCGCACACGACCGACTGGCGCGAGCTGGTCGAACGCGACGACATCGACATCGTCGACGTGTGCACGCCCGGCGACAGTCACGCCGAGATCGCGATCGCGGCACTGGCGGCGGGTAAGCACGTGCTGTGCGAGAAGCCGCTGGCGAACTCGGTCGACGAAGCCCGCGCGATGGTCGCCGCGGCGGCCAAGGCGCAAGCCGAAGGCATCCGGTCGATGTGCGGGTTCAACTACCGCCGCGTGCCGGCCGTCGCGATGATGCGCCAGCTCATCGCGTCGGGCCGCATCGGAGTGATCCGCCACGTCCGCGCGGTCTATCTGCAGGACTGGATCGTCGACCCGCAGTTCCCACTGGTCTGGCGGCTGCAGAAGGACAAGGCGGGCTCCGGTGCGCTCGGTGACATCGGGGCGCACATCATCGACCTGACGCAGTACGTCACCGGCCAGAAGATCACCGGGGTCAGCGCGCTGACCGAGACGTTCGTCAAGGAGCGCCCGTTGCCGAGCGAGTCGAGCGGCCTGGCCGCCTCGTCCGGCAACGGGGCCGACGCACCGGCCACCGGTCAGGTCACGGTCGACGACGCCGCGCTGTTCCTGGCCCGGCTCGACGGCGGTGCGATCGCCACGTACGAGGCGAGCCGCTTCGCGATCGGCCGCAAGAACGGCCTCCGGGTCGAGATCAACGGGTCGCTCGGCACGCTGGTCTTCGACCTGGAGCGCCTCAACGAACTGGAGTTCTACGACTCGGCGGCGCCCACCTCCGAGCAGGGCTTCAACCGGATCCTGATCACCGAAGCCGACCACCCGTACATGGCCGCCTGGTGGCCGCCCGGCCACATCATCGGCTACGAGCACTCGTTCACGCACGAAATGCGCGACTTCGTCGAGGCCATCGCCAACGGCACCGACCCGGCGCCCTCGTTCGTCGACGCCCTCCAGGTCCAGCTCGTGCTGGACGCGGTGGCGCGCTCGGCCGATCAGGGCACCGTCTGGACCGAGGTCGAACCGGCCCTCGCCGAAGTAGCAGCCTGACCCCTCGGGCCGACCCGCGAGGGTTCCGCCGCGGTTGCGCCCCGCGGCGGGACGGGTCGTCCGGAGGTATCCGGTCGTCCGGTGCGACCGGACCGGGATTCCCGGTCGCACCGGACGCCGACCGGCACCACCTGTAGCTCGACAGCACAGCAACAACCTTGGCGAACGAGGCATCTCGCCAGGGGGTCAGCCACCACAGCGTCACACCGTTCGCGCCCACGAGCCGGTGCCCTATGGCGCCCGCCCACTGACCCCGGAGGGCACTATGAGCCGTCCGCCACACCCCCTCCAACTTTCCCCCGGCGTGGCCGTCAGCCCGCCGCATTGACCCCGGCATAAGCGGGGGAGGCAGGGCCGCGACGCCGACCGGCCCTGTCTGCCAAAGCCCCGTCCGCCCGATCCGCCCCGGGTCCGGATCCGGCGTCGTTGCCGCCGACTCCGACGCCGTTTCCGGGGTGCCATCCCGAGGCGGCCCGGGCGGGCGGGGCCCATGTCGGAAGCTTTCGCAGCCGGTCAACGCCGGCGCATGCACGGGGGATCACCAAGCACAACAGAGCACCAAGCACAGGAAGTTGGAGGGACACCATGAGCACGGGTGTCTGGCTGGTCGGAGCGCGCGGATCCGTCGCGACTACCAGCATGGTCGGGGCCTTGGCGTTGCGCGCCGGGCTCGCCGAGCCGATCGGGTGCGTGACCGAGCATCCCGATCTGCGCGGTTCCGCGCTGCCACCGATCGCCGACCTGGTGTTCGGCGGCCACGATGTCGTCACCACATGCCTGGCCAAGAAGGCGGAGACCCTCGGCGAGGCGGGTGTCGTACCGGCTCGCCTGGTCGCGGCCGTCGCCGACGACCTGGCCGCCGTCGAAGAGAACATCCGCACCGTGCCGGCCGGCGGCACGCAGGCCGAGACCGCGGCCGCGCTGGCCGCCGACATCACCGCCTTCCGCGAGCGGCTCGGCCTCGAGCGGGTGGTCGTGGTCAACGTCTCCACCACCGAGTCGCTGCCCGAGCCCCGGCCCGCGCACGGCGACCTCGACCTGCTCGAGTCGGAGCTGGCGGGCGGCGGGTCGCCCTTGCCGGCCAGCTCTCTGGCCGCCTACGCGGCGTTCACCGCAGGTGCGTCCTACGTGGACTTCACGCCGTCGACCGGCGCGCGGCTGCCCGCGCTCGACACGCTCGCCCGACGCGGCGGCCTCCCGTACGGCGGGCATGACGGCAAGACCGGCGAGACGCTGGTGAAATCGGTGCTCGCGCCGATGTTCGCCCACCGCAACCTGGCCGTGCGCAGCTGGTCCGGCCTCAACCTGCTCGGCGGCGGCGACGGCGCCAACCTCGCCGCACCCGGCCCCAACGCCGCCAAGTCCGCGAGCAAGCAGCGGGTGCTCGCGGAGACCCTCGGCTACGAGCCCGAAGGCAACACCCGCATCGAGTACGTCGACGACCTCGGCGACTTCAAGACCGCGTGGGACCTGGTCAGCTTCGCCGGCTTCCTCGGCGTACGCATGCGGATGGAGTTCTCCTGGCACGGCTGCGACTCCGCGCTCGCCGCGCCACTGGTGCTCGACCTGGCGCGGCTGACCTCCGCCGCACACCGGGCCGGCCGGCAGGGACCCCTGACCGAGCTGGCCTTCTTCTTCAAGGACCCGATCGGCGACGTGCCGCACGGGCTGGCCGAGCAGTGGACCCTGCTGCGCGAGTTCGTCGCCGGGTTGGCTTGATGCTTCGCGATTACGCTGAACTGGTACGCGCACCCGCCGGGCTCTCCGTGCCGGGTGACGTGGTGGCCGGCGCGGCGGCCGCGGGTGTCCTGGGCGCCCGCACGCCCGCCCTCGCCGGCTCGTCCGTCCTGCTCTACTGGGCCGGTATGGCCGCCAACGACTGGGCCGACCGGACCCTCGACGCCACGGAGCGCCCGGAACGCCCGATACCCAGCGGCCGGATCGCGCCCGCGCAGGCACTGGCGGTGGCGGTCGGGCTGACCGGGGCGGGCGTCGGCCTGGCCGCGCTGGCCGGCGGCCGCCGGGCGCTCACGGTCGCACTCCCGCTCGCCGGCGCCGTGTGGGCGTACGACCTCAAGGCGAAGAACACCCCCGCGGGCCCGGCCGTGATGGCCGCGTGCCGGGGACTCGACGTCCTGCTGGGCGCCACCGGCGGGCGCACGACCCGGGCTCTCCCGGCCGCGCTCCTGGTGGCCGCGCACACGTACACCGTCACCGCCCTGTCCCGAAAAGAGGTCTCCGGCGCCGACCACGCGCTGCCGGTCGCCACGCTGGTCGGCACCGCCGCCGTGACCGCGGCCGCCGTCCGCTCACACCGGCAACGGGGCTGGCGTGCCCTGGTGCCGGCCGCGCTGGCCGGCTGGTACGCGGCTCGCTACGGCGCCGCCCAGGTCCGGGCCGCGGCCGACCCGTCGGCGCCGACGGTCCGCAAGGCGGTCGGCGCCGGCATCACCTCGTTGCCGGCGCTCCAGGGCGCGCTGGCCGCGGGCGCGGGTGCGCCGGCACCGGGAGCGCTGGTCGCGGCCGCCATGCCGCTGGCCCGGCGGCTGACCCGGAAGGTGGCGGCCACATGAGGTTCGGCTACGGCACCAACGGCTTCGCCAACCACCGGCTCGACGACGCCCTCGCGGTGATCGCCGACCTGGGCTACGAGGGCGTCGCGCTCACCCTCGACCACGACCACCTCGACCCGTTCGCGCCGGGCCTGCCGGCCCGGGTGGACGCGGTCGCCAACCGGCTCGCCGAGCTGGGCCTGGGCGTCGTCGTCGAGACCGGGGCCCGCTACCTGCTCGACCCCTGGCACAAGCACGCGCCGACCCTGCTGCACGACGACCCGACGCTGCGGGTCGAGTTCCTCCGCCGGGCCGTCGCGGTCGGCGCCGACCTGGGCGCCGAGGCGGTCTCGTTCTGGAGCGGCATCCGCCCGCCCGCCGTCGACCCGGACACCGCCTGGGACCGCCTGGTCGACGGCTGCGCCGCCACGCTGAAGACGGCACAGGAGCGGGGCGTCACGCTCGGCTTCGAGCCGGAGCCCGGCATGTTCGTCGAGGACATCGCCGGCTGGCGCCGGCTGCACGAGGCGCTCGGCGCACCGCGGGCGTTCGGCATCACCCTCGACATCGGACACTGCCGGTGCCTGGAGCCCGACCCGGTGCCGGACTGCGTCACCGCGGTCGCCGACCACCTGGTCAACGTGCAGATCGACGACATGCGCCGGGGCACGCACGAGCACCTCGAGTTCGGCACCGGTGAGATCGACTTCCCGCCGGTGCTGCGCGCCCTCGACGCGGCCGGCTACACCGGCCTGGTCGCGGTCGAGCTGCCCCGGCACTCGCACGCCGCGCCCGACGTCGCCGCGCGGTCCATCGACTTCCTCCGCAAAGCCGCCGAGACGGGAGAGGAGCCGCGATGAAACCCGACGAACTGCGTGCAGCGCTGCCACCGGCCGCGGTGGGCTGGGTCGACGAAGCCGTTACCCAGATCGAGGTCGACCCGGGTGCGATCGCCCGGCTGTTCCCCCGCGCGGCCCGGGCCTGCGGCCGTGCGCCCCTCGGGGACGCACCTGGCTGGACCGCCGACGAGGCCGCCCGCGCGCTCCTGCTCAAAGCACTCCCCGGCGACGTGGTGGCCGGCGAGGCGGACCGGCTCTACCGCTTCGGCGACGCCGACGAGAAGCGCGCCGTGCTGCGGGCGCTGCCGCTGCTGCGGATCGGCGAGGCGGGCGTGCCGCTGCTGCACGACGCGATCCGCACCAACGACACCCGCCTGGTCGGCGCCGCCCTCGGCCCCTACGCCGCCCACCTGGACGCCGCCACCTGGCGGCAGGCGGTGCTCAAGTGCGTGTTCATGGGCCTGCCGTTGTCCATCGTGGACCGCCTCGACGAGCGCGGCGACGAGGAGCTGCGGGTGATGCTCGCCGGGCTGGCGGAGGAACGGGCCGCCGCCGGGCGGCCGATGGCGGCCGACGCCACCGGGCTGCTCAACCGGTTGTCCGGCACAGCGTTGCGGAAGGAGGCGTGATGCGCATCTTCGACCCACACATCCACATGACCTCGCGCACCACCGACGACTACGAGCGGATGGCGGCCGCCGGGGTGCGGGCGCTCGTCGAGCCCGCGTTCTGGCTGGGCCAGCCGCGCACCTCGGTCGGCTCGTTCACCGACTACTTCGACGCGCTGGTCGGCTGGGAGCCGTTCCGGGCGAGCCAGTTCGGCATCCGCCACCACGCCACCATTGCGCTGAACCCCAAGGAGGCCAACGACCCCCGCTGCGCCGGCGTGCTCGACGTGCTGCCCCGCTACCTCGAGAAGGACCGCGTGGTCGCGGTCGGCGAGATCGGCTACGACTCGATGACCGCCGAGGAGGAGACCGCGTTCGCCGCGCAGCTCCAGCTCGCCATCGCGCACGAGCTGCCGGCCCTGGTGCACACGCCGCACCGGGACAAGGCGCGGGGCACGCAGCGCAGCATCAAGGTGGTCGCGGAGTCCGGCATCGAGCCCGGGCGCGTGGTCATCGACCACCTCAACGAGGTGACCGTGGCGACGGTCAAGGACTCCGGCTGCTGGGCCGGTTTCTCGATCTACCCCGACACCAAGATGTCGCCGCCGCGGATGGTCGAGATCCTCAAGGAGTTCGGCACCGAGCGGGTGCTGGTGAACTCCGCCGCGGACTGGGGCCGCTCCGACCCGCTGCTGACCCGCGCGACGGTCGACCTGATGCTGGCCAGCGGGTTCACCGATGACGACGTCGACCTGGTGTTCTGGCGCAACCCCGTCGAGTTCTACGGGCAGTCCGGCAAGTTGGAGCTCGACGACGATGACGCACCGGAGAAGCTGTTCGAGGGCAACTCGATCCTGCGCGGAGGCAGCTGATGCGGCTGCGTCATCGCGACGGCCAGACCGTCCACCTCAGCTACTGCACCAACGTGCACCCCGCGGAGGACTTCGCCGGGATCGTCGCCCAGCTCGACACGTACGCCGTCCGCGTCCGTGAACGGCTCGGCGCAGACCTGCTCGGCCTCGGCCTGTGGCTGCCCGCCCCGGTCGCGGCCGAGCTGGCAAACCAGGGCCGGCTGCGCCGGCAGCTGCGGGCCGAGCTGGACGCCCGGGGCCTGGAAGTGGTCACGCTCAACGGTTTCCCGTACCGGTCGTTCCACGCGCCCGTGGTCAAGCAGGCGGTCTACCACCCCGACTGGACGACCCACGAGCGCCTCGACTACACCCTCGACCTGGCCCGGGTGCTGCTCGACCTGATGCCCGACGACGCCAGCCGGGGCTCCATCTCCACGCTGCCGTTCGCCTGGCGGACGCCGTGGGACCAGGCCCAGGCGGGCGCCGCCGAGCGCACCCTGGAGCGGCTGAGCTCCGGCCTCGCCCGGATGGCCTGGGAGACCGGCCGGGCCGTACGCGTGGCACTGGAACCCGAACCCGGCTGTGTCGTGGAGTCCACCGCGCAGGCGGTGCGCCACCTGGCCAACGTCGACACCGACCGGATCGGCGTCTGCCTCGACCTGGCCCACCTCGCCTGCGCCTGGGAAGACCCGGCCGAAGCCGTCGGCCGCCTGCGCTCCGCCGGCATCCCGGTGGTCAAGGTGCAGGTCTCGGCGGCGCTGGAGGCGGCCGACCCGGTCGGCGCGCGCGACACCCTGCGGGAGTACGTGGAGCCCCGCTTCCTGCACCAGACCCGGTCCGCCGCCACCGCGGCGGTCGCCGACCCGGCCGACCCGGCGAGCGCGGCCGACGACCTCGACGAGGCGCTCGACCGCGGTCTCGACGGCGCCTGGCGGGTCCACTACCACGTGCCGCTGCACGCCGAGCCCATGCCGCCGCTGACCTCGACGGTGCCGGTGCTCAAGGCCGCGCTCGGCGAGCTGGTCGGCGGCGCCAAGGCGCTCTGTGACCACCTCGACGTCGAGACGTACACCTGGGGCGTGCTGCCCCCCGCCCGCCGCCCGGCGGGCGACGCGGCGCTGGCGGACGGCATCGCCGCCGAGCTCGCCTTCGCCCGGGAAACCCTGGTCGGCCTGGGCCTGTCCGAGACCGCTGGAGCGCGCTCATGAGTCCCACACCCCTGGTCGTCGTCAACGTCGTCGGCCTGACCCCGCGGCTGCTCAAGCGGATGCCCCGGCTGCGCGGCGTCGCCGAGCGCGGTTTCGAGGCGGAGCTGGGCACCGTGCTGCCCGCGGTCACCTGCTCGGCGCAGGCCACGTTCCTCACCGGCGAGCCGCCCTCCGGGCACGGCATCGTCGGCAACGGCTGGTACTTCCGCGACCTCGGCGAGGTCTTCCTCTGGCGGCAGCACCACGCGCTGATGGGCGGCGAGAAGGTCTGGCAGGCCGCCCGCCGGGTCCATCCGGGTTACACGGTGGCCAACGTCTGCTGGTGGTACGCGATGGGCGCCGACGTCGACTGGACGGTCACGCCCCGGCCGATCTACTACGCGGACGGCCGCAAGGAGCCCGACTGCTACACGGACCCGCCGGAGCTGCACGACGAGCTGACCGGTGCGATCGGCGACTTCCCGCTCTTCACCTACTGGGGACCCAACGCCGGCATCGCGTCGTCCCGGTGGATCCGCCGGGCGGCCGAGCAGCTGCTGGCCACCCATCTGCCCGACCTGACCCTGGTCTACCTGCCGCACCTGGACTACGACCTGCAGCGCCACGGCCCGGGCGCGCCGCAGGCGGCCGCCGCCGCGGCGGCGCTGGACGCCGAGATCGGCCCGTTGCTCGACGCCGCCGAACGGCGCGGCGCGACCGTGGTGGTGCTCTCGGAGTACGGCATCACCGACGTGTCCCGCCCGGTCGACGTCAACCGCCTGCTGCGGTCCGAGGGGCTGCTGCGGGTCTACACCCAGGACGGCATGGAATACCTGGACCCGTGGACCTCGCGGGCGTTCGCGGTGGCCGACCATCAGATCGCGCACGTGTACGTGAAGGACAAGGCGGACCTGGCGGCGGTACGCAAGCTGTGCGAGGCGCTGCCCGGCGTCGCCGAGGTCCTCGACGGCGACGGCAAGCGGGCCGCCGGTCTCGACCACGAGCGGGCCGGCGAGCTGGTGCTGGTCGCCGAGCCGGACGCCTGGTTCACCTACTACTACTGGCTCGACGACGCCCGCGCGCCCGACTTCGCGCGGCTGGTCGAGATCCACCGCAAGCCCGGGTACGACCCCGCGGAGCTGTTCTTCGACCCGGAGAACCCGGGGAAGGCCAAGGGGCGCGCCGCGGTCGCGCTGGCCCGCAAGAAGCTCGGCATGCGCTACCTGATGAGCGTGGTCGGGCTCGACGCGGGCGCCCGGGCGGTGCGCGGGTCGCACGGCCGGCTGCCGGCGGATCCCGCCGACGGTCCGGTGCTGCTCTGCTCCGACCCGACGGTCGCGCGGGAACGGTTCGCCGCGACCGAGGTCAAGGATCTGTTGCTGCGCTTGGCCGGGGTGAGTCCGGCTGGTCCCAAGGAGGGCTGATGACGGTCGACGTCCGACCCATGGACGCCGCGGAGCTGCGCGCGCGGTTCGACGCCGAGCTGGCCGCGTTCCTGGAACGCCAGGATCCGGACTGGCCCGACGGCGCGCCGCGCGGCGTCTTCACGACGCTGCACCGCTTCGTGCTGGCCGGCGGAAAGCGGCTGCGGCCGCTGTTCTGCTACTGGGGTTGGCGTTCGGCCGGGGGTGCCGACGGCGCCCCGATCATCGCGGCGTCGGCGGCGCTGGAGCTGTTCCACGCGTTCGCCCTGATCCACGACGACATCATGGACGGCAGCGACCGCCGGCGGGGCGAGCCGTCGGTGCACCGGCTCTTCGCGGACCTGCACACGCGCTCCTCGTGGCGGGGCGACCCGGCCTCGTACGGGCGCAACACCGCTCTGCTCTGCGGTGACCTCTGCGCGGCCTGGGCCGACCAGATGTTCCACGAGTGCGGGCTCTCCGCGGAGCAGGTGCACAAGGGGTACGGCGTCTTCGCGATCATGCGTACCGAGGTGATCGCCGGGCAATATCTCGACCTGGTGTCCGGTGTCGGCGACGGCTCGGTGGCCAGCGCGCTGACCGTGATCCGGATGAAGGCCGCCCGCTACACGGTGACCCGGCCGCTGCAGATCGGCGCGGCGCTGGCCGGTGCCGACGAAGAGGCGCTGGCGGCCTTGGCGTCCTTCGGCGACCCCCTGGGCGACGCGTTCCAGCTCCGCGACGACGTGCTCGGCGTGTTCGGCGACCCGGCGGTGACCGGCAAGTCGATCCTCGACGACCTGCGCGAGGGCAAGCCCACGGTGATGATGGCGCTGGCCCGAGGCAGTGCGGACCGTGAACAGCAGCGCCGGCTCAAGGAGCTGTTCGGCAACCCCGACCTCGATCCGGCGGGCGCGGCCGAGCTCCGGCAGATCATCATCGACACCGGCGCCCTGGACCGGATCGAGCAGATGATCAAGGTGCGCACGGATGCGGCAATGGGCGCCCTCGCGGACGCACCGGTCTCGGCCGAGGCCCTTCCGGTGCTCACCGCCTTGGCGGCAGAGGCCGTCGACCGGCAGCTCTAGCCCCACTTTTCGCCGGATCGGCAAAAGTGATGCCATGTGCGACAGAAGCTATAGACACATGTCCCTGAACTAATTTACTGTGTCGACCACCGCGGTTTACAGGATTGGAATCCGCTACGGCTGAAGGCGCGACGGCGCGCGCCCTGCCTGGCAAGAGCGTCAGGAAGGGACTGTCCATGTCCGCTATGGACACTGGTCGTCGGCTGCGCCGCCGGGCCGCCGGCTCCGCGCTGCTCCTCGTCGCCGCCGCGCTCAGCGGCATCGTCACCACCGCACCGGCCGCACAGGCCCACCCCATCAGCGCCACCGACTTCCAGCAGGTCACGCTGGCCAAGGGCGTCGCCGAGGTCGGCGAGCCCATGTCGCTCGCCGTGCTGCCGGACCGCTCGGTGCTGCACACGGCCCGCGGCGGGCAGCTTCGCCGCACCGACGCCAACGGCACGACCACCCTCATCGGCACCCTCCCCGTCTACACCCACGACGAGGAGGGGCTCCAGGGCGTCGGCGTCGACCCGGGCTTCGCCAGCAACCGGTTCGTCTACCTCTACTTCGCACCGCCGCTGTCCACACCGGCCGGTGACGCGCCGGCCACCGGCACGAGCTGGACGGCCTGGCAGGGCGTCAACCGGCTGGCCCGGTTCACCCTCAACGCCGACTTCACGCTCAACATGGGCAGCCAGGTCACCGTCCTGGACGTGCCGGCCGACCGCGGCATCTGCTGCCACGTCGGCGGCGACATCGACTTCGACGCGGCCGGCAACCTCTACCTGTCGACCGGCGACGACACCAACCCGTTCGACTCGGCCGGCTACGCGCCGATCGACGAGCGGACCAACCGCAACCCGGCGTACGACGCGCAGCGCTCCGCGGGCAACACCAACGACCTGCGCGGCAAGATCCTGCGGATCAAGGTGAACGCCAACGGGACCGTCGCGATCCCGTCGGGCAACCTGTTCGCGCCCGGCACGGCCAACACCCGGCCCGAGATCTACGCGATGGGCTTCCGGAACCCGTTCCGGATCAGCGTCGACAAGGCCACCGGCGTGGTCTACGTCGGCGACTACGGCCCCGACGCGGGCTCGACCGACGCCAACCGCGGGCCGTCCGGCCAGGTCGAGTTCAACCGGGTCACCTCGGCCGGCAACTACGGCTGGCCGTACTGCACGGGCACCAACACCAGCACCGAGACCTACAACGAGTGGAACTTCGCGACCGGCACCACCGGCCCGAAGTTCAACTGCACCGGCGGGGCGACCAACAACTCGTTCCGCAACACCGGCCAGGGCACCCTGCCGCCGGCCCGCGCCGCCTGGATCAGGTACGGCGGTGACAGCGGCACCCCGACCGAGTTCGGCGGCGGCTCCGAGTCGCCGATGGGCGGCCCGGTCTACCGCTACAACGCGGCGAACCCGTCCACCACGAAGTTCCCGCAAAGCTTCGAGGGGCAGTTCTTCGCCACCGAGTTCGGCCGGGGCTGGATCAAGCCGATCCACGTCAACGCCGACGGCACCCGGGGCACGATCGACGCCTTCCCCTGGGTCGGCAAGCAGGTGATGGACTCGGCGTTCGGCCCGGACGGTGCCTACTACGTGCTCGACTACGGCACCGGCTACTTCAACGGCGACGCCAACTCCGCGCTCTACCGCTTCGACTACGTGGCCGGCGGCAACCGGGCACCGACCGCCGTCGCCAGCGCCCAGCCCACCTCGGGCCAGGCCCCGCTCACCGTCGCGTTCTCGTCGGCCGGCTCCACGGACCCCGACGGCGGTGCGCTGACCTACTCCTGGGCGTTCGGTGACGGCACCACGTCGACCGCGGCGAACCCGTCGAAGACGTACACCAGCAACGGCACCTACACCGCGACGCTGACCGTGCGGGACCCGCAGGGCGCGACCGGCACGGCCAGCGTGCAGATCGGCGTCGGCAACACGGCGCCGACGGTCAACATCAGCGTTCCCGGCAACGGTCAGCTGTTCAACTTCGGCGACACGATCCCGTTCACGATCACGGCGAGCGACCCCGAGGACGGCACGATCAACTGCGCCAGGGCCAAGATGACGTACGTCCTCGGGCACGACCAGCACGGCCACCAGATCACGTCCGTCAACGGGTGCTCCGGGTCGATCACCGTCCCGACCGACGGGGAGCACGACGCGGCGGCGAACATCTTCGCGATCTTCGACGCCGAGTACACCGACAACGGCGGGCTCACCACGCACAGGCAGTTCACCCTCCAGCCCAAGCACCGCCAGGCCGAGCACTACAAGACGATGTCCGGCGTCTCGCTGATCACCAAGACCGGCGCCGAGGGCGGCCGGACGGTCGGCGACGTGCACAACGGAGACTGGATCTCGTTCGACCCCTACAAGATCAATAACGCCACGTCGATGACCGCCCGGGTCTCCTCCGGCGGGGTCGGCGGCACCCTCCAGGTGCGGGCGGGCTCGGCGACCGGCACCGTCCTCGGCTCGGTCGCGGTGGCCAACACCGGCTCGTGGGAGACGTTCACCAACGTCACCGCGACCCTGTCCGGCGTGCCGGCCGGCACGACCACGCTCTACCTGACCTTCGCGGGTGGCACCGGAGCGCTGTTCGACGTGGACGCGTTCACGTTCAACACCACCGGCGGCACCGGCACCGGCCCGGTCGTGGGTCTCGCGGGTAAGTGCCTGGACGTCCGCGGCGGCGCGACCGCCGACGGCACCCAGGTCCAGCTCTACACCTGCAACGGCTCCGCGGCGCAGACCTGGACCCGCACGGGTTCGACGCTGCGGGCGCTGGGCAAGTGCCTGGACGTCAGCGGCGCGGGCACGGCCGACGGCACGAAGATCCAGATCTACACCTGCAACGGTACGGGTGCGCAGAACTGGACGGTCGGCGCCAACTCGTCGCTGGTCAACCCGACGTCGGGCAAGTGCCTCGACGTGAGTGGCAACAACTCGGCCGACAGCACGGTGGTCCACCTGTGGACCTGCAACGGCGCCGCTAACCAGCGGTGGACATTGCCCTAGCCCCGATAGGGGCTCGGGTTCTCCATGCCGACTGATAGTCCAGGCATTGGGAATCAGCCCAGCGGGGGCGTCCGCCCAGGCGCCCCCGCACCGTCCCCGGGAGTGCAGATGCGCAGACTCATCCGGACCGCCATCGGCGCGGTCACTGCCGCCTTGGCCGTGATCGCCTGTACCGCACAGGCGGGGCCCGCGAACGCCGCGGACGCCGCGTACGACGTGCTGGTCTTCTCGAAGACCGCCGGGTTCCGGCACGACTCCATCCCGAACGGCATCCAGGCCATCCGCGACCTCGGCGCGGCCAACAACTTCACGGTGACGGCCACCGAGGACGCCAACACGTTCACCGCTGCCGGCCTCGCGCCGTACGAGGTGGTGGTGTTCCTCTCCACGACCGGCGACGTGCTCAACGCGACGCAGCAGACGGCGTTCGAGAACTACATCCGCTCCGGGCGCGGTTATGTCGGCGTGCACGCGGCGGCCGACACCGAGTACGACTGGGCCTGGTACGGCAACCTGGTCGGTGCTTACTTCAACTCGCACCCGGCGATCCAGCAGGCCAACATCAAGGTGGAGAACCGGGGCACGGCGGCGACCGCGCACCTGCCGCAGACGTGGACCCGCAGCGACGAGTGGTACAACTACCGCACCAACCCGCGGTCGACCGCGCGGGTGCTGGCCACGCTCGACGAGTCGTCGTACTCCGGCGGTGGCATGGGTGCCGACCACCCGATCATCTGGTGCAAGGCGTACGACGGCGGTCGGTCGTTCTACACGGGTCTCGGGCACACGCAGGCCTCGTACACGGAGGCCGCGTTCCGCTCGATGCTGCTCGGCGGCATCCGCTATGCGGCGGCGCGGACCGACTTTGATTGCAGGCCGGAGACGGGTTACACGGCTATCTACAATGGATCTGTCTCCGGTTGGTCGCAGGCCGGGCCCGGCTCGTTCACCAACAGCGACGCGACGTTGAAGTCGACCGGTGGCATGGGGCTCTACTGGTACTCCGCCAAGCAGTACACGTCGTACTCGCTCAAGCTCGACTGGAAGATGGACGGCGACGACAACTCGGGTATCTTCATCGGCTTCCCGCCGTCGTCCGACCCGTGGTCGGCCGTCGACAACGGCTACGAGATCCAGATCGACGCGACGGACGCGGCCGACCGTACGACGGGATCGGTCTACACGTTCAAGTCGGCTGACATCGCGGCCCGCGACGCGGCGCTGAACCCGCCGGGGGAGTGGAACACCTACGAGCTGCTGGTCGAGGGTGAGCGGCTGCAGATCTTCCTCAACGGCGTGAAGATCAACGACTTCACGAACACGGTCCCGGCGCGGTCGCTGGCCGGCCACATCGGCATCCAGAACCACGGCACGGGCGATGACGTGTCGTTCCGGAACATCCGGGTCAAGGAGCTCGGCACGCCGCCGCCGTCGGGTGACGTGACGGTGCAGGCGGAGTCGTTCTCGTCGGCGTCCGGGGTGCAGGCGTTCACCAAGGCGGGCGCCAACGGTGGGCAGACGCTGGGCTACATCGAGCCGGGTGACTGGGCTGCTTACAACGCCGTCAACGTCGGTGGTGCCTCCAGCTTCCGGGCGCGCGTGGTGTCGGGTGGCCCCGGCGGCACGATCCAGGTGCGCAACGGGTCGGCCACGGGCACGGTGCTGGGCACGGTCGCGGTGCCGAACACGGGGTCGTGGGACACGTACGCCAATGTGCAGGGTTCCCTGTCTGGGGTGCCGGCCGGGACCGCGAACGTGTATCTGACGTTCACCGGGACGGGCACGGGACTGTTCGATGTGGACGATTTCACGTTCGTGAAGAGCACGCCGCCCCCTAGCGGGACCGGCCCGGTGGTGGGCTTGGCGGGCAAGTGCCTCGACGTCCGCAACGGCGGCACGGCCGACGGCACGCAGATCCAGCTCTACACGTGCAACGGCTCGGCCGCGCAGACCTGGACCCGCAACGGATCGACGCTGCGCGCTCTGGGCAAGTGCCTGGACGTGAGCGGCAGCGGCACGGCGAACGGCACGAAGATCCAGCTCTGGACGTGCAACGGCACGGGTGCGCAGAGCTGGTCGGCCGGCGCCAACTCGTCGCTGGTCAACGCGAACTCGGCCAAGTGCCTGGACGTGAGCGGCAACAACTCGGCCGACAGCACGATCGTCCACCTCTGGACCTGCAACGGCGCGGCCAACCAACGCTGGACGCTGCCGTAACGGTCCACCCCTGATCGCGGGGGCCGGCAGGGGACGCCCACAACCCGTGCCGGCCACCGCCTCCACCCGACGCACCCTCCGCGCCTGCCCCGCGGAGGGTGCGTCGCCGTGCCGGGCACGTCGGGTCTGGCAGCCCGGTATTTGTCCGCCTGCGAAGGTGCAGACTCTTGGGCTCGTTGCCAGTGGAGCTCTCAACGCGCCTAGTGCTGAGCAGACGTACTCCGGGTCGTTTGCGATTGGTGCCTGCGCATAGGCGTGGTGCGGTGTTCGTGCGGGCAGTCGGCCCGCCGGCATCTCATGATCGTGTGTAGTCAGCCTGCTTCGCGAATGGGCTCTGTCATGATCGGGTGTGCACGGGCTGGCAGGCGCGCCGCACGAATCGCAGGCGTGACACACCCGATCTTGGTGTTGCCCGGCTTACTCATCGACCATCCGCACTGGATCATGGGCTTGCCACTAACCCAACTGACCGCGTGCTGTCGCTCCGGTTTCTCAGGATCGCCAGGATCTCCCGACGCACCCGCTGCGGCTCGGTCGTCAGGCGGGCGTGGCTGAGGCGGACGACGAGAATGCCACGTGCCGCGAGGGCGGCATCGCGGCGAAGGTCGACCTCCCGCTGACGCGGACTGCCGTGCGTGCCTGCGCCGTCGAGCTCGAAGTTGACCCGAGTGCCTTCGTGGAAGACGTCGAGATAGACGGTGCGCCCGTCGAGACGCACCGGGAACTGCCGGGCGAACGGCGGCATTCCTGGGCCCGTGAAGACCTTGTCGTCACCCCAGATCTCCAACGGGCTCCGGCAACCCACCGCCAGCCTGGCGACCAGGCCACGAAGCTCGGCGCGGCCGGGGATCTTGGGTGCCGCGGCCAGCGCGTCGCCGAGGCGCTGCGGTGTCGTAAGACGGTCGTTGACGGCGTTGATGATCGGTGCCTGTCGGTCCAGAGCGGGCAGCCACGGCCACGCGTCGACCAACGAGCGTTCGACCAGCGTCACGGGCGTGGTATTCCGCATGACGGCTGTCGGTGGATCGGTCGGGTGATGAACGACCAGCCACCCGCGCGATCGGGCGGTCGAGTGCCGGGCGACCGTGATGTGCTCTTGCTCGAGCGGCTCGTCTCCCAGCAGGCCCCAGACGACCAGCGCCGACGTGTGGCTGAGCACCGCACTGACGCCTTCCCCGACCGATGTTCCGTCGCTCAGGCCGGCGGCGCCGTAGGCCAGCGCCGCGCGCCGCCGGACGGCCGGTTCGTTTGCACAGGACGCGTCCGCGTAAACGCTGGGCAACAGCCGCACCAGTGTCTTCGAGCGCAATCCGTTGTCGATGGCCCAGCGGGGAACCGTCGCATCTCGCGCGCCGGTCCAGCGGACCACTCCTCCGCCGGTGGCGAGCGCCGTGGCCAATGCCTGCTCCATCCGACAAAGCGTCGTCGGCTCGACGAGACCCGGGCAACATGGTGTTCAAAGCTGTGGACAGCCACCTTGGTCGTTGACGCGCAGTGGCGACCAGTGGCATCGCGCGTCGGTGGCCGTGCCGAGCAGGTCTGCGATCCGATGTTCGAAGGCTCTGGACCGCCCCTGCCCGTTGACACGCGGTGTTCTGTAGCGACGTGGGCGAGGCTCGGCCGGGTAGCGGGTGTCGATGTCCTCCGCGCGGACCCTGTCGATGAACACGTGGGTCGGACGTGGAACGGTCGGGCCGCCAGGCGCGCGTCGTCGACCGCCCGCCTCGGGGGAGCGTGCCCGGCTGTGCCGCACGACTGCCTTGCTGTTCGCGGTGACGGCTGAGATCAACCGCGGGTCCATCGGCATCAGGTCTGGATGCCGGCGCCCACCGCGCATGAGCCTGCGGATGGCTCGGTTGAGGCCTCCGATCCAGGACAGCAGGACTCGCTGACGGTCATCGCGATTTCATGTTAGTGGACATTGACATAAAATCGCATGCGGCCGTAGCGTCGGTGCTGACATGGAGAGCAAGCGTGGCTACACGATGCGGGCCCGGGGCGACGCCAAGGCGGCGACCCGGCAACGGATCCTGCGGGCGGCGCTCGAGCTGAGCGAGGAGAAGATGACCATCGAGATCACCCTCGACGAGGTCGCCTCCCGCGCGGGCGCGAGCGTCCAGACAGTGCTGCGGCACTTCGGCTCCCGCGACGGCCTCCTCGACGCCGCGGTGGCGCTGGCCTCGGCCGACGTCGAGGAAGAACGCCGCGCCCCGGCCGGCGACGCGGCCGCGGCGGTGCACGCGGTGGTCGCGCACTACGAGCGCCGAGGCGACTTCGTGCTGCGGATGCTGAGCCAGGAGCACGACCCCCGCATCGCCGCGGTGGTCGGCCCCGGCAAACTCCTCCACCGCGCCTGGGTCGAGGAGATGTTCGCACCGCAACTCACCGCCCGCCCCGACCGCGCCGCCGTGGTCGACCTGCTCGTCGTCGCCACGGACGTCTACGCGTGGAAGCTGTTGCGCCGCGACCGCGGCCTGACCGCCGCCACCGTCGAGGCCCGCATGCTCGCGCTGGTCAACGCGATCCTCGCAAGGCCGTGACCAGATGGGCACGCTTTCCGACATCGGCGCGGTCCGTGGTCGCGGCTGCGCCGTTGAGCCTCGGGTCCGGCCGTC
>NZ_BONC01000038.1 GCF_016862515.1 Asanoa iriomotensis
CCATGACTTCGACACAGACCCTGGGCGCGCTAAGTTCGGGCACATGTTGTCGACGATGCGGCTGCGACGGCTGCGCGACGTGCTCACCGATTATGTCGAGCGGGGCGACGTGCCCGGGGTGGTGGCGCTGGTGAGCCGGCGCGGACAGACCCATGTGGAGGCGATCGGCACGACCGCGTACGGCGGCGGGCGCCCGATGAGCGCCGACACCATCTTCCGGGTCAGTTCGATGACCAAGCCCGTCACCGCGGCCGCGACGATGATGCTGGTCGAGGAGTGCCGGATCCGGCTCGACGACCCGATCGACCCGCTGCTGCCCGAGTTGGCCGACCGCCAGGTGCTGCGCAGCATGGGCGCGGCGCTGCACGACACCGTGCCGGCCTTCCGCCCCATCACCGTGCGGGATCTGCTGACGTTCACGTGGGGGTTCGGGCAGGTGCTGGCGCCGCCGGACGCGTACCCGGTGCTGAAGGCGGCCTGGGACCTGGGCATCGGGATGGGCGAGCCGCGGCCGCGCGACATGCCCGACCAGGACGAGTGGCTCAAGCGGCTCGGCTCGCTGCCGCTGATGGCGCAGCCGGGGGAGAGGTGGTTCTACCACACGGGCTCGGACGTGCTCGGCGTGCTGCTGTCGCGGGCGACCGGACTGTCCTTTGCGGACCTCTTGTCGGAGCGGGTGTTCGCGCCCCTCGGGATGGGTGACACCGGGTTCGCCGTACCCCCGTCGTCTCTTGATCGCCTTGCGCACGGGTATTGGAACGAGCCCGCGGAGCCGCTGGACACGCAGGAGGAGTGGACGACCGCGCCGTCGTTCCTCTCTGGCGCCGGCGGCCTGGTGTCCACAGTGGAAGACTTCTTCACGTTCGGCCGGATGCTGTTGCGTCGTGGGGACCAGCGGTTGCTCTCGCGGCCCGCGTTGGAGCTGATGATGGCCGACCACCTGACGCCGGCCCAGAAGGTCCTGCCGCACTGGGTGCCCGACGAGTTCTCGGCGTCCGGGTGGGGCTTCGGCGGCAAGGTGACGACGCGGCGCGAGACGATCTCCGACACGCCCGGGTCGTTCGGGTGGGACGGCGGCCTGGGCACCTCGTGGCGGGTCGACCCGGCCGAGGAGATGATCACCGTGCTGATGACGCAGCGGGGGTGGCTCTCGCCCTCGCCGCCGCCGATCCTGCGCGACTTCTGGACGCTGGCTTACCAGGCGATCGACGACTAGCGGATCCTGGTGCCGCGCAGCACCACCGCTTTCGGGTCGTCGAGTTGGGTGAGATCCTTGCGGGGGTCTGTGGCGTAGACGACGGCGTCGGCGGGTGCGCCGGGTTCGAGGCCGGGCAGGCCGAGGTAGGACCGGGCCGCCCACGAGCCCGCGGCGAGTGCGTCGTGTGCGGGGACGCCGGCCGCGGCGAGGGCGCGGATCTCGCCCGCGACCAGGCCGTGCGGGCGCGAGTCGGTGCCGGCGAGCACCGTCACGCCGGCCTCGACCGCGGCGGCCACCATCGCGGGATGGGCGCTCGCGCCGGCGACGTACCAGCGGCTGGTCGGGGTCTCGGGTTGGTTCCTGCGGCGGTCCAGGCTCTCGGTGATCGTGGCCAGCGTCGGGGTCAGCGCCGTGCCCTGGCCCGCCATCTTGTCGAGCAGCAACGAGTCGAGCCACATGCCGTGCTCGATCGAGTCGACGCCGGCGGCGACGGCCACCGCGCAACCCTCGGCGTTCTGGGCGTGCACCGCCACCCGGCCGCCGACGGCGTGGACGGCGTCGACGACCGCGCGCACCACGGTCTCGGGGAAGGGCGGGTCGCCGGGGCGCCAGTCGCCGATCAGCTTGACCCAGCCGGTCGAGGCGGCCTGCGTCGCGGCGAGCATGGGCAGGTCGGCGTGGCTCGGGCGGCGGCCCCAGCCGTCGAAGAACTGGCCCTGCTGCGCGAACCAGGGGCCGGCGTGCACGGCGCGCGGCAGGTCGGGGTCGGTGCCGAACCAGGCCGGTGGGTGGTCGGCGAGCCCGGGGGCGCGGATGAGGATGACACCGCTTCTTGCGTGGCGGCGCAGGTCGTCGCGGAGGATCTCGTCTCGCATCGGCGTGCCCGGCTCTTCGGCACCGGGATGGGTGTGTGCGTCGACCAGGCCGGGCAGCAGCCAACCCTCGGCCACCAGCTCGGCGCCGGGCACCGGGTCGGTGGTCCACCGGTCGCCGTCGGCATAGAGGTCGATCTCGTCGCCGCTGGGCAGGACCCGGCCGCGGATGCGCAGAGCGCCCATCGCCATCCCTTTGTTGTCGTACCCCCATGGCACCCTTCCGGGCATGACGAACCCTACCGCGACCGCCCTGGCCTACTGGGCCGCCGCCGAGTCCCGCGACTGGTCCACTTTCGGCGCGTTGCTTGCCGACGACGTCGTCTACGACCTGCCGCAGACCCGGGAGCGCATCCGCGGCAAGGCTCGCTACCTACAGTTCAATGTGGAATATCCGGCTGACTGGCACCTGACCGTGCACCGGGTGGTCGGCGAGCAGCGCCAGGCGGCGACCTGGTGCCACTTCACCGCCGACGGCGAGCCGGCCGAGGCGCTGACGTTCTTCGAGCTCGACGAGGCCGGCCTGATCACCACGATCACCGACTTCTGGCCTGAGGCCTACCCGCCGCCCGCGGGCCGCGAGCATCTCGTCGAGAGCTATTGATTGCGATGAGATCGATCAAAGACGATGATTCGTGGAATGGGAGACAACCGTGAAAGCCAGGAGCGACACACGGCCACCCGCCGCGCGTTCCTGTCGACGTCCGCAGTCACCGCAGCGGTCACCGCCGCCGCAGCCGTTCCGCTGGTCGGCGCACAACCCGCGCTAGCCGACAACCGGTGGAGCGACCCGCCCGTCGCCGGGCCGGGCCGCCGTCTCGGTTCCCAACGTCCCAGCGCGGCGCTGCGCCGTGCGCTCCGTGAGGTCGACGCCGACCGCATCGAGGCCGACGTGCGCCGGCTGGCCGCGTTCGGCACCCGGCACACGCTGTCGACGCAGACCGACCCGGTCCGCGGCATCGGCGCGGCCCGCGACTGGCTGTTCGACCAGTTCTCGGCCATCGCCGCCCGCTCCGGCGGCCGGATGACCGTCGAGAAGCAGTCGTTCACCCAGCCGGTCTCACCGCGCGTCCCGACCCCGACGGTGATCACCAACGTGATCGCCACCCTGCGCGGCACGGTGTCGCCGGAGCGGGTCTACGTGCTGACCGGGCACTACGACTCGCGCATCACCGACGTCATGAACTTCACCGACGACTCACCCGGCGCCGACGACGACGCCTCCGGCGTCGCCATCCTGCTCGAGTTGGCCCGCGTCCTGGCCGGCCGACCGCTGGCGTCCACCCTCGTGCTGGGCGCGGTGGCGGGCGAGGAGCAGGGCCTCTACGGCTCGATCTTCATGGCGCAGCAGATGAAGGACGCCAACACCGACATCCAGGGCATGTTCTCCAACGACATAGTCGGCGCCAGCCGGGCCGACGACGGCACCCGCGAGCCACGCGTGATCCGGCTGTTCTCGGAAGGCGTGCCCACCTCGGAAACACCGGCCCAGGGCAACACGCGGCGCTCGGTCGGCGGCGAGAACGACTCGGCGAGCCGGCAGTTGGCCCGCTTCGTCGACGCGGTAGCCGACAACGAAGAGACCGACATGCACGTCCGGGTGATCTGGCGACGCGACCGCTACCTACGCGGCAGCGACCACATCTCGTTCCTGGAGCGCGGCTACCCGGCGGGCCGCTTCACCGAGCCCAACGAGGACTTCGCGCACCAACACCAGGACGTCCGCGTCGACGAGACCGGCAAGCAGTTCGGCGACCTGCCGGAGTTCTGCGACTTCAACTTCATCGCCCGGGTGGCCAAGGTCAACCTGGCCACGGTGTGGTCGCTGTCGGAGGCCCCCGGCACGCCCAAGGGCGTCATCATCGTGACGACCAACCTGACCAACGACACGCAGCTGCGCTGGCAGGCCAACCCGGACCCGGACCTGGCGGGCTACGAGGTGGTCTGGCGCGAAACCCGCGAAGACGACTGGACCACCGTCATCGACGTCGGCAACGTGACCGAAACCATCATCAACCTCTCGAAGGACAGCGTCTTCTTCGGCGTCCGCGCCTACGACCGCGACGGCCACCGCAGCCCGGTCGCCTTCCCGATTCCCGGCACCTGACGCTCGCCGTGCGCCCGGCCGGACCTCACCCGCCGGCCGGGACACATTCTCTTGGAAGAAGGAAATCCGGTCCCGGGTCCGCGGCGGTCCGGACCGCCGCTCCCGCCGGACACCGCTCCGCTTCGCTCCGCTGCCAGGCCCGCGGTGGCTAGCCGCCAAATCGGAGCCATATAAGGGGCGAATCTTCGCCGGCAGGTTGCGAGCGCACGGCCCGCGATGGACTGGAACCTCGACCACGCACTCGGCCGCCTCCCAACCCGCCCGGCGCGAATCGCCACGCCGCCCGGGTGCGCGCCGCGGCAAGCGGGTCCGGGCGCGGTCGGCTTGCGGCAATACGGTCGAACGGTGTGGGTGATGTGCCGCGAATCGTCGCCCCGGCGGGGTGCGGGTGGCGGCAAGCGGTCCGGATGCGGCCGGCGGCGGCAACGCGGTCTAACGGTGCGGGCCGAGGTGCTCGGCGACGGGTTGCACATATTGGGTCCGATGCTGTTCTTGTGAAATCAATTGCCAACGTCTCTCGCGTGGGTTGCCTGGTTGGCCTGGTTGGGCGCTGTCCGACGGGAACCGGCGCTGGCGCCGGATCTCTCCAGACCCACCGCCGCGGTTGGACTCTCGAACCGCGGCCGACGACAGCGTGGTGGGAGCCGGTGCGCGGGCACCCTGCACGACCTGGTGCGGCGCGGGTGCTCGGAGCGGCTTCCGTCAGCCGGACGGGCGGAATGCGAAGGGCCCGGGTGCGTGGCCGACGCACGGCGGAAGCTGCGGCGAGCCGAGGGGACGGTCCGCGCCGCCCAAGACCAACGGGCGTGGGTCGCGTCCGTCGACGGTCGCGCTGAGAGCCAAGCCCGGTTGATGGTGGGGGACGAGTGGGGTTGATGCCGTGGTCGGGCATGGATGGGTGCGTTTCGGGTTGAGCCGCTTTCGCGTCAACCGAACCCGTGTGGCCTTGGCCTAAATGCGTTGAGGGATCCGGGAATCCGGCGCAGGCTGGAGGTTCGCCAACCCGGGGGAATGCGCACCGATGCCTCTGCTTCGCGACCTCTGGTCGACCGCACCGCTACGCGCCTCCGTCGTAGCGGTGCTCGTGCTGATCCAGGCCGTGGGGACGGCGGTCGCGGCGGCGCTGGCCGGGCCCGTGTTGGTCGACCGGTCGGCGACCGCCTTCATGGCGCTCGCCGTCGCCCTGGTCGCCGCTGTGTTCAGTGACACCGCCGTCGGGCTGTTGATGGCTCGCCTCAGTGCCGACTGGACCGCCGACGTGCGGCGGCGGCTCTGTCGGGTCGCGATGGGGCAGGACATTCCGCGGCTCGAGTCGACGCCCGTTGGGGAACTGCTCGACCGGATCGACGGCGACGTCTACCAGATCGGCGGTGACCTGCGCGGCAGCGGCATCCGGGTGGTGCAGTCCCTGGCCATCGGGCTCGTCTCCGTCGTCACCGCGCTCGTCGTCTGGTGGCCCGCGGGGCTCGGGATGGTCGTGCTCGCGGCGATTCTCGTCGCCTGGCTGGCCAAGCCCACCCGGCGGATCGCGCCCGCGCGGATGGCCGAGGAAGAGGCCTGGTCCGATCTCGCCGCCGTGATGGAGGAGTCCATTCACGGTCAGGACGACGTACGCACGTCGTTGGCCCGTCCCTACGTTCTCCGACTCTTCGCCGGGCGCTCGCGCGAGGTGCTGCGGCTCGCCCGGATCGTCTGGAAGCTCTCCGCCAAGGTCACCACGATGGCCGTCGGCGTCATGCGGGTCGGCGTCGCGCTGGCCGTGCTCGGTGGCGTCTGGGCGCTGACCACAGGGCGGATCGACGGTGCCCGGCTCACCGCGATCTGGCTCCTCGTGATCGGCTTCGCGGGGCTCGTCGAGCACATGAGCCGCATGGTTCCCGAGCTGCAGAACGCGCTCGGTGCCTGGGGGCGTGTCCTGCTGCTGAAGGCGTCACCACAGGAACCGGTCGGTGGCACGCCGCCGCCCGACGCCGACATCGCGGTGCGGGGGTTGACCTTCCGTTACCCGGCCGCCGAGGCGACCGGGCGTCCCGCCGCGTTGCGGGACGTCGACCTCTCGTTCGTGCGCGGACGCTCGTACGCCGTGGTCGGTCGCACCGGATCCGGCAAGTCGACGCTGGCCAAGGTGCTCACCCGCGCGGTCGACGTGCCGCGGGGCACGGTCCGGTTCGGCGACGCCGACCTCGTCGACATCGACCTCGACGGGCTGCGCCGGTGGGTCGCGATCGTGCCGCAGCGCACCGAGATCCTCGCCGGCACGCTCGCCGAGAACGTCGCGCTCTTCGACCCGGAGCTGGTCGGCAAGGCCGGCGCCGCGCTCGACGAGCTAGGGCTCGCCTCCTGGGTCGCCGAGCTGCCCGACGGGCTCGACACCAAGCTCGGCGAGGGCGGCAGCGTCCTCTCCGCGGGCCAGGAGCAGCTTGTCGCGTTCGCCCGGATCCTGGTGCGCGACCCGCACGTGGTCATCCTCGACGAGGCGACCGCCCGGCTCGACCCGGTCACCGAGGCGCGCGTCCAGCAGGCCACCCAGCGGCTGCTCCGCGACCGCATCGGCATCGTGATCGCGCACCGGCTCTCCTCGGTGCGCCGCTGCGACGAGGTCATCGTGCTCGCCGACGGCGAGGTGCTCGAGGCCGGCCCGCTGCGCGAGTCGCAGCGGTTCGCGGCGCTGATGGCCCGCAGCCGCGCGGGCGCACCGGCGGCCGTCGGTGGCGGCGTCGCGCTCGCCGACCGGCCCGACGACGGCAGCGACGACGACTGGGACCTGGCGGAAGACCGACCGGAGCCGGCACCCACCCCGGCCGCGGCCACCGTCACCGTCACCGTGCCGCCGAAGGCCGACCCGCCGCCGGTCACCGAGGCCGCGCGCCCCCGCACGCTGCGCGAGATCCTGCGGCTGATGCTCAACGACCCGCGGTTCGGGATCGCCGGCCTGGTCGTGTTCTGCGGCATGACACTGCTCGGCCTCGACGGCTCGGTGCTGCCGTTCCTCTGGGCCAACCTGGTCGACGGCACCGGCAGCCTGCTCTGGCCGACCGTCGGCATCATCGCCGGCCTGCTGGTCTACCTGCCGATGCCGTACGTCACCTCCATCTGGTACCCGGAATGGTGGGTCCGCCAGATGCTGCGGATCAGCCTGCGGCTGCTGCACGGCCAGACCGGCCCAAGGCGGGTCAGCAAGCACACTCCGGCCGAGGTGGTCGCGCAGGCCGGCGACACCGAGCGCGTCGTGCTGCTCGCCGATCACCTGGTCGACCAGACGCTCTGCGTGTTCATGCTGGTGTCGATGACCGTGGTCTCGCAGTCGTTCGTGCCGGCCGGGTTCTTCCTCGCGACAATCCTGGTCTCGGGCATCGTGGCGACCGCGTTCGGCGGCCGGCTCGAGCAGCTCGCCCGCAGCACCGTGGCCGCCCGCGCCGCGTTCGCCACCGCCCTGGTCTCCTCGCTGTCGGCCGCCCGCACCATCAAGCTGGCCGGCGCGAGCGAGCCGGTCCTCGCCCACCTGGCCCGCCTCGACCTGGTGCGCAGCGACAAACAACGCCGCGAGATCTCCACCCAGGTGCTGGCCCGGTCGACCCCGTCGATCATCAGCGGCCTGCTGCCGATCGGTGCCTGGGCCCTCTACCTCGGCGGTGGCCTGTCCGGCGGCGCCGCCCTGGTCGCGGTCGCCACCCTCGGCGCGGCGCGCTGGTTCGCCTGGACCACCGCCTCGCTGGTCGCCCAGCTTCCGTCGGCCCGGGTCTGGACCCGGCGCACCGCGGCGATGGCCGGCCGACCCGACTACTCGGCCGAGGTGCCGGGCGTCGACATCTCGCTCGGCATCGCGCCCGCGCCGGCGGTGCCGCCCCGCACGCCGCTGCGCGAGCTGGAGCTGCGCGGCTTCACCGCGGTCCACGAGGACGGCACGATCGGGGTCCGCGACGTCGACCTGGCGATCGCGCGCGGCCAGCTCGTGCTCGTCGTCGGGCCGGTCGGCGCCGGCAAGTCGTCGCTGCTGCGGGCGATGGCCGGCATCGTGCACCACACCGGCACGCTGCGCTGGAACGGCGAGCCGGTCACCGAGCCGGAGATGTTCCTGCGGCCCAACCAGGTCGGCTACGTCGGCCAGCTCCCGCGCGTGCTGTCCGGCACGGTCGCGGACAACATCCAGCTCGGCCACCAGGTCGACGCGGAGAACGCGGTCACGATCGCGCAGCTCTCGCACGACCTCGCGGCGGCGGGCGGCGGGCTCGGCCTGCTGATCGGCCACAAGGGCACGCGACTGTCCGGTGGGCAGCTGCAACGGCTCGCGCTGGCCCGGGCGCTGGCGCCGCGCACCGAGCTGCTGATCGCCGACGACGTCTCGTCGGCCCTCGACGTGACCACCGAGCTCGACCTTTGGGGCGCGTTGCGGGCGACCGGCGTGACGGTGATCGGCTCGACGTCCAAACAGGCCGCGCTGGCCCAGGCCGACCACGTCATCGTGCTGGTCGAGGGCACGATCGCGGCCAGCGGCCCGTGGCCTGAGCTGGCGCCGAGGTGGAGTCACCTCGCCGGCTGATGCTGCCCGGTTAACAACGTGGGTTATCTTCATGACCGCCGGGGCAACCCGCGCGATCGCACGGGGGTGCCCACATTGGCGGAGCTGACGGCCACCGGTCGCGCCACCCGCGTCGTCGCGACCGTCGTCGCCGCGGCACTGCTGCTCGCGGGCTCGGTCTGGGGATACGACGACAAGTTCCCGTTCGGACCGTTCAGCATGTACGCCGGCGTCAACGGCCCCAACGAGCCCGCGCCGGACACCCGGGTCGAGGGCACCGACCGCACCGGCCGCGTGATCGTGCTCAACGAGCGCAACGCGGGCGTCCGCCGGGCGGAGATCGAGGGCCAGGAAGGCGCGTACGTCGAGGACCCGAGCCGGTTGGCCCGGATCGCCGACGGCTACCAGGGCCTGAATCCGGGCGCGTCGCCGCTGGTCAAGGTCGCGCTGATCGTCCGGCTGCACGAGATCCGCAACAGCAGCGCGACGGGCCGCTGGCATGACGACGTCCGCGCGGTCTGGGAGCGGCCCGCGTGAGGGCCTGGCTGTTCGAGGCCGCACCCCGCGGGCGGGTCGCCGCGCTGCGCACGCTGACGTACCTCTTCATCGTCTTCGACCTGCTCGTCTACAGCTCCTGGGTGCGCACCCGCGGCGACGTGCCGACGGAGCTCTACCAGCCACTGTGGATCGCCCGCGCGCTGCACCTGCCACCGCCGGACGCGACGCTGGTGGCGGTCGTCTTCTGGTCGCTGCTCGTGCTCGCCCCACTCGCCGCGACCGGGCGGTTCCCGCGGTTGCTCGGCTGGCTCGTCTGCGGGTTCTACTTCGAGTGGCTGATCATCGCGATGAGCTACGGGAAGGTCGACCACGACCGGTTCGCGTTCCTGATCGCGCTGGCCGTGCTGCCGACGGTGGGCCGCGCCCGGCACGGTGACGGCGACAGGAGCGAGGCCGCGGGCTGGGCACTCCGGATGATCCAGATCGCGGTGGTGGCCACCTACTTCCTGGCGGCCTGGGCGAAGCTCCGCTTCGGCGGCGTGGGCTGGATGACGGGTTCGGTGCTGGCCCGCGCGTTCATCCGGCGCGGTTCGGAGTTCGCCGACCTGATAGCCAGCGTCCCGTACCTGATGATCGCCGCCCAGATCGGCATGGTGACCTTCGAGGCGCTCAGCCCGCTGGTCTTCACCCTGCGGGGCCGCTACCGCTACGCCGCGATCGGCTTCTTCTACTCGTTCCACCTGCTCTCGTTCGCCACCATCTCGATCTCCTTCGCACCGCACCTGATCGCGATGACCGCGTTCCTCCCGCTGGAGCGGGTGCGCCCGATCGAGTGGCTACGCCGGGCGACAACCCGCCGCCAGAGCGTGGCTACGCTTGATCCACCGGTACCTGTCAAGACGGGCGGAGGCTGAAATGCCCAACACCTTCGTGTACGACGGTGACTGCGCTTTCTGCACCATGTGTGCCCGCTTCCTGGAACGCCGCATCCCCACGAACGCGACGGTCATCCCGTGGCAGTGGGCCGACCTGGACGCCCTGGGCCTGACCCGCGCGGAGTGCGTCGAGGCGGTGCAGTGGGTCCCCGCCGACGGCGGCGCCACGGCCGCGGGTCCGGTGGCCATCGCCCGCCTGCTCCGCACGAGCAACTGGTTCTGGCGTCTGGCGGGCCGCGCCCTCGACCTGCGCCCGGTCACGGCCCTGGCCTGGCCGGCCTACCGCTGGGTGGCCCGCAACCGCCACCGCCTCCCCGGCGGCACCGCCGCCTGCGCCGTCCCAACCGACTCACCCGCACACCACCCCTCGGCCAACTGACCGCCCGCGCCCGGGTGGGTTGGGCGTCACAGGGCTGACCTCCGTTATTACGGTCCCGTGACATTCCGGGGATGGCGTCCGGACATCGCGCTGGCACCGTCTGGCCCGTGATCAGCCACTCGACCGCCGTGGGCGTGACGTCCGCGCTCGCCGAGGCCGTGGTCGACCTCGACGCCGTCGCCGCCAACGTGCGGACGATCGCCGCCGTCACCCGGACCGATCTGATGGCCGTCGTCAAGGCCGACGGGTTCGGGCACGGTGCCGTGCCGGTCGCGCGGGCCGCGCTCGCCGCCGGCGCCACCTGGCTCGGCGTCACCTCGTCGGCCGAAGCCCTGGCCCTGCGCGACTCCGGCGTCGGCGCGCCGATCCTCAGCTGGCTCCACCGTCCCGACGAGGACTTCGGGCCTCTGCTCGCGGCCGGCGTCGACGTCGCGGTGTCCACCCTGCCGCACCTGCGTGCCGTGGCGGCCGCGGCCGCAGCCGCCACCAGTGGCGGGCCCGCGATGGTCCAGCTCAAGGTCGACACCGGGCTGTCGCGCAACGGTGCCCGCCACGGCAGCGACTGGGCCGATCTGGTCGCGCTCGCCAGGGCGCACGAGATGGCCGGCAGCATCCGGGTGCGTGGCGTCTGGTCCCACCTCGCCGACGCCGACCAGCCGGGGTCGCCTCTGGTGCGCAGGCAGGTGAGCGCGTTCCGGACCGCTGTCCGGGTGGCCCGTGCCGGCGGCCTCGACCCGGTGCTGCTCCACCTCGCCAACTCCGGTGCCGCGCTCACCGCGCCGGCGACGAGGTTCGACATCTGCCGGGTCGGGCTCGCCCTGTACGGCGTGGATCCGGGTGGCGGCAGAGACATCGGGCTGCGGCCGGCGATGACGCTGCGGTCCAGCGTCGTCAACCTCAAGCAGGTCCCCGCCGGCACCGGTGTCTCCTACGGGCCCGACCACGTCACCGCCGAGCCCACCACCCTCGCGCTGGTGCCGGTCGGGTTCGCCGACGGGCTGCCGCGCAATGCGGAAGGCAGAGCCGAGGTCTGGGTCGGCGGCGCCCGCTGCCCGATCGTCGGCCGGATCGCGATGGACCAGTGTGTCGTCGACGTCGGCGACCGGCCGGTGCGGCTCGGTGACCCGGTCACCGTCTTCGGGCCCGGCCCCGACGAGCCGACCGTCACCGAATGGGCCCGCTGGGCCGGCACCAACCCGAACGACGTGCTCACCGGGATCGGCGCGCGCGTCGCCCGGCGCTATCAGGGGGTCGCGGCATGAGGATCGCAGTGTTGTTCGGTGGGCGCAGCGGTGAGCACGAGGTGTCCCGCAACTCGGCCGCGAGCATCATCGCCAACCTGGGCGACGCCTACGCGGTGACCGAGGTTCTGATCGGCCGCGACGGACAGTGGCACGTCGACCGAAAACCCGTGAACTTCGGCAGAGCGCTCGACGTGCTCGCCGCACAGGACGTCGTCTTTCCCGCCCTGCACGGCCCGTACGGCGAGGACGGCACCGTGCAGGCCCTGCTCGAGTGGCTCGGCGTCCCGTACGTCGGCAACGGGGTGCTCGCCAGCGCCGCCGGCATGGACAAGGCGGTCACCAAGACGCTGCTCGCCGCCGACGGGCTGCGGGTAGCCGGCGGGGTCACGCTGCGCGCCGGCGACCACCTCGAACCCGACGACCAGGGGCGGCTCGGCCTGCCGGTGTTCGTCAAGCCGGCCCGGGCCGGGTCCAGCCTGGGCGTGTCCAAGGTGACCGCATGGTGGCAACTGCCCGAGGCGCTCGCGCTGGCCCGGATGTTCGACCCCGGCAAGGTGCTGGTCGAGCCCGCGGTGATCGGCCGGGAGGTCGACGTGGCCGTGCTGGAGCACCCGGACGGCCGCGTCGAGGCCGGGCCACCGCTGGAGATCACGGTGACCGGTGCGGGCTTCTTCGACTACGACGCCAAGTACGCGGGCGGCGCGCGGTTCCAGATCCCGGCGAAGCTGCACCCGTCGACCACCGCCGCGCTGCAGGACGCCGCGATCCGCGCGTTCCAGGCGCTCGGCTGCCGCGGCCTGATCCGCGTCGACTTCTTCCTGCCGGACGACGGAGAACCCGTCCTCAACGAGGTCAACACGTTCCCGGGCTTCACCAGCGCGAGCCAGTATCCCCAGATCTGGCAGCGCGCCGGCATCAGCTATCCCGAGCTGCTCGACATCCTGATCGCCGGCGCGGTCAGGACGGCGGGTACCTCGGGCAGGTCAGCGGTCCCCGGCGCTGCCCGCCGCTGACCAGCGACACCGGCGCCGACGAGGTCGTCGCCTGCACCGTGCAGACGATCTGCACGACCGCCAGCACCGGGAGCGATCGCACGTCCGTCCCGACCGCCACCACCGTGGCGCCGTCCTCCAGCGCGACCTTGGGTGCGAGACCGCTCGGCACCTCCGTCGTCAGACCCAGCGACCGCTCGGCGTCGCTCGGCCCTGCGGCGAGCAACCGCAGCACCTCGTCCGGCGTGGCCGGCTTGGACTGGCGCAGCACCAGCGCCGGCTCGCCGTCGGAGATCAGGTAGATCCGCGCGCCGTCGACCTTCCCGGTCGGCGCCGGCCCGCCGGTGATCACCCCGCTGGGCCGCACGCCGCAGCCACCGAGGAAGGCGACGAGCAACAGCGGTACGACGATCCAGCGCTTCACGCACCACCTCCCGACGGCAGGCGCAGCGTGAACACCGCGCCCTGGGGCGAGCGGTTGCCGGCGACCAGCGAACCGCCGTGCAGCCGCGCGTTCGCCAGCGCGATCGCCAGGCCCAACCCGGCACCGTCGGACCGCGACCGCGCCGTGTCCGCCTTGTAGAACCGGTCGAAGGCCCGCGCCAGCACGTCCGGCGGCAGCCCCGACCCGTGGTCGGCCACGGTCACCTCGACCCATCCCGCAGGAGCCCGCAGCCGCACGGTGACCGGCGCCGCGCCGTGCCGCAGCGCGTTGCCCACCATGTTCGCCACGATCACGTCGAGCCGCCGGGGGTCCAGGCGCGCCACGATCCCGTCGGGCAGCTCGGTTTCGACCTGGTCGGTCCAGCCGCGCGAGCGCAGTGTCGCGCGCACCGCGGCGCCGACGTCGAGGTCGTCGAGCGAGAGCGCGGCCGTCCCCGCGTCGAACCGGCTGATCTCGATCAGGTCCTCGACGAGCTGCGCGAGGTTCTGCGTCTCCTGGCTGACCAGCCGGGCGGCCTTGCCGGCATCACCGGGCAGCCGGGCCGACTCCTCGTCGAGCACGTCGGTCACGGCGGTCATGGCGGCCAGCGGCGTACGCAGCTCGTGCGACACGTCCGCCACGAACCGCCGGGCGTCCGCCTCCATCCGGCGCAGCTCGCCGACCTGGCGCTCCAGCCGTTCGGCGGTCTGGTTGAAGATCTGCGCGACGCCGGCCAGCTCGTCGGTGCCGCGCACGGTCGCCCGGGTGCGCAGGTCGCCCTCGCCGAGGCGGCGCGCGGCGCGGCCCAGCTCCCGCACCGGCCGCAGCACGCCGCGCGCGGCGAGCAGGGCCAGCAGCACGGCGAGCACCAGCGACGCCGAACCCGTCGACCAGGCGAGCGCGGCCAGCTGGTCGATGCTGCGCTGCTCGTCGCCGAGCGCGTGCATCCGGTAGACCTCGATCCCGGTGGGCTCGGTGCCGCCGTCGGGCCGCTCGGTCATCAGCTGCGTCCCGATCGCCAGCCACGGCCCGCCGCCCATGGTGACCCGCTGCCAGACCACCCGGCCGCCGGTCACCTCACCGCGCAGCTCCGCCGGAATCTCGTCGAGCGACAGGTCGGACGAGGAGGCGGTCCGGCCGCGGTAGGCGACCACCGCCGGATCGGGTCCCTCGCCGAGGTTCTGCGCGATCGCGTCGAGCTGGTCCTGGCTCGGCGGCAGCTCCCGCAGCGGCAGCACCCGCGCGGCCTGGTCGACGAGCGAGACCACCGCGGCGTCCTGCGCCTTCTGCAGGATCACGGTGCGGGCCTGCCCGTAGCTCACCCCGGCCACGAGCGCGGTCGTGGTCAGCCCGAGCACCGCGAACGCGAGCAGCAGGCGACCACGCAGGCCGAGGGTCCAGGCGGTCACAAAGGCCCGAACCGGTATCCGAACCCGCGGACCGTCTGCACGTACACCGGTGCGGTCGTGTCGTCTTCGATCTTGGCCCGGAGCCGCTGCACGCAGGCGTCGACCAGCCGTGAGTCGCCGAGGTAACCCTGGTCCCAGACCGCTTCGAGGAGCTGCTGGCGGCTGTGGACGCGGCCCGGCGTCGCGGACAGCTCGAGGAGCAGGCGCAGCTCGGTCGGTGCGAGACCGACGGGCTCGCCACCCTTGCGGACCACCAGCGCGGCCCGGTCGATGCTCAGGTCGGCGTGCTTCTCCACGGCCGCGGGCTCGGCCGCGCGTGCGTTGCCGCGCCGCAGCACCGCCCGGATCCGCGCCTCGAGCACCCGGGCCTGCACCGGCTTGACCACGTAGTCGTCGGCGCCGGCCTCCAGACCGGCGACCACGTCCATGTCGTCGTCGCGGGCGGTCAGCATGATGATCGGCAGGTCCTGGCTGGCGCGGATCCGCCGGCACACCTCGAAGCCGTCCATGCCGGGCAGCATCAGGTCGAGCACCACGACGTCGGCGGGTGCGGAGGAGAGGTGCGCCAGCCCGCGCTCGCCGCTGTCGACGGCGTCCACCGCGTGCCCCTGCCGCGTGAGCGCGATCCGCAGACCCTCTCGCACCGTGTGGTGGTCTTCGATCAGCAGCACCCGTGACATGGCACAACTATCGCATTTCGCGTCCACCCGAAGGCTGCTCGTGTTGTGCGTTTGCCCACGAAAGACGGTTACCGCCGCGTAGCGTGACCTGTCGATGACCGAGATGCTGGCGCAGGACTACCTGCTCGAAGCCCGTCAGATGCAGGCCCTCTCGTTCGTGGTGCACATACCGCTGGTCTGCTTCGGCATCGCGTTCCCGGCGCTGGTGCTCTTCGTGGAGTGGCGGTACCTGCGCACCGGCGACGAGCTCTACCGCACGCTGGCCCGCCGCTGGTCGAAGGTGCTGGTCGCGCTCTTCGCCGCGGGCGTGGTCACCGGCACGATCCTCAGCTTCGAGCTCGGCCTGCTCTGGCCGAACTTCACCGCGACGTTCGGCGAGGTGTTCGGCCTCGGCTTCGCCATCGAGGGATTCTCGTTCTTCCTGGAAGCCATCTTCATCGGCATCTACGTGTACGGGTGGGACCGGCTCTCGCCTCGCGCCCACTTCTTCTCGGGCCTGCCGATCGCGGTCGCCGGTGTGGTGGGCTCGTTCATGGTGATCTCCGTGAACGGGTGGATGAACCACCCCGAGGGCTTCACCTACGAGAACGGGCGGGTGACGAGCGCCAACGCGGCCCGGGCGCTGTTCGGCAACACCTACTTCTGGCACGAGTTCGTGCACATGTACGTCGCCGGCTTCATCGTCACCGGCTTCCTGGTGGCAGCCGCGTACGCGGTGTGCGCCCTGCGCGGCCGGTGGGGTCGCTACGAGCGCACCGCGTTCGCCGTGCCGATGACCGCGGCCGCGGTGGCGGCGCCGGTGCAACTGCTGATCGGCGACTGGGCCGCCCGCCAGGTCGCCCAGCACCAGCCGGTCAAGCTCGCCGCGATGGAAGGGCTGGGCCAGACCACGAAGGGCGCGGCCCTGCACGTCCTCGGCTGGTACCAGAACGGCGAGGTCATCTGGGGCCTCGGCATCCCGAAGCTGCTCTCGCTGCTGGCCTTCCACGACATCAACTCGACCGTGCAGGGCCTCGACACCGTCCCGGTCGAGGACCAGCCGCCGGTCAACGTGGTCCGCTACGCGTTCCAGAGCATGGTCGGCGCCGGCACCGTGATGGCGCTGGTCGCCGTGCTCTTCCTCTACCTGCGCTGGCGCAAGGGCCGCCTGCCGGCCAGCGCCTGGTTCTACCGGGCGGTCGTGCTCTGCGGGCCGCTCTCGCTGGTCGCGCTGATCGCGGGGTGGATCACCACCGAGGTCGGTCGCCAACCCTGGGTCGTGTACGAGTTCATGCGCACCGAGGAGGCCGTCACCGGGGCGTCGGGGATCCCCGTCGGCTACGGCGCCCTCGCGGCCGTCTACCTCGGCCTGGTGATCGCGGTGGTCTGGGTGCTGCGGCGCCTCGCGCGCGTGCCGCTGGCCGAGCCTCCGGAGGACGACGTCAGCGCCGTCTATCCGCTCAGCCGCGCCGAGTGACGAGATGGTGCTGCAGACCCTCCCGGCCGCCGTCGTCGTCATCGGCCTGATCCTCTACACCCTGCTGGCGGGTGCGGACTTCGGCGCGGGCGTCTGGCAGCTCTCCGCGGGCGGTGGCGAGCACGGCCGGCGGATTCGCGACCACGCGCACCACGCCAACGCACCCGTCTGGGAGGCCAACCACGTCTGGCTGATCCTGGTGATCACGGTGCTCTGGACGGCGTACCCGTCGGTGTTCGGTGCCGTCTTCTCGACGATGGCGATCCCGATCTTCCTGGCGGCGCTCGGGATCGTGCTGCGCGGGATGTCCTACGCCCTGCAGAACGCCGCGAACGCGCGGCAGCGGCGGTACATCGACGTGTCGTTCGCGGCAGCGTCGATCATGACGCCGTACATGCTCGGCAGCGTGATCGGCGGGATCGCCGCCGGGCACGTGCCGCCCGGCAACGCGCTCGGCGCCGAGGTCGGCAGCTGGACCAACCCGACGTCGATCCTGGCGGGCTTCCTGGCCGTCGTCACCGGTGCCTTCCTCGCGGCGGTGTTCCTCGCCGCGGACGCGGAGCGGCTGCGCGAGCCCGACCTGGTCCGCGCGTTCCGCGCCAGGGCGCTGCTCGCCGGCGTGGTCGCGGGCGGGCTCGCGATCGGCGGGCTGTTCGTCGTCCGGTCCGACGCGCCTCTGCTCTTCGACGGGCTGACCTCCGGCTGGGGCCTCGTCCCGGTGGTCGTCAGCGGGGTCGCCGGGCTGGTCGCGATGGCGCTCGTGTGGCTGAGCCGGTTCACCGCGGCCCGGCTGGCCGCCGCGCTGGCGGTGGCCGCGGTCATCATCGGCTGGGCGGTCGCGCAACGGCCCTACCTGTTGCCGACCACGGTGACGATCGAGGACGCGGCCGCCAACGACACCACGATGATCGCGCTGATCGTCTCGCTGGCCGTCGGCGCGGTGGTGCTCTTCCCGAGCCTGGCGTTGCTGTTCCGACTCACGCTGGCCGGCCGGTTCGACCCGACGTCGGAGGGGCCGCCGGTCGTGCCGGGCGCGCCGGTGACCCGGGAGCGGCGCAAGCACGCGGCGCAGACCGCGATCGGCTTCCTCATCGCGGGGGTCGTCCTGCTGACCATCGCCGAGCCGGAGTTGGCGCACCTGTTCGGTCTGATCTTCTTGCTCGTCGCGATGCTCGCGGGCTTCCGCGCGGTCGGCCCGATCGAGATCGGATCGCGGCCCACGCCGGCGGTGTCGGGCCGATCGCTGCGGTCGCTGCTGCGCCGCGACCGCTAGCATTTCGGATTTTTCCGACTTGGGCGATCTGTGCCTGAGGCGGAAGTCCGGCTCCTCCCAGAGAATATGCAGCTCAGCGCCTTGTAGTCTGCCCGTCATGGACATCGGCAAAGAGACCCACGAGTACGAGTTCGCGCCGTTGCGGAGCGACCCCTTCGCGCCCGTCGTCGAGCCCGCCATCCCCGCCGCCCCGGTTGAGCCGGCGCCGGAAAAGGAGCCAGCAACCACGTGAGCCGGTCGCCTTTCCAGGACCAGTTCAGCGCGGACCGACCGACGACCCTGGTGGCGGGAGCCCTGCGCGGCTACCGGCAGTGGGAAGTCACCCTCGACATGAGGCTCAAGGCCGTGAGCCAGAACCACATCTGGCACTCGCCCATGCGCGCGATCTGCCGTCACCCCGACACGAGCCACAGCGCACCGCACGCCGACTGCACCTGCGGCATCTACGCCTGCCACCGCCCCGACGACGACCAGCTGGCCACCTCGTCGGTGCTGCACCCGGGCTGCGTCGTGACCGGCGTGGTCGAGGCCTGGGGCCGGGTCGAAGTGGGCGAGCGCGGCTTCCGCGCGCAGCACACGAAGATCGTCGCGCTGGAGTACGCCATGCCGACCCAGGCCAACCTGGTCCAGGCGTTGGGTGAGTCGCGTTACATCTTCGACGAGCGCCGGCGCACGGAGCTGCCCGACGGGCGTGTGGTGAAGACCGTCGAGCTCGTGCTCTACCTCGGCAGCCCGCGCAAGTGGGCGACCAAGCTCGCCGAGAGCTACCCCTCGGTCGAGATCTTCGACGACCGCGCCACGATGGTCCGCAAGTACCCCCCGATCGAGGTCGCCGGCCTGCTACCGCGTTAGCGCGGCGCGGCGCCGTTCCAGGAAGCGGCGTTCGGCGGCGTTGCCGGTGCCGGCGATCGCCGCGTCGTAGGCATGTGCCGCCTCCGTGTCGCGGCCCAGCCGGCGCAACAGGTCGGCGCGCACCGAGTGGTAGAGGTGGTAGCGCTCGAGGTCCAACCCCACGACGATGTCCAGCGCCGCCGCGGGCCCGTCGACCTCGGCGACCGCGACCGCGCGGTGCAGCGTCGTCACCGGGCTCGGCGCGATCGCCAGCAACTGGTCGTACAGCGTCACGATCTGCCGCCAGTCGGTGTCCGGCCCGTCGGTGTGCACCGCGTTGATCGCGGCCTGGATCTGGAGCGGCCCCGGCCGGTTGCGGGCCAGGCAGGCGCGCACGATCGCCCGCCCCTCGGCGATCTCCTCCGCGTCCCAGCGGTCCCGGTCCTGGTCGGCCAGCAGCACGAGGTCGCCGTCCGGCGTGGTGCGAGCCGCCCGACGGGCGTCGGTGAGCAGCATCAGTGCGAGCAGGCCCGCCACCTCGGGCTCGTCGGGCAGCAGCGTCACCAGCAGGCGGCCGAGCCGGATCGCCTCGGCGGTCAGCGGCTCCCGGGTCAGCTCGTCGCCGGACGTGGCGGTGTAGCCCTCGTTGAAGATCAGATAGACCACCGCGAGCACCGACCGCAGCCGCTCGGGCAGGTCGGCCGCGCTCGGCACGCGGTACGGGATGCCCGCGTCACGGATCTTGCTCTTCGCCCGCACCAACCGCTGCGCCATCGTCGGCTCCGGCACGAGGAAGGCCCGGGCGATCTCCGCGGTGGTCAGCCCGCCGAGCAGCCGCAGGGTGAGCGCGACCCGGGCCGGCATGGCCAGCGCCGGGTGGCAGCAGGTGAAGATCAGCCGAAGCCGGTCGTCGCCGATCGGGTCGGGCTCGGCCGGGTCGGGTTCCGTGGCGTAGAGCAGCGCGGCCTGGGCCTGGCGGGCGTCGCGGGTCGACTCGCGGCGGGCGTGGTCGATCGCGCGGTTGCGGGCGGTCGTGATGATCCAGCCGGCCGGGCTCGGCGGCAGGCCGGCCTCCGGCCAGCGGCGGACCGCGGTGGCGAAGGCGTCCTGGACCGCGTCCTCGGCGGTGTCGATGTCACCGAGGACACGGACCAGGACCGCGACGGCGCGGCCGTACTCCGCCCGGAAGATCCGCTCGATCTCGGCGGTCGAGACGACTGGCATCCTGCCAGCCTGCCTCACCCGGTCAGGGCAGGTGCGATCCCGGGTCGCCGTGGAACGGGCGGACCTCGATGGGCAGCCGGGTCGCGCGGGCGAACTTGCGGGCCCAGGACAGTGCTTCGTCCAGGTCGTCGGCGGCGAGGACGGTGAGGCCGCCGACATGTTCCTTGCCCTCCACGTACGGGCCGTCGGTCGTCACGAAGTCGGTGCCGTCGTGCCGCACCACGGTCGTGGCGCTGACCGGATGCAGGCCGCCCGCGAAGACCCAGGCCCCGGCGGCCCGCAGCTCTTCGTTGACCGCCTCGACGTCCTTCATGATCGGTTCGAGCTCCTCCGGCGGCAGCGCGCGGCCGTCGCCGGGCTGCTGGAGAGCCAACAGGTAGTGCTTCATCCGTCTCGTCCTCTCGTGTGCGTCACTCCACCAGCTACACGAACGGCCACCGGCCCGATCGACACCGGGTGAAAGAATCCTCTGTCGTGACCGAACTCTCGCTCGTCGCACCCAACGGATACAGCCACGTCGCCAGCATCCCGGCCGGGAAACGGCTGGTCTGGACGGCCGGTCAGGTCCCGGTCGACGCGACCGGTGCGGTGGCGGTCGGCGACTGGGCGGAGCAGACCCGCCAGACACTGCGCAACGTCGAGACGGCTCTGGCAGCCGCCGGCGCCGGCTGGGCCGACGTGTTCAAGCTCACCGTCTACGTCACGGACGTCGCCGAGTTGCCGACGATCCGGGCCGTCCGTGACGAGTTCGTCGACGTCGAACGCCCGCCGACCAGCACGCTCGTGCGCGTGGCCGGCCTGGTCAACCCGGACTTCCTGATCGAGATCGAGGCCGTCGCGGCGATCTAGGTCTCGACGCTGGCCGCGGGCCGAGACAGGACCGCCGGCGGCGCGGGGCGGCGGGTGGTGACGAGCGCGCGGTAGAGCAGCACGATGCCGCCGATCTGGGCCAGGTGGTAGAGCGAGTCGCCGTCCAGGTAGACCGCACCGGTGAGGTTCTCGGAGATCACCTTCGTCGCGGCGGCGGCGCCGCTGGCCACGACCGCGAGCAGGATCGGCAGCGCGAGCGGGTGCCGGCGGCGGGCGGCATAGGCCCAGAGCCCGATGATGCAGGCGAAGGTGATCGACTCGCACGCGACCAGGGCGCCGACGCCGGCGCCGGTGGTGACCGCCAGACCGAGGTACGCGCCGAGCCCGCCCGCCCGGAGCACCCAGAACACCCGACGGTGTCCCGGGCCGAGCACCTCCTCCACCGTGGCGGCCAGCAGGCAGGAGACGCCGAGCACGACCCCGACGCTGATCAACGTCCAGCTCACGGTCGCGACGGCGGGCCACTGGACGAGGAAGCCGTGATGGACGAAACCGCCCAGAGCGGACACCCCGAGCCAGCCGAGGGCGAACTCCCAGTAGCGGTGGGCCGGCGACACTCGCCGCCGCAACAGGCCGATCGCCAGCGCGCAGGCGACCAGACCCAGCAGCAGGTCGGTCAGGGACTGCGCGGGCTCCACCAACATCACTCCAAGCTACGCTGCCCGTCACGTCGTGTTCACCTCCGCGTACCCCGGGCTGGATAACTTCCGCCACATGTCGGCCATCCCAGAGGTCAGCGTCGTCATTCCCACCCGCGGCCGGCCTGAGCTGGTCACTCGCGCGGTGCGCGGGGTGCTGGCCCAGACCTTCGACAACCTCGAGGTCATCGTGGTGGTCGACGGCCCGGACGACGGGACCGTGGCGGCGCTCGGTGCGATCGGGGACCCCCGGTTACGCACCGTCGTGCTGCCCCGCAGCGGCGGCGCGCCGAACGCCCGCAACACGGGCGTCGCGGCGGCGCAGGGCGCCTTCGTCGCCATGCTCGACGACGACGACGAGTGGCTGCCCGAGAAGCTGGCGGTGCAGCTCGAAACGGCCAAGTCGGCCGACGTGCCGCTGCCGATCGTCACGTGCCGGCTGGTCAACCGCACGCCCCGGGCCGACTTCGTGATGCCGCGCCGGCTGCCCGAGCCCGGGGAGGCGCGCAGCGAATACCTGACGGTCCGGCGCGGGCTGTTCCACGGCGACGGCTTCGTGCAGACCTCGATGATCCTGGCGCCGACCGCGCTGTTCCGGAAGGTGCCGTTCACCGTCGGCCTGCCCCGCCTGCAGGAGCTCGACTGGACGTTGCGGGCCCTGGCCGAGGACGGCGTCGACCTGTTCGTGGCGCCCGAGGCGTTGGTCCTCTGGCACGCCGACGAGAACCGGCCCCGACTGAGCCTGGCGTCACCGTGGGAGCAGATGTTCGACTGGTCCCGGCGCAACCGGGCGCTGTTCACCCCGCGGGCCTACGCGGCCGTGACGATGAGCGTGATCAGCTCGATGGCCGTCGCCAGCGGCAGCTTCCGGGTGTTTCGTGCGGTGCTGGGCGAGGCGGTCCGGCACGGCCGGCCCGGCTTCTTCGACTACCTCACGTTCCTGCAGATCTGGCTGGTGCCGCCGAAGCTGCGCGCCACGCTGCGCGACCGGCTCCTCCGCCGCCGGTCGGCAGGGGAGGCCGTCGCCGCCTAGCGGGTCCGCAACACGCGCCGCACGCCCAGCCGGCCGACCAGCATCGCCGCGCGCAGCAGCGACCGCACGCCGCCGACCTCCGCCGTCGACGGCATCGGCCGCCGGCGCCGGCCCGGGTCGCCCGGCGCGCCGTCGACGGTGACACCGACCGCCGCCAGGGTCTCGTCCCGCGTGCCGTGCACCGCCGCGACCGCGTCCCGGAGCGCCTCGCCCGGCGCCCGGACCAGCTCGGCGCGGCGCACCGCCGCGGTCCGCCAGAGCGCCGCCGCGCCGACTTGGACCAGGCCGACCCGGTGGTGGTCGGCCAGCTCGACCAGGTGGCGCAGGCTGTCGCGGGCGAGCCGGTACGCGGGCGGCAACTCCAGCAGGAACGGCGCCGGGAACGCGGCGACGGGCTCGGTGACCAGGCGGACCCGCGGCTCGCCCCGGTAGGTGGCGGCGATCAGCCGCAGGTCGAGGCAAGGGTCGGCGAGCGGCGACACGCGCCCGTCGTCGAGCGTGTCCCAGGGGCCGAGCAGGTTGACCCGCACGTCGAGGTCGGTGCCGGAGAGCACCGCGTCGGCCGCCGCCCGGACCCGCTCCAGCGGCTCGTCGCCGACGGGGATGACCACCTCGGCCAGCGGAACGGTCCAGGTGGTGCCGCCCGCTGTCCGGGCATGCCGGGGGTACGGAATCCGGTCGGCGAAGAACGGCCGGTTGTAGCGGGCCACCGCCGCCTGCGCCCGCATCACCTGGGTCCGGCCGAGATGCCAGGCCCGGGCCGCCGGCTCGGGCACGAACACGGCGCCGGCCTGGGCGAGCCGGTAGCCGAACTCGGTGTCCTCGCCGAGCCGCAGCGCGGTGTCGAACCCGCCGGCCGCCGTGTAGAGGTCCCGGCTCAGGGCGGCCGTGGCACCGACGTGGATCCGGAACGCCAGGTGGTCGGCCAGGCGGAGCCGGTCGGTCTGCGCGATGTAGCGCTCGACGTAGCGATGCGGCTCGCCACCGTCGAACAGGGACTCCGCCCCGCTGCGCACGACCACCTCGGGTGCCGGCCATGGCCCGTCGACGAACCGCTTGTAGCCGAGCGTCACCGCGTACGGCAGGACGTGGTGCCACCGCGCCTGCGCCGCGACGTGCTCCGGGTAGACCACCATGTCGGCGTCCAGCCAGTGCAGGATCTCGCCGGTGCTGTGCCGGACACCCCAGGCCAGCGCGTTGGCCCGGCCCCAGCCGGACGCGACGCGGACCAGCGTCGTGCGCGCCGGCCGCAGCGGGGGCAACTCCAGCGCGGGCTCCGACCCGTCGTCGACGACGACGACCTCGAGCAGCTCGCTGGGGTACGTCTGCCGGCTCAGCGCGGCCAGCGTCAGGTCGAGCGTCGCCTGGCACCGGTAGGCCGGGACGATCACGCTGACCGACCGGGACGGCCGCCAACCGGCCAACTCCGGGGCGCGAACGGTGGACCAGTCGTTGCGGAGCACCCGCGGAATGGTGTTCACGCCCGGCCTAACGCGGCTGGCCGCCCGAAGGACCCGCCGTTTGATCCGGATAGCAGCGGGTAGGCCGGTTTCAAGTCCCCCTGTCCGCACGGTGTTGTCGCGAACAAGGAGGAGTCACGTGTTGCTGCTGCGAGACCTCGCCCACCAGGTGCCACTGCGGCTGGCCGCCGGAGCCTTCGTGCTCAACTCGGGCCTGGAGAAACGAGGTGCCGACGAGGTCACGGCGAAGGGCTACCACGGGCAGGCGGCCACGGCGTACCCGTTCCTCGGCGAGATGGAGCCGAAGCGGTTCTTCAAGCTGCTCTCGACCGCCGAGATCACCGTCGGCTCGATGCTGCTGTTCCCGCTGGTGCCCGAGGGGATCGCCGGGCTGGCGCTGACCGGGTTCGCGGCGGGGCTGGTGGGCTTCTACTTCCGGACGCCCGGCCTGCGGCGCAAAGGCAGCCTGCGGCCGACCGACCAGGGTGTGCCGCTGGCCAAGGACACCTGGCTGCTGGGCATCGGGCTCAGCCTGCTCGCCGACGACGTCGTCCGTGGCTTCCTGCGCGTCCGGAGGTGACGCGGGTAGCGACTGAGCCGGATGGGGTTTGCTGAATCCCTGCCGACCCGGTGCGGCGCTGGCTGTAATGGCTAAGGGGTGTACCCCGGGGCGGAAGGTGGTCGATGCGGGCGTCGGGCAGCCGATTGATCAGCGTTGGTGCGTACCGGCCCTCGCGGGTCGTCTCCAACGCCGAGATCTGCACGCTCATCGACTCGACCGACGAGTGGATCCGCCGGCGGTCGGGCATCGTCAGCCGCCGCTTCGGCGGCCCCGACGAGACCGTGGTCAGCATGGGTGCGGCCGCCGGGCGGCAGGCGATCTGCCGCGCCGGGTTGGACCCGAGCGAGATCGACACCGTGCTGCTGGCCAGCATGTCCTGGGTGCACCAGTCGCCGCCGGCCGCACCGCAGGTGGCCGAGCAGGTCGGCGCGTCCGGTGCGGCCGCCATCGACGTCGGTGTCGCGTGTGCCGGGTTCTGCCACGCGGTCGCGGTCGCGGACGCGCTGGTCCGGGCCGGCACCGCTCGGCACGTCCTGGTGGTCGGCGCGGAGAAGATGACCGACATCGTCGAGCCCACGGATCGGACGATGGCGTTCCTGTTCGCCGACGGCGCGGGCGCCGTGGTCGTCGGCCCGGCCGCCGAGCGCGGCATCGGCCCGGTGGTCTGGGGCGCCGACGGCTCGAAGGCCGCGCTGATCGCCCACCCGGTGCCGTGGACGAACCTGCGCGAGCACCCCGACGTGTGGCCGTCGCTGAAGATGGCCGGGCCGGAGGTGTTCCGCTGGGCGGTCGCCGACGTGACCGCGACGGCCCGCGCGGCGCTGGCCGCGGCCGGGCTGAAGCCCGAGGCGCTGGCTGCGTTCGTGCCACACCAGGCCAACGCGCGGATCACCGACAAGATGGCGACGGCGCTGGGCCTGCCGGCGTCCTGTGTGGTCGCCGGCGACATCGAGACGGCCGGCAACACCTCGGCCGCCTCGATCCCGCTCGCGCTGGACGCGCTGCTCGCGGCCCCGACAGCACCGACCGGGCCGGCCCTGCTGGTGGGCTTCGGCGCGGGGCTGTCGTACTCCGCGTTGGTGGTCGATCTTCCTTAGGCGGCGGCGCCCCGGTGCTCGAAGGCGGTCAGGCCGAAGTCGGCCGGGTGGAAGTGGTCGAGGTCGAGGTGCGGGTAGAGCACGTGCTGGGCGAGCAGCGCGTGCACGCGCTTGCCGGCCTCGTCGACCGCGTCGGGCTGGGTGCTGAACTTGGCCTTGCTGGCCGGCTTGTCACCCTCGCCGGCGGCCGGCGTGGTGGCGGCCAGCACGCGGGCGATGATGTCGGCGATCTCGTCCATCTCGCCGGTGCCCATGCCGAGCGTGGTCAGCGCCGGCGTGCCCAACCGCAGCCCGCTCGTGTACCAGGCGCCGTTGGGGTCGCCCGGCAGGCTGTTGCGGTTGAGCGTCATGCCGCAGTCGCGCAGGGCCTGCTCGGCCTGCCGGCCGGTGAGCCCGAAGCCCTGCTCGACGTCGACGAGCAGCAGGTGGTTGTCGGTGCCGCCGGTGAGCACCGGGACGCCGCGCTTGAGCAGGCCCTCGGCCAGCGCCTGCGAGTTGGCGACGATCCGGGCGGCGTAGTCGGCGAACTCCGGCTTCGACGCCTCGCGCAGCGCGACGGCCTTCGCGGCCATCACGTGCGACAGCGGGCCGCCGAGGATCGCGGGGCAGCCCTTGTCGAGCGCCTCCGCGTATTCGGCGGTCGAGAGCACCATGCCGCCGCGCGGGCCGCGCAGGGTCTTGTGCGTGGTCGTGGTGACGACGTGCGCGTGGGCGACCGGGTCGAAGTCGCCCTGGAACACCTTGCCCGCGACCAGGCCGGCGAAGTGTGCCATGTCGACCATCAGGGTCGCGCCGACCTCGTCGGCGATGGAGCGCAGCTCCGCGAAGTTGATTTTCCGGGAGTACGCCGAGTAGCCGGCGAGCAGGATCAGCGGCCGCACCTCGCGGGCCCGGTCGCGCACGGCGGCGAGGTCGAGCAGCTTGGTCTCGGGATCCACGGAGTACGAGTGCGCCTCGAACATCCGGCTGGAGATGTTGAACCGGTAGCCGTGCGTCAGGTGCCCGCCGGAGTAGTAGTCCATCGCGAGCAGGCGCTGGCTGTTGACCGCCGCGCGCAGCTCGGCGAACTGCGCCTCGGTGATCTGCGGCAGCCGGGCGGGCCCGTCGAGGCCGCCGAACCGCTCGAGCACGTCGGCCTCGACCCGGGTGGCCAGGATGGCCAGGAACGCGACGAGGTTGGCGTCGGCGCCGGAGTGCGGCTGCACGTACGCGTGCGCGGCGCCGAACAGGTCGGTGGCGAGCTTCGCGGCGGTGGCCTCGATCGTGTCGACGTTGTCGCAGCCGGCGTAGAACCGGTGGCCCGGGAAGCCCTCGGCGTATTTGTCGGTGAGCAGCGAGCCCTGCGCCGCCTGCACGGCCAGGGAGCTGAAGTTCTCCGAGGCGATCAGCTTGAGGTGTGACCGCTGGTCGAGCAGCTCCTGCACGGTCGCGGCGGCGATGCCCGGGTCGACCGCCCGCACCGCGTCGAGCATCGCGTAGAACCCGATGGCGGACGGGTCCACCTGCGCGGGACTCACGGCCCCGAGATACCTGCCGACGATCGTCTCCATGCGGGTCATTGTCCGCCAGCACCGTCACCGGTCAGCGGGCGGGTGTCCCGCGCCGTACGGTAGGAATCATGACAAAGCTGCCCGCCGATGTGGTTCGGCTGATCGACGAGCCCTGCACCGCGCACCTCGCGACCCTGCTGCCCGACGGCGCACCGCACAGCGTGCCGCCCTGGGTGGGCCTCGAAGGCGACCGCGTCTCGTTCCTGACCTCGCTGGGCTCGCGCAAGGCCCGCAACATCGCCCGCGACCCGCGCGTGGCGATCTCGCTGACCCACCCGCAACGCCCGAACGACATGGCCTACCTGCGCGGCCGGGTGGTCGAGGTGGTGGAGGGCGACCGGGGCTGGGAGATCATCGACCGCCTGGCCCAGAAGTACATGGGCGGCCCGTACCCGTTGCGCACCGACCGGGTGGCCTTCCTCGTCGAGGTCGACCAGTCCGGCGCGATGTCGTTCTAGCCGGGAAAGGAACGGACCGTTGTTAACGCATAGCGTTAACAACGGTCCGTTCCTTTCGGCTCAGGCTAGGAACGCCTGGAACTCGGCGGCGCGGACGAAGTCGTCCTGGACGCTGCCCGCGGCGCAGTCGGTCGTGTACTGCGGGTCCTGGTCCTGCTCACCCGCGTAGTCCGGTGCGCCGGTGCACTGGTTGGTGACCACCTCGAAGCGCAGGTGGGTGGCCAGCGTCGGCTTGAAGCGGAAGCCCTTGAACAGCAGTTCGGGCGCCCGCGGCCGCGGCGCGACCGACGGGAAGGCGTCATCCGGGCTGGTGTAGACGGCCCGGAAGTCGGCCGGGTCCGCGCACGTCACGGAACCCTTCGCCAGGCACGCCGACACCTTGAACTGGCGCAGCGCGGTGAACCTGTTCTGGCCGCCCGCGTCCGGGTCGCCGGCGACGGCCGGCCGGAGCATGGCGCTCACCTGGACCCGGCTGACCAGTTGTGTGCCGCCGGCCAGGTCGACCGTGACCTGCTTGCCTGCGACCGGGCTGTTCAGCGACGCCCAGTTGGTGGTCTCGTCGTCGTCGATCAGCTTGGCCTGGTTGACGCCGTCGCCGGTGGCGGTGGCGCCGGCCGAGCCGGACGCGAGGTTTTCCAGCATGACCACCGGCAGCGGCACGGTCTGGCCGGCCTTGACGGTGATCGGGCCGACGCGCACCAGGCCGCGGCCCGGCGCCTGGGCGACGAACTCGTAGGTGCCCGGCACCAGCGCCACCTCGCTGCCCAACGGCGTCGCGGCGTCGGTGTCCGCCACCGGCACCGCGCGGGCCTGGTAGCGGCCCACGAACAGCTTGGCGTTGGCCAGCGGGCCCGAGCCGCCGCCGAGCGCGACCGGCTTGAACTGTACCCGCGCCTCGGTCGCGTGCGGCGACGCGAAGCTCGGCACCGGGTTGGCGTCGGCCGGGCTCAGGCTCGTCGCGCCCTCGCCGAGACCGCGCTTGGCGAACGCGTTCCAGAGCAGGTCCTGGTTGGCGCCGCCGAACCGGATCTGGTCGGCCGCGAGCATCGCGTCGCGGGAGTCGACCATGCTGACCCCGCTGACGCCCATCAGCAGGTACGAGTCGAAGACGAGCTGGATCCAGCGGCGGTTGCCCGGGCACGAGGTGACCGGCCGTTCGCCGTTGGCGCAGGCCTTCTGGAGCTTCGCGTTGCCCGACCCGTACCGCTTCATCATCGCGGCCCGGATGTCGTAGTTCGTCGCCGTCCACACCTCGCCCGAGGCGTGCACCTGCAGACCCACGAAGTCGTAGTCGACCGAGCTGTAGTTCAGCGGGCTGTCGGCCATGTTGTAGTTGCGGATGCCGGCGATCGGGTCCGAGGTCACGTACTGACCGATCGTCGTGCCCTGCAGGCCCTTGGCCGCGTAGCCGTGCTCGTAGAGGTATTCCATGGCGAGCTGGTCCGACCAGCTCTCGCTCATGCCCTGCGGGCTGCTCACGCCCGCGTTCGGGCCGGCGATCATGCGGTTGGTGATGGCGTGGCCGTACTCGTGGGCGATCACGGACATGTCGTAGTCGCCGTCGACGCACGGTGCGTAGAAGGTGCCGGGGATCGCCTGCCACAGGTACATGTTGGTGATCGGCGCGGTGCCCTCCGGCGGCGTGATCTGGTTGGCGTTGTCGCGGGCGGCGAAGCCCGGGAACCCGCCGGCGATGCCGCCCGCCTGCGCGTTGCCCTGCTCGAAGTCGTTGCCGAGCCCGCCCTTGCCGAAGTTGTCGCCCTGCATGTTCCAGGCTTCCTCGGTGAAGCCCAGGTGGTAGGACCAGTCGTGCATCCGGTTGTGCATCGCGAACAGGTTGGCCCGGGCCGCGTCGATGTCGTTGCGCTCGGGCGAGGTGAACACCGCGGGGTCGCAGCCCTGCTCGTACCACTGGTTGGTCCAGTTGTAGTTGTAGTCGCGGTTGGGCCGGGCCGTCGAGGTCTCGGTGCCGACGGTGAACGGGTCGGCGCTGTTCCAGTTGTGCACCGCGATCGCGTTGTTGCCACGGGTCGTGTTGGTGGACAGGCCCGTCGCCGGGTCGACGTCCCACGGCAGCGGCGACGCCGACGTGCCGACGGCCTCGTCACAGCCGCGCTGCTGGGTCCAGCACCAGTCCTCGCGGGTGTCCTTGGAGCTGTAGTCGACGCGCGGGTTGCTCGGGAAGACCTGCCACTGCGGGTTGTCGCCGGAGTCGTGGTGGTCGACCAGGTCCTCGCGGACCAGCACGCCGCCGTCACGAGCGTCCACATAGGTCGAATAAGCCACCGGCTCGGCGCCGTTGGCGACGACCACCACCTGGTACGCCGCGCGGGCGCCCCGGTCGGCGGTCGGCACCGCCACGAGGTCGGTGCGCAGGACCGTGGCGCCGGCCGCCGCGGCGTCGGCGATCGCGATCCGTTCCGCGTCGGCGGCGGACAGCGTCGCCGGCTCCGGCGCGCCGCCGTCGCGGGCCAGGGAAGAGCTGACGTGCCAGACCGATCCGTCGCGTACGCCGACGCTCAGGATGCCGTCCTGTCCGGCGGGCAGGTCGCCGAACCGCTGACGCATGATGACGGCGGCACCGTCGCCGATCGGCCGCACCGTGAGCACCTCGAGCGCGGCGGCGCCGGACTCCGACAGCCCCAGCAGCTCGCGGTTGGCGGCCACGTATTCGCGCGCGGCCTGCGCCGGATCGGCGGACAGCCCGCTGGCCAGTGCCTGGTCGGTCGGCGCCACCACCGCGGCGGTGCCGAGGTTGTTGTAGGTCACCCGGGCCTGCGTGCGGCTGGCCCGGTTGCGCTGTTCGCCGGTCGGCGCGATCGCGCCCCGGCGGTTGTCCTTGTCGCCGGTGCCGACGTGGTCGCCTTGCACGACACCGCCGCCGGCCGGCCCACGCTGCTGCTGTGGTGCCGACCGCGCGGCGCCGCCGGCCGCACCGGACGCGAGAACCAGCACCGCTGCGGTCAGCAGCACGGTGGATCCTCGCCGGCTAAGAAGTCGTCTTTGCACGGCCCCTCCTCTCCGGACGGCTGCGTTGCCGTCGGGGAGGAATCTACGGGCGACATTGATCTACGGGAATGGGCCGGATGGACGTGAATCGATCCACAGCGCCTGACTTCGGCAGATTATCCGTTACGGACCTATGCTGGGAGCCATGACCGCGATGGCACCCCGGCGCGAGCGCCCCGACCTGTCGTTCCTGCTCGACCACACCAGCCTCGTGCTGCGCTCCCGGATGACGGCGGCGCTGGGCGAGATCGGCCTCACGCCGCGGATGCACTGTGTGCTCGTGCACGCCCTCGAACAGGAGCGCACGCAGATCCAGCTCGCCGAGATCGGCGACATGGACAAGACGACGATGGTCGTCACGGTCGACGCGCTGGAGGAGGCCGGGCTGGCGGAGCGGCGCCCGTCGAGCACCGACCGCCGGGCCCGGATCATCGCGGTCACCGACGCGGGCGCCCGGCTGGCCCGGCGGAGCCAGGAGATCGTCGACCGGGTGCACGCCGAGGCGCTGGACGCGCTGCCCGCCACCGAGCGCAAGGCGTTCCTGCGGGCCCTGGAGCGGTTGGTCGGCGACCACCTGGCCGCGCCGGTGGAGGCACCCCGGCCGGTCCGCCGGGCTCGGGAGGTAGTCCGCTGAGAGATTGTCTGTAACAAAACTATCTAGTACGGTCCTTCGTATGAACGAAGCCCGTACTCGGTGGACCGCGCTCGGCGTGCTCGCCACCGGCTCGCTGATGACCATCCTCGACGGCTCGATCGTCACGGTCGCGATGCCCGCCATCCAGGCCGACCTGGGCTTCTCGCCGCCGGCCCTGAGCTGGGTGGTCAACGCGTACCTGATCGCCTTCGGCAGCCTGCTGCTGCTCGCCGGGCGGCTCGGTGACCTGATCGGTCGCAAGTGGATGTTCCTGGCCGGCACCGCCGTGTTCACCGCGGCCTCGCTGCTGGCCGGCGCCGCCACCACGCCCGCGCTGCTGATCGCGGCCCGGTTCCTGCAGGGCGTCGGCAGCGCGCTGGCCGTCGCGGTCAGCCTGGGCATCCTCGTCACGCTGTTCACCGCGCCGGGCGAGCGGGCCAGGGCGATCGCGGTGTTCAGCTTCACCGGCGCGGCCGGCGCGGCCATCGGCCAGGTGCTCGGCGGCGTGCTCACCGACGCGCTGAGCTGGCACTGGATCTTCCTGATCAACCTGCCGATCGGGCTGGCCACGATCGCGCTCGGCCGACGGACGCTGCCGGCCGAGCCGGGCCTGGGCCGCCGCGCCGGGGCCGACGTCCTGGGCGCCGGGCTCGTCACCGCCGGCCTGGTGGTCGGCATCTACACGGTCGTCAACGTCTCGTCGTACGGCGCCGGCCGGGTAGTCGGCCAGTTCGCGCTCGCGGCGGCCCTGCTGGCGGGCTTCGCCGTGCGGCAGGCCACCGCCCGCGACCCGCTGGTGCCGCCGCGGGTGCTCCGCGCGCCGGGGGTCGCGGTGGCCAACCTGGTGCAGGTCCTCACCCTCGCCGCCTGCTTCGCGTTCCAGGTGCTGGTGACGCTCTACCTGCAGAACGTCCTCGGGTACGACGCCCTGCGCACCGGCCTGGCCATGCTCCCGGCCGCCGTGGCGATCGGCGCGGTCTCGCTGGGCCTCGCGGCGCGGCTCAACGCCCGCTTCGGCGAGCGCCGGATGCTGCTGGTCGGCCTCGTGTCCCTGTTCGGCACGCTCGCGCTGCTGGTCCGGGTGCCGGTGCACGCGAGCTATGCCGTCGACGTGCTGCCGGTGATGCTGCTCGCGGCCGGCTTCGGTCTCGTGCTGCCGGCGCTGGCGAGCCTGGCCATGTCGGGCGCACGACCCGACGACGCGGGCCTGGTGTCCGGGGTGTTCAACACGACGCAGCAGATCGGGATGGCGCTCGGCGTCGCGGTGCTGTCGACGCTCGCGGCGGCGCGCACGGACGGCCTGCTCGCCGCGGGCCGGGACGCGGCCTTCGCCCTGACCAGTGGCTACCGGCTGGCCTTCGGGGTCGGTGCGGGGCTGGTCGCACTCGCCTTCCTGACCACGTTGGCGCTGCTGAAGCCGGCTGTGCGGCCCGCGATCGAGCCGGCTCCCGAGTTCATCAAATCAGTTTGATGTAATGTGGACCGCGTGGTCCCGCCCGACTTCCTCCGGCTGGCCGCGCACCCGGTGCGGTGGCGGTTGATGTCCGCGCTCGCGGTCAGCGACCTGCGGGTGCGCGAGCTGGTCGGTCAGGTCGGTGAGCCGCAGAACCTGGTCTCCTACCACCTGCGCCTGCTGCGGGACGGCGGCCTGGTGACGGCGACCCGCAGCAGCCTCGACGGACGGGACAGCTACTACCACCTCGAACTGGACCGTTGTGCCGACGGCCTCGCCCGCAGCGGCGGAGCGTTGCACCCCGCGCTGGTCGGCGCGAGCGCGGGCGCCTCGCCGCAGCCGGCCGGCCCGGTGACGGTGTTGTTCGTCTGCACCGGCAACAGCGCCCGCTCGCCGATCGCCGAGGTGCTGCTCCGCGGGGCCGCCGGCGGGTGGGTGGAGGTGACCAGCGCCGGCAGTCACCCGAAGCCGACGCTGCATCCGCAGGCGCTGCGCGTGCTGCGCGAGCGGTGCGGCATCGACCTCGGCGCCCAGCGCCCGCGCCACCTCGAGTCGCTCGCCGGGCGCCGCTTCGACGTCGTGGTCACCCTGTGCGACAAGGCCCGGGAGGTCTGTCCCGAGTTCGGCGACGGCTCCCGGCGCATCCACTGGAGCATCGCGGACCCGGCGGCGGGCCGCGTCACGTTCGACCGCACCGCCGACGACATCGAGACCCGGATCAGACACCTGCTGCCCATCCTTGCGACCTGAGGAGGTCCTGCCATGACCGCACCGGAGCCGTACGCCAGCGTCCGCTATCTCGTGGACGACGTGCCGGCCGCCGTGGACTTCTACACCACCCACCTCGGGTTCCGGCTCGGTCACGACGCCGCGCCGGCCTTCGCCGCCGTGCTGCGCGGCCCGCTGCGGCTGCTGCTGTCCGGCGCCGCCAGCTCCGGTGCCCGGGCGACGCCCGCGGACGTCACCGGGCCCGGCTACAACCGCGTGAACCTCACCGTCGACGACCTGGACGCGGAGGTCGCCCGTCTGCGCGCGGCCGGCGTCCCGTTCCGCAGCGAGCTGGTCTCCGGCCCGGGCGGTCGCCAGATCCTGCTGGCCGACCCGGCCGGCAACCTGGTTGAGCTCTTCCAGCCCGCGGGTTCCTAACGCGACCACGGTTCCGCCGGACCGCACGCCGTCGGGTCCGCCTGGTACGCCTCGTCGAGCACGTAGTCGTTGGCGGGGTTGACCTCGGCGCCGGTCGGGTCGAGGTAGCAGCGGCCCGGCTCCGGCCGGAACAGCGGCCAGCGGTGTAGCTCCACCCCGCTCGCGTCGTAGCTCGTCAGCACCCCGGCGCCTGGCGCGAGCGGGCCGTTGCTGAAGACGACGAACGTGCCGCGGGCCAGCTTGGCCGTGCTGCGGTGGCCGGCGCCGTCGTCGAGCACGACCCGAGCGACCCGGTCGCTGACCCGACCCGCGGCGGCCGCCAAGCCGCCGTCGAGGTCCGCCGTCTCCGCGAGCTCGATCGAGGCCGAGCCCGGCAGCCAGGCCGAGCCCGGCAGGTGACCCATGAAGGCGGCGTGTCCCGCAACACCGATCGAGCAGTAGATGAGCTCGCCGGCCCGGGTCTCGTAGACGACCAGGGCGCCGCGGCCCGGCTGCTCGACGTGGTTGAGCAGCGTCGGCGGCGCGTCCGCGGGCCAGCTCGGCCAGGGCTCGCCCGGCGTCTCGCCCTCGCGTATCTCCCCGACGCCGCGCAGGCACTGCCGGCCGGCCTCGCGCACCCGTTCGGACAGCGCGCTGTCGCCGAGCGCGTAGATCTCGGGCTGGCCGGTCCGGCCGAGGGCGAAGACCGTGCCGGCGACCACCGCCAGCGCCACCGCCGCGGCGAGCGCGAGCCGGTACCGCCGCCGCGGTCGCGCCGGCTCGGCGATGCCGGCGAGCACCCGGCTACGCAGGTGGGCGTGCCTTCCGGGCGGGAGGTCCCGCTCGCGGGGGAGTTGGTCGGTCATTTCTCGCTCCTTTCGAAGGTGCGGGTCAGCCGGCCCCGAGCCCGGCTGACCCGCGATCGCACGGCGCCCTCGGTGATGCCGAGCAGGGCGGCCGCGTCGGCGTACGAGACGGCCGACCAGACGCAGAGCATCAGCGCCTCGCGTTCGGCCCTGGGCAGGCGGCGCACCGCGTGCAGCACGGCCCGCATCCGGCGCGTGTCGTCGACCCGGCCGGCCACCTCGTCAGCGAGCTCGGTCGCGTCGTCGCGGTCGGGTGGCAGCCGCAGCACGGCCGCCAGCCAGCGCCGGGCCGAGCGCCGTTCGTCGCGCACGGCGTTGGCCGCGACCGCCAGGAGCCAGGGGAGCACCGACCCGTCCAACACCCGGGCCCGGTCGCGCCTGCGCCAGGCGATCAGGAACGTCGCCTGCGTCGCGTCCTCCGCCACCGACCAGGACGCGGTGAGCCGGAAGCAATGGTTGTAAACGGCCTTCGCGTGGCGGTCGAACACCACTCCGAACGCCGACTGGTCGCCGAAGCGCACTTTGGTCCACAGCTCGCCGTCAGTCGGCCGCGACACGGTCATCACACCTCTTCATGGCCGGCTGGCCGGGGTGTGTCGCATCTTCTCCCAACCGAACGGCTGACCCAGGGTGCTGACCGGCCAGGTGGCCCTATCCGCTACGGCGACCGCAATGGGATGAAACAGACGAATCGGACAAGTCACCACGTCCTTGCTGGTTGTGGTGGGTCAGATCTCGTGAATTATTAGGACATCCGCCACAACAAGTAGTTCTTCGGAGGAAATCGTGCGAAAGACCGTCGGAATCATCTTCGCTTCCTTGCTGGCTTTCGGTGCCGTTCTCGGCGGGGCCGCCTCGGCGTCGGCCGACCCGAGCCACCCGGGCGGCCGCGATGGCGGCGGGACGGGTCGCCCGGGTGGCGATGGCGACCACCGCGGCGGTGGCGACCACCGCCCTGGTGGCGGCAACAACAACCGTCCGCCGGTGCGGGTCGGTGTGCAGATCGCCGGGATCCAGTTCGACTCGCCCGGCCGGGACAACGGCAGCAACGCGAGCCTCAACGGTGAGTGGATCTCGCTGGTCAACAACGGCCGGCGGGCCGTGAACCTCCGGGGTTACACGATCAAGGACAGGGCGAACCACGTCTACCGGTTCGGCAACGTCTGGATCGAGGGCGACGGCGGCCGGGTCCGCGTGCACACCGGCATGGGCCGCAGCAACGGCGACGTGCGCTACTGGGGCAGCCGCTCCTACATCTGGAACAACAACGGCGACACCGCCACCCTGAGCGGCCCGCAGGGCCGGACGATCGACTCGTGCTCCTACCGCGGTGGCAACGGCCGCACCCGCGTCGCCTGCTGACACCACACCCAACCGCAGCAGTGCGGGCTTCCGCCGGCGAGAGCCGCGGAGGCCCGCACCGCTATGTAGGCGGTCCGGACGTGTCCGTCCAAACTGGCCAATAGCCAGAATCTAGACGAACCACACGAACCGTCGAGATCGGCGGCAGGGACGGACAACCCCGGTTGGCCGGGACGGCGATGACCGGTAGCCTGCGGGGCGGCCCAGCTGAAGTCGAAGATCGACAGGAGACGGTGTGCCCCCCGCAAACGCCGCGCCGATGTTCAGTCCTGAGCTCCGCCGTGGACTCGGCCGATTGCTCACCGTCGCTCTCGCGATCACCGTCGGTCTCTGGATCGCCGCTCCCGCCAGCGCCGCGACCAACCTGGTGCCGAACCCCGGGTTCGAGCAGTTGGGCACCAACGGCATCCCGACCTGCTGGGAGCGGGTCGGCAGCGGCAACAACACCTACACCTTCGGGCCGACGACCGACGCGCGTTCGGGCAGCCGGGCCATGCGGGTCGCCATCTCCCAGCGCGTCGACGGCAACCACAAGGCGCTGATGGTGAAGAACGCGCAGTGCGCGCCGAAGGTGACCGCGGGCCGCCAGTACGACCTCTCGGTCTGGTACAAGTCGACCACGTCCGCCAACGCGATCACCCTCTACCGCCACGACACCAAGCTCGGCTGGCAGTACTGGATCGACCCGGCGACGCTGCCGGCGACCGGGACGTGGCAGTACAAGACGGTGCGCACGCCGCTGGTCCCGCCGAACACCGACCAGGTCACCTGGGGCGTCAGCATCTACAGCACCGGCACGCTGACGACCGACGACTACTCGATGACCGAGGTGCCCGCGCCGCCGCCGACCCCGGCCGGCTGCACCGACGCGAGCGGCTGCATCAAGGGCAAGTGGCAGGTGATGCCCTACCAGTCGACGGTGCGCGGCATCCACGCCGTGGTCCTCGACAACGGCAAGGTCCTGCTCGTCGCGGGCTCCGGCAACGACCCGAAGCAGTTCGCCGCGGGCACGTTCAAGACCGCCGTGTACGACCCGGTGACCGGCAGCTTCACCAACGTGCCGACACCCGACGACCTGTTCTGCGCCGGGCACGTGCAGCTCAGCGACGGCAAGGTGCTGGTGATGGGCGGCAACAAGGCCTATCCGACACCGGACGGCGTCGGATACAAGGGCCTCAAGAACTCCTACATCTTCGATCCGGCGAAGAACACGTACACCCGGATCAACGACATGGAGAAGGGTCACTGGTACCCGTCGGCGACCATCCTCGGCAACGGCGACGTCATCTCGCTAGGTGGCCAGGGTGAGGACGCCAAGGGCACCGTCGTCACCGAGTACTACAGCGACGCGCAGCAGAAGTGGCTGCCGCCTAACCAGGTCAAGCAGAACTACGCCTGGTGGGGCTTCTACCCGACGATGGTGCTGATGCAGGACGGCCGGCTGTTCTACACCGGTAGCCACACGTTCGGCAAGGGCCGCAACGGCACCGGGGCGTCCATCTACGACATCGGCTCCGGCTCCGTCACCGACGTGCCCGGCCTGCGCAAGAAGGACGAGCGCGACCAGTCGATGAGCGTGCTGCTGCCGCCCGCGCAGGACCAGCGCGTGCTCACGGCCGGCGGCGGCAACGGTGACACGGGTGTGACCGCGCACCGGCTGACCGACATCATCGACCTCAAGGCCGCCAACCCCACCTACCAGCCGGGTCCCGACCTGCCGCAGGGCACTCTCTCCGGTGGCGTGCCGCAGACCGGCACCCAGGGCAAGATGTACGTCTCGCTGGTGCTGCTGCCGGACGGCAACGTCCTGGAGACCGGCGGTGCCCTGCACAACCGGGCCGACCCGGTCTACGAGGCGTCGATCTACAACCCGGCCACCAACACGTTCAGCGGCGCGGCGATCGACCCGGTGCCGCGCGGCTACCACTCGTCGGCGTTCCTGCTGCCCGACGGCCGGGTCATGGCGGTCGGCGACAACCCCGCCAACGGCTCGTTCGACATGCGGATCTCGATCTACTCGCCCGCGTACCTGTTCAAGGGCGCCCGGCCGCAGATCAGCGCGGTCGCGAACACCGACTGGACGTACGGCAGCACCCAGCGGATCACGGTGAACTCGACGATCACGCGGGCGTCGCTCATCCGCCCGGCGGCCGTGACCCACTCGTCCGACCCCAACCAGCGGTTCGTCGAGCTGCCGTTGACCGTCAAGGGCAACGGTGAGATCGACCTGAACGTGACGAACAACCCCAACGTGGCGCCGCCCGGCTGGTACATGCTCTTCGTGCACAACGGCCAGGGCGTCCCCTCCGTCGCCAAGTGGGTCAAGCTCGGATGACCCGTTGGTACGGGGCCGTCGCCGAATGGGTGCGGGCCCGCAGCCGCCGCGAGCGCCTCGGCCTCGCGGCGGCCCCCGTGGTGGTCGTGCTCGCCGTCGTCGTGGCCTTGCTGGTCACGGGCGGCGGTGACGGCGAGGGCCGTTGGCAGGCGGGCAGCACCGCCGAGGCGCCGGCCGACGGGTCCGCGGCGGACAGTGGCGTCGGCGAAAAGCCGGAGGAGCGCGGCCAGGACGGGCCGGACCCCGTCGGCCCGACGGGAGCGCCGCCGCCGCTGGTGCAGCCGTTCGCCCAGCAGCCGGGCGCCAAGCCGAACCCGCCGTTGCCGTCGCCCACCGCCGGCCTCGAGATCCCCGAGGGCACCGACGGCTGCGACCACGCGTACGGCGACCGCAGCATCTGTGTGCCCTGGGTGTTCCCGGAGGGCGTCACCGACAAGTGCGCGTGGCTGCGGGAACGCGGCTTCGGCGAGCTGCCGGTCACCGGTGACCGCGACCGGCACGGCCTGGACGCCAACGGCGACGGCACCGCCTGCGGCTCCGGAGACTGACACCGTCCTAACGGGACAGTGCCGCTCCGCGCACGTAGACGGCCTTGACGGCGTGCAGGGCGGCGAGGTCGGTCAGCGGGTCGCCGTCGATCGCGAGCAGGTCGGCGTCGTAGCCCGGTGCGATCCGGCCCTTGCGGTCACCCAGGCCGAGCACCGTCGCGGCCTTGGACGTGCTGGCCCGCAAGGCCTCGGCGGGCGGCATGCCGAGGACGCCGTGCAGCATGCCGACCGCCCAGCGCAGCACGTCCGGCGGCTTGACCGTTGCGATGCCGGCGTCGGTGCCGGGGATCAGGTCGACGCCGCCCGCGTAGAGCCTGCGGAAGTTGGAGGCCATGGCCGGCGCGCGTGCCACCATCCCCGGCGGCGGCGCCACGCCCGGTGCCAGCGCGAGACCGGCCGTGAGCCCGACGGTGACCGGCGCCGCGGCCAGCGCGGCGACCAGGTCGTCCGGGATCGGGTCCACCCCGTCGGCGGTCATCAGCGTGACGTGCTCGAGCCCCTCGACGCCCGCCGCGAGCGCCGCGCGGACCGCCGCCAGACCGTGTGCGTGCGCCACGATCGGCAGCCCGCACGCGTGCGCCTCGTCGACCGCCGCACGCAACTCCGCCGCCGTGAACTGCGACAGCTCCGGGCGGCTGCCCGGGGTCAGGTTGCCGCCACTGGCCATGATCTTGATGACGTCGACGCCGCGGCCGGCGTGTGCCCGCACCACGGAGCGCACACCGTCCACACCGGACGCTTCGCCGCCCAGGTAGTGGCAGTGGCCGCCGGGGGTCGTGACCGGTGGGCCGGCGGCGAGCACGGTCGGCAGCGTGTGGTCGGTGGCCGCGGCGGCCCGCACGCGCAGGGCCAGGTGGCCGCGGTCGCCGAGGTCGCGCACCGTGGTCACGCCGCCCGCGGCGGTGTGCCGCGCGGCGACCAGCATCGCCTCGTAGGCTTCCGCGTCGTCCCGGGCGGCCAGCGCCGCCACCGGGTCGTCGGACGCGTCGAAGGCCAGGTGCACATGGCCGTCGACCAGGCCGGGCAGCAGTGTGGCCCCGCCCAGGTCGACCACCTCCGCCTCGTCCGGTGCGGCCGTGCCGACCGCGACGATCCGGCCGGTGCCGGCGTCGATCGTGACCACGGGATCGGGGGTGAGCGGGCCGCCGGAACCGTCGAAGAGCCACGCGGCCCGGACAGCGGTGAGCCGCCGGCGCGGCGTCGCGGTGGTGGTCATGCCGGGAGTGTCCGCCGACGGGCGCCGGGACGCCGTCAGCTTCCGTACACCCGTAGGGTTTGATCATGCAGCTCACCAAGTACACCCATGCCTGTGTACGACTCGACGACCGCGACCGCCGGTTGCTGGTCGACCCGGGGATCTGGACCGAGCCGGCGGCGTACGCGGACGTCACGGACATCCTGGTCACCCACGAGCACGCCGACCACTTCGACGTCGCGCACGTCGCGTCGCTGCTCGCGGCGCGGGAGCTGCGGATCTACGGCCCGGCCGGGCTGCGGGCGGCGGCCGAGGAGGACGGCGCGCCCGAGGTCGCCGCGGCGATCCAGCCGGTCGCGACCGGCGACGTGTTCACCGCGGCCGGCTTCGAGGTGCGCGCGGTCGGCGGCGCACACGCCAAGACCTACGAGAACCTGCCGGGCTGCGACAACGTCGGTTTCCTGGTCGCGGGCGTCTACCACCCGGGCGACTCGTACTTCGTGCCGGCGGAGCCGGTGGAGACGCTGCTCGTGCCGGCCAGCGGTCCGTGGACCAAGCTGTCGGAGGCCCTGGACTTCACCCGCGCGGTGGCGCCGGCCCGGGCGTTCCCGATCCACGACGCGATGTTCTCGGACCGCGGCAACGGCAACTTCGACGGCTGGCTGGGGGAGAAGGGTCAGACGGCGTACGCGCGCGTTCCGGTGGGGGAGTCGGTCACGTTCTGAGCAGTGCCGCCTTGGTCGACTCGGCGGTGGCGGCGAGCAACGGCGGGCGTACCGCCGCGGTCGGTATCCGGCCCTGCGCGTGCAGGACGGCCTTGAGCACCGTCGGGTTGGGCTCGGCGAACAGGGCTGTCGACAGTGGAGCCAACTGGCGCCCGAGGGCGCGGGCCGTGGTCGCGTCGCCGGCCCGCCACGCGGCGACCAGGTCCGCGAACCGCGCCGTCGCGACGTGGGCCGAGGCCAGGATTCCGCCGTGCGCGCCGAGCGCGAGCAGGGGCGAGATGAACGCGTCCTCGCCGCCGAGGATCGCGAAGTCGGCGGGCGGGTCGGCGAGCAGGTCGACCGTGTCCGCGTCGATGCCGCCGACCGCGTGCTTGACGCCCACCACGTTGTCGAGGGCCGCCAGCCGGCGGATCGCGCCGGCGCTCAGCTGCTGGCCGGTGCGGTAGGGCACGTGGTAGACGAGCACCGGCACCGGGCTCGCGGCGGCCAGGTCGGTGAAGTGGGCGAGCACGCCGGCCTCGCCCGGCCGGAGGAACGGCGGCACGACGCTGAGGGTCGCCGTCACCTGCGGCCAGCGGCTCAGCGCCCGCGCCACCTCCGCGCTGTCGGCGCCGACGACGAGCGGGGCGGAGCGCTCCCCGCAGACGCGGGCCAGCAGGTCGACGACCCGGTGGCGGTCCTCCCGGGTCAGGGACGACGGCTCGCCGGTGGTGCCGAGCGCCACGACGCCGGCGGCGCCGCCGTCCAGCACGTCGTTGGCGAGGGCTTCGAGGGCGCCGAGCGCGACGGCGCCGTCATGGTCGAAGGGCGTGATCAGCGGGACGTACAGGCCGGTCAAGGTCATGACCCCAGCCTCGGGTACGGCGAAGCGTAAGGTCCAGTTCGCATTCCTGCCGAGAACCGTAAGCTGATCTGATGCTCGACCTGCGCCGCCTGCGCCTGCTCTGCGACCTGTCCCGGCTCGGCACGATCGCCGCCGTGGCGGAGGCACACACGTACACGCCGTCGGCCGTCTCGCAACAGCTCGCCACCCTGGAGCGGGAGGCCGGCGTCGCCCTGCTGCGCCGCACGGGCCGGCGGGTCACGTTCACGGCGGCGGGGCACGTGCTGGTGCAGCACGCCGGCGCGGTGTTCGCGGCCATGGAGCACACGACGGCCGCCCTGGCCGCGGTCGGCGCCGGGGTGTCGGGCCCGTTGCGGATCGGGGCGTTCCCGACGGCCGTGCGCACGCTGCTCCCGGCGACCCTCGTCGCCCTCGGCCGCGACCACCCGGCCCTGGAGCTGATGGTCACGGAACTGGACCCGGCGGAGGTCCCGGCCGCGCTGCGGGACCGGCGCCTGGACGTGGGCCTGCTGCACGACTACGACGTGGTGCCGGTCAAGCCGGACCCGACCCTGGACTCGGTGCCGCTGCTCTCCGAACCGGTCCACCTGGCGGTGCCGAACGCCGGCGGGCTCGGGTCACTGGCCGACGCGGGCGACGAGCCGTGGATCCTGGCGACAGCGGGCACGCTGTGCCACACGGTCACGCTGCAGGTCTGCCGGGCCGCCGGCTTCGTGCCGCGCGCCCGCCACCACGCGGACGACTTCGCGACGGTGCTCGCCCTGGTCGCGGCGGGCCAAGGGGTGTCGGTGGTGCCGGCCCTCGCGGCGGCCGAGCCACCGGCCGGGGTGCGGCTGCTGCCGTTGGACACGCATCGCCGGACCCGCGTCGCATACCGTACGGGCGCCGCCGCCCATCCGGCCGTCGCGGCCTTCACCTCCGCGATCCAAGCGGCCGCCGACTCGATAGGGAAGAAGCCATGACGCCGTCCTGGACCACCCGACCGGAAACCGCCGCCGACCTCGCCGGGATCCGCGACGTCAACCTCGGCGCCTTCCCCACCTCCGAGGAAGCCGACCTGGTCGAAGCACTGCGCGCCGACCCGACGGCCTGGCTGCCCGGCCTGTCGTGGATCGCCCTGGCCCCGGACGGGACCATCGCCGGGTTCGCGCTGCTCACCCGCTGCCACGTCGACGACGCTCCCGCCCTGGCGCTGGGCCCGTGTGCGGTTCTGCCGCGATTTCAGCGGCAGGGCGCCGGCGCGGCCGCCATCGCGGCGGCATTGGCTGCCGCCCGCGAACAGGGCGAGAACCTCGTGCTCGTCCTCGGTCACGCCGACTACTACCCGAGGTTCGGCTTCACCCCGGCCTCCGGCCACGGCATCCGCCCGCCGTTCGACGTCCCGGACGACAACATGATGGCGCTCGCCTTCGACCCCGCACTCCCGGTCCCCACCGGCCTCATCCGCTACCCGGCGGCGTTCGGGGTCTAGTTCGATCGACGGGCATGACCAGCCTGTTATCCTCCGCCGCGTGAAGCCTTCCCCGAGCTCGACGGCCAGCCGCGGCCGACAACTTGCCTACGTGTTCGGGGCGCTGGGCACGGGTCTGGTGCTCGCGCTCGGCGTGGCCGCGTTCCTGTTCGTCAAATGGAGCCAGGAACCCGACGCGGTCCAGCCCGTCGGCAGCCTGTGGGTCGGTGATTGCATCGCCGACTACGAGCGCGGTGGCATCTACACCGAGGTGCTCACGGTCCCCTGCGAAGACGAGCACAACGCCGAGGTCGTCGGACGCTTCGAGATGCCGCCGGGCGACTATCCCGACTACCGCACGCTGACCGAGCAGGGCGACGCGGCATGTCCTGCGCAGTTCGAAACCTTCGTTCCGAGTGCGGTCAGTCGCGCGAAGTACCTGCTGTTCTACCTCCCGCCGCCGGAGGAGAACTGGGCTGCGGGCGACCGATCGGTCAAGTGCCTCGCGCACGTCCTCGAACCCACGACCGGTTCGGCGCGCGACGCTTCCTGAGCCTGCCTAGTGGCCGTGGGCGTTGATGAAGGCGGCGACCCGGTCGTTCAGCTCGTCGATGCGGTTGAAGCCGCCGTGGCTGCCCGGGACGATCGCGACCGCCGCGTGCGGCATGACGCTCCCGCGGGCGCGGGCCTCGGCCGGGGTGAGCATCGCGCTGCGCGCTCCGGCGACCAGCAGGACGGGCACCGCGATTTCGCGCAGTTGGTCGTCGGTCAGCACGCCGGGAAACTTCGGCTCCGCCCGGTAGCCGCGGGTGCCCGCCCACAGCAGCGTCATCAGGTCCGGCACGAGCATGGCCGGGGCGTCCAGCCACCGTGACAGGTGGCGGCGCAGCGGCATCGGGGTCAGCGTGGCCAAGCCGCTGACGGACAGCCACCACCAGAAGCGGGCGTCGAGCTTGGTGAGCCCCGCGGGGTCGAGCAGCGTGATCGACGCGACCCGCTCCGGCTTCAGGATGGCCTGGTTCATCGCCATCCAGCCGCCGTAGGAGAAACCGACCAGGTGCGCCGGACGGTCGCTGAGCTGGGCGAGCAGTTCGTCGAGCCACGCCGCGCAGGATGCCGGTGGTGTCATCAGGTCGCGCGGGACGCTGGGGTTGGCCTCGCCGGGCATGTCGATCCCGTACACCGGGCCGACGTCGGCGAGCGCCGCCACATGTGGGTGGAAGCCCGCGGAGTTGAACGCGCTGAGCAGCACGACCGGCTCGCCGTCGGGGTGTGGCCGGAAGGCGTGCACCCGCGTGGTCGCCGTGGCCGTCTCGACGTCGAACTGCTCGCGGGGTTGCGGCCACAGGTCGAAGGCCCGCTCGTATGCCGCCATGAACTTCTCGCGTGCCGCATCGCTCACCCACGAGCCGACCTTGCCCTCGGGCGCCAGGTCCGCGGCGCCGGTGATGCGCTTGATCCCGAACACGTTCCCGCCTCCTACCAGCTATTTGATACGATCGTATCATTAAAAACTACACGGGTACGGTGAGCGCATGCCGAAGCGGGTCGACCACGAGGAGCGCCGGCGGCAGATCGCGGACGCGCTGATCCGGACAGCCGCCACCCGCGGGTTGCACGCGACCGGGATGCGCGAGATCGCCGCCGAGGCGGGCGTGTCCCTGCGCCTGGTGCAGTACTACTTCGGCACCAAGGAGGAGCTCCTCCTCGCCGCCATGCAGCACCTGGCCACCCAGTTCGCGGAGCGGGCGACGACGCGGTTCAGGCAGGCCGGCGGGGCGGCGGGCCCGGGCGGCGCCCGCAACGTGGTCGCGGCCGTCCTGGCGGAGGCGCTGCCGGCCGACGACGAGCGACGCGTCTTCAGCGTCGTCAACACCGCCTACCTGGCGCTCTCGCTGACCGACCCGGCGCTGGCGATCGGATCGCTGGTCAAGAACTCCGACGCGGTGACGGGCGTGCTGGCCGAGCAGCTACGCAGATCCCAGGCGGCCGGCGAGACCCCGACCGACCTGAACCCGGACCTGGAGGCCCTGAGCCTGTTGGCCATGTCCGCGGGCCTGGCCACCAGCGTGCTGGTCGGTCAGTCCACGATCGACCAGGCCCAAGCCGCGATCGACTATCACCTGCACCGCCTTTTCGTCGCACCCTAGGCCGGGTCGAGAGGATGTCGAGATGCACCTCACCCATGCGCTGCACCGGGCCCTGCAGCAGGATCCGGACCGGGTGCTGACCGTCTGCGGCGACCGCGTGCGGACCGTGCGCGAGTCCGTCGAGCGGGTCGCGCGGCTGGCCGGCGGGCTGGGTTCCCTCGGGGTCGCGCGCGGCGACCGGGTGGCGTTGCTCGGGCTCAACTCCGATCGCTATCACGAAGCCCTGCTGGCGGTGGCCTGGGCCGGCGGCGTCGTGGTGCCGATCAACAGCCGGTGGACCGCGGCCGAGGTTGGCGCGGTGCTGCGGGACTCGGGCGCAACCGTCGTCGTCGCCGATGACGCGTACACGCGAATGGTTCCTGAAGGGACGCTCGTCGCCATGGGCGACGGCGATCCTCCAGAAGGGACGGTCGGGTTCGAGGACCTGGTCGCGGACGCGGCGCCGATTGCCGACAGCCGCGCGGTGGCGACGAGCTGTTCGGGATCTTCTACACCGGTGGCACCACGGGCGCGGCCAAGGGCGCGATGCTCACGCATGACAACGTGCTCACCTCGGCGCTCGGGTGTCTGGCGACCGGACAGTTCCTCACGCCCGGCGGGACCCTGCTGCACGTGGCGCCGATGTTCCACCTCGCCGACCTGGCGACCTGGATCGCGATGCTGGTCACCGGCGGCACGCACGTCATGCTGCCGGCGTTCACGCCCGGCGGCGTGCTGGCGGCGATCGTGTCCCACAAGGTCACCGACGTGCTGCTCGTGCCCACGATGGTCCAACTCGTCGTCGGCGACCCGGACGCCTCCCGCCACGACGTGTCGAGCCTGAAGCACCTCGTGTACGGCGGTTCCACCATGCCACCCGCCGTGCTGGCCAGGGCCCGCGCGTTCTTCCCGGACGCGGGCTTCGTCCAGGCGTACGGCATGACCGAGCTGGCACCGGTCGCCACGCTCCTGCTGCCCGCCGACCACGACGTCCCCGAGCTGGCGGGTTCCGCCGGCCGGGCCGCGCCACACAGCGCGGTCCGCGTGGTCGCCGCCGACGGCGTGGAGGTCCCGCGCGGCGCGGTCGGCGAGGTCGTCGTGTCCGGCGACCACGTGATGGCCGGCTACTGGGGACGGCCGGACGAGACCGCCCACGCCGTCCGCGACGGATGGATGCACACCGGCGACGCCGGCTTCATGGACGACCGCGGCTACCTCCACGTCGTCGACCGCATCAAGGACGTCATCGTCACCGGCGCCGAGAACGTGTTCTCCAGCGAGGTCGACGGCGTGCTCGCCGCGCACCCGGCGGTGGCGGGCTGTGCGGTGATCGGGTTGCCCGACGGGCAGTGGGGCGAGCGCGTGCACGCGGTCGTCGTGCTGGCCCAGGGCGCCGGCGTCACGGCCGACGAGCTGCGCGGGTTCTGCCGCGACCGGCTCGCCGGCTACAAGGTGCCGCGGACTGTCGAGTTCGCCGACGCGCTGCCGGTGTCCGCGGCCGGCAAGGTCCTCAAACGACAGCTCCGGGACGAGCGGCGGTGACCGGGCCGGCCGGCGCACACGGATGGCGGCACGATGCCGCGCGCCCGCTGTTCGGTCGCGACCCGGAGATCGCGGAGGCACGCGCGTTCGTCGACCGGGCCCGCGTCTCCGGCGATGCCCTGGTGCTGGCGGGCGACCCGGGTGTCGGCAAGACGGTGCTGCTCGACGCGGCGACCGACTATGCGGCCGCCGTCGGGACCCGTACCGCCCGGGTGACGGGCAGCCAGTTCGAGGTGGACGTCAGCTTCTCCGGGCTCCAGCAGGTCGTCGACCCGTTCCTCGACCACCTGACGGCGTTGCCGGAGCCGCAACGCAACGCACTGCGCGGCGCGCTCGGCCTGGCCGAGGGCGGGGCGGCGGACCGGTTCCTGGTCGCCAGCGCAGCCCGGGCGCTGCTCGTGGCGGCGGCCGCGACCGCGCCCGTCCTGCTAGTGGTCGACGACCTGCCATGGATGGACCAGGCCAGCTCGATGGTGCTGAGCTTCGTCGCCCGCCGGGTCGCGGGGCACCGCATCGGCCTGCTGGGCGCGTTGCGCACCGGGGACAAGGGCTTCTTCGACCACACCGGCATCCGTGTGCTCGACCTGGAACCGTTGTCCGACGAGGCGGCCGCCGAGCTGCTCGCCGACCGGTTCCCGGCGCTGACGTCCCGCGTCCGCCAGCGGCTGCTGGCCGACGCGCAGGGCAACCCGCTCGCGCTGCTCGAGCTGCCGGTCGCGTTGCACATCGGGTCGAGACCCGCACCGAGTGCGCTGCCCGCCACGCTGCCGCTCACCCGCCGGCTGCAGACCGTGTTCGCGGGGCGCGTGCGCGACCTGCCCGAGCCCACCCGGCACGCGCTCCTGCTCGCCGTCCTGGACGGCAGTGGTGACCTGCGCGTGCTGACCACAGGCGAGATCGACCGGCTCGGCCCGGCCGAGCGGACGCACCTGGTGTCGCTCGACCGGGCCGCGGCGCGCCTGCATTTCCGCCACCCCCTCATCCGCTCGGCGATCGTCGAACTGTCCACGAGCGACGAACGCCGGGACGTCCACCGCCTGCTGGCCGTGCGGCGCAGGAGCGAGCCGGCCCGGCGGGCGTGGCACCTGGCCGAGGCGGCGACCGGTCCCGACGAGCGCATCGCGGCCCTCCTGCAGCAGGTCGCGCACACCAACCTCTTCCGCGGCGACTCCGTCGGCGCGATCACCGAGCTGCTGCGGGCGGCCGACCTGAGCCCGGCCGGCACCGCGCGCAGCTCCCGGCTCGCGGAAGCGGCCTACCTGGGCGCGATCGTCACCGGCGACCTGCGCGACGTGCCCAAGCTGCTCGACGCGGCCCGGGACGCCGATCCACGGCACGGCGGTGCGCTGGCTGGTGCCGTCGCGGGCGCGTACCACCTGCTCAACGAGAACGGCGACATCGATTCCGCGTACGGGCTGCTGACCGGTGCGATCGACGCGCTGGCCGACCCCACGGACGGTGGCAACAAGACCCTGATCGAGGCGCTCTACACGCTGTTGATGGTGTGCTTCTTCGGCGGGCGGCCGGAGCTGTGGCCGTTCCTGCACACCGCCGTCGACCGGCTGCGGCCCCGGCCACCCCAGTTGCTGACGATCCTGCGCCACACGTTCAGCGACCCGGCCCACCTCGCGCACGCGGTGCTCGACCGGCTCGACGTCGCGATCGACAACCTGCGCGGCGAGTCCAGCCCCGCCCGCATCGTGCGCACGGCGATCGCCGGGAGCTACCTCGACCGCCTGGGCGACTGCCGCGAGCCGTTGTGGCGCGCGGTCCGGCACGGTCGCGAGGGCGGGGCCGTGACCTCCGCGATCGAGGCGCTGTTCCTGCTCGCCAACGACGCGTACTTCACCGGCCGATGGGACGAGGTGCTCACGCTGACTGACGAGGGACTGGACCTCTGCGAGAGCCACCACTACCGGCTCATGCGGTGGCCGGGACTGTTCCTGCGCGCCATGGTCGCGGGTGGGCGCGGCGACGAGGCGCTCAGCGCGCGGCTGACCGAGGAGATGACCGCGTGGGCGGCGCCCCGGCGGGTCGGGGCCGTCACCGCGTACGTGTCGCACGTGCGGACGTTGACCGCCCTCTCGCGCGGCGCCTTCGACAGCGCCTACCGCCATGCGAGCGCGGTCGACGCGCACGCACCGAACGCCCTGTGGCTGGTGATGGAGACCGTCGAGGCCGCCGCGCGGTCGGGTCGTGGTGCCCAAGCGGCGGCCCACGTCGCCGCCGCCGAGCGGGCCCGTATCGGCGCGCTGTCGTCCCGGCTCGCGCTGAGCGTGGCCGGTGCCGCCGCGATGGCCTCCGCCGACGACGACCACGCCGACCTGTTCGCACGCGCGCTCGCGACGCCGGACGCCGACCGGTGGCCGTTCGACCTGGCCCGGATCAGGCTCGCCTACGGCGAGCGTTTGCGCCGGACGGGCTCGCCGGCCGCCGCCCGCGACCACCTGAGCGCCGCGATCGACGTCTTCGATCAGCTTCAGGCCCAGCCCTGGGCGTCGCGTGCCGCGCACGAGTTGCGGGCGACGGGCGCGCACCGGGAGCGGTCGGGTCCGCACCTGGCACCCACGCTGACGCCGCAGCAGCACCAGATCGCCGCACTGGCCGCCGCGGGCCTGTCCAACAAGCAGATCGGCGAGCGGCTGTTCCTCTCGGCCCGGACGGTCGGCTATCACCTGCACCAGATCTTCCCGAAGCTGGGCATCGCCGCACGTGCGGCCCTGCGCGACGCATTGGCCGACCTGCCACCGCCGCCGGACCAGTGACCGGTCCCCAAACTGGACAGCGGGGAACGATCCGCCCATCATGTCCCGGGTGAGAGATGGGGAGGGCGCGATGGCGTACGACGTGATCGTCGTCGGGGCTCGGTGTGCGGGGTCGCCGCTGGCGATGCTGCTGGCCCGCCAAGGCCACCGGGTGCTGTTGGTCGACCGGGCGACGTTTCCCAGCGACACCGTGTCCACGCACGTCATCCACCCGCCGGGTGTGGCCGCGTTGCGGCGGTGGGGGCTGCTCGACCAGGTCGTGGCGACCGGGTGCCCGCCGGTGGGCCGCTACTCGTTCGACCTCGGGCCGCTGGCCCTGGCCGGCGCGCCGGGCAGCCCGGACGAGCCGTACGCTTATGCGCCGCGGCGGGTGCTGCTCGACAAGATCCTGGTGGACGCCGCGGCGGCCGCCGGGGTCGAGGTGCGTGAAGGGTTCAGCGTCGACGAGGTGCTCCTCGGCGACGACGGGCGGGTGACCGGGATCCGCGGGCGTGACCAGGGTGGAGCGTCCGTCGTGGAGCGGGCGCGCGTCGTGGTCGGCGCGGACGGGCGCAACTCGGTCGTCGCCAAGGCCGCCGGGGCCGCCGACTACGAGCAGCGGCCGCCGCTGACGGTCGGCTACTACTCCTACTGGAGCAACCTGCCGACCGACACGTTCGAGGCCTACAGCCGGCCCGGGCGCGGCTGGGCCGTGTGCCCCACCAACGACGACCTGACGCTCGTGATCGGCGGCTGGCCGCACGCCGAGCTCGCCACGCACCGCGACGACGTCGAGGGCACGCTGATGGCGATGTTCCAGAGCTCGCCGGAGTTCGCCGAGCGGATCCGCGACGCCGAGCGCGAGGAGCGCATCGTCGGCAGTTCGGTGCCGAACTACTTCCGCAACCCGTACGGCCCGGGCTGGGCGCTGGCCGGCGACGCCGGATACTGCCGGGACTTCATCACCGCGCAGGGCATCACCGACGCCTTCCTCGACGCCGAGGGGTGTGCCGAGGCACTCGGCGCGGCGCTGGCCGGCTCGACGGGCTACGCCGAGGCGATGGCCGGCTACCAGCGCGGTCGGGACGCCCGGGCGATGCCGGTCTACCAGCTGACGCTCCAGATCGCCGCGCTCCAGCCGCCCGACGAGCAGATGGTCCAGCTCGTCGGCGCGATGGCCGGCAAACAGGACGCGATGGACGCGTTCGCCCGCCTGAACTCCGGCGTGACCTCGCCGGTCGAGTTCTTCGCGCCGGAGAACGTCGGCCGGCTGATCAGCGGCGCCACCTAGGCGTCCAGACCTCGGTGCCCGACAGGTCCGCCCGTCGGGAGCCGAGGTACGCGCGGAGCCGGCCGAGGGCCGGATGCCGGTTGTCGGCCCGCCAGATCAGCGACATCGGATAGATCGGCATCGGGTCGCGCACCGGGATCCGCCGCAGGTCGTAGCTGTCCGGCCACAGGTAGCGCGAGCGCGCTCCGACCAATGTGGCCAGTTCCGCCGAGTCCGCCAGCTCGGCCATCAGGGACTCGTTGCCGAAGCTGGGCCCGATCACGTCGATCGTGAGGCCGAACGCGGCGGCGAGCTCGGCGTAGTAGGCGGCCCACTCGCTGCCGGGGTCCATCCCCGGCATCCAGATCCGGTGCCTGACGAGTCGCGCCGGCGTCACCGTCCGCGCGTTGGCCAGCGGGTGCGCCGGGCCCACGAGCAGCTCGTGCGTTTCGTCGATCACCCGGGCGGTGCGGATCGTCGCGGGCAGGTCCCGCGCCGGCATCGTGACCGCGTGGAAGGTGGCGTCCACCGTGCCGGCCTCGACGGCGGCGATCGCGCCCGCCACGTCCGCGGTGAGCGTCACGACGTCCAGGTCGATCTCGGGATGCGCGCGGTAGAAGTCCTCCAACAGCACGGCCGGCGCGACCCGCCGGCTGTGCACGTCGACGCGCAGCGCCCGCCGGCCCGGGCGCACGGACGCGTCGGCCCGGTCCGCCACCCGCAGCAGCTCGCGGGCGTGCGGCAGGAACGCCTGGCCGTCGACCGTGAGCGCGACACCGCGGGCGGTGCGGGTGAACAGCCGCACGGACAGGTCCTTCTCCAACCCCGCGATCCGCTTGGAGGCGGCCTGCTGGGTGATCGACAGCGCGGCGGCGGCCTCCTGGAACTGGCCGGCGTCGGCTGCGGCGACGAAGGTGCGCACGGCCTCCAGATCCACGCGCCGAACCTTACGGGCACAACTAATGGTTGTGGCTCGCCGCCCCGACGGTTGTTTGAGCCAGGCCACCGGCCCTTGCTGAGATGCCAGCGGTCAACGGGACGTTGTGGGGAGGGCCGAAGTGTCGAGACTCGGGCGCCGGTTCGGGTGGCTGTGGGCGGCGTACGCGGTCAGCGCCTATGGCTCTGGTCTGGGCTTCGGCGCGTTCCCGCTGCTCGCGGTGCTGGTGCTGGACGCCGGTCCGGGGCAGGTGGCCGCCCTGGCCGCGGTGGGTCCCGCGGTCGGTGCGCTGATCGCGCTGCCGCTCGGGCCGTGGGTGGAGTTCCGCCGCAAGCGGCCCGTGCTGATCGCGATGGACCTGGTGCGGTGCGCGGCCATGCTGACGATCCCGATCGCGTACGCGTTCGGCCGGCTCAGCTTCGCCCAGCTCCTGGTCGTCTCCGCCGTGATCGCCGCGGCCAGGATCGCGTTCAACGCGGCGAGCGGCGCCTATCTCAAGAGCCTGGTCTGCCCCGCCGACCTGCTCGTGGCGAACGCGCGGTTCGAGTCGACGACGTGGAGCTCCATCGCCGTCGGCCCGCCGCTCGGCGGCGCCGCGATCGGCCTGTTCGGCCCGGTGACCACGGTGATGGCCGACGCGTTCAGCTACCTGCTCTCCGCACTCGGCATCACCGCCATCGGAGGCCGCGAAGCACAGCCGAGGCGCGCGGCGCAGCCGAGGACCGGCGAGCTCCTGGACGGCTGGCGACACCTGCTGACCCACCCGGTGCTGCGGCCGCTCTTCCTCAACCAGCTCGCCGTCAGCGGCCTGATCATGGCCACCGAACCGCTGCTGGCCGTGCTGCTCCTCGGCGAGCTCGGTTTCCCGCCCTGGCAGTACGGGCTCGCGTTCGCCGTGCCCTGCGTCGGCGGCCTGATCGGCGCGCGCCTCGCCCGCCGGGTCGTGGCCCGCTACGGCCAGCAGCGGATCCTGCGCACGGTCGGCACGCTGCGCGCGGTCTGGCTGATCGGCCTCGCCTTCGTCCAGCCCGGTGTCGCCGGCCTCGCCACGGTGATCGCCGTCGAGCTGGCGATCGTGATCAGCATGAGCCTCTACAACCCGGTGCTGGCCACCTGCCGGCTCGAGCACACGCCCACCGCACGCGTCGCCCGCACCCTGACGGCCTGGTCGGTCAGCAGCAGCGCCTCGATCGCCGTCCTCAGCGCCCTCGCGGGCCTGCTCGCCGACGTCACCGGCCCGCGCACGGCCATCACGGTCGCCGGCGTGCTCATCCTCGCGAGTCCGCTGCTGCTCCCGGGTCCATCGTGGACAACAGCTCGACCCGGGTCGGTCCGGGAAGTGGATACTGCGGCGCCCCGCCGCCGAGCGTGACAACCCGTTCGCGTACGCCCGGCGTCGCGAAGACCTCGTCCGGGCCGGCGATGAACGACGAGAGCGCGCTGTAGGCGCGGGTCAGGTCCGGGTCGTGCAGGCTGGCCGCGAACAGCGCCTTGCTGGCACCCCACCTGGGATCGTCGGGCCGATAGGGCAGTCCGGCCAGGTCCGCCTCCAGCTCGGCGAGCCGGTGCCGGTCGAGCCAGATCGTCGCGCGGTACATCGGCTCCATCACCCGTGCGGTCACCTCGTCGAACCGGCGCGCCAGCTTGTCGTGCTCCGCCGGATCGACCTCGCGCAGGGTGTCCCGGAGCAACCGCGCGTGCAGCAGACCGATCGCCGCGCCGCGACCGACGGACGGGTTGGTGCAGGCCCAGGCGTCGCCGACCATGACGACGCCGGTCGCGACCGGTGCGCCGTCCACCGCCAGCCGCCGGTAGCGATCTTCGATGCCGGCCATCACGTCGACGCCGGTGATCGGCTCACCGTCGGCCCACTCGGCGGCGTAGGGGTACAGGGCCAGCGCCCGATCCCAGCACGCCGGGTCGCGCAGCGCGCGCATCGCCTTGTCGCGGGCGTGCGTCACGAGCACGACGCTCCAGGTGCCGTTGTCGCCGGGCAGGGTCAGCACGCCCATGGAGTCGTGCGCCTGGAGCAGGTTGGTCCGCAGCGCGGGCAGCTCACCGCGGAAGTGCCGGCCGTAGTAGACGAACCCGCACGGCTCCCGTTCCTCCACGGGAGGTTGGGCGCCTGCCGCGACCAGCCACGCCGGCAGGGCCGACCGGCGGCCGCCGCAGTCGACGACCAGGTCGGCGCGGATGGGCCGGCCGGCGGCGGTCAGCACGCCGGTCACGTGCGGCACCCCGCCGCGCCCGTCGGTGGTGAGCCCCGTGACCGCGACGCCCCGGCGGACCGTGACGCCCGCGGATTCGGCCGCCGCCGACAGGACCGCTTCGAGCACCGGCCGCCGGGCGGTGACGGTGTCGAACCGCTCGTCGTCGGGGCGCACCGCCCCGCGCCGCGTCTCAGGCAGCAACTCCAGCAGGTTGCACCGCAGCGCACCGGCCGCGAGCAGCGCCTCCGTCACGCCGGGCAGCTCGTCGCGCACCACCGCCCACCACCGCGGCAGCATGAAGTGCGGCAACCGGAACTGGTTGACGCCCTGGCGTTGCCAACCGTCCCACGCCTGCTCCGGCACGGGTGCCGGCGCCTGGTCCCGCTCCACGACCGTGACGTCGTGCCCGTCCCGCGCGAGCAGCGTCGCCGTGGCCAGACCCGTGAGACCGGCACCGAGCACGAGAATCTCCGCCATCGTGCACCTCCCCCTCGTCGTGCCTGACGGTGGGCGCCCGCGGTGCTCACTCACCAGGCCAGAAACCGCCCAATCGGTGCCCACTCAGTGTCGACCGGCCGCGGAGCGGCACACCAGCTCAACGCGATGTCCGATGGGCGCCAGACGGCGCACCTCCGGCCCAGCAGGCTGGTGTCCATGAACAACACGCTCGATGGCAAGGTGGCGCTGGTGACCGGCGGCAGTCGCGGGATCGGCGCCGCGGTGGCGGTGCGGCTCGCCCGGCTCGGTGCCGACGTCGCCCTCACGTTTCAGCAGGACAAGATGCGCGCGGACGCCGTGGCCGACGAGGTCCGGCTGGCCGGTCGGCGGGCCGCCGCGGTGCGGGCCGACAGCGCGGACCCGGCCGCCTTGATCGGCGCGGTCGACCGGGCCGCCGCCGAGCTCGGCCGGCTCGACATCGTGGTCAACAACGCCGGCGCCTACCTGACCGGGCCGCTCGACGGGCTGACGCTCGCGGAGTTCGAGCAGACCGTGGCGGTCAACATCCGGGCGCCGTTCATCGCGACGCAGGCGGCCGTGCGGCACATGCCGGCCGGCGGCCGGATCATCAACATCGGCAGCAACATGGCCGAACGCGCGGTCTTCCCGGGCTTCGCGCTGTACGCGATGAGCAAGACCGCGCTGGTCGGCCTGACCAAGGCGCTCGGCCGCGAGCTGGGGCCGCGGGCGATCACGGTCAACCTGGTCAACCCCGGCCCGACCGACACGGACTCCAACCCGGCAGGCGGGCCGAACGCGGGCCTGATCGCCGGTTTCACCGCGCTCGGCCACTACGCGAGCCCGGACGACGTCGCGGCGACCGTGGCGTTCCTCGCCGGCGACGGCGGCCGCTACATCACCGGCGCGACCGTCAACGTGGACGGCGGGTTCACGATCTAGCGCTTGCGGGGCGGGCGGACCGTCACCGAGCCGAAGACCACTTTGACCTTGACCTCGAGCACCGGGCCGCCCGGGCGGGGCATGCCGCGCAGCTTCGACTCCTTGCTGCCGAAGACGGCCGGCCCGGTCAGGCGGACCTCCACCCCTTCGGGCACGAAGATCGTCGCGGCGCCGAAGACCGCGGTCACCTCGATCGTGGTCAGCGGGGCCTGGAGCTGGGCTTCCTGAAGCTCGAGGTGGCAGTCGCCGAACACGGAGTAGGTCCGCAGGTGGGCCGGCACGACCCAGTGGCCCTTGCGGGACTCGTTGCCGAAGACAGCGACCATCCGCACCGGCGGCTGGGACGGCAACGGCGCGAGCGCGGTCGGCACCGCCGGGACCGGCAGGTCGTCGGTGAGTTTGGCCAGCTCGCCGCGGGTCTGCGCCGCGTGTGCGTCGGCCGCCCGGTCCGCGTACTCGTCCAGCGTCAGCCGGCCCTCCGCGGCCGCCCGCCCGAGCAGGTCGACCACCTGCTCCCGTTCGCGGTCGGAAACGCGTACCCGATCGGCTTCGTCCTCCACGACCGCTGAGCATAGCTACGCATGGTGGGCCTCGCCCAGAGCGCGGGCGATCCGGGCATGCTCGTCGTGCAGCAACGTGGTGGCGATCCGGACGTGCGACCGGCCGTCGCCGTCCACTGTGAACGGCGCTCCCGAGGCGATGCCGATGCCGTCCTGCGCGAGGGAGCGGATCGCGGCCGCGGCGTCGCGGACCGGCACCCAGGCCGAGAGCCCGGCGATCCCGGTGGGCCGCAGGCCGTGCTCGCGCAGCGCCTGGACCAACTGCTGCCGGCGCTGGCGGTAGGCGCACCGGGCCCGCCGGATGGTCGCCCTGGTCGCCGGATCGGTCAGCATCCGGGCCAGCGCCCGCTGGGTCAGCACGGACGGCCACCCGCCGCTGGCCTTCTGCCGGGCGCGTACCCGTGCGACCACCCGGCCGATCCCGGCCAGCGCGCCGACCCGCAGGTGCGGACCGTGCGACTTGTTCCAGCTCCGGACGAGCAGGGTCCGGTCCGGCAGGAACTCGCCGAGCGACACGTCCGGCGTCGGCGCGAGCTCGTGGGCGGTGTCCTGCTCGAGGATCACGATGTCGTGGCCGGCAAGCACCGGCGCCAGCGCCTGCGCCCGGCGGCCCGACAGCGCGTGGCCGTACGGGCTGGCCATGCGGGTCTGCAGGAGCACCATCGCGGGCCGGGTGGCCAGCGCCGCCGCGAGCGCGTCCGGCAGCGGCCCCTCGTCGTCGCAGCGCACCGGCACCGCCCGCGCGCGATGGTCCTCGACGATGTCGAGCAGCGACGCGGCGGCGACCTCCTCGACGAGCACGCGGTCGTGGGGACGCAGCACGACACCGGCGACCCGGTGCACGGCGTCGTGCGCGCCGTTGGTGACGGTGAAGTCCTCAGCGTCGAAGGGCCACGTCGCCCGCAGCACCGCCGCCAGGTCGGCGTCCATCGTGTCCGCCGGATAGGTCCGCCAGTGCGCGCCCGCCACGGCGGCGGCCATCGGGCCGGCGAGGTCGGGCAGCAGGTCGGGGTCCGGGAATGCGGTGGCCAGGTCGAGCCGGACCGGCGGCGGCACCAGGCTCGCGAAACGCCGGCCCGCCAGCGTCCCCGGACCGCGCACGAAGCTGCCGTGCCGCCGGTCGCAGTGGATCAGCCCGCGCGCCCGCAACTGCGCCCACGCCGAGGCGATCGTCGTGGGACCCACGTGCAGCGCGGCGGCCAGCGCGCGCACGGTCGGCAGGCGCAGCCCTTCGGCGAGCTCGCCCGTGTGGATGAGATCACCGAGCCGGTCCGCGATCCCGCGAGCGGACCGGTCGGTGAGCAACGGTGCCAGTGCGTTCGCGCGCAGCCGTGGCCTCGACACCTCGACGATCGTCGCTGCCCCGACCACTTCCGCTGAAGCCCTGCGCGCTTATGTTGAGCCATTCTTGAGCTTTCCGCGCCGCGAAACGAAAGCGAACAAACGCGAACACCGCAGCGCATCTGGCGGCGGTCGCGCACGGCTACGGTTCGGACACCGTCGATCTATGACGACCGATGTCGAGTCGGAAGGTTCGCCGATGCCCAAGACCCGTCCATCCATCTTGTACGGTGCCTGCGCGGCGTTGCTGGCGCTGGTCGCCGCCACCGCCTCCGCACCCACCGCCACCGCCGGCCCGGGCCTGCTCCCGTCGGCCGCGGCCGCCCGGGCCGCCATTCCCACCCCCGAGAAGCACTTCGGCTTCAAGATGGGCGCGGAAGGAAAGCTCGCCGCTTATCCCGACGTGCTCCGGTACATGAAGCTGATCGCCGAGCGGTCCGACCGCGTCGACTACAAGGCTGTCGGGCCGACGACGATGGGCAACGAGTACGGGACCGTCCTCATCAGCTCGCCCGCCAACCTGCGCCGGCTCGACCGCCTGGTCGAGATCAACCAGAAGCTCGCCGACCCGCGCCGCACCAGCCCCGAGGAGGCGCGCAGGCTGGCGGCGGAGGGTGTGCCGTTCTACCACCTCGAGGCGACGATCCACTCCAGCGAGGTGGGCAACGGGCAGGCGATCAACGACATCGTCCACCGCCTGGCCACCGAGGACTCGGACTTCACCCGCAAGATCCTCAACAACTCGGTCGTCGTGCTGGTGCCCTCGCAGAACCCCGACGGGCAGCACCTGATCATCGACCATTTCAACCGGACCGCCGGCACGTCGCTGGCGCGGACCTACCCGGACCTCTACCACAAGTACACCGGCCACGACGACAACCGTGACTGGACGATGTTCACGCAGGTCGAGGCCCAGTACCGGCTCGGGCTGATCAAGAAGTACCGGCCGGCGATGGTGCACATCATGCACCAGAAGGGCAACTCCGGCAGCCGGATCTTCGTGCCACCGTACGGCGGCATCACCAGCGAGAACGTGCCGGCGAACATGAGCTCCTCGGTCGCCGCGATCGGGCAGCACGCCGCCCGCGCGCTCGCCGCCGAAGGCAAGACCGGCGTCGGCAGCGGCGACTACCACATCTTCTGGACCCTGGAGCAGCCCGGCGGGTACTTCCCGTTCACCGGCGCCGGCATCTACCTCACCGAGATCGCCTCGGTGACGGACTACGCGTACCCGCAGGTCTCGCGCGACGGACGTCCGCTCGGGCCGCAGCAGGCCCGGATGAACCTGATCGAGCCGTACCGGTCGACCACCTGGACGCTGGCCGACATCGTCGACTACGCGAAGACCGCCACGTACGCGGGCATGGAGTACACCGCGGACAACGGCGACAAGCTGCTCTACGACAACCTGTTCGCGGTGCCGCAGGAGTACCTGACCAAGGGCGTCCCGTCGGGCACCTACGCGTTCGTCGTCGACGCCAAGCAGCGCGACCCGTACGCCACCTACGAACTTCTCCAGCGTCTGGAGTGGACGGACGTGGAGATCGAGCGCGCGCGGTCGGCGTTCGTCGCGGACGGCAAGCGCTACGAGGCCGGCTCACACGTGATCCGGATGAAGCAGCCGCGCGGCAACTGGGCGCACCAGGTGCTCGGCACCGACAAGTACCCCGAGGTCCGGGACTGCGGCGAGTGCCCGGTGCTGCTGCCGTACGCGGAGGCGACGACGAGCCTGCCGTTGCAGCTCGGCGTCTCCGTCACCGAGGTCATGACCCCCTTCCAGGCCCAGCTCGAGCGGGTCGGCTCGGTGCGGCCGGCACCCGTGACGATGCCGCGCGCACCCGGCGGCAAGGGCGCCTACCTGGTCCGGCCCGAGTCGTACGGCACGGTCCAGATCGTCTCGGCCCTGCAGGACGCCAACGTCACGACCTTCCGTGCCGCGGCGGCCTTCGACGGCTACCCGGCCGGCACCTACGTCGTGCCGGCGACCGGCCAGGCCCGGAACGTCCTGGCGACCGCCTCGGCGAAGGTCGGGATCCCGGTCACCGCGGTGGACCGCGCGCCGGCGGTCGCGGGTGTGCAGCTCAAGCCCAGGACCCGGGTCGGCCTGCTGCGCGGGGTCGGGAACATGCCCGGCGGTTGGGACATGTGGCAGTTCGACGAGTACGGCGTCAACTACGACGTCGTCGAGGCGCAGGACTTCACGCGGAAGTCCCTGAGCGAGCTGTACGACACGATCGTCATCTCGTCCGGAGTGTCGCAGGAGGACATCGTCGAGGGTCTCGACCCCGCGCGGTACGACGAGCGGTACTCCTGGGCCTACGGCGTGGGGGAGCAGGGGTGGGCCAAGCTGGCGCAGTTCGTCCGTGACGGCGGCACCCTGCTGGCGATCGGCGGCTCGGTCGAGACCGCGCAGGAACTGCTCGACCTGCCGATCAAGCCCGGCGTGCCGGACGACGAGGACCAGTTCACCACCGGTGGCAGCCTGCTGCACCAGACGTTCGACGCCGACAACCCGGTCGCCTGGGGCATGCCCGAGTCGTGGCCGGTCTGGCTCTACAACACGTCGTCGTGGGAGCTGACCGGTGACGGTGGCGAGGTGGTGTCGAGCTACCCGGCCGAAGGCGAGGTGCTGGCCAGCGGCTACCTACGCGGCGCCGAGCACATCCGGGGCGACGCCAACGTGGTGTCGTTCACGGTCGGCAAGGGCCAGGTCGTGACGTACGGCAGCGAGATCACCTTCCGCACGCTGCCCCGCTCGCAGTTCAACCTGCTCTACAACGCGATGTACCATGGCCCGGCGGCCGCGGTCGACGCCAACACGATGGCGCAGTTGAAATCCCGGTTCGCCGGCTAGCCGTTTCGCGGGGGTCACGTCCGTCGGACGTGGCCCCCGCTTCCGCTATCGCACGGCCAGCGCGACGCCGGTTAGCTCCGCCGGGGTCAGCAGGGACTTGTCCTCGGCGCTTCGCACCCGCACCGTCACCACGATCCCGTCGGGTCGAGAGACCGTCACCGTTCGTTCGATCATCCGGCTGTACGGGCCGTCTGGCGGCTGGGTCATACGGACCTGGAAGTCGATGGACCGGATGCGTTCACCGTCGGGTCCGTGGGTGAGGGTGCAGTCCAGCGTGGTTCTCTCGCAGGTGTCCTGTTCGGTCCACGCGGCCTTCTTCGTCTCGACGATCTCGATGGACACCCTGGCCCGCACGTCGTCGTGGGCGGCCACGCCCCAGCCGAACCAGCCGGCGGCGGACAGGTGCGAGAACTCGCGGACCCGCCACACCGGCTGCGTGGTGGTCGGGCCGTCCCACGTGTCCGGATCCTCGTCCCCGGCCGTCACCCAGAACAGTCCCGGAGCTTCGTGGTCGAGGGCGGCGAGCATCGCGGTGGTGACCCGCTGCTGGTCCGTCAGCGGCTCGGCCGACCGGTTGGCCGGTGCGGGCGCCGGGCGATCGCTCCGGAGCGTGCCGACGCCGACGGCCGCCGCGAGCACTGCCACGGCCGCGAGCGTCGCTGCGCCGATCCGCCTGCCGCGAGCCCGTCGGCCCTCGCGCGCCACCACGCGATCGACGTCGACGGACGACGGCGGGACCTCACCGATGGCCTCGTCGAAGAGTTGCTTGTAGGTCACGCCGTACCCCCAGTTGATGTCGTTGCCAGGAGGCGCAGGGCTTCCAGCGCACGCGCGGCCTGGCTCTTGACCGCTCCGGTCGTGATCCCGAGAATCTCGGCGGTCTCCTCCACCGACAGGTCGCAGTAGTAACGCAGCACGACGACCGCCTTCCGCCGGGGCGGAAGCTGCGCGAGCAGGTGGAGCAGCACCTCCCGGTCGGCGACGGTGGGCTCGGCGACCCGCGCCTCCTGGTCGGGCAGCTCGTCGACGGAATGCTCGCGCCGCCACGGCCGGCGCCGTTCGTCGAGCCAGGCGTGGGTCAGCACCCGCCGCACGTACGCGTCGACGTTGCGGGCGTCACCGACCCGCCGCCAGTTGCGATAGAGCTTGCCGATGGTGATGGAGACCAGATCGTCGGCGGTGTGCCAGTCCCGGCAGAGCAGATAGGCCATTCGCCGCAGGGAGTCCAGCCGAGAGGCCACAAACTCGCGATACTCGTTCTCGGCGTCCCGGTTCATGTCCAAGGGACGTAACGCGCCGCGATCCAGGTTGCTCGAGCGGTCAGCGAATCTTCCTGCCCCATTCGCAGGCCGGGCCGAGGCCCTGGTCGATGTCGAGGGGTGAGTTGGCCGGGTCGGTCGCGTGCCGGTGCAGGTCGTCGGCATAGCGGAGCAGCAGCCCCGTCCATGATGGAGCCAGCACGTCCCACTCTTCGCATTCGATGTCGACCCGGACCACCTGGCCAGGAGTGCCGCCCGGTGGCGGGTCGAGGTCGAGGTACCAGCGCACGTCGCCGTTCATGTCGCCCACCAGGACCGCGCTCGGCAGGCCCACGACCGCGCGCACCGGGCCGGCGTCGAAGGCCAGGTCCGGGTCGTAGTTGTCGCGCCACATGCGGGTCGCCGCCACGATGCCGGTGGTGTCGTAGAGGTATTCCAGCGGGATCGGGCTCGGTCGGCCCGTGCCCGGGTTGGTCCACGCCGTGCCGTCGTGGATCAGCAGGCTGGCGCGGAAGTCCGGCGGCAGGGTCACACCCAGCGCCGACTCCATCGCGTCGATCGCTTCCGGCCGCGCCCCGGGTTGGAGTTGGCTCAGCGAAGCCGGCAGGACGCGACCCAGGCCGGCCTCGACCCGCGCCCAGGCCTCGGCTACCTCCACGTCAACCACCGCGGACGTGTCTGACGATGCCGGCTACGAGAAGGCCGGCGACGGCGAGGCCCAGCAAGGCGATGACGCCGAACCCGAGCAACGCGCGGCGCACGAAGGTGCCGTCGTTCATCAGCGCCGCCACCAGCCGGGTCTCGCCGGCGGTGGTCTGGCCGCCGGCGACTCCGGCGTCGCTCGGCCCGACCGTCGGAGCCGGGGTCGGCTTGGCCGTCGGTGTGCCGCGCGGCTTGGCCGGCGCCTTGGTCGCGCTGGTGCGCGGCTTGGCCGTCGACGTGCTCGGCTTGGTCGTGGTGGTCTGCGGCTTGGCGGTCGAGGTGCGCGGTGCCGTCGCGTTCGCGATGTGGACCCGGCCCTTCGCCGCCGGGGTCCCGCCCTCGCAGTGCTGCTCGAACGTCGCGTCGAAGGCCTGCACGTAGCCGTCGGCGCCGAAGATCGCCTTGGTGACGGTGAAGGACCCGGTCAGCTCGTTGCAGCCGCGGCCCTCGCCGCTCAGGTCCAGCCCGGGGCCGGTGCCGTTGAACGGGTACCGGTGCGCGGCGCTGTAGGTGCGCGCGGTGAGCTGCTGCGTGCCCGGCGCGTCGAAGGTGAGCGTCCACCAGTCGCCGTTGTACGCGTTGACCGAGACGGCCACCGTGCTGCCGTTGGAACTGGAGACGGTCAGCCCGTCGCCGTTGCCGGTGGAGTACGCCCACGAGTCGCCCTGGGTGATGTAGTCGCCGTTGTCTCCGCTGAAGCTCAGTGAGCCTGACTTGACCGTCTGCGCCTCGGCCGGACCGGCGACCAGCAGCCCACCGACCACCGCCACCAGCAGAACGGCCCCCCGCTGCCATCCCATCTTCACCCTCTACCAGCGTCGGCGGCCCCGTCCGCGTCACAGCTTGCGCGGACAGAAAGATCGTCTATTGTCCAGCCCCTCAACGATTTCTATCGAAGGCCAAGTTTGATGGACTGGAACCGGCGCAAACGAATACAAGACGTCTTCGGCGTCCTCGTCGCAAGCAGTGCGCTCCTCCTGACCGGCGGCGCATCGGCGCTGGCCGAAGAGGCGGCGACGGCACCCTTCGTCAGCGAGATTCATTACGACAACGCCGGCACCGACGTCGGTGAGGCGATCGAGATCGAAGCGCCGGTCGGTTTCGACCTGAGCGGCTGGCAGATCGTCCTCTACAACGGCGGGAACGGTGCCGCCTACAACACCCGGACGCTGAGCGACACCGTGCCGGCCGCCGGTGTGGTCGTCGCGAACTACCCGGTCAACGGCATCCAGAACGGCGACCCCGACGGGGTCGCGCTGGTGTCCCCGACGGGCTCGGTGACGGAGTTCCTCACCTACGGCGGCACCTTCGCCGCCATCGGCGGCCCGGCCGACGGTATGACGGGCACCGACATCCTGGTCAAGGAGAGCACGGCCACCCCGGTCGGGCAGTCGCTTCAGAAGGTCAACGGCAAGTGGAACCCCCCGGCGGCGAGCACCTTCGGCGCCCTCAACGCGGTCGTGGATCCGGAGCCGGAGCCCGACCCTGAGGTCGGCTGCACCGTTACCGTCGACCGCACCATCGCTGAGGTCCAGGGCACCGGGAGCGCCACGCCGCTGACCGGCAACCGGGTCACGGTCGAGGGCGTGGTTACCGCCGACCACCGCACCGGTGGCTACAACGGCGTGTTCGTGCAGACCGCCGGCAGCGGTGGCGACCGTCCGGTGGCCGCCGGCACCGCCTCCGATGCCGTCTTCGTCTACCTCGGCACGAACGCCGCGAACCACCCGGCGGTCGCGATCGGCGACCGGGTCCGGGTCAGCGGCACGGCGACCGAATACTCGGGCCTGACCCAGCTGAGCACCGCCGCGAAGACCGACGTGCAGATCTGTGCGCACGACGCGACCCTGCCGGCGCCGGTGGCGCTGAGCCTGCCGCTGGCCGAGGACGCCCGCGAGTCGGTGGAGTCGATGCTGGTGGCTCCGGTCGGTCAGTTCACCGTGTCCGAGGTGTACAACACCAACCGGTACGGCGAGGTCGTGCTCGCGGCCGGCGACAAGGTGGCCTTCTCGCCGAACGACGTGGCCCGCCCGGGTTCGGACGCCGCCAAGCAGGTGGCCGCCGACAACAAGGCGCGCCGGATCCTGATCGACGACGCCAAGACGACGAACCTGTCGACCGCTGGGCTGCTGCCGCCGTACCTGTCGAAGGAGAACCCGCTGCGGGTGGGTGACTCGGTGGAGGCGTTCGGCCCGGTCGTGCTGTCGTACGGCTTCAACGAGTGGCGTTTCCAGCCGACCACGCCGGTCAGCGCGGACACCCCGACGGCCGTCCGCACCACCTTCAAGGCCACCAACCCGCGTACCGCCGCCCCGGCCAACGTCGGCGGCGACATCCGGGTGGCGAGCTTCAACGTCCTCAACTACTTCGTGCACTTCGGCGGCGACGCCCGCGGTGCGACGGACGAGGCCGGGCTGGTCAAGCAGGAGGCGAAGATCGTTTCCGCGATCAGCGCCCTGGGTGCCGACGTGGTGGGGCTCGAGGAGATCGAGAACTCGGTCCGGTTCGACGCCGCCGACCCGCAGCAGGCGCTCAAGCGCCTCGTGAACGCGCTCAACGCCAAGGACGGCACCGGTACCTGGGACTACGTCCGCAGCCCGGCCGAGCTGCCCGGACCCTCCGAACAGGACTTCATCACCACGGCGATCATCTTCAAGCCGGCCAAGGTCCAGCCCAAGGGCCCGGCGCGGTCGATCGCCGACGAGACCGTCTGGTTCAACGCGCGCGAGCCGATCGCGCAGACCTTCACCGCCGGGGGTCTCACCTTCACCGCGGTGGTCAACCACCTCAAGTCCAAGAGCGGCACGGGCACCGGCGACAACGCCGACACCGGCCAGGGCAGCTTCAACGGCGACCGGGTCCGGCAGGCCACCGCGCTGGCCGCGTTCGTCGACCGGCTCAAGGTCGACAGCGGCTCCGAGGACGTCCTGGTGCTCGGCGATCTCAACGCGTACACCCAGGAGGACCCGATGCAGGTCCTCTACCAGGCCGACCTCAAGGATCTGAACAACACCGGCAACGCCACCTACGTCTTCGGTGGCGAGTCCGGCTCGCTCGACCACGCTCTGGCCACGCCGTCGCTCGCGTCGCGGGTCACCGGCGTCGACGTGTGGCAGATCAACGCGGTCGAGTCGTTCGCGTTCCAGTACGACGGCCTGTCCGCCTTCTACGACCCGAACCCTTACCGGGCCAGCGATCACAACCCGATCGTCGTGGGCCTTTCCACCACGGAGAAGCCGGTCAACCTCCAACTGCTGGGGATCAACGACTTCCACGGCCGGCTGGAGTCCCCGGCCACCGTGGGTGGTCAGCCCGCCGGCGGTGCCGCGCAGCTCGCCGGCCTGGTCGGTCAGCTGCGGGCGCAGAACCCGAACACCGCGTTCGTCTCCGCGGGTGACAACATCGGCGCGTCCACCTTCATCTCGGCGATCGACGGGGACAACCCGACGATCGACGCGCTGAACGCGGCCGGCCTGGTCGCCTCGGCGGTGGGCAACCACGAGTTCGACAAGGGCATGGCCGACCTCACCGGCCGGGTGTCCGACCGCGCCGACTTCCCGTACCTCGGCGCCAACGTGTACCGGGGCGACGCCCGGGCGCTGCCGGCGTACTCGGTGAGCGCCATCGGCGGCGTGCGGGTCGGTTTCGTCGGCGTGGTGACCGCGCAAACCGCATCGCTGGTCAGCCCCGACGGCATCGCCGGTCTGTCCTTCCGCGACCCGGTGGCCGAGGCCAACCTCGTCGCCGGACAGCTCAAGGACGGCAACCCGGACAACGGCGAGGCCGACGTGGTGGTGCTGCTCGCGCACGAGGGCGCCGCGACGGAGAACATCACCTCCGCCGAGGCACTGGCCAACGACCCGGTGTTCGGCAAGTTCACCCGGGTCGACGCCACGATCGACGCGATCTTCAGCGGTCACACCCACCAGCCGTACGCGTTCAAGCTCCCGGTCCCCGGATCGGACAAGCTGCGTCCGGTGGTCCAGGCCGAGGACTACGGCCTGCGGTTGGGCAAGGTCAACCTGACCTTCGACCCGAACACGGATTCGGTGACCGCTGCCGACGCCGAGCTGGTCGACGTGGTCGGCGCGCCGCAGGACGCGACGGTCGCCGGCATCGTGGCCGCCGCCAAGACCAACGCGGCCGAGCTGGGCAAGCAGCGGCTCGGTGCGATCACCGCGGACGTCAAGCGGGCCTACACCAACGGCAACGAGGACCGGGGCAAGGAGTCGGCGCTGGGCAACCTCATCGCCGACGTGCAGCTCGCCGGCACCAAGGACGCCGGCCGGGGCGGTGCGCAGATCGCGTTCATGAACCCCGGCGGTCTGCGGGCCGACCTGCTCTACCGGACCGACGGCACGGTGACGTACGCCGACGCCTTCGCCGTCCAGCCGTTCGCCAACGACGTGGTCACCAAGTCGTACACCGGTGCCCAGATCAAGCAGGTGCTGGAGGAGCAGTGGCAGCCTGACGGCGCGTCCCGCCCCGTGCTGTGGCTGGGTGTGTCGAAGGGCTTCACCTACACCTACGACCCGGAAGCGCCGAAGGGCTCGCGGATCACCTCCGTCAAGCTCAACGGCACGCCGCTCGACCCGTCGGGGACGTACCGGGTCACGGTGAACTCGTTCCTCGCCGCCGGCGGTGACAACTTCACCACCCTCGGCAAGGGCACCGACCCGGCGACCACCGGCGACAACGACCTCACCATGCTGGTGAGCTACTTCGCCGCGAACTCGCCGGTCACCGCGGACACCCAGCCGCGGTCGGCGATCGGGCAGGCCGGCCCGCAGTGCACCACGACGATCACCGGCCGGCACGACAAGCCGGTGACCGTCACCGCCGGCGTGACCTGCCTGGAGAACGCCACGATCGGGGGCCCGGTCAAGGTCGAGGCGGGTGCCTCGCTGGTGGTCACCGGCGGCACCATCGCGGGCTCGGTGTCCGCCACCCGCCCGGTGTTGTTCGACCTCGCCGGCGCCACGGTGTCCGGCTCGATCTCGGTCACCGGCGCCGCCGGCGACGTGAAGATCGTCAAGGGCAAGGTGAGCGGCCCGGTGTCGATCACCAACAGCACCGGCGGGGTCAGGATCGACTCGGTCACCGTCGGCGGTCCGATCAGCGTCACCGGCAACACCGGCAGCCAGCCGGTCGTCGTCGCCGCGAACACCGTCGGCGGCCCGCTGTCCTGCTCGGGCAACACTCCGGCCCCGATCAACGAGAGCCGGCCCAACAGCGTGGCGGGCCCGGCCTCGGGTCAGTGCGCGCGCCTGTGATCCCCGTGTGATCCCGCGGCCGGCGGCCGGAGCCACCCAGGCTCCGGCCGCCGGCCCGTTCGAGGACTTGCATTCCGTACCTGGGTACGGGTTTACCGTCGAGTCATGTCCTTCCTCGTCCCGGATGAATGCTCATTGCCAAGCGCCGAGCAACCGCTGCGGGTGGCGGAATTCCAGTCCCTGTTCGCCGGCGCCGCCGAGTCGGTCGACCGGATCGACGACCGGCACGCACGGATCACCCTGCGCGGCGGGCCCGGCCTCGAAGAGGCGGTGCGGGATCTCGCCGCGCGGGAGAGCGGCTGCTGCGCCTTCTTCGGGTTCACGGTGACCGCCGCGGGCCTGGACATCGTGACGCTCGACGTCGAGGTGCCGGCGAGCCACGCCGACGTCCTGGACGGCCTGGCGCGGCTGGCCGAGGCGGCGTGATGGCGGCGCACGGCCTGCGGACCGGTGAGGTCGCCGAACGCGCCGGTGTCAACGTCGAGACCCTGCGCTATTACGAACGCCGCGGGTTGCTCGCGGAGCCGGCCCGCAGCATCGGCGGGCACCGCGCGTACCCACCGGAGACCGTCACCCTGCTGGCCGTCATCAAGGCGGCGCAGCGGCTCGGCTTCACCCTCGACGAGGTCGCCGAGCTCCTCGACACCGGGCGCCGCCGCCATCCCACCGCCGACCTGCGGGCCCGGGCCCGCGCGAAGCTCGCCGAGGTCGACGAGAAGATCACCGACCTGCGGGCGATCCGCGGCAGTCTCGAAGAGATCCTCGCGGCCGAGTGCGACAGCCTGACCCACTGCACCTGCCCAGCCTGCCCGATGCCGTTCGCCGACCTGGCCGATCCCGCTGCATCGCCGCCGGGGTGATTCCCGCAGGTCAGTAGGCTTGCGCCGTGATGGCGGTGGAGCGGCATCAGATCGCCGTCTATCTCGGTCCGATCGCGGCCGGTGTGCTGGTCGGCTGGGCGGCGCCGGGCGCGGGCCCCGGCCTGGAGCATGTGATCAACCCGGTGCTCGGCGCCCTGCTCTACGTCACGTTCCTCCAGGTGCCGGCCCGGGACCTGCTCCGCTCACTGCGGGACGGGCGGTTCCTGGCCGCGGCGCTGACCGTCAACTTCGTGGTCGTACCCCTGGTGGTCGCCGCGATGTTCCTGTTCCTCCCCGCCGATCAAGCGGTGCGGCTGGGCGTGCTGCTGGTGCTCCTGACACCCTGCGTGGACTACGTGATCGTGTTCAGCGGCCTGGCGGGCGGCAGCAGCCGGCGACTGCTGGCCGCGACACCCCTGCTGCTGCTCGTGCAGATGGCGCTGCTGCCGCTGTTCCTGCTGCTGTTCCTCGGCAACGGTCTCGTCGACACGGTCGAAGCGGGCCCGTTCCTCAGGGCGTTCCTGTTCCTGATCGTCATCCCACTGGGCCTGGCCTGGCTCACCCAGGCCCGGACGGCCCGGGCCGCCGGCACGCTGGGCACGGCGATGGTGCCGCTGATGGCCGCCACCCTGTTCGTCGTGGTCGCCTCCCAGGTCCCGAAGCTGACCGGCGACGTCACCAAGGTCCTCGGCGTGGTCCCCTTCTACGTCGTGTTCCTGGTCGTGATGGCCTTCGTGGGCCGGGCCGTGGCCCGCTCCTTCCGACTCGACACCGCGGCGAGCCGGGCCGTGGTCTTCACCGGCGCCACCCGCAACTCCCTGGTCGTGTTGCCACTCGCGCTCGCGTTGCCGCAACAGGTGACCGCGGCGGTCGTCGTCACGCAGACCCTGGTGGAGGTGCTGGGCATGGTCGCCTATGTGCGGCTGGTCCCGCGCCTGATCCGTTAGAGGCGCGGGTCCACGGGCTCCGACTCCAGGGCGAGGACACCGAAGACCAGTTCGTGTACGCGCCACAGCGGCTCGCCCGCGGCGAAGCGGTCCAGCGCGCCCAGTCCGAGCGCGTGCTCGCGCAGCGCCAGGTTCCGTTTCCGGCCCAGGTTGCGGCCGCGCAGGCCGGTCAGCGTCTCCGGTGCCGTGTAGTCGGGACCGTAGATGATCCGCAGGTATTCGCGCCCACGGCACTTCAGGCCGGGGTGCACCAGGCTGCCGCGGGCCGTGCGGAGCAGGCCGTCCGCCGGCTTGACGACCATCCCCTCGCCGCCGGCCGCCGTGAGATCGCACCACCACGACTCGGCCGCCGCCACGGACGCCGGATCGTCGAGATCCACGTGTACGCGCGCCGTCGGCGTGAACAGCGCGCCGTCCGCGGCGACCAGCCGGTCGGCCATCGCGAGATGCCAGCCGTTGTCCTTGCCGGCGAGGTTGGCGCCCTCGGCGGCCAGCACCGCGAACGGCGCGATCGTCACGTCGGCCGTCGGCCGCACGTAACGCCGGTAGGCGGCGGTGAACAGCGCGGCGTTCTCCGCCCGGGTCTGGGTGCGGTCGCGCAACTCCTTGACGTCCAGCCCGCGGGCCAGCGCCGCGTCGAGGACGGCCAGCGTCGCGGGCAGCGCGGCGCCGGCAGCGGCGCCCACGGTCGCGTACTGGCCGCGGATCAGCTCGCCCGCCTTCGCCGACCAGGGCAGGATCTCGGCGTCGAGCAGCAGCCAGTCCGTCTCCAGCGCCGCCCACAGGTCGGCGGTCGAGACCGCGGCCCGGACTCGGGCCAGGAGGTCGGCCGTGACCGCGGGGGAGAAGAACGGCCGGCCGGTGCGGGTGTAGATCGCGCCGGCCTCGCCGCCACGGACGCCGAACCGGCGCTCCGCCGCCGCCTCGTCGCGGCACACCAGCACGAGGGCGCGCGAGCCCATGTGCTTCTCTTCGCAGATCAGCCGGGTCACGCCGGCGGCCCGGTAGCCCTCGAGGGCCTCCCGTGGATGCTCCAGGTAACCGTCGGCCTTCGCGGTCGGCGCGGGCGCCATCGTGGGTGGCAGGTAGATCAGCCACCGCGGGTCGACGGCGAACCGGCCCAGGACCTCGAGCGCGGCGGCCGCCTGCGGCGCCTCGATCGGGATGCGCCCGTACGGCGTCTCGAGCTGGCGCCGTCCCGAGCCGGGCAGGACGTCGGCGACGTCGAGCAGGTCACCCGGCCGCTCCCGCACCGCCACCGGCGCCAGCGGCCGCACCGGTGCGTAGTGCTCGCGTTCCGCCGGCACGGAGACGAGGGTGCGCTCGGGGTAGCGGAGCGCGGTGAGCTCCCCGCCGAACACGCAGCCGGTGTCGACGCAGATCGTGTTGTTGACCCACTGCGGCTCGACCGTCGGCGTGTGTCCATAGACGACAGTGGCCGAGCCCCGGTAGTCGTCGGCCCACGGGTAGCGCACCGGCAGGCCGTACTCGTCGGTCTCGCCGGTCGTGTCGCCGTACAGGCAGAATGCGCGTACGCGACCGGATGCCCGACCCTGGTATTCCTCCTTGATGCCCGCGTGCGCCACCGCGAGCCGCCCACTGTCCAGAATGTAGTGACTCACCAGCCCGTACATGAACGCGCTCGCGTCGGCGACGAACGCGTCGTCCTCGCCCTCGAGCTGCGCCAGCGATTCGGCCAGGCCGTGTGAGACGGTGACCTGCTTGCCGCGGAGCTTGCGCAGCAGCTTGGCCTCGTGGTTGCCGCTGACGCACAGCGCGGTGCCGGCGCGCACCATGCCCATCACGAGCCGCAGCACGCCGGGGGAGTCCGGCCCGCGGTCGACGAGGTCGCCGACGAAGACCGCCGTGCGCCCGTCGGGGTGCGCGGCGTTGACCGGCCGACCGGCGTCGTCGCGGCTGAGCTCCCAGCCGAGGCGGGTGAGCAGCGCCTCGAGCTCGGACCGGCAGCCGTGCACGTCACCGATGACGTCGAACGGCCCGGCCAGCTCGCGACGGTCGTTGTAGAGCGGCTGCAGCCGGATCGTGGCGGCCTCGATCTCCTCGTGACCGCGCAGCACGTGGACGGTCCGAAACCCTTCCCTGCTGAGCTTTTTGAGGGTGCGGCGGAGGTCGCGGGACTGGCGGGCGAGGACGGGACGATCGAAGGTGCGGTCGGGCCGGCGCTGGGTCCGCGCCCAGGCCTCGTCCTCCGGCAGGTCGAGCACGATCGCGACCGGCAGCACGTCGTGGGCGCGGGCCAGCGCCACGAGGTTCGTGCGGGCGTGGTCCTGGACGTTGGTGGCGTCGACCACCGTGAGCCGCCCGCCCGCGAGCCGCTTGCCGGCCACGTAGTGCAGGGCGTCGAAGGCCGCGGCGGACGCGGACTGGTCGTTCTCGTCGTCGGCCACCATCGCGCGGAAACCGTCGGAGGAAAGCACCTGGCTGGGCGCGAAGTGGCGACCGGCGAACGTGGACTTGCCCGAACCGGAGATGCCGATCAGCGCCACCAGACTCAGGGCGGGCACGGGCAGCTCAGTCATCGGTGCCTCCCGCGACGGTGAAGACGGCCAGCTGGGTCGGTGCGCCACGGTCCGGATCGGCCACACCGACGCCCTCGATCGCGACGGTGTAGCCGTGTTCCGCGGCCACACCCGCCGCCCAGCCCTCGAACTCGGCGCGCGTCCATTCGAACCGATGGTCGGCATGCCGCATCGTGCCGGCGGCGAGACCGGCGTAGTTCGCGTTGTACTCGGCGTTGGGCGTCGTGACGACCACCGTGCCCGGCCGCGCGGCGCCGAACACGGAACGGACCAGGGCTGGCAGGCGGGCCTCGTCGACGTGCTCGATCACCTCCATCAGCACGGCCGCGTCGTAGCCGGCAAGCCGGGCGTCGCGGTAGGTCAGCGCCGACTGCAGCAGCTGGACCCGCTGCCGGTCGCGCTCGGCGATCGCACCGGGCCGGTCTAGCCGCAGCCGGCGGGCCGCGACGGCGAGCGCGCGCGGCGCGATGTCGACGCCGACGATCTCGGTGAACCGCCGGTCGGCCATCAGGTCGGCGAGCAGGGCTCCAGGACCGCAGCCGAGATCGAGCACGCGCTGCGCGCCCGCTGCCCGCAGCACCCGCAGGACGGCCTCCCTGCGGACGACGGCCAGCGCGGGTGCGTCCTCGTCGGTGTCCTCGGGCGCTACGCCGTCCACACTGTCGTCGACGACGCGGTCGTCCTGCTCGGCGAGGCGTTCGAGCGCGGGCTCGGACAGCGTGCGGCGGTGGGCCAGGTAGCGGTGCACGATCAGCTCCCGCTCCGGGTGCGCGGCGAGCCAGCCTTCACCGGCCCGGACGAGCTTGTCGACCTCGTCGGTGGAAACCCAGTAGTGCTTGGCGTCGTCGAGCACGGGCAGCAGGACGTAGAGGTGGTGCAGGGCGTCGGCGAGCCGCAGGGTGCCGCTCAGCCTCAGGTCGACGTAGGGGCTGTCGCCCCAGTCGGGATGCTCGGCGTCGAGCGCGATGGCGGTGGCGTCGACCTCGTAGCCGAGGGGCGCGAACAACCGGTGGGCCAGGTCGGCGCCGCCACGGCAACGCAGCACGGGGAGGTGCACGTCCAAGGGGATCGCGGTGGCGGCCAACTCGGGCCGATCCTTGGAGCGACCGCCCATCGCGGTGCGGAACGCCTTGTTGAGGGCGGCGGACAACAAACTCGACGCGGCGTACGGCCGGTCGTTGACGAACCGCCCCAGCGTGAACCCGTCCGGCGTGTCGCGCCGCCCCGACGGGTCGACCTCGAGCACCAGAGCCGCGGTGCACCGGGCCTCGTCGGCCTCGGGAAAGCACACCACCGCGCGCCCGGTCGGCAGCTCGAACTCGTGCACCCGCTCGGGATGCTTGACGAGCAGATAGCCGAGATCGGTCGCGGGCCGGTGGGTCGTCCCGATGGTCACCATCACGCCGCCATCCTGCCAGCGCTCCGAACATGAGCCGCGCGATTATTCCTCGATGCTGATGCCCAACGCCGCCGCGAACGTGACCGACAACGCCGCGAGATCGTAGGAGGTCAACGTCGCGCCGCGCAGGGACGTCACGCTGCCGATCCCGGCCAGCTCGCAGCGGACGAACCGGGCTCCGTCGCACTCCGCCTGGGCGAACTGAGCACCCGACAGATCACAGCCCGAGAACACGGCCCCCCGCAGATCCGCGTTCGTGAAGTCCGCCCGCGTCAGGTTGCAGTCGGTGAACGCCACGTCCCGGAACGACGAGAACCGGAACGTACCCAGATCGATGCGGCAGTCCCGGAACTCCACGTCCCGCAGCCCGCAGTCGATCCACTGCACACCCGTCAACCGCACCGTCGTCAACCGCACCCGCGACAGGCCCGCCTTCGACGCCCGCAGATTGGCCCAGTCACAGTTCTCGGCCAGGCAGTCCGTCCACGACGCGTCGTTGACCACCGCACGCGCCAGCGACGCCCGGCTGAATCGACACTGTTCGAACTCGACCGAATCGGCCTCCTGGCCGGACAGGTCGAAATCCGAGAACCACACCCGCCGGAACGACGCCTCGTTCTCGAGATCGTGATCAGGCGAGACGGCCTCCGTCACCGAGGACGGAGCCGCCGGCTGCTTCGGCACGCGCGGGCCGGATCTGCGCTGCGACACAGGCCAGACCATAGCCGGGCAGGGATGGGTGTTCTCTCGACGGTATCGGATGTCGGTGGCCGGGATTGCCGGTACCCGAGTTCCCCCATTTTCTCAGGAAGTCTCCAGTTGACTGGCGTCCGCCAGGTGTCTGCCTGGGCGGGTGTTTCCTACTTCTGGGGAAGGGCTGGCACATGGTGCGACGAACAGCGCTCCGGCGGGCGGAGCGTGCCTCGATTGCGTGTTTTTCATCGGCGACCGTGCTCGCGGTCGCCGCGCTGACCGGCGGGGCCGGGTTGGTGTCGGAGACGGCCGGTGCGTCCAGCCACCGGGAGGCGCCGCTGATCGCGGGCGACCCGCAGGTCGACAACACCGACGTGTACGCGTTCGTGAGCCCCGACAAGCAGGACACGGTGACGCTGGTCGCGAACTGGCTGCCGTTCCAGGAGCCCAACGGTGGCCCGAACTTCTACTACTTCCGGCCGGGCGCGAACTACGACATCAATATCGACAGTGATGGGGACGCGGTCGCCGACATCACGTACCGCTGGGTGTTCCGGAATGACGACAAGCGGGACGGC
>NZ_BONC01000039.1 GCF_016862515.1 Asanoa iriomotensis
CGGCGCTGGTCATGGCTCATTGGGAGCGGGCTTGGTTGGGCTGTCGAGCCGGGCCGGGCGCCTGCGCCGAACGGGCCGAAGCCGTCGAAGACCGGGTGCGGCTGGGCCGCCGGTGCGGGCCCGCCGAGGGCGACTGTCGGCTGGGCGGACGGCGAGCCGCCGGGTCCGAACGGGCCAAAGTCGTCCGGAGGTCTGTGGGCCGATGCGCCCCCGGCCCAGGCCGGGTCGTGGTCGCTGGTGGCCGCGGCGTCAGGCCCGAACGGACCGTAGCCGTCGGAAATCGGCGGCGGATGGGCGACCGGGCGAGACCCGCCAGTGGTCGGGACCGCCGACGCCGGCATAGCCGGGCCGAACCCGCTCCCGGCCGCCGGAATGCCGCCGCGACCCAACGGGAAGCCGAACTCCCGACCCGGCTCACCGCCGGCCTGCCGCCGCGCTCCGTCCGGGCCTTCGTCGGCCATCACATACGCGTATCCGTCAGCCGCACCCCCGCGCGCACCCGGCACGCCGGCGAAACCGAACCCGTCCGTCACGTGCTCGGGCGGCGCGAAACCGCGCCCGTCCGTCGGATCGTCGTCGTCGGGCAGCGGCGGCACCACCCGCAGCCGCGGCGGGTCCGCGGGGGGTGCGCCCTCGCCGGCGGGCTCCGGTGTCGCGCCGCCGGGGACCGCGCGCAGTCGGGGGGCGCCGTCGACCGCCGGGAAGCCGCGCCCGTCGGTCGCCGCCTCCGTCGGTGCCGTGCCGTAGTCGATCTCCGCTCGCGGCCCGATCACCGGCACCGCTCCCGTCGGCTGACCCCACGACCCACCCGGCGCAGGACCCGCACCGGGACGTGCCGCCAGCACCAGCCGCCGCGCGATCTCCGGGAACCCCGCCCAATGCAGGCTGAGTTGTGACGCGTGCACCCGTCGCCAGACGAAGCCCTCAGGTGTGCCGCCGTTCCACGTCCAGGCCGGTGTCTGGCCCGCGCGGGGGCTGACCACGCCGCGGTGCTGTTTGTAGCCGACCACCCGGGCGCCGATCTCGGCCACCGCCGTGGTGGCCCGGGCCGTCGCGTCGCGGTAGCCCACGATCATCTGGTCGCCCGTGGTCCCGGTCGCGTCGAGGACGCCGCACATCGGTCGGCCGTCGAACGCCTGGGTGAGCCAGAGCAGGCCGGCGCCCTCGGCGATCACCGGGCGGCCCGAGCGGGCCAGGTCGGCGACATCCGCACAGAGGCGGCGGTTGGCGGACAGCTCCTCCGCGTACGCCTCGGGCAGCGCGCCTCCGATGACCAGCGCGTCGGTGCCCTCCGGCAGCAGCTCGTCGCGGAGCGGGTCGACCGCCACTACCGTGGCGCCGGCCGCTTCCAGCAGCTCGCGCGTCTCCGCGTACGCGAACGACAGCTCGAGCCCACCGGCGAGCGCGACCACCGGGCGGCGGCCGACCAGGACGGCGGCCGTGTCGTCGGGGGTGGCCGCCAGCTCGGTCGCCGGTGACCACGGCGTCGTCGGCAGGTTTGGCGCGGAGCGCGCCAGCGCCAGCAGGCCGTCGAGGTCGACGGCACCGGCGATCGACTCGCCGAGGCGGCGGATGCCGCGCAGCGCCTCGACCTCGCGATGAAGGACGGGCACGACGCCCTCGTGGCGGGGCGGCAGGGTCGACGGCAGGTCGCGGCGGCGCAGCGCGCCGTAGACGGGCACGCCGATGTCGTCGAGCGCCTCGCGCAGCAGTTGCTCGTGGCGGTCGGAGGCGACCCGGTTGAGGATCACGCCGCCGAGCCAGGTGAGCTCGTCGTAGGCACGGAAGCCGTGCACCAGCGCCGCCACCGACTGGCCCATGGCGCCGACGTCGACGACCATGATCACGGGCGCGCGCAGGGCGGCGGCGACGCCCGCGGTGGAGTCGGTCTCGACGCGGCCGGCGAGGGAGTCGAACAGGCCCATCGTGCCCTCGACCACGGCGATGTCGTGACCTTCGGCACCGTGCGCGAACAGCGGCGCGATCCGGTGGGCTCCGACGAGTCGCGGGTCGAGGTTGCGGCCGGGGCTGCCGGCGGCGGCACCGAGATAGGCCGCGTCGGTGTGGTCGGGGCCCACCTTGAAACCGACCGCGGTGAGGCCTCGGCCGGCGAACGCGGCGAGCAGGCCGACGGCCAGCGCGGTCTTGCCATGGCCGGACGACGGCGCGCTGACCACCACCCGGGGCACGGCGGACATCGGCGACTCCTTGGCGGAAATTGGTGAGCCGTCCGACGATACCTAATGGGCCCGACAACATCAGGCTGACGACACATCGACGCATGGGGTACGTCCGGCGACCGCCAGCAAACCCGTCATACCCCCGCAGTAGCCTCTTGGCGTGTACCGGTTCCTGCTGACCCCCCGCTGGCTGGGCTTCCTCGCTCTCGCGCTGGTCGCCGCCACGGTGATGGTGCTGCTCGGCAACTGGCAGCACGGGCGCTACGAGCTGCGCAAGGACGTCAACCAACGGATCGACGTGACCGACACCGCCACGCCGGTGCCGCTCGACTCCGTGGTCGCGCCCGGTGGCAGCCCGGGCACGCCCGGTCCGGGGCCGCAGCGCACGACCGAGTGGACCCGGGTGACCGCCACGGGTGTCTACGACCCGGCCAACGTGGTGCTGGTCCGCGGCCGCACGGTCGACAACGAGGTGGGGTTCGAGATCGTCACCCCGCTTCGACTATCCGACGGCTCCGCGGTGCTGGTCGACCTGGGCTGGGTGCCGGCGGTGCCGGGCGGCGGCGCCTACGCGCAGCCCGAGGTCCCGCCGATCCCGACCGGCCAGGTCACGGTGACCGGCGCCGTCAAGCTGTCCGAGAGCCGCGGCACGGGCGTCGACCGCGCCGAGGGCAAGCTGGAGACCCGGCGCATCGCGGTGCCGCGGATCGCCGCCGAGCTGCCCTATCCGCTGCGCGGCGCGTTCGTCCAGCTCGACAGCCAGGTGCCGGCCGTCGACAAGGGCTTCTCGGCCGTGCCGCCCAACCGCGAGAACGACTGGCTCAACCTCGGCTACTCCGTGCAGTGGTGGTTGTTCGCGGTGATGACGCTCTTCGCGTTCGGGTGGGCCGCCCGGCGTGAGGCGCGCGGGCCCCGCGAGGAGGCACCGCCGCAGGAACGGCAACTCGCCGGCACCACCTGATGTCGCGGCGCGCGGTGGCGGGCACCGCGCAGTATGGTGCCTGGGGAGCCGCCGCGACGAAGGGTGCTGCGTGATGGGCACAGAGCCGACGCTGCCGCTGCCGGGTGCCGGCGATCCGGGCCAGTTTCCGCCGCCGACCGATCCCTGGTCGACGCCGGACCTGGGTCCGCTGCCCGACCCGACGTCCGACCCCGGGCCGGTCTACGCACCACCGCCGCAGCCGACCAGCGGGCCGCCGGTGGCTCAGTCGAGCCCGGCCGGGCCCGGCGTCACGGGTCCTTTCCCGCCCGGCGGCGCGCACGGCGACGGCACCGTGGTCGCGCAGATCGGCGAGATCCGGGTGACCTCGCAGCTCGTGCACACGCCGGCCGGCAGCTTCCCGCTCGCCGGCTCCCACTGGCAGGTCAACGACTTCTGGCAGAGCACGCAGAAGACGCCGACGTGGGCCGTACTCGCGGCGATCTTCGGTTTCTGTCTCCTGACGGTGTTCAGCCTGTTGTTCCTGCTCTTCAAGGAGACCGTCTACAGCGGCACGGTGCAGGTCACCGTGACCAACGGGCGGCACCAGTACGTCGCGCGGATCGCGGTCGCCGACCAGAACCAGGTCCAGCACGTGCACCAGCAGGTCAACTACGTGCGGGCGCTCGCCGCGCTGTGAGGCCGGCCACAACCTCGCCCGGTGCGGTGCCGTCGCAAAACGGCTGAATCAGCCTCGAACACGCAGGTGGCCATTATGGTGGGCTCATGATCGACTCGTGGGATCCAGCCGGCGCCGGTGTGCTGCGGCTGCCCTCGGGCCGGCTGGTCCGCGGGCGTGGACTGCTGCGGGCGTACCCGATGGGTCCGCCGCCCACGTTCGGCCTTTATCTGCTCGGCAAGCCAGCCTCACTCACCGCCTGGGAGAGCCGCTGGGTCCGCTGGCCCGATCTCTGGCTGCCCAGCGACCCGGCCGACGCCGGGCGCGCCCTCCAGGAGGCCTGGGAACGCGCCGCCACCGACCGGGTCGAGCTGGCCTGCCGCGGCGGGCGCGGCCGCACCGGCACCGCGATGGCCTGCCTCGCGATCATCGACGGCGTGCCGGCCCGGGAAGCGGTCGCCTACGTCCGCGAGAACTACGACCGCCGCGCGGTCGAGACCCCCTGGCAGAAGCGCTTCGTCGCCCGCTTCGCCGCCCCAGGCGGCCCGGACCTGAACTGATCAAGATCAGGTGGCCAGCGTCGCCTTCAGGGCCATGACGAACGCGTCGGTCGTCGCCCGGTCGCGGACCGCCACCCGGACGTAGTCCGTGCCCAGGCCGGGGAACGTGTCGCCCCGGCGGACCGCGTAGCCGCGGTCGCGCAGCGCCAGCCGGACCTTGTCCGCGTCTGCCATCCGCAGCAGCACGAACGAGCTCGACGGCACAGCGGCAAGCGTCACCCCGGGCAGCTCGGACAGGCGGGCCACCAGGTGAGCGCGGTCCGCGGCCAACGAGTGGGCAATCGCGTGCTCGGCCGCGACCGCCACGGGCCCGGCGCAGGCGACGGCGGCCACCAACGCGGGGGTCGAGACCGGCCACAAGGGCTGGACCGCGGCCAACCGCGCGATCACCGACGGCGCCGCCAGCGCGTAGCCGATGCGCAGACCGGCCAGCGCCCACGTCTTCGTCAGGCTGCGCAGGACGATCAACCCCGGAAGGTCGGTCCGGGAGGCGAGCGACTCGGGCTCCGAAGACCCGGACGGACCCAGGGTGGTGTCGGCGAACGCCTCGTCGACCACCAGGATCCGACCCGGCCGAGCCAGGGCCGCGACGTCCGACGCGGGGTGCAGCACCGAGGTCGGGTTCGTCGGGTTGCCGACGAAGACCAGGTCTGCGGACTCCGGGACCAGGGACGGGTCCAGGACGAACGGGGACGGCAGCACGACCCGGGAGACCCGATGGCCCGCCGCCAGCAGCGCCGCCTCCGGCTCCGTGAACTGTGGATGCACCACGACCGGCCGGGCCGCGGACCGGAACGCCTGTGCGATCAGGACGAACGCCTGCGCCGCGCCCGCGGTCAGCAGCACCGACGACGCCGGCAGGCCGTGCCGGGCCGCGACCGCCGCACGGGCCGGGCCCGCATCGGGATAGGCACCGAGCGCGGACAGCGACGCCGCCAGCGGTGAGGCGAGCCACGGCGGCAGCGGCGCCTGCCGGACGTTGACCGCCAGGTCGACCAGACCCGGCCCTACCTCGACGTCGCCGTGATGGCCCAGCTCGAACACACGGACGACCGTACCCGGCTTCCAGGAACATGAGACGTAGACGTTGTTCACTTTCAAGTACGGACATATCCTCTTATGTCCTAACTTGAGCTAGTGATTAAGCGCGCCCTCTCCACGACCAGCCGGTTCGCTCCGTTGCTGCGGGCCGGGCTCATCGCCGGTGTCGTCGTGGCGGCGGTCGCCTATCCGCTCGTTGCCGTCGGTGGGCTCGGAGCCAAGAAGGGCGCCGAAGCCTTCAACGCCATGCCGACCAAGCTCAACGTCAAACCCCCGGCCCAAACCAGCTATGTGTACGCCGCGGACGGCAAGACCCTGCTGACGATGTTCTACGAGGAGCACCGCAAGTACGTACCCATCTCGCAGATGTCGCCGTATATCCAGCAGGCCATCGTGGCCTCCGAGGACCAGCGGTTCTACGAGCACAACGGCGTCGACCCCAAGGGCATCGCGCGCGCGTTCGTCGCCAACCACCAGAGCGACGGCGTCCAGCAGGGCGCCTCGACCCTGACGATGCAGTACGTCCGGATGGCACAGCGCGACGGCGCCACCACACCCCTCGAGGTGCAGGAGGCCACCGAGCAGACCAGCGCCCGCAAGCTGCGCGAGATGCGGCTGGCGCTCGAGGTGGAGAAGCAGTACACCAAACAGGAGATCCTGGAGCGCTACCTCAACTCGGCCTACTTCGGACACCGGGCGTACGGCATCTACGCCGCCTCCGAGGTGTTCTTCTCCAAATCCCCCGCGGACCTGACGCTGGTCGAGGCCGCCACGCTCGCGGGTCTGGTCAAGGCGCCCACCGAGTACGACCCGGCGACGCAGGACAAGCTCGCGGCGACCGCCCGGCGCAACTACGTGCTCGACAACATGCAGAAGATGGGCTACCTGAGCCCGCAGGACAACGCGGCCACCAAGCAGCTGCCGATCGAGCTGCACCTCAGCACGCCGGCCAACGACTGTGTCTCGGTGCCGCAGAACCTCAACAGCTGGGGTTTCTTCTGCGACTACCTCAAGGCGTGGTGGGCCGAGCAGCCGGCGTTCGGCGAGAACGCCGCGCAACGCGAGGACGACCTGCGCCGCGGCGGCTACAAGATCGTCACGTCGCTCGACCCGAACATCCAGGCCATCGCCGAGAAGAACGTGATGGACAAGGAGAAGGCGAACAGCAAGTTCGCGCACGGCCTGGTGGTGATCCAGCCGGGCACGGGCCTGGTCAAGTCGATGGCGGTCAACCGCGTCTACTCCCTGGACCAGAGCAAGAACGGCACGCACTCGGACCCGGCGAAGGCCGCGAAGATCAAGGGCAACTACCCGAACACGGTGGTGCCGCTGCTCGGTGGCGGTGACATGCCGGGCTACCAGGCGGGTTCGACGTTCAAGATGTTCACGATGCTGGCCGCGCTGGACGCCGGGCTGCCGCTGTCGACCGCGTTCGACTCGCCGATGAAGCTGGTGTCCCAGTACCCGGGCGAGGGGCCGGGCTCGTGCGGCGGCCGCTGGTGCCCGTCGAACGCCTCCGGCGCGATGACCGGCAAGCACGCCATGTGGTCCGGCTTCGGCAAGTCGGTGAACACGTACTTCGTGCAGCTCGAACAGAAGGTCGGCGCCGACAAGGCGGTCAAGATGGCCGAGCGCCTCGGCCTGCGCTGGCGCACCGACGTCGACCAGATGATGGCCAAGCCGCCGCGGTCGAAGACCTGGGGTGCGTTCACCCTCGGCGTCTCCGACGTGACCCCGCTGGAGATGGCGGGCGCGTACGCCACCGTCGCCGCCGACGGCGTCTACTGCGAGCCGCTGCCCGTCACCTCGATCCAGACGCCCGACGGCAAGGAGGTGACCTGGAAGAACCCGAACGGCGACGTGGTGGACGTGTCGAAGCCGCGCTGCCGCCAGGAGGTCACCCAGGACGTCGCCCGCGCCGCCGCGGACGCGGCCGTCTGCCCGACCGGCGGCAAGGCGAAGACCGGCTCCTGCCAGGAGTGGTCGACCGCGCCGAGCGTGACCGGGACGGTGGGTCGCCCGGTCGGCGGCAAGACGGGTACCACCGACAGCACCCGGTCGGCCTGGTTCGTCGGCTTCACGCCGGAACTGTCGGCGGCGAGCTTCATCGCCGACCCGGACAACCCGTTCAACGCGGTGGGTGACGGGCAGTCGCAGAAACCGATCGACTCGGTGGCGCAGACGCTGCGCGACGCGCTCAAGGGACAACCGGTCCGCGACTTCCCCGCACCGTCGCCGGCGATCGTGAGATGAGCCGAAGGGGCCCCGCGAGGGGCCCCTTCCCCGTTGGACGGGATCATGGGGGCATGAGCCTCCTCGCTGAGACCGTTCGCGCGATCCGGCCGCTCGATGCCGCCGCCATGGCGGCCGCGCACGCGCGGCACGCCACCCTGACCAAACCGCCGGGTTCGTTGGGGTCGCTGGAGGATCTGGGTGTACGCCTCGCGGGGCTCGCCGGCGTCAACCCGCCACCGCTGCCGGAGCCGGCCGTGGTGGCCGTGTTCGCGGGCGACCACGGCGTGCTGGACCAACGGGTCAGCCCGTGGCCGCAGGAGGTGACCGGGCAGATGGTCGCCAACTTCCTGGCCGGCGGGGCGGTGGTCAACGCTTTCGCCCGCCAGACCGGCGCGTCGGTCGTGGTCGTCGACGTCGGTGTGGCCGCGCCGCCGGTCACCTCGGCGGAGAACCTGATAGAGGCCAACGTCCGGCGGGGTACGCGCGACCTCAGCGTCGAGCCGGCGCTGACCCGCGAGGAGGCGACCGCCGCCGTCGAGGTGGGCATCCGCGTCGCCGCCGACCTGGTCGACCGGGGCGCCGGCTGCCTGGCCACCGGCGACATGGGCATCGGCAACACCACGCCGGCGGCCGCGCTGATCGCCGCGTTCACCGGCGCCGCGGCGGCCGACGTGACCGGGCGCGGCACCGGGATCGACGACGAGACGCACGGGCGGAAGGTGGGCGTCGTGCAGCGGGCGCTGGCCCTGCACCGGCCGGACCCGGGCGACCCGATCGGCGTGCTGGCGGCGGTGGGCGGGCTGGAGCACGCCGCCATCGCCGGGTTCGTGCTCGGTGGCGCGGCGCGGCGCGTACCCGTGATCCTGGACGGGGTGATCGCCGACTCGGCCGCGCTCGCCGCCGCGGCGCTCGCGCCCGACGCGGTCGGCGCGATGGTCGCCGGGCACCGTTCCGCCGAGCCCGGCGCCTCGGTCGCGCTGCGGCACCTCGGCCTCGAACCTCTGGTCGACCTCGGGCTGCGGCTCGGCGAGGGCACCGGCGCGGTGCTCGCCTGGCCGATCGTGGCCAGCGCGGTCCGCGTGCTGCACGACGTCGCCACCTTCGACTCCGCCGGGGTGGCGGAGAAGTGAGCGAGCGAAGCGAGCGAGCTAGCCAGCTCAGTGACCCGGGTCGTTGCTGTGCCTCGCGCAGCGAGGCGCGGCAATGACGGAGCTCTACCCCTTGGCGCTGGTGCTCGACGGACGGCCGGTGCTGGTCGTCGGCGGTGGCGCGGTGGCCAGCCGGCGCGTGCCGGCCCTGCTGAACGCCGGCGCCGAGGTGACCGTCGTCTCGCCCGAGCTGACACCGACCTTGCACGGGCTGGCCGACGCGGGCCGGATCCGCTGGGAGCGGCGCCGCTTCGAGGAGTCCGACGTCGACGGAAAATGGCTCGTCCAGGTCGCGGTCGACGACGCGGACGCCGCGGCGCGGGTGTCGGCGGCCGCCGAACAACACAGAGTCTTCTGCGTCCGCGCGGACGACCGCACCGCCGCCACCGCGTGGACGCCCGCGGTGACCCGGCGCGGCCCGGTCACCGTCGCGGTGCTCGGCGGCGGCGACCCCCGCCGGGCGGTGGCGACCCGGGACGCGATCGCGGGGTTCCTCTCGGGCTGGACCGGAGCGGCGGCCAGCGCCACCGCCGCCGTCGCGCCCGAGGCGCACGCGGGCGGCCGGGTCGCGCTGGTCGGCGCCGGGCCCGGCGACCCCGAGCTGATCACCGTCAAGGGCCGCCGGTTGCTGGCCGAGGCCGACGTCGTGGTGGCGGACCGGCTCGCGCCCGGGCTGCTCCTGGACGAACTGCGGCCCGACGCCGAGGTGGTCGACGCGGCGAAGAACCCGTACGGGCCGGCGCGTACCCAGGAGGAGATCAACGCGATCCTGGTCGACCGGGCCCGGCAGGGTAAGGCGGTGGTCCGGCTCAAGGGCGGCGACCCGTTCGTCTTCGGCCGCGGCGGCGAAGAGGTGATCGCCTGCGCCGAGGCCGGCGTGCCGGTCACCGTCGTGCCGGGCGTGACCAGCGCGGTCGCGGTCCCCGCCGGCGCCGGCATCCCGGTCACCCACCGCGGCGTCGCGCACGAGTTCACCGTGGTCTCCGGTCACCTCGCGCCGGACGACCCAGAGTCGCTCGTGCACTGGCCGTCCGTCGCCAAGCAAGGTGGAACGGTCGTGATCCTGATGGGGCTGCGCCACCTGCCGGCCATCGCGGCGACCCTGGTCGCCAACGGCCGGCCTGGCACGACGCCGGCCTCGGTGATCCAGGAGGGCACGACGGCGGCGCAGCGGCAGGTCACCGCGACGCTCGAGACGATCGCCGCGGAGGTGGCGGAGGCAGGCTTGCGGGCCCCCGCCATCACCGTGGTCGGCGAGGTGGTCGCCGCGCTGCGGCGTTAGGAACGGTCCGTTCCTATGCGGAAAGCGTTAGTAACGGACCGTTCCTTGCCTTAAGGCTTGACCAAGCCGGAGAGCAGCAGCGCGCACCGGATGAGCCCCAGGTGGCTGTACGCCTGCGGGTGGTTGCCCAGCCCGCGTTCGGCCAGCGGGTCGTACTGCTCCGGCAGCAGGCCCGTCGGGCCGGCCGTCGTGACCATCTGCTCGAACAGCTCCTCGGCGTCGGCCCGCCGCCCGGTGCGCAGGTAGGCCTCCACCAGCCACGACGTGCAGATGTGGAAGCCGCCCTCGCGGCCGGGCAGGCCGTCGTCCCAGCGGTACCGGTAGACCACCGGGCCGCTGCGCAGGTCGGCCTCGACCTTGAGGACGGTCGCCAGGAACCGCGGGTCGTCGTCGGCCAGCAGCCCCGACAGGCCGATCCACAGCGACGACGCGTCCATCTCGTCGTAGCCGTACGCCACCGTGTAGGCGCCCGCCTCCTCGTGCCAGCCGTGCTCCAGCACGTTGTGGCCGATCCGGTCGCGCAGCGCCACCCAGTCCGGCCGGTCCTGCCCGGCGTGCTTGCGCACGACGTGCAGCGCCCGGTCGACGGTCATCCAGCACATGACCTTCGAGTAGACGTGGTGCCGCGGCTGCAGCCGGGCCTCCCACAGGCCGTGGTCGGGCTCGTGCCAGCGGCGCTCGACCGCCTGCACCATCGCCTCGAGGACCCGCCACTCCTCCTCGCGGACCGCGCCGCGGGCGTCCGCGACGGCGGCCAGCAGGTCGGCGACGGGGCCGAAGACGTCGAGCTGGAGCTGGTGGTTGGCGAGGTTGCCGACCCGCACCGGGCGGGACCCGGCGTAGCCCGGCAGCGTGTCGATGACCGCCTCCGCGCCCAGCTCGTAGCCCTCGACCGTGTAGAGCGGGTGCAGCCGCTCCGGGTGGCCGCCGGTGCGCTCGACGCAGCCGTCGACCCACCGCAGCAGCCCCTCGGCCTCGTCCAGCGAGCCCAGGTCGACCAGGGCCCGCGCGGTCATCGCCGCGTCCCGCAGCCAGCAGTAGCGGTAGTCCCAGTTGCGGACCCCGCCCAGCTCCTCGGGCAGCGACGTGGTCGCGGCCGCCAGGATCGCGCCGGTCGGCTCGTGGCACAGGCCCTTGAGCGTCAGCGCGCTGCGGGCCACCAGGTCCCGGCTCTCGGTCGGCAGGCGCAGCCCGCGTACCCACTGCTTCCACGGATCCTCGGCCGCTTCCTGCCGATCCCCGGCGACCACCGGGTGCGCCTCCAGGCTGTGCGTCCCGAAGCGCAGCTCCAGGAGCTGCTCGCCGCCGAGCGCGGTCAGGTCGACGCTGGCGCGTGCCGTGTCGTACCCGCCGTCCTCGGAGATCTTCCAGGCGACGCCGGGGGAGTAGAGCGCGACCGGCTCGTTGGAGCCGAGCACGAGCAACCCGTCGCCGAGCGCCTGGAGCCGCACCTGGACCTGGCCGAACTCGGGCCGCGGCGAGAACTCGAGGTCCACGCGCGCGGTGCCGGTGAGGCGGCGGACCAGGGCGGAGTCGCCCGAGATCACGAAGCCCGCCGCGTGCTCGGTGTCCGGCGCCCGGTCGAGCCAGTCGGTGACGGTCAACCCGGACCAGCGGGTCTCCACGGTCATCGTGCCGGGCCGGTAGCGCTGCCCGAGCGGCAGGCCGCCGCGCTCCGGCGCGACCGCGAAGTGGCCGGCCGGGCTGCCGCCGAGCAGGTCGGCGAAGATCGCCGCCGAGTCCGGCCGCGGGTGGCACAGCCAGGTGACCTTGGCGTCCGGGGTGAGCAGCGCCACCGTCTCGCCGTTGGAGAGCAGCGAATGCCGCTCGATCGGCACCGCCCGCTCGCCGAACAGCCAGTGCCGGCGGGTCTGCAGGAGCAGCGCGAGCAGCCGGGCGGCCTCGATCGGCTCGCCGACCCGGTGAGTGGCCTTGGTCTCGCCCTCGCCGATCTTCACGCCGACGTCCGGGCCCTGCAGGGTCGCGAACGCGTTCTCGTCGGTGATGTCGTCGCCGACGAACAGCACGGCGCTGGCCGACATGGAGGTGCGCAGCTGGTGCACCGCGGTGCCCTTGTGGGTCGGCACGACGGAGACCTCGATCACCTCCTTGCCGTGGGTGATCGTCACCTCCGGCCACTTCGCCGGCCCGTCCGCCACCCGCGCCTTGACCGCCTCGGCGACCGCCCGTTCCGCCGCCCGGTAGTGGACGGCCACGCTGGCCGGCTTGTTCTCCAGGCGTACGCCCGGCTTGCCTGCCACGATCTCGCGCAGCTCCACCTGCAGCCGGGTGCGGACCTCGACCAGCTCGGGCGTCAGCCGCTCGACGAAGCCGATGTCGAACTCGGAGCCGTGGCTGCCGACGAGGTGCACCTCGCTCGGCAGGCGGGACAGCGTGGCCAGGTCGCGCAGGGCGCGCCCGGACACGACCGCCACGGTGGTCTGCGGCAGAGCCGCCAGTGCGCGGATCGCGGCGACGCTTTCCGGCAGGGGTACGGCCTGCGTGGGGTCGGCGACGATCTCCGCCAGCGTGCCGTCGTAGTCGCACGCGATGAGAAGTTGCGGAACCCGCGCGATCCGGCCGATCGCCGCGCGCAGCTCCGGGTCGATCAGGCCGGCGGCCTTCTGATCGACCTCGACCAACTCGGTCACGCGACCTCCACGTCAGGCACGCCCAGCTCGTTGAGGAAGGACCGGGCCCAATGGCCGACGTCGTGCGTCCGCAGGTGCCGCTGCATGAGCCGCATCCGGCGGCGGGCCTCCGGATGCTCGACATGTACCGCGCGCAGCAGCGCCTCCTTGACTCCGTCGGGGTCGTGCGGGTTACACAGGAACGACTGTCGTAGTTCCGTCGCGGCGCCGGCGAACTCGCTCAACACCAGCGCACCGCCGGTGTCGGCGCGCGCCGCCACGTATTCCTTTGCCACCAAATTCATCCCGTCTCGCAGCGGGGTCACCATCATGACGTCGGCCGCGCAGTAGAGCGCGGCCAACTCGTTGCGACTGTACGACTGGTGAAGGTAGTGGACGGCGGGAACACCGACGCGACCGAACTCGCCGTTGATGCGGCCGACCTCACGTTCGACCTTCACCCGCAGCGTCTGGTAGTGCTCGACCCGCTCCCGGCTCGGGGTGGCGACCTGCACCATCACGGCCTCGGGCACCGAGAGCTTGCCGTCGGAGAGCAGCTCGCGGAACGCCTTGAGGCGCAGCTCGATGCCCTTGGTGTAGTCCAGCCGGTCGACACCGAGGATCACGGTGCGGGGGTCGCCCAGCTCGGCCCGGATCTGCTTGGCGCGGTTCTGCACGGCCGGGTCCGCGGCCATCCGCTCCATCTCGGCGACGTCGATCGAGATCGGGAACGCGCCGGCCTTGACCGGGCGGCCGTCGACGTCGATGACCTGGCCCTCGTAGCGCAGGCCGAGCAGGTGCCGGGCCAGGCGCACGAAGTTCTGTGCCGCCAGGCGCTGCTGGAAGCCGACCAGGTCGGCGCCGAGCAGGCCGCGCAGGATCTCGGCCCGGAACGGCATCTGCATGAACAGCTCGATCGGCGGGAACGGGATGTGCAGGAAGAAACCGATCTTGAGGTCGGGCCGGCGCTCGCGCAGCATCGCCGGCACGAGCTGGAGCTGGTAGTCCTGGATCCAGACCGTCGCGCCCTCGGCGGCGACGTCCGCCGCGGCCTCCGCGAAACGGGCGTTGACCTGGCGGTACGACTCCCGCCAGCGACGCTTGAACACGGGCGTCTCGACGGCGTCGTGGTAGAGCGGCCAGATCGTGGCGTTGGACATGCCCTCGTAGTAGCGCTCGAGGTCGAGCGAGGTCAGCGGCACCGGGTGGATGTGGATGCCCTCGAGGTCGAACGGCTCGGGAGCCTCCTCGCTGGTGCCGCCGGCCCAGCCGACCCAGGTGCCCTTGTGTTCCGCCAGCACCGGGTGCAACGCGGTCACCAGCCCACCCGGGCTGCGCCGCCACTGCCGGCCCTCGTCGGTGGTGACCTCGTCCACCGGTAGTCGGTTCGCCACAACGACAAAAGAGCTACGAACCGTCACGCTCCGCACACCTCCGGTGATCACGGGTCCGCCGTCGAGCCTACCTGCGTGGCGTTGCGGCGCTTACGGGCCCGGCTGGCCCCCGATGGACGGGATACCCGCTACCCCGGAAGTAATGATCCTTCCGTTCGGTTGCTGTTGGATGACAGGCTCATAGGCGTGTCGACACCAGGGCCGAAACCACCCAGACGCGGTTGGGGACCGTTCCTGGTCGCATTGGTGCTGCTGGCGGTGATCGGCGCGGCGGCGGGCTGGATCTACGGGACGCGGGTCGCGGACGACCGCGCCGCGGAGAAACAGAGCCAGGAGTCGCCCCCAGAGACCGAGAGTCCGCTGCCGCCATCCGGGGAGGACTGCCCGTCGGCGACTCAGGAGGCGGCGCAGGGCGCGGGCTCGTCCGGGAACCTGACGGAGGTCCTCTACATCCGCACCGACGACGACCGGCAGGTCTGGATCTGCCGAGACCAGGCCGGGACGCTGTTCTACCAGGGCTATATCGGCCCGGCGGACGGCGCTTTCATCCAGGGCGAGAACGCCCTGTTCCTGACGACCGTCGAGGAAACCGGCGGCGGCTACCTGGCCACGAACCAGACGGACGAGGGCACGACCACCTACAGCGTCACCCCGTACCGCCTGACCCAGTCGACAAACGGCAAAGAGTCCACCTTCGCCGTGGCGGAGCGCCGCCCGGGCTAGAGGTCGATGATCGGCCACTCCTTGGCCAGGATCTGAGTCAGAATCTCTCGTCGGTCCGTGACGATCGGCAAGCGATGGGTGGCCGCCTCCAGCGCGGCCTGCGTGGCGTCGAAGGTGCCAAGTCGTCGGGACCAACCCCCGACCATTACCGCGTCGTCGCCCAACACAGGCGTGATGTGGACAGCGGGCTGAGCGTGCAGCAAGTCGAGCATCAAGGCTTGCTCTGGCGTCGCGCGACGGTGTGCGTCAGCAAAACACAACACGGGAACGATGACCCGCTGGTCGTTTTTCGAGGCGCCAGCGAGCATGCGGCCGATTCGGATGATGCCGTCGACGTAACCGTCGACCGCCGCGGTGTCGAACACCGCGAAGTAGCCCGTCATCGCGGCGGCCTTCGGCCAGCCGCCAGCACCTCCTCCGCGTGCCGCCGTAGGCTCGCCGTCATCGTCCGCTTGGCGTCCTGGATCTCCGAGAACGCGTCGTCCATCTCTTCATCGGTGATCGAGTAGCCGCTCTCCGCCAGCAGAGCCATGGTGCGCTCGTGCGTGATTTGGCGTCGAACGAGTTCCGAAACGAAGTAGGAGACGTTTCGTTCGGATCCAAGTCGCTCCGCGACATCGTCGGGAACGCTGACGGTGACCTTCTTCGTCATACCAAGATTCTAAAGCCGTCATACTTGTGGTGGCTACCCTTGCGGTGTTGCCAGATTGCGCTGGGGTGATGTGGGCGATCCCGGGGCTACCTGTCAGGATTGACGACGGCGTTCTGCCGGTATCGACCATTACTCGGAGGTAGGCCGCACCGTGGCCCAGTACATCTACGTCCTGGAAAAGGCGCGCAAGGCGCACGGCGACAAGGTCGTGCTCGACAACGTGACGCTCAGTTTCCTGCCGGGCGCCAAGATCGGGGTCGTCGGTCCCAACGGCGCCGGTAAGTCGAGTCTGCTCAAGATCATGGCTGGGCTCGATCAGGCCAGCAACGGTGAGGCGCGGCTCATGCCGGGCTACACCGTGGGCATGCTCGCTCAGGAGCCGCCGCTGAACGACGCGAAGACCGTGCTCGGCAACATCGAAGAGGCGGTCGCCGAGACCAAGAACAAGCTCGAGCGGTTCAACAAGATCGCCGAGCAGATGGCGACCGACTACTCCGACGAGCTGATGGAGGAGATGGGCAAGCTCCAGGAGGAGCTCGACCACGCCGACGCGTGGGACATCGACTCCGCGCTCGAGCTGGCCATGGACGCCCTGCGCTGCCCGCCGCCGGACGCCGACGTGACCACCCTCTCCGGTGGTGAGCGTCGCCGCGTGGCGCTGTGCAAGCTGCTGCTCGAGGCGCCCGACCTGCTGCTGCTCGACGAGCCCACCAACCACCTCGACGCGGAGAGCGTCCAGTGGCTGGAGCAGCACCTGGCCAAGTACGCCGGCACCGTCCTGGCGATCACCCACGACCGGTACTTCCTCGACAACGTCGCCGGCTGGATCCTCGAGCTCGACCGCGGTCGCGCGATCGGCTACGAGGGCAACTACTCGACGTACCTCGAGAAGAAGGCGGCCCGGCTCGCGGTCGAAGGGCGCAAGGACGCCAAGATGAAGAAGCGCCTCTCCGAGGAGCTCGAGTGGGTGCGGTCCAACGCCAAGGCGCGGCAGACCAAGTCGCGCGCCCGGCTCGACCGCTACGAGGAGATGGCGACCGAGGCCGAGAAGACCCGCAAGCTCGACTTCGAGGAGATCCAGATCCCGCCGGGCCCGCGCCTGGGCAACACGGTGATCGAGGCCAAGGACCTGACCAAGGGCTTCGGCGACCGTACGCTCATCGAGCACCTGTCGTTCTCGCTGCCCCGCAACGGCATCGTCGGCATCATCGGCCCGAACGGCGTCGGCAAGACCACGCTGTTCAAGACCATCGTGGGCCTGGAGCAGCCGACCGACGGCGCGGTGAAGGTCGGCGAGACCGTGTCGCTGTCCTACGTGGACCAGAACCGCGAGGGCCTCAACGGCGACCAGACCGTCTGGGAGGTCGTCTCCGACGGCCTCGACCACCTGATGGTCGGCAAGGTCGAGATGCCGTCGCGCGCGTACGTCGCCGCCTTCGGTTTCAAGGGTCCCGACCAGCAGAAGCCGACCAAGGTGCTTTCCGGTGGCGAGCGCAACCGGCTCAACCTCGCGCTGACGCTGAAGATCGGCGGCAACGTGATCCTGCTCGACGAGCCGACCAACGACCTCGACGTCGAGACCCTCTCGTCGCTGGAGAACGCGCTGCTGGAGTTCCCCGGCTGTGCCGTGGTCATCTCCCACGACCGGATGTTCCTCGACCGTGTGGCGACGCACATCCTCGCCTGGGAGGGCGACGAGGAGAACCCGGCCAAGTGGTTCTGGTTCGAGGGCAACTTCGAGGCGTACGAGAAGAACAAGGTGGACCGGCTCGGCGTCGAGGCCGCCCGCCCGCACCGGGTGACGTACCGCAAGCTGACCCGCGACTGACGTCGTGGCCAGATTCGTCTACGAGGCCGCCCTGCGGTGGTCCGACATGGACGTCTACGGGCATGTCAACAACGCGCGCTTCCTCACGCTGTACGAGGAGGCGCGCGTTGCGCTCATGTTCACCGCGGCGCGCAAGCACGGGCTGACCACGCTCGAAGAGGGCGTGGTCATCTCCCGGCACGAGATCGACTACCTGCGGCCGGTCGACTACGGCGACGCGGTGCGGATCGAGATGTGGGTCGAGGAGATCCGGCCGTCCCGGTTCGTGATCGCGTACGAGCTGTTCGACGACGGCCTGGTGGCGAGCCGGGCGCGCTCGGTGTGCGTGCCGTTCGACCTGGCCGCCCAGCGCCCGCGCCGGATGACGGCGGGCGAGCGCGAGTTCCTGGAACCGTACGCGCCGTGACACACGGCCTGGCCTCCCGCAGCGACGTCGGCGCGTTCCTGAGCCGCCTGGTGCGCCTCGACGCGGCGTCGGTGGTCCGGCTGCGCCCCGGTGACGGCCACACCCAGCTCTGGGCCCCGCTGCCGTGGGGCGTCCTCGTGGGGCGCTCGGTGGCCGGCGGCGCCGGTGTCGACGCGACGGTGTCGGCCGCCGCGCTGTTCGAGGAGGTCGCCCGGGGCGGCGCCAACCTGCCGCCGCGGCGCGACGCCGACTGGCGCTGGCCGCTGCCGCCGCCGGCCGGCGGGCGCGTCGTGGAGGCGATTCCGGCGGCCGAGATCCGGCGCGTGGCGGCCGCCGCGGCGGGTACGTTGCGCACCGCGACGCGCGAAGGGGTCGGCGGCCGCGCGGTCGGCCAGCGGGCTCTGCGCGACGCGCTCCTCGACCACGTGCCCATCGTGGTCAGTGCCGAACAGGCGACGGTGGATGTGTCGCAACGGTTGATCCAGGCCGTCGTACGAATGGGCTTTTTGGGCTCCCCCGACGCCGATCCGGCCCCTGCCATCGATGTCAGGGTCTCCGGGAGATGGACGGGGCTCGCTGCACCGTACGGGGTCGCCTGGCTACCGCCCGTTCAGCAATTCTCCCTAAAACCGACATCGCCTCGTACTTTCGGATGATCTGAGGCTGTCCATTCGGGTCCGGCGTGCCGTTGGGGGGATGCCCTCGGCGGACCTTCCGGGTACCGTCACCCCGGGTCCAACGCAACGTACGCGGACGGATTCGCTGGGGAGTGAGGTGCGCGAGCGATGCCTTGGTGGTCATGGCGTCCCGGTCACGCCGGTGGGGTTGAGTCCGAGCTTCGGACAGAGGACGGCACCGTCCGATTGGGAGTGCCACCACAGCGCGATCCGAACGCGATAGTGATCGATCCGCTGGCTGCCCTCGCCGTGCCCCGAGAGACCCCGTCCGACCAGCCGGCCACGGTCGAGCCGGTCTGCCTCCGCCGCTTGGGCGAGGCGCTCGACCTGCTCGACATCCGCTATCTCGCCGACGGTGACGGCAGCCTGCTGGCGATGTGGGAACGCCACGCGGTGCTGTTCACCCTCGAGGGCCCCGAGGACGAGATCCTGGTGATCCGCGCGCGTCCACACTCGACGGTCCCGCCGGACTGGGCCGACCGCGCCTACCGCGTCGTCAACGAGTGGAACCACACGCGCCGCTTCTGCAAGGCCTACGTGGGCGACCCGACCGAGCGCGGCCAGCTGCCCATCTACGCCGAGATCCAGGTGCCGCTCGGCGCCGGCGCGCACGACGCGCTCCTCGTCGAGATGCTCGACTGCGGCGCCGCGGTCTCCAGCACCTTCGTCGACTGGCTCCACGACGAGGGCGCGCTCCTCTGAAGACTCAGGGCAGCGGGAACATGCCGATCCGGCCGTGGTACTCCTTGCCCAGCTTGTCCGTGTCCGAGCCGACGTAGAGGCCGTAGGACGTCGCGACGATGGCGCGGGCGCCGACGCCGCGGCTGCGGGTCGGGTTCCACGGCAACGCCTTGCCGGTCTTCGGGTTGATGGCGCCGATGCCGGGCCGGTCGACCGCACCCTTGCCCTTCGTCTTCTTGCCGTACGGGTTGTCCAGCCACTGCTGGTGCCCGCCCACGTAGACCGCGACACCGGTCACCGAGACCGAGAACAGCGTGTTGCCGCCCGTCTGGTTGACCCACGTCGGCTTGTGCGCGCCCGCGCCGGCGCTCTCGAACCGGGCCGCGCCGTCGCACATCCGGCCCGGGCCCGTCAGGGCGCCGGTCGTGACCGTAACGAAGTACGAGCCGTCCGGCGCGAAGTCGACGCCGCGCAGGTAGGTGTCCAGCGACTGGTCGCACGGCGACCGGAACGCGTCCGTGTGCCAGTTGGCCACCACCGCCTTCGGGCCCGCGACGTCCAGCATCGCGAGCTGGTAGCGCGGCTGGCCGCCCGCGTGGGTCAGCGCGCCCACCGCGACCAGGCGGCGCCCGTCGGGGGACAGGGCCATGTCCTCGACCCGTACCCGGGCCATGTTCTTGGCCGTCAGCTTGGCGTCGAAGCCCGCGTCCACCGCGCCGGTGCCGCCGTCCAGGCGGGCCAGTCCGGCCCGGGCCACGCCGTTGATCGCGGAGAACGGTCCGCCGGCGTAGAGGCGCTTTCCGTTGACCGCGAGCGTACGCACGTCCCCCCAGTTGATCTCCGCGCTGAACCCGCGGACGCGGGCGCCCGTCGACACCGACAGGCGGGTCAGGCCGCGCGACGAGGCACCGTTGACGGTGCGGAACGCGCCGCCGACGTACACCGTGTTGTCCGGCCCCGCGGCCAGCGCGTAGACCGCGCCGTCGACCCGCGGCGCGAAGCTGCCGCGCACCACGCCGGTCTTCGCGTCGAAGGCGAACAGGTAGGGCCGGCGCTGTGGCGGCCGCATCGTGCCCTCGTCGGCGACGGAGGTGAACGTCCCGCCCACCACGACCGTCCGCCCGACCACGGCGATCGCGCGGACGGTCCCGTCCAGCGCGTGCGGCGTGAAGTCGACCGGGTCCGCCGTCACGACGGTCGGCTGGGCCACGTCGGCGACGGCGGGGAGCACACCGGCGATTCCGGCGGCGACGAGCACGGCGGCGGCGATGAGGCGGCGACGCATGCGGGCGGGGCTCCTCGGGTGAGGCTGCGGTGGTCGTGCGGATCAACGACCGAGAAGTGCCCGCGACGCGCTTATGTCGGATTTGTGCCGGCTGGGTCCATCGTGTTGACCATGAAGTACGCGGCCCGCTCGAGATACTCCCAGAGTGTCCGTTCCTGGTCCTCGGGCAGGTCGAGCGACTCGACCGCGTCCCGCATGTGCCGCAGCCAGGCGTCCCGCTCGTCGGGACCCACCCGGAACGGGGCGTGCCGCATGCGCAACCGGGGGTGACCGCGGGTCGCCGAGTAGGTGTTGGGGCCGCCCCAGTACTGCATCAGGAACAACCTCAGCCGCTCCTCCGCCGGCCCGAGGTCCTCCTCGGGGTACAGCGGCCGCAGCAAGGTGTCGTCGGCCACGCCCTCGTAGAAGCGGGCGACCAGCTTGCGGAAGGTCGGCTCACCCCCGACGAGCTCGTAGAACGTCGGCTGGTCCGATCCGGGTGCAGTCACGCCCTCAATCCTGCCAGGCCGGGATCCGAGATCCATTCACGCCGGACTGTGCCGTGCCCCACGAACCTCAGCCGCGGCCGGCCCGCGTGGCGAGCTGGTCAAGGCCGCTGATGATGCCGCCGGCCAGGTCGCCGCCGCCGAACGCCGCCACCATCGACAGCGCGGCCAGCTTGGCGTCGCGGTCGGGGATGCGCCGCCGGGCGTCGCCGCCCGTGACCACCTCGAGCACGCGCTGGTTGGGGCTCACCGCGACCAGCACGGCCGACGCGACGTGGGGCAGCTGCTGGTGCATCCGCTCGGCGTGGTCGCGCACCGGCTCCTCCAACTCTCCGACGTAGACGGAGAAGGTGAGCCCGGTCGCCCGGTCGGCGGTGCGCAGCGCCTCGTCGAGCCGGAGCAGCTGGCGGGTGCTGAAGGGGCCTTCGAGCACCTCGGGCTGGCCGTAGTGGTGCTCCTCGATCAGCTCGGCGCGGTGCTCCGCGGCGGCGAGCTGGCTGGTCTCGGCCGTGGGCTCGGGCTGCTGCGCCAGCATCGGGCCGGCCGTCAGCTCGCGGTCACCAGCGGTCACTTGCGCCTCCAACCTTGCCCGCCGGCGCCGCCGACGGCACCGGCTCGATGGCACCGGTCGGGCCGCCGAAGGCCGAACCGGCGGTGGTCAGCGCGCGCGTCTCACCGACCTCGATGTTGTGGGAGTCCGCCTCCTCGGGCGCGTGGGAGAGCAGCTCCGGCGCGGAGAGGAACCAGACAGGCCGGAAGTCGTACGGCCGGCCCGGCCGGTAGCGCTTGGGGCGGGGTCCACCGCCCGCGGCCGCCAGCCCGGCGATCACCAGCACGGCGGCCGCCGGTATGACGACGAAGTAGAGCACCGTCTCGGTAACTGACAACGCCACAGCCCTTTCAAGCCAGCCGGCTAGACGCCGTTCACGGTAGCGGAGGGCGTGTCCGTCCAGATCGCCGGGTGGCGATCACCACGCACGGCGAGCCGCTCGAGCTGTGCCGCCGCGGCCAGCAGCCGCGCGTCGTCGCCGTAGCGCCCGCTCAGTAGGACACCGACCGGCATCCCGTCGCCGGTCGCGCCGACCGGCACGCTCACCGACGGTTGCCCGGTCACGTTGAAGATCGCACAGTACGGCGAGAACCGCCGTTGCCGGTCGAAGTCCTCGGCCGGTTCGTCCGCCGACGTGAACCAGCCGACCTCGGCCTGCGGCACCGCCAGCGTGGGGCAGAGCAACAGGTCGTAGCCGGCGAGCCGGGCCAGGCCCTGGCGCACCCGGGTCTGCAGCTCACCGAGCACCGCCATGAGCTGCCCGGCGCCCACGGTCTCGGCCCGGGCCCGCAGGTAGCGGGTCAGCGGCAGCAGCAGGGGCTCCTTGGCGGGTGGGATGGGTGCCAGCGACAGGACGTACCAGAGCGTCTCGAACAGCGGCCACATCTCGGGCGTGAGCGGCGCGGCGACCTCTTCGACCGTGTGTCCGGCGCCGGCCAGCGCTGTGGCGGCGGTGTCGACGGCCGCCACGCAGGCCGGGTCGACCGGGGTGTCGACCAGCATCGGCGTGGTGAACCGGCCGATCCGCAGCGGCCCGGGGTCGGCGGTGAGCGCGGCACCCAGGTAACCGCCGCCGGGTATCGGCGGCGCCAGGTAGGGCTCGCCGATCGTCGGCACGGCCATCGCGTCGAGGAAGGCGGCGGCGTCGGTCACCGTGCGGGCGAGCGCGCCGTGCGTCGGCAGGCCGAAGCCGGCGAAACCGAGCGGGCCGCCGGAGACCACGCCGCGGCTGGGCTTGTAGCCGACCAGGCCGCAGATCGCCGCCGGGATGCGCACGGATCCGCCGCCGTCGGAGCCCTGCGCGACCGCGACCAGCCCCGCGGCGACCGCCGCCGCCGCGCCACCGCTGGAGCCGCCGGCGGTGAAGCCCAGCCCCCACGGGTTGCGGGCCGGCGGCGCCACCAGGGTCTCCGCGTGGCACGAGGTGCCCAGCTCCGAGGTCGTGGTCTTGCCGAGCGACACCGTGCCGGCCGCGCGCAGGTAGGTCACCACGTCGGCGTCGATCGGCGGCACGAGGTCCGCGAACGCCGCCGAGCCGAACGTCGTGCGTACGCCCGCGGTCATGGTCAGGTCCTTGATCGCGGTCGGCACTCCGTGCAGCGGCCCGCGGTGCGCCGGTGGGGCAGCGTCGCGGGCGGCCGCGTCGGCGCGCGCCTGGTCCGCGGTGACGGTCACGAACGCACCGACCCGGTCACCGAACGCGGCCGCCCGCGCCAGGTAGTGCTCGACCAGCTCGGCACTGGTCACCTCACCGCGGGCGATCGCGGCGCCCTGATCGAGCGCCGTCAGGTCGTGGAGGTCCGCCATGCCTCTCATCCTGCCCGGCTACGGTGTCGGCGTGCCCGTTGATCGCCTCACCCAAGCCCGCCGGCTCGACGCCGAGGACCCGCTCGCCGCGTTCCGCGACGAGTTCGTCATCGCGGAGCCAGACCTGGTCTACCTCGACGGCAACTCGCTCGGGCGGCTGCCGAAGGCGACCCGCGAGCGCCTGCACGCCGCCATCGACCAGGAGTGGGGCGTCGACCTCGTGCGCGGCTGGGACCGCTGGATCGGGCTCGCCCGCGAGGTCGGCGACCTGCTGGCCGGCGGCGTCGTCGAGGCGGCGCCGGGCGAGGTGGTGCTGGGCGACTCTACGAGCGTCAACCTCTACAAGCTCGCGGTGGCGGCCTGCGACGCGCGGCCCGGCCGCCGGGTCGTCGTCACCGACGACGACAACTTCCCGACCGACCGGTACGTGCTGGAAGGCGTGGCCGCCGCGCGCGGCATGACGTTGCGGGTGATCCCGTCCGGCCTGGACACCGGGGTCACGCTGGCCGCCGTGCGGGACGCCCTCGACGACGACGTCGCGCTGGTCTCGCTGTCACACGTCGCCTACCGGTCGGGCGCGATCGCCGACCTGCCCGGGATCACCGCCGCCGTGCACGAGGCCGGCGCACTGATGCTCTGGGACCTGTGCCACTCGGCGGGCGCGGTCCCGGCCCCGTTGCGCTCGGCCGGGGTCGACCTGGCGGTCGGCTGCACCTACAAGCACCTCAACGGGGGCCCGGGTGCACCCGCGTTCCTCTACGTCCGGCAGGACCTGCAGGCGGAGCTGCGCCAGCCGATCTGGGGTTGGTTCGGACAGCGGGACCAGTTCGCGATGGGTCCGGCGTACGACCCGGCGCCGTCCGTCGACCGGTTCCTGGTCGGCACGCCGCCGGTGCTCGGCGGCTACGGCGCCCGGTGCGGGATCGAGCTGTCGGCGGCGGCCGGCATCGAGCGGATCTTCGCCAAGGGCACGGCGCTGGGCGACTTCGCGATCGAGCTGTACGACGAGTGGCTCGCACCGCACGGCTTCACGCTCGCGTCACCGAGGTCGGGCCGGGGCGCCCACGTGACGCTGCACCACCCGGCCGCCTGGCAGATCAGCCAGGCGCTGCGGGACGCCTCGGTGATCCCGGACTACCGCACCCCGGACCGGCTCCGGCTGGGCTTCGCGCCGCTCTACACCCGCTTCGAAGAGGTGCACGAGGGCTTCCAGCGGCTCCGGACGATCATGGAGGCGGAGTCCTGGCTGCGGTTTTCCGCGAATCGTTCTCGGGTTACCTGACCGATTTCGGGCTTTTGCTGCGATAGGCGGGGTTATCGTCTCCCCAGGCGGAGGGGGGCTTTCGTGTCTGTCGTTTCGTTTGCCGCACTTAACCGGATCGTGCTCGCTGGTGCCGCGGTGGCGGCCGGGGCCGCGCTGATCGCCGGCGCACCGGCCTACGCGGAGCCGGCCCCGGGTGGCCCGCCTGCCGGCGACCAGTCGGGGCCCGCCGCCGAGCCGGGCCGCGCCGAGGGCACCTGGATCGAGGTCAGCCCGAGCACCGTCCAGGCCGGCGAGCAGGTCGAGATCAAGGCGAGCTGCAAGGAGCGGGTCGACGAGGCCAAGGCGCATTCCAAGGCCTTCGGCGAGATCGTCCTCGTGCCGCAGCGCGGCTTCCTGGTCGGTGACGCGACCGTGCCCAGGGACACCCGGGCCGGCGAGTACGAGGTCAAGCTGACCTGCGTCAAGAGCGGCAAGGCGGAGACCACGCTGCGGGTGATCGAGAACTCCCGGCCGTCACACGGCCCGCACACCGGCGGTGGCGGTCTCGCTGACAACGGCGGCGACGGCACCATGGCGCTGGCCGGCGGGCTGGCCTCGGTCGTGGCGGGCGCCGGCCTCGCCGTCGCGCTGCGCCGCCGCCGGCGGCTGGCCTGACCCGCGATGTCCGGTGACGAGGAGCGGGTCCCGGTCATCCGGGACCTGCTCCGCCTGCCCGGGGCCGGCGCACCACCCCCGCTGACCGAGGTGCGGCTGCGCGTCCCGGCCGCGCCCCGGCGCCGCTCGCCGCTGGGCGTACCCGGCGTCGTGGTCCTGGTTCTGCTCGGTGTCTTCCTCGCCGGTCTCGGGCTCGGCCAGGCGACCGGCGGCTTCTCGGTCTCGCTGCCGCACTGGTTCGGCTCACGCGACAAGCCGCCGCCCCGCGAGTTCCCCGTGCTGGAGCCGAGCCGGCCGACCCGCGTCACGATCGCCTCGATCGGCGTCGACGCGCCCGTGCACGACGTGGGGCTGGCCAAGGACGGCACGATCGAGGTGCCGCCGGTCGACGAACCCAACGAGACCGGTTGGTACGAGGACGGCCCGACACCCGGCGAGTTCGGGCCGGCCGTGCTGGTCGGGCACGTCGACACCAAGACCGGGCCGGCGGTGTTCGCGAAGCTGTCCACCCTGGATCCCGGCGACCGGGTCGAGGTGACCAGGCGCGACGGCTCGGTGGCCGTGTTCGAGGTCAACTCGGTGGAGCGCTACGACAAGTCGGAGGTGCCCGCGGACCGGGTCCACGGCGACTTCAGCCGGCCAGGGCTGCGGCTCATCACCTGTGGTGGGCGCTGGGTCGGCGGCGCGACGGGCTACGCCGACAACATCGTGGTGTTCGCGTCGCTGATCTCAGCGCACGACGTTTAGGCGGCCTCGGCGGCAGGCAGGTCGAGCCAGCTGGCCCAGCGCGGGTCGGGGGCCCGGTGGCCGAGCACGCGCCACGCGACTCCTTTGGGCGCCGCCGGCTTGGTGTGCAGCCGCCAGCCGAGCTCGGCCGGGGTCTTGTCGCCTTTGCTGTGGTTGCACCGGGCGCAGGCGGCCACCACGTTCTCCCAGGCGTGCCGGCCGCCGCGGCTGCGCGGGAACACGTGGTCGATGGTCTCCGCGGGCCCTTTGCAGTAGGCGCAGCGCCAGCCGTCGCGGGCGAATATCGCGCGCCGGGACAGCCCGACGGTGGCCCGGTAGGGGACGCGGACGTAGCGGGTCAGGCGAACCACGGACGGGACCGGTAACTCGTGGCGAACGCTGTGCAGGAACCCGTCGCCATCGGCGACGCAGACGGCCTTGGCGGATAAGACGAGGATCGCGGCTCTTCGCACTGACACGACGCACAGGGGCTCGTAGGTGGCGTTCAGGACTAATACCCCAGAGCCCACAGTCGGTCGTATGTCAGGCATCCCGCTCACCTCTCGGTCGTTCTCTCGCCCGCTCCACAGGTCTGCGTGTGTGTGGCCGTGGTGCGCGTGCGCCACGACCGGCGCCGGCGGAGTGCCTTCGCCCGTGCAGCAATCGTCCCTGATGGGGAACGCGATTGCACGTACTAATCCGGGGTCGGGAAGTGAAGCTTTGGTTTCGTGTGGTGAGATGGTCGGTTCCGTCCGGTTGCATCCGGGGTTGGGCCCGCTGGATCAACCGATCGGCCCATGAGGTACGAACACACGTGTGACTGTCTTCGCCGCCCCCGCCCCGACGCCGAGCTGTGCCGATGGGGAGTTCTGTACCTGGGTATACGATTTGACCGGTTCGACCTGGGCAGCCGAGGGCAGCTACTACTTCTTCCTCAAACCGCTGCGGATCATCGCGATCCTGCTGCTCGCGATCGTCGCCCGCTATCTCCTGCACAAGCTGATCAGCCGGCTGGTCCGGAGCACCTCCGAGGGCTCCGTGCCGGCGATCCTCAAGCCGCTGCGCAACCGGATGCCCACCGCCGGGCCCGACCCGTCGACCGTCGTGCCCGAGCGGCGCCGCCAGCGTGCCGAGGCGATCGGCTCCGTCCTGCGCAGCCTGGTCACCGCGTTCGTGTTCTCGATCGCGCTGCTGATGATCCTCGAGGAGCTCAGCTTCAACCTGGGCCCGCTGCTGGCCAGCGCCGGCATCCTGGGCCTCGCGATCGGCTTCGGCGCGCAGAGCCTCGTCAAGGACCTGCTCGGCGGGCTGTTCATGCTGCTCGAGGACCAGTACGGCGTCGGCGACACGGTCGACCTGGGCGAGGCGACCGGCATCGTCGAGTCGGTCGGGCTGCGGATCACCACGGTCCGGGACGCCCGGGGCGTGCTCTGGTACATCCGCAACGGCGAGATCATCCGGGTCGGCAACAAGAGCCAGGGCTGGGCCATGCTCATGATCGATATGCCGATCGGGTTCGCCGACGCCGAGCAGGCGGTCGAGGTGCTGCGCGAGGCGGCGGCCAACGTGTACGCGGACCCGGAGCTGGCCGAGCACTTCGTCGAGGCGCCGGAGGTGCTCGGCGTCGAGACGGTGACCGTCGAGGGCACGGTCATCCGGACGATCGCCAAGACCACAGCGGACGGTCAGTACGTGGTCGGCCGCGAACTGCGCCGCCGGCTGACCGAGGCGCTCGCCGGCTCCGGCATCACGGCGCAGCTCGCGGCCCGGGCCTTCCCGCGTCCGGCCACACCGGAGGATGGTTCCTGACGCCCGTCTCGTATCGAAGGTCGTGCGGGTCGGGGTCGCGCGCCGCTCGAACGGTCGGGTATCGTCCGATCGTTCAGTCGGACAAGCGACGCCCTGCCCGTTCGCCCTAGCCAGTTGTCAGACGATCGGGCAGAATCCGTCCCAAGCTCACTTCACCCCGACGTTCGACAACGTTGCTCGGTCGCACCGCCACAAGTGGGCTGGCCGAGGGCGATGGAGGCTTACCCAGTGTCCGACGAGACACGACCGTCTGACCGGCCGGCAACCTTCCGTGAGGTTTTCGGCCAGCGCGAATATCGGGCGGTCTTCGCGGCGAGTGCCCTCTCCTGGCTGGGTGACTACATCTCCAAGGCCGCGGTCACGGTCATCGTCTACCAGGAGTCGCAGTCGGTGGCCCTGTCGGCCGCCGCGTTCGCGATCAGTTACCTGCCCTGGCTCGTCGGCGGTCCGCTGCTGGCCACGTTGGCCGAGCGCCACCCGTACCGCAACGTCATGGTCGTCTGCGACCTCGCGCGGATGGCGCTCATCGCGCTGATCGTGATCCCCGGCCTGCCGGTGCCGGTCATGCTCGTCATCCTGTTCGTCGCGACGCTGGCCAACCCGCCCAGCCAGGCCGCCCGGTCGGCGCTCATGCCGCTGATCCTGCCGGGCGACAAGCTGGTCGTCGGGCTGTCGCTCAACAACAGCACGGGCCAGGCGGCCCAGGTCGTCGGCTACGCGGTCGGCGCCGGCATCGCGGCCTTCAACCCGCGCGCCGCCATAGTGCTCGACGCCTGCACGTTCCTCGCCTCGGCGCTGCTGATCTGGTTCGGCACCCGGCACCGCCCGGCCGCGATGACCCACGACCACCGCTCCAACCTGCTCCGCGAGACCGCCGAGGGTTTCCGCGTGGTCTTCGGCCAGCGGGTGCTGCGCGGCATCGCGCTGCTCGTCTTCTCGGCGATGCTGTTCTCGATCGTCCCCGAGGGTCTCGCCGCCGCCTGGGCACAGGAGAAGGCCTCGGGGAGCGCGGCCGGCGGCTACCAGGCGCTGATCATGGCCGCCAACCCGGTCGGCTTCATCGTCGGCGGCCTGACGATGGCGCGGCTGATCCCACCGGACGTCCGGCGCATGCTGGTGCGCCCGTTCGCGGTGATCTCACCGCTGGTGCTGGTGCCGGCCCTGTTCAACCCGTCGCCGGTCGTGGTGGCGGTGCTGGCGGCGGTCTCGGGCTTCGCGGTGGCCGGCCTGATGCCGGTGGCCAACGGCCTGTTCGTGCAGGCGCTGCCGCACGGCTACCGCGCCCGCGCGTTCGGCGTGATGGCTACGGGCGTCCAGATCACGCAGGGCGGCGCGGTGCTGGTCACGGGTCTGCTCGCCGAACATTTCGAGATCCCCCTGGTCGTCGGCGTCTGGAGCATCGGCGGCGTGCTGCTGATGCTGGTCATGGCCGGCAGTTGGCCGAACACGCACCAGTTCGACGCGGCGATCGCCGAGGCGGCCAAGTCCCGCCCGGACGCCGAGGAGCGCCCACCGGCCCAGCGCGGCCCGTCGAGCCACCGCCCGGCCCACGCCCAGCCTTAGGCGCCCAGGCTCCGCGCACAGTCGAGGATCGTTTCCGCGGCCGGACGGGGTGTGAAGCCGAGGACCCGTTGGGCTTTCGCCGAGGTGAAGGTCAGGTCCCGGCCCAGCAGCGGTGTCAGCGCGCGTAGCTGTGGCACCACGCGGGCCAGGCCGCGGACCAGGCCGTCCGGGACCGGCCTTCGGGGCACCTTGCGGGCGCGGTCGCCGAGGTGCTCGCTGAGGGTGCCGGCGATCTCGGCCAGCCAGCGGAACTCGCCGGCCCCGATGAAGCGTTCGCCGGCGGCGGCCGGGTCGGTCATCGCGCGGAGGTGCAGGTCGGCCAGGTCGCGCACGTCCACGATGGTGAAGCCGAAGCGGGGCAGCACCGGCGGGCGGCCGGCGAGCAGGCGGGCGATCACCTCGACGGAGCCGGCGTTGCCGGGGGAGCGCAGCGGGCCGAAGACGGCGGCGGGCAGCACGGTGGTGAGCTCCAGGCCGTTGTCCGCGGCGAAGTCCCAGGCGGCGCGCTCCGCGAGGAGCTTCGAGCGGCGGTACGGGGTCAGGTTCGGGTCGGCCGGGTCCGTCCACACGGTCTCGTCGGCGACGCCGTGCGGATCCGGTGGCGTGGTGGCGGCGGTCGAGGAGGTCAGCACGACCCGGCGCACGCCCGCCTTGCTCGCGGCACGCAGCACCCGCAGGGCGCCGTCGCGGGCCGGGGTGATCAGGGCGTCCTCGCCGGATCGCCCGTCCAGGCCGAGGGGCGAGGCGACGTGCAGGACGTACGCGCAGCCGTCCACCGCGGCGTCCCAGCCGTCGTCGCGGGTCAGGTCGGCCTGGACGACCTCGACCGGTGCGTCGACCTCCTGGGGCCGCCGCACCGTCGTGCGCACGGCGTAGCCGCGCTCCAGCAGCCCGGCGATACACCAGCCGGCGACGAAGCCCGTCCCACCGGTCACCAACACGCGTTCCATCGCTGATCAACTCCCCTTGTCTACAGCCGTAGACTAGCTCGCGACGGATCGGGTTGTCTACGGTCGTAGACTTGGTGGGGAGGGCTCATGGCGGAGACCAGGCGCCGGGACGCGGCGGCCACGAAGGCGGCGATCCTGGCCTCGGCCCGGCGGGGCTTCGCCCGGTCGGGCTACGACGGCGTGGGCGTCCGCGAGATAGCAGAGGGCGCGGGCGTCACGGCGATGATGGTCAACCGCTACTTCGGCTCCAAGGAGCAACTCCTGGGCGAGGTGATCGCCCAGATCATGGCGGAGCCGACGATCCTGACCCGGGAGAACATCGAGGCGCCGGACTTCGCCGCCCGCATCGCGACGCTGCTGGTCGACATCACGGCCGCGGGCGACACCCCGCTGGACGGCTTCCTGATCATGCTGCGCTCGTCGAGCGAGGAGGCGGCCGCGATCGCCCGCGGCCAGATCGAGGCCCACTACCACCGCCGGCTGACGAACTCCCTCGCCGGCGACCTGGCACCACAGCGCGCCGCGATCGTGCTGGCCGTCGTCGCGGGCTTCCAACTCATGCGCCAGGTCATCGGCCTCTCGGCCCTCGCCGACGCCGACCCGGACGACCTCCGCACCCTCCTCGAACCCCTGTTCCGCCAACTCCTCGATCGCCACCGGTAAGCGCGGCCAGTAAGCGGGAGCACATCCGGTCAAGATCGATTGGTGGATAGGCTGGCGGGCGTGCGCAATGTCGGGATCACGGCCTTCGTCTTCTGGACCGTCATGGTCGGGACGACGGTGCCCACGCCGCTGTATCCGCTCTACGAGCGGTCGTTCGGCATCGTGCCGGTCGAGGTCACGGTGCTCTTCGCGGTGTACGCGCTCGGCGTCGTCATCGGCCTGCTCACCCTCGGCCGGCTCTCCGACCAGATCGGGCGCAAGCCCGTGCTCGCCATCGCGCTGCTGCTCGCCGCCGCGGCCGCCAGCCTCTTCCTCGTCTCCGACAACCTCGGCCTGCTGCTCGGCGCCCGGGTGATCTCCGGCTTCTCCGCGGCCCTGGCCACCGGCGCCGGCACGGCCGCGATCGGTGAGCAACTGCCGGCCGACCGCAAGTGGCTCGGGCCCGTGCTCGCCCTGGCCGCCAACATGGGCGGCCTGGCCTCCGGCACGATGCTCTCCGGCATCCTCGCGCAGTGGGCCGGCCACCCGCTGCGGCTGAGCTGGATCGTCGTCCTGGTGTTGATCGCAGTCAGCCTCGTCGGCCTGGCCACGGTCGCGGAGACGGTCCGGCGGACCAGGGCCACCTTCCGCTTCGAACGGCTCGGCATCCCGCACGAGATCCGCGGCGAGTTCCTGCGCGCGTCGGCGGCCGCCGGTTCCGGCTTCGCGGTGCTCGGCGTGCTCACCGCGGTGACGGGCATCCTGCTCGGGACCGAACTGGGCCGCGACGACCCGGCCTTGACGGGGTTCGTGGTCTTCCTGGGCTTCGTCTTCACGGGCATCGGCCAGCTCGTCGACCGCCGGTTGCCACCCCAGGTCTCCCTGCCCGCGTCCTGCGTCGCCCTGATCGTCGGCGCGGCCCTGATCGCCATCGCCGTGCTCAGCCCGTCGTTGCCGGCCCTGCTGGCGTCCGCCGTCGTGATCGGCCTGGCCACCGGCAGCGCGGTCAGTGCGGGCCTGCGCGCGATCACCACCGGCGTGCCGGCCGCCCGGCGCGGCGGTGCCTTCTCGTCGTTCTTCGCGATCCTCTACACGTTCCTGGCCCTGCCGGCCATCGGCGTGGGGATCGTCATCGAGTACGCCAACCTGCGCTGGGCCGCCGGCGTCTTCACGCTGGTCGTAGGCGTCCTCGCACTAACCGTCCTGATCAGCCTGAGCCGCACCCGCGACCGCCAGCCCAGCCACGCCTGACCGGCCGGCCGAAGCCGCGCCGAACTCGCCGTAGGGCGGCAGGCCCGGCCAGGTCCGCAGCGCCTGGTCCAGGAAGTACTGCTGACCCGGATCCCAGGTGTGCCCCTTGGCGCGGCGGTGGTAGACGTACCCGAACGGGTGTGTCCGATAGATCAGGCCACCGTCGGCCTTGACCCGCGTGATCACGCCCAGGTCGACCGAGCGCGGCACCGGCCGCCAGCCGCCGGCGTTCTCCAGGTCGCCGCGGCCGATCAGGATCGTGCCGCCGGCCACCGACTCCGCGTAGGACTCCGCGTTGCCGAACCGCCGGCGGATCGTCTCCGCGCGCTCCTCCAGGTGCACGAACTCGGCTCCCTTGCCGACCATCGTCGCGCCCGAGTAATGCCGGGCCAGGACCAGGTCCCAGACGTGTTCCGGGCCGTACGTGTCGTCGTCGTCCACCTTCGTCACCAGGCTGCCGTGCGAGCGGGCCGTGACGATGCCCAGGCCCGTGCCGAAGTCGACGCCGGCCGGCACCTCGACCACCTGGACCGGCCGCGCGCAGCGGGACACCCAGGCGGCCAGCGCCGAAGGCGGCGGGCAGCCGTGCAGGCCGACCACGATCTCCAGCTCCGGGTACGACTGCTTCTCCAGCGCGTCCAGCACCGGCACGAGCAGCTCCGGGCGCCGGGTCATCAGGATCGCGCTGACCGCCGGCAACGCCCGCAGTTGGGGGAAGGCGGCCAGGCGGGGGAGCACCAGTTCGGCGGCGTGGCCGCGCAGCGCGGCCCGGCGCTGCCGGATGCTCCGCACCTCCAGAGCGACCGGGTCGGTGCCGATGCCCACGGGCTCGGCCAGCACCGCGGCCAGTTCGGGGGAGAGCAGCTTCACCACCGCCGGCGGCAGGTGCGGCGCCCGCAGCACGGCACCCGTCGCGGCGATCTGCACGAGCAGGGCCGCCGCCGCGGCGGGGTCGCCCGACCAGCCGGCGAGATCCGCGGCGACCGTGGCCCGGCGCCGGACCGTCTCCAGCGTGAGCTGGTCCAGGCCGATGCCGTCGAGCGGACCGGAGCGCACCGTCGGGCCCGACCGGGCCTCGCCGAGCACCAGGGTCAGCTCGCCGGTCGCCGTGCGGTCCGGGCGGCCGCGCGGGTTGATCCTGATCGCGTCGAGCAGCACCGCGCCGCCGGCCGTCAGCCGATCGCTGGCGAAGACCACGCCGGCCGCCGACGGGTCGGCCGCCGGGTCGTCGGTGAGCAGCACGTCCGTCGGGCGGATCTCGTCGGGTGGCGGCAGCGGGCGGACCCGCGCGGCCGGCGGCAGGAAGGCCGGCAGGACGCCCGTCGCGGCGATGTCGGGGCTCGCCGGCATCGGCAGCCGCCGCACCGGCAGCAGCGCGCTGAGCCCGCTGCGCACGATGTCGCGCAGCGGCAGCGGCTCGTGCAGCGCGAACGTCACCGACGCCAGGCCGCGGCGCCGCAGGGGCAGCGAGATCCGGTGTCGGCGCAGCCGGGGCAGCGGGTCGATCGCGCCCGCCCAGCCGGGCCGGACGGCCTGCCAGTAGACCATGATCCGCACCGACCGCGCCGGCACCGCCGAGGACGGCTGGGCCAGCAGGTCGCGCAGTTGGCCGGGGCCGGCCGCGACGATCACCACCCGTTGCCGGGGGAGCCTGATCACGCGTACGCCCAACCAGCGCTTGAGCCGGCCGGCGGGCGCGGGGCAGTCGAGCAGCGACCAGGAGGAGGACGGCACGAAAGCTACGTTACGGGCACCGGCCTCGGGTGCTTTGCCTGACGTGACCGTTTTGCGGTGGCGATCTAGAAGAGCCCGGCGAACCAGCTCCAGGCGTCGACCACCCAGTCGATCTGCCGGAGGTACGCGAGCCCGACCCCGGCCAGGAACACCGCGGTGACCAGGTGCGCGCCGCGGGCCGACCGGCGCACCCGGCCTAGCTGCTTCTCCAGCACCACCCGCCCGACCACCCTGGCGAGGGCGTAGAGGCCGAGTGCGACGAGCCCGGTGAGCACGAACAGCGCCACCGGCGTGCCGAGGCTGCCGCCGTCGGAGATCGCCCAGAGCCCCCAGCAGACGAACGCGAAGAGCGCGCCCATCAGCATCAAACCGGCGCCGCGCCGGAAGAGCCGCAGCTCCTCGGAGAAGACCGGGCGCGGGATCGCACTGGTGTCGCCGGGCCACCCGGTCCCGGTCGGGACATGCGGTTGCGCCGGTTGGTCCGACCGGGCGTGGCCCACCTGTGCCCGACCCCGGCGGAACGGATTCTGGTCCCCCGGCGGCATCTCGACGGTGCGCTCCGCCCAAGGCTCGCGTTGCTCGCTCATCGTTTTCGCCTCCCGACGCCAGGGTAGCGACCCGACAAACCGGTCGACCGTATGGCGGCGATCAGGTACGCAGATGGCATGACTTCCCCCGACGTGACGCTGCGGACGGCCACCGCCGACGACTTCGACGCGATCGCCGCGATGCTCGGCGTCGTCTTCCACCACACCCAGGACCCCGACGCGCTGGCCGTCGAGCGGCCGCTGCACGACCCGGCGCGCGGCCTGGTCGCGGTCGACGGCGACACGATCGTCGGTGCGGCCGCCGCGTACGACCGGGAGATGGCCGTGCCCGGCACCGTCCTGCCGTGCGCGCACGTCACCGGCGTCGGCGTCCTGCCCACCCACCGCCGGCAGGGCATCCTGCGCAGCATGATGGAGCGGCAGCTCCGGGACGTGGCCGCCGCCGGGCGCGAGCCGATCGCCGCGCTCTGGGCCAGTGAGACGGCGATCTACCCACGATTCGGGTACGGCTTCGCCGGCGCACGCCTGTCCATCGAGGCCGACCTGACCAGCACCGGGCTGCCCGAGCCGGCACCGGGTCGGCTGCGCGCCGGCCTGGTGGCGACGCTGCGGCCCGAGCTGGTCGCGCTCTACGACCGGCTCCGCGCCCACCGCCCGGGCTGGTCGAGCCGCGACGAGCATTGGTGGAGCTACCTGCTCGCCGACCTGCCGTCCCAGCGCGACGGCGCGACCGAGCGCATGGCGGTCGTGCACGAGGGCACCGACGGCACCGTCGACGGCTACGGGATCTGGCGGGTGCGCGGCGACTGGGGCACCACCGGCCCCGACGGCCAGGTCCGGGTCAGCGAGGTCGTCGCCGGCGACCCCGAGGCCTACCGGGCGATCTGGCGATTCCTGTTCTCGCTCGACCTGACCAGGCGGCTGACGTACGGCATGGCGACGCCCGACGAGCCGCTGCTCTACCTGGTGCCGGAGCCGCGCCGGCTCAACCCGACGGTGGTCGACGGCCTCTGGGTGCGGGTGGTGGACGTGCCGGCGGCGCTGTGCGCCCGTTCCTACCGCGCGCCGCTCGACGTGGTGGTCGAGCTGACCGACGGGATCCTGCCCGACAACGCCGGCCGCTGGCGGGTGACCACCGACGGCGTGAAGACCACCTGCGACCGCACCACGGACGCCGCGGACCTGGTCTGTGACGTGCGCGAGCTCGGCGCGGTCTACCTCGGCGGCACGTCGCTGGCCGCGCTGGGCCGCGCCGGCCTGGTGCGCGAGCTGAGCCCGGGCGCCCTGGTCGCCGCGGACACGGCGTTCGGCTGGCACCAGGCGCCCGGCGGCATGGAGGTGTTCTGACGGCGTCACGGGGTAGCGTCAGCGGACGACGCACGACGGGAGGCGCGGATGGGTGACAACGAACGGCGCCGGCGGCGCCTGCGCCATCCCGCGGCCCGGCCGGCACCACCGCCACCGGCGGTGGAGGTCGACGACGAGGGCTTCCCGTCGGCCGTCACCGCCGAGGTGCACGACCCGGAGCCACCACCCGCACCGCGCCGCCCCGACCCGCTGGAAAGCCGCCCGGCCGAGAGCACCCGCCCGGCCGAGAGCACCCGCCCGGCCGAGAGCACCCGCCCGGCCGAGAGCACCCGCCCGGCCGAGCACAGCCGACCGCGCCGCGGTGGCCTCCCGCCGTCCGAGGACCGGGAGGCCGAGCGCGGCCTGCGTGGCCTGGTCGGCTCCGGCGCGTCGCAGGTGAGCCCGACGGCCGGCATGCGCGCCCGCGACGCCTCCCGGCCGAGCCCGGCCGAGGAGGCGGAGGCGATGGAGCGCCTGGTGGTCGTCCGCCGCAACTGGGTCCCCCGCGAGGACCTGCCCAGAGGCGGCGGCCGACCCCGCGGCTAAGGGAGTGCGGGCAGTTCCTGGGACGCCTCGTAGTCGGAGACCTCGGAGATCCGGCGGGAGTGCCGCTCCGCGCCCGAGAACGGGGTCGACAGGAACGCCTCGACCAGCGTGGTCGCCTCGTCGAGCGAGTGCTGGCGTGCGCCGATGCCGGCCACGTTGGCGTCGTTGTGCTGCCGGCTGAGCTGGGCCGTGTCGAGGTTCCAGATCAGCGCTGCGCGTACACCCTTGATCTTGTTGGCGGCGATCTGCTCGCCGTTGCCGGAACCGCCGATCACCACGCCCAGGCTGCCCTGGTCGGCGACCACCCGGGCGCCGGTGTGCAGGCAGAACGCCGGGTAGTCGTCCTCGGCGTCGTAGGTGTGCGCTCCGACGTCGACCACGTCGTAGCCCTGTGCGGCGAGATGGTCGACCAGATGGGACTTGAGCTCGTAGCCGGCGTGGTCGGAGCCGAGGTAGACGCGCATGGTCAGCAGTCTCTCAGTGCGTGCCTAGCTCGGCGAGCACCAGGCCACCGCGGGCCTTCGGGGTGAACCACGTGCTCTTGCGCGGCATCTTCGCCCGGGCCAGGTTGACCGCCACGAAGTCGTCGACCGTCACCGGCGCGACCAGGATCGCCAGCTCGGCCCGGCCCGCGTCGACCTCGCCGGTCAGCCACGACGCCGGGTAGTCGCCGCCGACGTACGTGATCCGTTTGTCGCCCGGCTCGAGGCCGAGCGCGTCGCGCAGGATGATCCGCTCGACCAGCGCGTGGTCGAGGTTGTCGACCCGGTTCACCCCGGCGTCGTGCGGGAGCGCGACGGCGTGCGCGGCGCCGGCGGCGTACACGATCACCGAATCGGGGTCGAGGCCGGTCGCCGGCGAGATCGTGGCGCCGGCGGCGCGCAGCGCGTCGAGCAGCTCGGCGGGCGAGCTGGTGAGCTCGCTGACGAGCCGGTTGTAGGGCTGGATCGCGACCGACGCGGGCGTCGTGATCACGGCCAGGAAGCGGGGCAGCCCGCCGGTCTGTGCCGCGAGGCTGCGGTGGTTGCCGTCGGCGACGACCAACTCGCCGCCGCCGGCCAGCTCCGTCAGCCGGTCCTGGGTCTCGCCCGGGCCGAGCGGCCAGATCGCGTGGGTGCGCCCGGCCTGGTCGAGGTCGGTCGCCGCGGGCGCGCCGGCCGCGTCGCAGGCGGCGGCCAGGGCGGCGTGCAGGTCCGCGCCACGCCCGGTCTGCAGCAGGAGTACGGGCGACAGCAGGTGCCCGACCGCCTCGGCGAGGGCGACCCGCTCGCGCACCTTCTCGATGAAGACGTCCTCGTTGCGGATCACCAGGCCCGGCTCGTCGGCGCTGGTGGAGATCTGGTCGGTGTCGACCATGGCCCACAGGCCGTACGCCGGCTCCTGGCCGGGCGCCGTGATCCGGTAGAGCACGACCACCTGGTCGGCGGGCGTGTAGCTGCCGTCGTCCTTGGCGTCGGCCAGGCGCTGGGCGGCCGCGGGCAAGGAGGCCAGGAAGGACCGGCCGGCGGCGTCCGGGGCCTTGTGCGGCATCTCGATCGCGAGCGCGCTGCGCGGGTTGTCGGCGATGATCGCGGTGATCTCGCTGTCGTCGGCGAACTCGTCGTAGTTCTGCGCGCCGGTGCCGCCGGTGGTGATCCAGGCCCGGGCGATCGGGTGCACGATCGTCATGTCCGAAACGCTACCGATGAGCGATCGCGTGACGCCGCACACCCGGGGCCGTGTCTCAGGCTGTGACCATCATGTCGAGCCGGTCGAGCGCGGTGGGGGCGTCGTCGGGGTCCGGGCCCAGCCAGGCGGGCAGCGTCAGGACCGGATCGGTGCCGCGGGGTGCCGCGCCGACCAGGATCGGCGGGGCGAGCAGGTCGGCGCAGTCGTCGGGAAGGGTGGGCGCGAGTGTCTCCCAGCGGCCTTCGTCGACGGACCAGTAGGCGCCGCCGATGCTCTCGGCGACCTCGGAGTTACTCCCGGACATGGGGGATCCTTCGCTGCGTAGGGTGACGTGCGACACCCTACGCAACGAATCGGTCGGCCAGCGAGAAAGGGTCCGATCAGTCGAAAATCGGACGCTGGTCGCGAGTGCGCTTCAGCTCGAAGAACCCGGGGGTGCCGGCGACCAGTACGACGCCGTCCCAGAGCCGTCCGGCGGCTTCACCCTTGGGTGCCGGCGTCACCACCGGGCCGAAGATCGCGACCTGCTCGCCGTCCGGCCCCGGCGCGTGGATCACGGGAGTGCCGACGTCCAGGCCGACGGGCTTCATGCCGGCGTTGTGGCTGGCCCGCAGCGCCTCGTCGTACTCGGTGCTCTCAGCGGCCTCGACCAGGGCGGCGTCGAGGCCGACCTCGGCCAGCGCGGCCGCGTACAGCTCCGGGCCGCGCTCCTGCTTGCCGGGGTGGATCCGGTTGCCGAGCGCGGTGTAGAGATCACGGAGCACGGCGGTGCCGTACTTCTGCTCGGCGGCGATGCAGATCCGCACCGGCGCCCAGGCGGTGCGCAGGAAGTTCTTGTAGTTCTCGTCGAGCATGTCGCGGCCCTCGTTGAGCACGGCGAGGCTCATGACGTGGAAGGTCACGTCCAGCGGGCGGACCTTCTCCACCTCCAGCAGCCAGCGGGAGGTGATCCAGGCCCAGGGGCAGGCAGGGTCGAACCACATGTCGACCTTTTGACGATCGGACATCACGGCAACGTCCTTACGGGGGTTGGGTACGTACCCTGATGTTCACCCTCGTCCGACCCTTTCGCACGATCCGGGGGTCGTGACGTGGGTTACCGTGGTTGGCCCTGACGGGCGTGGAAGACTCGACTGATTGCCGGATTGTCGAAGTGGAGAACAGATCGTGGCTGGTGTTCGCAACCTGACCCAGGCGGAGGCAGCCGAGCGCGCCCGACTGCTCGACGTCACCTCGTACGACATCAGCCTGGACCTGGCCTCGGCCGGGCAGGGCGACGCGCGCACGTTCCGCTCCACCACGACGGTCGTGTTCTCCTGCACCGAGCCCGGCGCCACCACGTTCGTCGAGCTGGCCGCCGCGTCGGTGCGCTCGGCGACGCTCAACGGCGCGCCGGTCGACATCAGCGGCTGGGCGGCCGACAAGGGCCTCACGATCACCGGGCTGGCCGTGACCAACGAGCTGGTGGTCGACGCCGACTTCGCGTACTCGACCTCGGGCCAGGGCCTGCACCGCAGCGTCGACCCGGTCGACGGCGAGACCTACCTCTACAGCCAGTTCGAGACCGCCGACGCGCAGCGCGTGTACGCGGCGTTCGACCAGCCCGACCTCAAGTCCGTCTACACCTGGCACGCGATCGTGCCGGCGCACTGGCGGGTCATCTCCAACATGCCGGTCTCCGAGGTCGACGAGGCCGGTGAGACCAAGACCGTCCACTTCGCACGGTCTGAGCGGATGTCGACGTACATCACCGCCCTCTGCGCCGGGCCCTACCACGAGGTCCGCTTCGCGCACGACGGCATCGACCTGGGCTACTTCTGCCGCGCGAGCATGGCGACCTACTTCGACGCCGACGCCCTCAACCTGATCACCACGCAGGGCTTCGACTTCTACCACGCGCAGTTCGGCGTCCGGTACCCGCTGCCGAAGTACGACCAGCTCTGGGTGCCCGACTTCAACGCCGGCGCGATGGAGAACTTCGGCTGCGTCACCCACGCCGAGTCGGCGTACGTCTACCGCTCGCAGGTCACCGACTTCGAATACGAGCAGCGCGCCAACACGATCCTGCACGAGCTGGCCCACATGTGGTTCGGCGACCTGGTCACCATGCGCTGGTGGAACGACCTGTGGCTCAACGAGTCGTTCGCCGAGTGGGCCAGCCACTGGTGCAACACCAACGCCACCCGGTTCACCGACGCGTGGACGACGTTCCTGTCGATCCGCAAGAACTGGGGTTACCGGCAGGACCAGCTCAGCTCCACGCACCCGGTCTACTGCGAGATGCCCGACCTGGAGGCCGTGGAGGTCAACTTCGACGGCATCACGTACGCGAAGGGCGCGTCGGTCATCAAGCAGCTCGTCGCGTACGTGGGCATCGAGCCGTTCCTGGCCGGCCTGCGCGCCTACTTCGGGCGGCACGCGTGGGGCAACGCGACGTTCGACGACCTGCTCGGCGAGCTGGAGGCCGCGTCGGGCCGCGAGCTGCGCAAGTTCGCCGCGCAGTGGCTGGAGACCGCGCAGGTCAACACGCTGCGCCCGCAGGTGGCCATCGACGCTTCCGGTGCCTACGAGTCCGTCGTCGTCCTGCAGGAGGCGCCGGCCGGTTACCCGACGCTGCGCACCCACCGGATCGGGGTCGGCCTCTACGACCTGACCGCCGAGGGCAAGCTGGTCCGTCGCGAGCTGCTGGAGATCGACGTCACCGGCGAGCGCACCGCGGTGCCGCAGCTCACCGGCGTGCGCGCGCCCGACGTGCTGCTGCTCAACGACGACGACCTGACCTACGCCAAGCTGCGCCTCGACGAGCGGTCGATGGCCACGGTGGTGCAGCACATCGACGGCTTCGAGTCGTCGCTGGCGCGCGCCCTGTGCTGGGCGGCCGCGTGGGACATGCTGCGCGACGGCGAGCTGGCGGCCCGCGACTACGTCGCCCTGGTGGCGGCCGGCGCGCCGGCCGAGGCCGACATCAACCTGGTCACGGCGACGCTGCGCCAGGCGGCGGGCGCGCTGTCCTTCTACGCCGACCCCGAGTGGGCGCCGACCGGCTGGACCCAGCTCGCCGACACGGCCCGCACCGCGATGCTCGCGGCTGCGCCCGCGAGCGGCTTCCAGCTCGCCTGGGCCCGCGCGTTCGCGTCGGCGGCCCGCTCCGACGAGCACCTGGCGGAGCTGCGCGGCTGGCTGGGCGGCGACAACGTCCCCGCCGGCCTGCCGATCGACACGGAGTTCCGCTGGTCGCTGCTGCGCGCCCTGGTCGCCAACGGCGCGGCGTCGGCCGCGGAGATCGACGCGGAGCTGGCCCGCGACCGCACGTCGAGCGGCGAACGCGAGGCGGCGGAGACCCACGCCCTGATCCCGACGGCGGAGAACAAGGCCGCGGTGTGGCGCCAGCTCACGGAGTCCAAGGAGTTGCCGAACTGGCGCAACCGGGCGCTGTTGTCGGGCTTCCAGCACCCGGCCCAGGTCGAGCTGACGGCACCGTACGCGACACGCTTCTTCGAGTCGGCGGCCGCGGTCTGGTCGATGCGCGACAGCGAGCCGGCACAGGAGTTCGTCGTGTACGCGTACCCGACGTACACGATCGGCACTGACGTCGTCGCGGCGGCGGACGCGTGGCTCGCGGAGCCGGGCCACCCCGCGGCCCTACGCCGCCTGGTCGCCGAGGGCCGTGACAGCACCGAACGCGCCCTCCACGCCCGCACCCGCGACATCGCGGCCTCCGCCTAGGACGCAGCGATCCGCTCGACGGCCGAGGCGGGCAACGCGGCATTGGCCGCGGCCGCCTCGGCCACCAGGTGGTCCTCGTGATCGATCAGCGCGGCCAGCGTGTCCGGCGGCGTGCGGGGATGCCGCGCGATCTCGCGGTTGACCCGCGCGCTGCCGTGCCGCGCGGCCAGCGCACCCAGCAGATCACTCGGACAGCCGGGATTGCCGGCGATCCGGGCGGCAACACGTCCGCCGCGATGTCGCGCCGCCATGTCCCGCAGTTGATCGGGCGTCACCAGCGGGTTCGCGGCGATCGCCCGCGCCACCCCCGCATCCGCATCCTCGGCTAGGGCGGACACCAGATCGGGTGGCAGGTCGGAGCGTAGGGCGACCAACGGTCGCAGCGGCCCGGCCGCGAGCCGGCGGACCTCGTCCTCGGTCGCGGCGCCGAGCCGTGGCGGCAAGGTGTCACCGATGCGGGTGTGCACGGCCAGCCCGGCCATGACCTCGACGGGCACGGCGGGGTTGTGCGCGAGCGCCCGCCGCGGCCCCGGCGCCGGGTCGGCGGCCAGCGCCCGCATCAACGGCTCGCCGAGCGCCGGGTTGCCGGCCACACTCGCCCGGACGGCCGCCGCGGCGTCCACGGCGAACGCGGCGTAGACCTCCGGCGTCAGGTCGGGCCGCTGCGCCAGCGCCATGCGGACGAGTGGATACGGATGGCCGACGAGCGGCAGCAGGACCGCCGCCGGCGTCGCGGGGTTTCCGGCCGCGGCCAGTTGGACCTCGTCCACCGGCTCGACCGCCAGCTTCGCCAGCAGCCCGGGCGGGGTCCGTTCGTTGCCGGCCAAAGCGCGGCGCACCGCGGAGTCCGGGTGCCGAGCCAGTTCGGTCGCGAGTTCCGGCGTGAGCGCGTCCGAAGCGGCGGCCGAGGGCGCGACGTCGGCGTCGAGGGCCAGCGACCGCAGCAGGTCGGCCGGGCACCTGACGCTCAGCGCCAGCTCGGCGCGGAGGTCGCTGTCTGGGTCGGCGGCGACGCGGCGTAACCATTCGGCCGGAACGTCGTGGTCGTCGAGCAACGCGATGATCGCCCACGGCTGATCCGCTGCGGCGGCGAGCGGCGCGTGGCCGCGCCGCACCAGGGTCGCCAACGTGCCGGCTTCGCCTCTGCCGACGAGCAGGTCGACGTGCCGTGGGGCCAGGTCGTCCCGTTCGGCCAGCTCGTGGTCGACGGAGTCGTCCCCGACCGCGACGAGGCGGTCCAACGTGGTCGCGGTCAGCGCGGGGTTCCGTGCCAGGCCGTACAACAGGGTCCGGTGGTTCCGCACGTGTCGTCCGTTTCGTCGGCCCGTCAGTGTGACACAGCGCGACGTCCACACGCTGTACCCCGGTAACCGAAGATCATTGAACGGGGAGAAATGACACTGAGGTTGGGTAAGCGCGCGCGTCTGTGGTTGGTGGCCGGTGGGACCGTAGCCCTGTTGGCGGCCGGCGGAGGGGTCGCCGTCGCGGCCAAGGCCGGGTCCGGGGACGACGGCGGTGCGGGCAAGCAGGGGATCGGGGCCGCCACGGCCGGCAAGGGTGCCGACCGGACCGCGCCCCCCGGTAAGAAGCCCAAGCCCGGGCAGAGTCCGACCGGCGGGCCCACCGCCGCGCCGACGACCGTGCCGCCCACGACGCCGCCGGCGACCGACCAGGACAACGTGCGGATTCCCATGCCCGGGTACGAGCCTTATTTCTACTCCGGCGACGTGGTGGTCGACGCCGCGCACGGGAAGGTCTACCTGACCGCCGGCAAGAACACCAAGGACGTCGTCGCGACCGATCTCGACGGTGGTAACCCGCGCACCGTCGCCCAGGTGGACGGTGGCGCCGGGATGACGCTGAGCCCCGACGGGAGCAAGCTCTACGTCGCCGCCAGTGCCGGTTCGTGGGTTTCCGTCATCGACACCACCACCTACGAGACGACCGGGCTCTGGATCGGTAAGACCGACGGGACCGACACCTGCCCGCGCGACGTCGCACTCGCCGCCGGGCTGCTCTGGGTCGCGTGGGGCTGCGACAACGCGCCCGCCGGCGTCGGGCGGATCGACCTCGAGACCAGGCAGTACGAGCTGAACGTCACCGTCGGCGACGGGTCCACGCGCAATCTCGTCTCGTCGCCCGCGCTGCTCGCGACCGTGCCGGGCGAGCCGAACACCCTGCTCGTCGGTGAGACCGACGCCAACCCGGCCCCGCTCTACCGCTTCGAGATCAGCGACAACATGCTGGTGCTCGACGCCACCGGCTCGACCGACGGCGGCTCCGTGCGGCAGTTGGCGGTCACCCCGGACGGCAGCGGCGTCATCGTCCCGTCGGGCGCGCCGTACTACCACCAGGTCTTCCGCACCTCCGACCTGACGCTCGCCGGCAGGTACCAGACGACCAGCTACCCGAACGCCGTCGCCATCCGCGACGACGGGCTGGTCGTCGCCGGCATCGACGGGTCGTACGAGGACGACCTCTGGATCTTCGAGCCGGGCGGCACCGAGCCGATCCTCACCTACGACTTCGGCCACCTGCCCAACCAGACGACGTGGGCCCACCACCTCCAGGACGGCGCCCTGGCGGTGCACGGCAACCGCGCCTACGCGCTCACCGACCAGCTCTCCGAGCCCGGCATGCTCACGTTGCGGATCCGCGAGCTGCCCGCGTAGGCACCGCGGTATTCCGTCGCCGCTCGCGGCGGCGGGCCGGGGTGTTTGAGGACGAAGGCGGCCAGGGCCGCCTGGAACTCCTGGCTGGCGAAGTCCGCGTCGATGCGGCGGAGCTCGCGGTCCTGTGTGGCCGCCAGCTCCGCCTCCGTCGGCAGCGGGCGCCAACGCTGGCGGTCGGCCCGCTTGCCGGTGTCGCGGTGGTTGACGGCGAACTCGTGCGTCCACTCGGTGAGGTCCTCGCCGGCCAGGCCCTCCGGGGCCAGGTAGTCGACGAGCCCCTGCCGGTGCGCCTGGTCCGCGCTGAGCGGCAGGCAGTCGTGCAGCAACGCCGACCGGGCCTCCTCGTCCGGCATCCGGGACGGCAGCGTCAGCGTGTGGAACTCCGAGCCGGTCAGGCCGCCCATGCCCACGTAGTGGTAGTTGAACGTGCGACCCGGCACCGCCACCACGACGTCGCCGCAGAGTGACAGGAACGCGCCGCCCGCGCCGGCGTCGCCGTCGAGCAGGACCAGCACCGACACGCCGTCCCGGCGCGCCTGGAACAACGCCAGCCCCACCTTGTTGATCGCCCGGATGTTCGCGCGCGCCGACGCCACGACGCCGGCGGGTGCGCCGTACACGTGGTTGAGGTTGATGCCGTTGCCGAACGGGCCGGTCCCGCCGCCGCGCAGCACGATCTGGTCGACGTCGGTCCGGCGCGCCGCGGCGGTGACGGCGGACGCGACCGCGTGGCAGAAACCCGTCGACCAGGCGCCGTTGTACGCGGCCGCGGTGATCACGGCAACCGACCCCCGCAGCGTCGTGGTCACGGGCCGGTAGGGGATCGGCGCGTCCTGCCACGCGGACACCCGCCCGCCCAGCCACCACGCGGCCGGCTGCTTGAAACCGCGCGCCTTCACGTGACCGACCCACACGCTGTCGCGCAGCCCGTCGCCGCCGGCGGGACCGCACACCACCCGGACCGCGCTGTCGGGCAGCCAGGCCACGACCTCACCGGGCTCTCCCCGGGCCGGCCCGGCCGGGTGCACGTCGAAGACGCTCACGACCTCGCCGAGCAGTTCGGCACGCACACCGGGCGCACCGTCGCGCGCCGCGACCCGCCACACCACCTCCTCGGCCGCCAGCGACCAGTCCACCGTGGAGTCGCCCGCCCGGAGCACGTCGTTCCACCGTCCGAGCACGTCGGCGTGCGCGTAGTCGAGCGGCCGGGGCACCGGCGCGTCCAGCAGCCGCTCGAGCCCGCGCAGCAACGCACCCCTGTTGAGATGCGAGTAGATCCAGCTCTTCGTGGCAGGCCCGGTCGGGTAGCCGAACGTCGTCGTGTGCACGACGTCCCCGGTGTCCCACCCGTCGGCGGCCAGCAGCAGCGTCGTGCCGCCGAACCGCTCCCGGCGCCACCGGCCCCAGTCGATGGACGACGCACCGCGGTCACCCAGCCGCCCCGGGTGGTTGATCACCACCTTGCCGAACAGCTCGGCCGGCACCCGGGTGGTCAGCGTCGGCGCGAGGATGAGGTCGGGCGCGTACCAGAGGTCCGCGTCGAGCATCGCCGCCGGCGAGGTGGCGGGCTGGAAGGCGGTCTCGATGCCGCGGTCCCGCAGCCAGCAGTAGGCGGCCATCGTGGCGCCGCCGAAGGCGTTGGACATCAGCAGCACGCGTCGTGAGATCACGCTCGATTAACTCCCACCTCTCGACACCCGCAACGGACCAAATGTCCCTCTGCCCACACCGGTTGCGCAGCGGTTCGGCCGAACCAACGTCTCGGCCCGGCCCGTTCGGGATGATGGCGGTTTGGGGGTGAGCGTGGTGGATCTCGGCCTGGCGGGGAAGACAGCGGTGGTCACCGGTGCGGGCAAGGGCATCGGCTTGGCGGTGACGAGGGCGCTGGCCGAGCAGGGAGCGCACGTCGTCGCCGGCTCGCGCACGGTCACAGCCGAACTGGCCGCACTCGACCGCGTCTCGCCGTTCGCGCTCGACCTGGCGACGAACGACGGCGTGACCCGGCTGATGGCCGAGGCCGCGAACCGCGGTGGCGTCGACGTCCTGGTCACGAACGTCGGCGCGACCCGCCCGCGCCCGGACGGCTTCGCGTCGATCACCGACGACGACTGGCTCGAGACACTGACGATCAACTTCATGTCGGCGGTACGCGCGACGCGCGCGGCGCTGCCCCAGTTGCTGGAGAAGCGGGGCGCGATCGTCACCGTCTGCTCGGTCAACGCGACCCTGCCGGACCCGCTGGTGATGGACTACTCCGCGGCCAAGGGCGCGCTGCTGAACTTCTGCAAGGCGTTGTCCAAGGAGGTCGGCCCGCGCGGCGTTCGCGTCAACACCGTCAGCCCCGGCCCGGTGGAGACCGACCTGTGGCTCGGCGAGCACGGCATGGCCCAGTCGGTGGGCGCGGCGACCGGTGCGGCGCCGGCGGACGTCCAGGCGGGCGCCGCGGCCCAGTCGGTGACGAACCGCTTCACCCACCCGCAAGAGGTAGCTGACCTGGTGGTCATGCTGGCCAGCGAGCGGGTGGCCAACATGACCGGCGCGGACCACATCATCGACGGCGGCCTGACCACCTCTTTGTAGCCGCAGAGTCGAATCCCGTGCGCTGATTTCGAATGCAAGCGCGGTCATCGGCGTCACTGCGATGTATTCGCGGCGCGCACGTGCGAGTGAAAGCTCCACATCGGAGTTTTGGCTCCAAGCTCGGGAAAATCAGACGTGAACATGCGTCAATTCATCTGACTCATCGCCCGCTCGAATGATCCTTTAGCCCGCCCGGGTGATCGTGGGCGAACGCAAGACTCCTTCGCGTTCTCAATTCTGATCTTTGAGTTTTGGCTGCCCGCAACGCTTTTATGGCTGATCAATTCCGCGATCATGTGAGCTGGGCCTATACACGGTCCGAAGTGGATTCGCCACCCCCGGATGTGCCTGAGTCCGGTGTGGAGAGTGCTCATTAACGGATCATGTCGGGCGGACCGGCCCATCGGCGAAGGCGATTGGGCACACGGCCGCAAATCTGCCGACGAACGGCCACACGCTCCGTCGGTTACCCGACTTTGATTAGCTGATCCTTAGGTGACTGATGCAACGCTTATCCGCGCCGCGGCATTCCGGTCGAATTCCGCGGCTGTTTGCGACCACCCCTGTTGAAATTCCTGGAGTCACCATGAGTGGGGTTACTGGTCAATCGGTCCATGGTCGATTGCTGCGCCTGTCGTCCGCCGTGTGCGTGGCGTTGCTGCTCACCGCGGGTGCGACGCCCGTCAAGGCGCAGCCGCCGGCCCGCGGGGACGGCCACGGGCACGGCGTCATCCGAGGTGAGGTCGCGCCTGTCCGCGGCAAACCCGGCAAACCGCTACCCAAGATGAAGGGCACGGTCACCCTCCAAAAGGGTCGGACCCTGCTGTCGCCGCTCAACAAGTCCACCGCCGCACCCAAGGCCGCCGCGGCCGCCGGCGCCGCGGCCCTCGCGGTCGTGCCGCCCAAGGTGCAGCTCCGGGCCCTCATCGTCGGCGTCGACGAGGCCGACTGGGGCGTGGCCACCTGGAAGCAGACCGTCGACCGCGTCGGCGCCGCCTACGACGTCCTGTACTCGAAGACCGCGCCCCTGTCCGCGGCCGACCTGGTGCGTCCCGACGGCGTGGGCAAGTACAACGCGATCCTGCTGACCAGCAGCATGCTGCTCTACGACGCTGGCGGCGGCAGCTTCCTGTCCGGCCTCGACGCCAACGAGTGGAACACCCTCTGGGCCTACGAGCGCGACTTCGCCGTGCGCCAGGCCACGCTCTACACGAGCTACGGCACCTGGCCCGAGAACTACTGCCTCAACGCGTCGAGTGAGACCTCCGTCGGTGACACCCCGCTGAACGCCACCCTTCCGGCGGCCGGCCAGGCGCTCTTCGACGACCTCAAGACGACCGCCGTCGTCAAGATCCAGCAGTCCTATGTCTACAAGACGCGGATCGCCGCGGGCTGCAGCGCGAGCTCGATCCTGCAGAGCGGCGCCGACATCCTCGGCGTTCAGACGACGTCGACCGACGGCCGTGAGCGCGCGGCGCTGACGTTCACGTCCAACCAATACCTGATGCAGACCAACCTGCTGGCGTACGGCCTGTTCCGCTGGGCCAGCCGCGGCCTCTACCTCGGTGACCAGCGGCACTACCTCGAGGTCGACATCGACGACTGGTTCAACACGGCCGACCACTACACGCTGCCGAACGGCACCATCGACAGCGACCCCGGCTACCAGGTGACCGGCCACGACGCCTACAACCTGCGGCAGCGGATGAACAACCTGCGCTCCTGGTTCCCGCTGGCCAACCAGTTCACGTTCAACCTGGCCTACAACGGCGCCGACGCCGACATGACCGCCGGCACGGGCTGCAGCCCCAACGGCGGCATCGAGACGTTGACCGCCACCAGCCGGTGCCTGCGCAACTACTTCCGGTGGATCAACCACACGTACACCCACCAGGAGATGAACGCCAACACGTACGCCGAGGCCGCGGCCGAGATCACCCAGAACCGCACGGCGGCGACCCAGCTCTGGCTGACGCAGCCGAACACCGTCCTCAAGACGGGTGAATACTCGGGCCTCGGCGTCTACAACCCGGACCCGAACAACGACATCGACCCGCCGACCGACTTCGGCCTCGGTGCGTCGAACGTCAACTTCCTGCAGGCCGCGAAGGACAACGGCGTCCAGTACGTCCACGGCAACATGTCGTTCGCGAGCCACGTGCCGTCGTGCTTCAACTGCGGCATCGACCACCCGCTCGAGCCGAGCATCATGATCGTGCCGGACTGGCCGACGAACATCGCCTACCACACGACCACGCCGGACGAGCAGACCCACTTCTACAACTCGTTCTACGGCCCGAACGGCAAGTTCCCGTTCTTCCCGGTCAACCAGACGTACGCGCAGATGCGGGACTTCGAGACCAACGTGGCGCTCAACCACGTGGCCACCGGCTCGATCTACGCGCACACGTTCCACATCGCCAACGTCAAGGACTACGGCGCGGGCGAGACCCTGGTCACCGACTGGACGTACACGGTGATGCAGAAGTACTCCGCGCTCTACAAGGTGCCGCTGCTCGGGCCCGACTGGGTCAACCTCGCGGGCACCGTGAAGAACCGGACCCGGCACATGTCGCTGAAGTCGGCGGGCGCGAACGCCGTCTACGATCCGGCGACCGGCACCATCGAGGTCAGCTCGCCGACCGCCGGCCCGCTGATCGTCACCGGAGCCACCGCGGCCGGTTACGTCTCGTACGGCGCCGAGCGCACCTCGACGCTGACGATGACCGCCGGCGGCACCGTCACGGTTCCGGCGAGTCCGCGGTCATGAAGGTAGCGCTGGTGTCGGAGGGCACCTACCCGTACGCGATGGGTGGCGTCAGCGTCTGGTGTGACCAGCTGATGCGCGGTCTCTCCGACTACCGGTGGGAGATGGTGGCACTCACCGTCGACGGCTCCGAACGGGCACTGTGGAGGTTCCCCGAGAACCTCGACCGCCTGATCTCGATTCCGTTGTGGGCCCCCGGCGGCGGTCGCCGCCGGGGCGCCCCGCCCGCCGAGTTCACCGAGCCGTACGGGGATTTCCTGCTCAGCCTCGTCAGCTCGCTGGACCCGCGGCCCGACCGGGCGGCCCGCGAGCGCGTGCGTTTCATGGGCGCGCTCGCCGGGCTGCACCGCTACGCGTCGTCCGGCGGCGACCTGTCGCAGGCGATGATGTCCAACCTGGCGCTGGCGATGATGATGGACGCCTGGCAGGCCATCCACGCCGACGGGCTGACGCTGGCCGACGCCACGCAGGCCGCCTGGTTGCTGGAGCACATGCTCCGGCCGCTCTCGGCGCCGGCGGTGGAGGCCGACGTCGTCCACGCGTCCATGAACGGGCTGTCGATGCTGGTCGGCCTGGTCGCCAAGTGGACGCACGGCACGCCGCTGCTCCTCTCCGAGCACGGCATCTACCTGCGCGAGCGCTACATCTCGTTCCTCGAGGAGGACACGCCGCACCCGGTGAAGGTGCTGGTCCTCAATTTCTTCCGGTGCCTGGCCGGCGGGGCCTACATGGCCTGCGACGCCCTGGCACCACACTCCGGCTACAACCGGCGCTGGCAGCTGCGCAACGGGGCCGACCCCGATCGCATGTGGACGATGTACAACGGCGTCGCACCCGAGTCGTTCCCGCCCGCGCTCGAAGAGCCGGCGGAGCCGACGATCGTGTTCGCCGGCCGGATCGACCCGCTCAAGGACCTGCACACCCTGATCCGGGCGTTCGCCGTCGTGCGGGAGAAGCTGCCGGACGCGCGGCTGCGCATGTTCGGCGGCACCCCGCACGGCAACGAGGCCTACCGCGACAGCTGCCTGGCCCTGATCGAGGAGCTCGGCCTGTCCGGCGCCGCCGTGCTGGAGGGCCGCATCGACGACATGGTCGAGGCCTACCACAGCGGCAGCATCGTGGCGCTGACCAGCATCTCCGAGGGTTTCCCGTACACCGTGGTGGAGGCGATGGCGTGTGGGCGCGCCGTCGTCTGCACCAACGTCGGCGGTGTGTCCGAGGCGGTCGGTGACGCCGGGTTCGTGGTCGCGCCCCGCGACCACGTCGCCGTCGCCGAGGCCTGCGTCCGGCTGCTCGACGACGAGAAGCTGCGCCACGAGCTGGCCGCCAAGGCCCGCGACCGGGTGCTCGAGCGGTTCACCCTGGCCCAGTCGCTCGACGCGTACCGCAACCTCTACGAGCGACTCTCCAACCCGGAGCTCACCGCCGAGCCGGCCGAGGCACCCGCGGACGTCGTGTACGTCGGCCGCGTGACCGTCTCCCGCTTCGTCGGCCGGGTCGCCAAGGAGATCGCCGACCGGCCGGCCCCCGAGGCCGACAAGGTCTACGTGGGTCGTGCCGCGATCGAGCGGTACGTCGGCCGCGTCGCACAGGACTCCATCGAATCCGAGGAGCGGGCCGCATGACCCTCACCGCGGGCCACTCCCGCGCCCCCATCATGGCCGCCGCCCGATCGGTGGCGGCCGACGCGACCATCGCCATCACCTCGAGCATGGTCGCGACCGGGGAGCCCGGCACCCGGGCACCGTCCGGTGACCCGCTCGACGCCCTCGTCGACCGGGTCCGTGAGATGGCCAACCAGGCCGTCGACTCCCTCCAGGTGGCGGCGCTGCTCGAGGCCGACGGGGTGACCGACCGCGCGGCCCGGGCGGTGTTCGGCTACACCGACGTGTTCGACCTCGCCGACGCGGTGTTCCGCCGCGCCGGCGGGGGTGTGCGCCGGCTCCGGCCGGTCGGCCCGCCGGTCCGCGACCCCGCGCGGGCCACGCGGGAGATCGCACACGGACCCCTCTACCTCCTGCCCGGTGCGCTGTTCCCGGCCGTCGCCGCGGTCATCGCACCCCAACCCCTGCTGGTCTCCCTCGTGGTGGCCGGCGCGCTCGGCTGGGTCTGGGCGGCCGGGGCGACCTGGCTCGCCTACCAGTGCCTCAACGTCGACGACCAGCGGACCGCCGGGCGGGTGCTCGCGTGGTCCACCGTGCTCGGTCTGGTGGTGGCCGGGCTCGCCGGCGTCGGCGTGACGATGGCAGTCGGCGGCGGGCTCGTCGCGGCAGCCCTCGTGCTGGGCGTCATGGCGTACCAGATGGCCAGCACCGTCCTGGTCTTCTACCGCCTGGAAGCGTGGCTGGCGGTGCTGATCGCGCCGGCCGCCGCCGTCGGCGTCGCGTACGTCCTCGAGGAGGTCGTGCTCGCCGCGGCGCTCGCCGCCGTCGCGGTCTGCGTCACCGCCGCGCTGTGCTTCGGCGTCTGGCGGGCGTGGCGGGCCGGCGCGGGCCGCACGATCTCCGTCGTCGGCGGTGTGCGCGGCCTGTTCCGCGGTCGGTTCGGCGCACTGACCTGGATCCTGCTCTACAACGTCCTCGCGGCGGCGTTCCTGCTCCACGCCCAGATTCCCTACCTGTTGTCGCAGGTGAACGTCGTCGTGGTGGGCCTCGCGCTCATCGTGACGATGGGCGTGGTGGAGTGGCGGGCGCGGCGCTTCACCGAGGAGTCCCGTCGGCTGCTCACCCGGGTGCGCTACCCGCGCGAGTTCCACCGCCGGGTCTGGTTCCTGCTCGCCGGCAACGTGGTCGCTTGTTGGCTGACCACGGCCGTGTTCTCCGTCGCCGTCACCTGGCTGCTGTGGACACTCGACCGGCTCACCCCTGCCGTCCTCGCGATGGCCGGCGCTCAGGTGGTGATGGCCGGCGCTTATCTCACGGCCTTCGTGCTCGCCAACCACCTGCGCTACGGGTGGCTGTGCGGCGGCCTCGCGGTGGCCCTGGCGGCCAGCCTGGGCGCGTCGCACGTGATCGGGGCGTCCGCCGACGTCCCGACGACCGCTTTCTACCTGGGCAGCACCGTACTGCTGCAGATCCTCCTGTTCGCGGGTCTGGCGCCGGTGCTGGGTCAGGTCTCCCGATACCGATGACCTTTGGGGGGACAGACATGCACGCGGTGATCCTTGCGGGTGGCAAGGGTGTGCGGCTACGGCCGTACACCACGGCACTCCCGAAGCCACTGGTGCCGATCGGCGACCGCTACGCGATCCTGGAGATCATCCTGCAACAGCTCGCGGACCAGGGCTTCCGCTCCGTGACCATTGCCATCAACCATCTCGGTGAGCTCATCCGCGCGTTCGTCGCGGACGGGGCGCGCTGGGGCCTGCGGATCGACTACGTCGAGGAGACCGTTCCACTGTCGACGGTCGGACCGCTGTTCGGCATGACCGACCGACTACCCGAGCAGTTCCTGGTGATGAACGGCGACGTGCTCACCGACCTCGACTACCGGGACCTGATCGCCCGCCACACGCTCTCCGGCGCACCGCTGACGGTGGCGACGTTCACCCGCACCGTGAAGATCGATTTTGGCGTGCTGGGCCTCGAGAGCGGCCGGATCGTCGGGTTCACCGAGAAGCCGACCTACCGCTACCCGGTCAGCATGGGCGTCTACGGGATGTCCCGCAAGACGCTCACGCCGTACCCGGAAGGCCTGGCGTTCGGCTTCGACCAGCTCATCACCGACCTGATGAACCAGGGCGCGTTCCCGTCGACGTACGCGTTCGACGGCTTCTGGCTCGACATCGGGCGGCCCGAGGACTACGACGAGGCCAACCGCACGTTCGGCGAGCTCGAGCCGATGCTGCTCCCGTCGCGCACCCGGGCGGCCGCCGCATGAGGGTGCTGCTCTTCGGTGCGTCCGGGTTCCTCGGCGGGCACGTCCGCCGCGTGCTCGCCGCCGACCCGCGGGTGGACGAGGTCGACTGCCCGGGCCGGGCCCGGCACGACCTGGTCGAGGGCGGCGTCGACGCGCTCACCGACCTGATCCGCTCGGTCCGGCCGGACGCGGTGGTCAACTGCACGGGCCGGCTCAGCGGCACGGGCCACGACCTGACCGTGGCCAACACGCTGGTCACCGCGAAGCTGGTCGAGGCCGTCGCCACGGCCGCACCCGGCGCGCGGCTGGTCCGGCTCGGCTCGGCCAGCGAGTACGGCGTGGTGCCGCACGGCGTCGCGGTGGCCGAGACCGACCCGTGCGAACCGGTCAGCGAGTACGGCGTGACCCACCTCGCCGCGACCCGCCTGCTCGGCCTCGCCACGGCCGCCGGCCGGGTCGACGGCGTGACGATGCGGGTGTTCAACCCGGTCGGCGCCGGCATGCACCCGGACAACCTGCTCGGCCGGGCCGCCGCCCTGATCCACGGTGCCGCCCGCGACGGCGTCGACCACGTCACGCTGGCGTCGCTCGGCGCGTACCGCGACTTCGTCGACGTCCGCGACGCGGCCGCGGCCGTGGCGGCCGCGGTGACCGTGGTCGACCCGGTCGACCGGGTGTTCAACGTCGCCAGCGGCACGGCGGTCACCTGCCGTGAGGCGATCGACGTGCTGGTCAAGGTGTCGGGCTGGGCGGGGGAGATCCGCGAGCGCGGCCTCGGGCCGGCCCGCTCGATCGCCGTCGACTGGATGCTCGGCGACATCTCCCGTTCCACGGCCGTCCTCGGCTGGCAACCGGCACACACCCTCGGCGACGCGCTGTCGGACGTGTGGGCCGGGGTCGGCGGTAATTGAACATGTGGGGTCGTCGCATGCTGGCATCGCTGTGGGTGTGTCTGCTCGCCGCGGCGGTGCCGGCGTGCTCCGGCTCCGACGGCGCGGAACCGCCGGCGACCCCGCCGCCGACCTCGGGCGCCGTGCCGGCGTCGCCGACCCCGGCTGGCGGGGTCGCCGGCCTGGGCTCGCAATCGTCGCCGCGGTCGTCCGGGTCACCTCGGCGCGCTGCCGACTGGACGTCGGTGAAGACCTGGCTCTACCAGCTTCAGGGGTACGACGGCGGCCGGCTCGACGCGATCGCCCGCGCACCCGGTGACCTGGCGGTCGTCGACCTCGCCCGCGACGCCAAGTCGGACCTCTTCCGGGCCGACGAGGTCAAGACCGTCCGAAACTCGGGCAAGCGGGTGCTCGCCTACTTCGAGATCGGCAGCATCGAGGACTTCCGGCCCGAACACCGCCCGACCGTCGACGCCGGCCTTGTGCTCAACCGCTGGGACGACTGGCCGGAGGAGCATTTCGTGCGCTTCTGGGAGGAGCGCTGGTGGGAGATCGCCGTCCGGCCCCGCGTCGACCAGGCGCTGCGGGCCGGGTTCGACGGCGTCTACCTCGACACACCCCTCGCGTACGAGGAGATCGACCTCAAGCTCGTGCCCGGCGAGACCCGGGAGAGCCTGGCCAGGCGCATGTCCGACCTGATCGTGCGCATCAGCGGATACGCCAAGGAACGCGCGCCCGGATTCGGCGTGTTCCCGCAGAACTCGCCCGAGCTCCGGAAACAGCCGGGCTACACGGCCGCCGTCGACGGCATCGGGATGGAGGAGCTGTTCTTCCTCGCGACCGACGAGCCGTGCACCCAGAGCTGGTGCACGGAGAACCTGGCCGAAACGCGGGCCCTGCGTGCCGCCGGCAAGCTCGTGCTCGCCGTCGACTACGCCGTGGACCGCGACAACGTCCGCACCGCGCGAGACCGGTACGCCGCCGAGGGATTCGCCGGCTGCGTCACCGTCCGCGAACTCGACCGAATCTAGTTCGGAGGAACTACACATGCCCACGTCTGTTGGTGTCGTCGGGATGGGCTACGTCGGCCTCACCCTGACCGCCGCCCTCGCCAACAAGGGTTTCATCGTCCACGGGGTGGACGTGCAGCCCGCCGTCATCGACCTACTCAACAGCGGCAAGCCGCACATCTTCGAACCCGGTGTGGCGGAGGCCTTCCGCGAGCACGTGGGCAAATCCATCTTCGTCGCCGCCGACCTGCCGAAGTCCGGTGTGGACGTCGCGGTCATCTCGGTCTCGACGCCGGTGGACGAGCACACCCACCGCCCCAACCTCACCAACCTGGCCGCCGCGGCCCGGTTCGTCGCCGAGCAGTGCGCACCCGGCACGCTGGTGGTCGTCCGCAGCACGGTGCCGGTCGGCACCAGCCGGCGGGTCGTGCTGCCGGCCCTGCGCGAGGCCTGGGGCGACGACGTGCGCCTGGTGATGGCCCCCGAGCGGACGATCCAGGGCCAGGCGCTGCGCGAGCTGGTCGAGCTGCCGCAGGTGGTCGGCGGGCTCGACGAGGTCTCCCGCGAGGCGGGTCTGACCTTCTTCGCCGGCCTCGCACACGAGCTCGTGCCGGTGTCCAGCCTGGAGACCGCCGAGATGGTCAAGCTCTCCAACAACTGCCACACCGACCTGATCTACTCGTACGGGAACGAGATCGCCCTGATCTCCGAGCGGCACGGGCTCGACCCGCTCGAGGTCATCCGTGCGGCGAACCTCGACTACCCGCGGCCGGACCTGGCCAAGCCGGGATATGTCGGTGGCGGGTGCCTGTCGAAGGACCCGTACATCATGATCGACTCGGCTGGCGACCGGGAGCCGTTCCTGGTGGGCCAGGCCCGCGCGCTCAACGAGTTCCTGCCGCCGCACGTCGCCCGCACGGTCGTCGACCGCATCCGCGCGGTCCGCGGCTCGACCCAGGGTGCGCGGCTGGCCGTGCTCGGCTGGGCCTACAAGGGCTGGCCGCCCACCGACGACATGCGCGGCACGCCGATCGCCACGATGATGCCGGTCTTCGCCGAGGCCGGGCTGACCGTGCTCGGCCACGACCCGATGGTCACCGACGACGTCATCCGGCAGTACGGCGGCCTGCCCGTCAGCCTCGACAAGGCGTTCAGCGAGTCCGACGCGGTGCTGGTCATCAACGACCACCCGGACTACCGGGCGATCCAGATCGACTCGGTGCTGGGCGCCAACCCGCCGGCGGTCATCTACGACTCCTGGCGGATCCTGGACGAGGACGCCATCGTCGCGGCGGGCGTGCAGTACGCCGGGCTCGGCTACGTCGGTCGTGCGGGGGTGTCCGCATGAACGTGCTGCTGCTCGGCGGTGCCGGCTTCATCGGCCTGCACCTCGCCCGCCGGCTGCTCGCCGACGGCCACCGCGTGACGATCGTCGACGACTTCTCGCGGGGTCGCGACGACGCGGACCTCGACGCGATCCGCGCCTACCCGGGCGTGTCGATCCGGTCGGCGGACCTCACCGACCCGGCCGCCTGGGCCGCGCTGCCGCACGGCTGGGACCAGGTCTACGTGCTGGCCGCGGTCGTCGGCGTCCGCAACGTCGAGCGCGACCCGTACCGGACGGTCCGGGTCAACGCGCTCGTCGCCCTGCACGCGCTCGACTGGCTGCAGCCGGGGGAGAAGGTGTTCTTCTCGTCGACCAGCGAGGTCTACGCGGGCGGCGTTGACGCCGGCATCGTGGAGGTGCCGACGAGCGAGGACGTGCCGGTCATGGTGCGCGACGTGACCGCGCCGCGGTTCGCGTACGCCATCAGCAAGCTCCTGGGCGAGGCCGGTTTCCTGCACGCGGCCCGCGACAAGGGTTTCTCGGCGGTCGTCGGGCGGTTCCACAACGTGTACGGGCCGCGGATGGGCGCCGACCACGTCATCCCGGAGATGGCGATGCGCGCGTTCGCCGGCGAGGACCCGTTCAAGGTGTGGGGCGCCGACCAGTTCCGGGCGTTCTGCCACGTGGACGACGCGGTCGAGGCGATGCTGCGCCTGATGGACACGCCCGCCGCGTTCGGCCGGATCGTCCACATCGGAGACGACACCCAGGAGACGAACATCGCGGACCTGGCCAAGCTGGTGCTGCGGCTGACCGCGGTCGAGGCTTCGCTGGAGCCGGTGCCGGCACCGGCGGGCTCGGTCGCCCGCCGCCGGCCGGACCTGGGCCTGCTGCGGTCGCTGACGGGCTACCAGCCGTCGGTGGACCTGGAGGACGGCGTGCGCCGCACGATCGACTGGTACAAGGAATGGTCGGGACGATGAGCCACGACGACGCGATCGGCTTCTACTACGGCGCCGGCCAACTCGACGCGCTGTCCCGCTACCCGCGGGTGGTCCTCCAGTCGGAGTTCTACACGGCTGCCGAGCTGGAGAGCCTGCGGGCCCGGGGCACGGAACCGATGGGCTACCTGTCGCTGTCGGAGGACCAGGGCCCGCCGGCGCCGTGGCAACGGGAGGAGCGCAACCCGGACTGGGGTGGCGCGTTCGTCCACGTCGGACATCCGGGCTGGGTGGACCACGTGGTGGGCCAGGCGAAGGCGGAGATGGCGGCCGGCTTCACGGGCCTGTTCATGGACACGCTCAACGTCGAGTTCACCTATCCCGAGGATCTGCCACACCTGCTGGCGCTGATCGCCGCGATCAGGGAGGAGGCCAAGCCGCGGTACCTCCTCGCTAACCGCGGCTTCGGCCTTCTCCCGCGCCTGACGGAGTTCGTGGACGGCATCCTGTTCGAGTCGTTCTCGGCCCGCTGGACCGACGAGGGCTACGGCCCGTGGCCGCCGGACGTCCTGGAACACCACGCGCAGGTCGCGGAGCAGCTCCTGCAGTACGACGTCGACCTGTACGCCCTCGACTACGCGGACACCGAGGGCTTGAGCGAGTTCGCCCGCCGCCGGGCGGCCCAGTTCGGCCTGTCCTGCTTCGTCAGCGACCGTGCCCTGTCCCTGATCTAGCCGCTTCGTCCGGTGCCGCCGGCGTTATCGTCGCTGGCGTGAGCCTGTTCGTCGCCATCACCGGCGGCACCGGAAGCGGCAAGACGACGCTCGCCGCGACCCTGTCGTCGCGTCTCGGTCCCGCCTTGGCGGTGCTGTCGTTGGACGACCTGGTCTTCGGGCGCGCTTCCCTGGCCGCCGCCGGCCGCGTGGTCACGGACTGGGACGACCCGTCGCTGTGGCGTTGGGACGATCTGCGCTCGCACCTGGCGGACCTGCGCGCGGGCCGCCCGACTCATGTTTCGGCGCGCTCGCGCGAGAGCCGGGCCGCCGGCATCCAGACGCTGGTGGTCTCACCGCGGCCGATCTGTGCCCTGGTCGGCCACCTGGCCCTGCACGACCCGGCGATCGCGGCGACCTTCGACGTGCGGATCTATCTGGACCTGCCCGAGGCCGAGTTGCTCCGCCGCCGCGCCCTGCGGTCGGCCGCCACGGAGAATCGGGAGCCCTATCTCTCCGGGACCCTGCTGCCGGCCCACCGGCGGCTGGTCGTACCCCAGAAATCCCGGGCGACCCACGTCGTCGACGCGACCCAGCCGCGGTCCGCGGTGGCCGACGAAGTCGGCGCCATCATCTCGGGCGCGGTGAAACCGAGCTGAAGGCGCTCTATGGTTGAGTGCCCGCATGGGCAAGGTGATCGTCAACCAAACGATATCGGCCGACGGTTACTCGGCCGGACTGAATCAGACCGAGGAACGCCCGTTCGGCGAGGACGGCGGCGACGGCTGGGGCGACCGTCTCCATGCCTGGATGTTCGAGGCCGGCTCGGAGAACAAGGCGGAGGTCGACCAGATCAACGCCGCCTCGGCAGTCATCATGGGCCGCAACATGTTCGGTCCGGTGCGCGGCTCGTGGTCCCGGCCGTGGAACGGTTGGTGGGGCGACGACCCGCCGTTCCACGCGCCGGTCTTCGTGCTCACAAACCACGCACGCGAGCCGCAGCCGATGGAGGGCGGCACGACGTATCACTTTGTCACGGACGGGATCGAGTCAGCACTGACCCAGGCGCGCGCGGCGGCCGGCGACGGCGACATCTCGATCCACGGCGGCGCCACGACCATCAACCAGTACCTGGCCGCGGGCCTGGTCGACGAGCTACGCCTGCACATCGTGCCCATCACCCTGGGCGCCGGCACCCGCCTCTTCGAGGGCGTGCCACCCCTGAAGCTGGAACAGTTAACGTCGCGCGCGGCAAGCACGGTCGTGCACGTGACCTACCGGGTGCTGCCCTGATCTCGCTCGACCGCGGCCGCCCCGTCCGTTACGGTCGCGGGGTTTGGTCTTCCGGCTGAGAGCAGGGTTTGGTCATGGCGTGTCGGATCGGCGAACTCGTACTCGGCTGCCGCGACCCGGAGCTGCTGGCCCGCTTCTGGTGCGAGGTCCTGGACTTCGTCGTCCTGGAGCGCGAGGACGGGAACTGGGTGGAGATCGGCCCGCGCGAAGGTTGGGGTGGCCCCCAGCCGACGATCTTCCTCAGCCGCCGCGACGAGCCCGAGCCGGGGAAAATGCGGCTGCACATCGACGTCAACCCCACCGATCGCGACCAGGACGCGGAACTCGAACGCCTCCTGGCGCTCGGCGCGCGCCCGGCCGACATCGGCCAGACGGGCGAGGAGCACTGGCACGTCCTCAGCGACCCGGAAGGCAACGTGTTCTGCCTCCTCAAGACCCGCCTCGCCCCTCTCTAGCGAGGATCGATCGCCGGCGCGGGTCAGCCCAGGTCGGGCAGATCGGTCGGCGCGAGCAGGTCGAGTGCCCGTGCCGTCGTCAGGTCGGTCTGGTCAGGATCGGCGACGTCGAACAGGCGCGCATCCGTCTCACGTGCGAGAGCGACCAACAGGTCCAGCACGGGCGTGATCTCGTCGCGGAACGGTTGCACCGGCGCACCCCATGAGGTGTCGGTGAACTCGGTGACGACTCGTTGTATGCCGTCCGCCCCGACATAGACGTACCCGTCGAAGCTTGCCCGTTGTCCTGTCCGCTCGAGTTCGAAGATGTTGCCCGGTGCCATTGGCAGATCCAGCAGAGGGTCATCGACGAACAGCTCACGCAATGTGCGCAGCACCACGTCGGCCGGCAGATCGGCGCCCGGCTTTCCGGCTTCATCGAAGCGCATCACGGTCAATTGGTCACCCATGAAAGGCCGGGTTGGGCCGGCCGCGCGGCCGGCCCAACCCGGTCACCTCCTCAAACGCTATTCAGGCAAGTGGATGGTGAAAGGAATTCCATTTTCGATCAGGCAGTCTAGCACCGCCTGTGTCGGACCCAATGCGTTGTACGCGTGATGCGGCATGAAATGCCAGTGCACGCCTCTGACGCGGTATCGCTGCACCTGGCCGTTCGAAACGACCTCGACGCCATTCTGCTGGCTCATCATCCAGGCGTCCTTCTTGCATTCGGTTACTTCGTGACCGTAGTCGGGAACGCCGGTCTTCACCTCGTGCAGGGTCAGTTCGCCCGGCGGATCCTCGACGGCGACGTCAGGCTTCCGCGCCGACGAAGGCGGCGCCGGGACGTCCGGCGTGCGCATGTGGAGATGCTGGTGCCGAACCCCGGGGAACCCGGCGAGCATGTCGAAGATGGTGTTCTCGCCCATGGGCCCGTTGAACTGGTAGCGGACCCGCGCCGGCCAGCCATTGGCCTGAGCCCTGACGTGCAAGGGATGCTGGAAAGCCGCGCGCAGCCTGGCCATGTTGTTCCGCGAGCCCTTGAGAAGCCGCAACATGCTGGGCCGCGCGGCGAGAATGCCGACGCCGCCGTCCGCGGTCCGCGCCGTTTCCTCGGCCGCGTCCCGGAGCACGGTCCAGTCGTCGCCGAGAATGAGCTCGGCCGCGGCTTCCTTGACCTCGTCCGGAACCATGTCATACGTGGCGACGAGCACCATCACCTGTTGGGTACGGTGCGCGAAGCGGGAGACGAACCGCGCGGCCTTCGCCGGAATGGAGACGGCATCGCCGACGTAGGGGATGACGCCGAGGATGCTCAGCCCCGCGCCGACCCAGTCACCGTGGATCAGCCCGGCGATCGTGTCGCGAATATCGGCGGCGCCGCCGAGGATCCAGCCGACGACCGGGATGAAGCTCAGCGCGCCCGAGCACAGGTTTCCGGCGATCCAGGCCATGGAGTCGCGCGGTGCGAAGTCGCCGGCGAACATTCCGAGCAGGAAGTCGCTGACGTACGTCCACTTGCTGATCTGCTCGTCCCGAATGGTCGGGTCGAGCCCCTGGTCCTCGGCGTGCGCCACCTCGTAGTCGTCGCGGAGCCCGTCGCCGTCGGAGTCCTGACCCAGGGGGTTGGTGCCGATCTCGTTGACTTCCTGCCCGTCGGACAGCCCGTCACCGTCGCTGTCGACGTTGTGGAGGTCGCTGAGCAGCTCTTCCTCGGCAACGTCGCTCAGCCCGTCGCCGTCGACGTCGCTGGTGTTGGGCGCCGGCACGAACGGCGGCAGGTCACCGGGCAGCGGCGGGGCACGCGGCTGGTCGGCGACCAGCGGGTTGCTGCCCTGTGCGACCTCGGTGCCGTCGTTGACGCCGTCACCGTCGGTGTCGGGGTTGGTAGGCGAGGTGCCGAGGTCCTGCTCCTGAAGGTTGGTAAGGCCGTCGTTGTCGACGTCCTCGGCACCATCCGCGATCCCGTCCTCATCGGAGTCGACCGCGTTGGGGCGCGTCCAGCCGGCCAGCTGGGTGATCTCGAACTTGTCGGTCAGCCCGTCGCTGTCGGAGTCGACGAGCAGCGGGCTGGAGCCGAACCGCAGCTCCACGACGTCGACGACGCCGTCGTTGTCCTTGTCGCCCTCGTAGGTGATGCCGAGGCGGGTCAACACGTTGAAGCCGCTGGCCCAGGCCCGCGAGGCCTGGATGGTCGCCGGCTCCACGTTGGCCTTCAGCAGCATCTCGTCGGCCTTGGCGAGGTTGACCTTCGCCGCCTCGAGATCCGCGAACGCCTCCGCGAGCCCGGCTGGTGCCGGCGCGGGCGGCGGGCTGGCCCGGAACGGCCCGATGGTCGCCTCGGCGTCCTGGATGGCCGCGTCACCCATCAGCCGCACACCGGTGAGGGTCTCCACCAGCGCCGTGACGTGCGCCTTCTCGGCCTCGCCGTTGGGCGGGCTGGCACCGGTCATGCGGCTCTTGAGGAACGACTCCAGATGCTGCAGGTTGTCGAACGCGATCGCACCGTTGGCAGCGCTGTTGAACCGCGCACCGTCGAAGTACCTGCTGTCGACATCGGCCAGCACGGGGTCGATCCGGCTGTCACCCAGATCGCTGCCGACGTAGGGCCGCAACGCCTGCGTGGCCTCACTGACGTAGGCCTTGGCATCCCGCGTGTACTCGGCGGTGGGGATCTTCGCGACTTCCACCTGCCAGAGAGGTGTCTCCCCCGCCGACGCCTGTCCTGCGACGGCCAGCTGCGCAACAAGCGCAAGGGCCATCGCCGCGGCTAGACCCTTAGGTCTGAGCCGTGCATGGACGTGCATACATATTCCCATCTTTCAACCGAGCGCCGCGATGGGAAGCGTAATTGGGAAGGCCGATCCTGTGTGCCCGCCTAGCGATCGGCGGTCACGTCTGGGAACGTCCGTCCTGGTAGGACGGAGTTCACGTTATCTGGATCACACCCCGCGCGGCGAAATGCCCGAGACCGAGCCCGGTGGCGCGTCGAAGGGCTGACGCCTCATGCGGCGCTTGCGGTCGGGGTGGGCGCCGGCGTCTCGGCGACAGGGGTCGACGCCGGCGTGCTCGGGGTGTCCGAAGGCGAGCCGGAACCGGCGTCGCCGCCGCTTCCGCCGGTGCCCGTGCCGGGGCCGCCGCCGGTCGGCTGGTCGGTGGGCTCGCCACCAGCCGGTGAGTTGGTCGGCGCCGAGGTCGGTGGCTGGCTGGTCGGCGGCGGTGGGGCCGGCGTCGCCTCCGGCGGCTGGGTCGGCTCACCCGTGACGGGTGGTGGAGACACCGGCCGCGTGCATTGCGTCGGGCTTGGCGTCGGCCGGACCGCGACCGGGACGGTCGGGGTGCGTGGCGCGCCGGGCCCACCGGGCGTGGTCGGTGGTGCGGGCGGCGGCACCAGCGGTCCGAGAACCTGCCGGCCCAACCCCGTGTGCACGGGGATCTCGGCCGAGGCACCTTCCCGGTTGGGCAGCGAGACGCGGTCAGGGAACGGCATCAACGCACGCGGCAATGCGGGTTCACCGGCGATGCTGACGCCGACAATGCCGGTGTAGCTCAGACAGACGGCTCCGATGCCGCATGCCGCCCAGCGCAGCAGCCGACTGCGGCGGCCGCTCTCGTCGACGAAGATCGGCGCTGCCACGCCCACCTGCTCGGCGGCGCTGACGATGATGTCGTTTTCGGGCTCCTGGGCCGGAATCACGCGGTGAGCGTATGGCCAGTTCCCGACAGTTTGGGCATAAAAACCACCAAATTAGCCCGTTTTGGGAGCCTGGCGGGAGGGGCCAGATCGACCCGCCGACGAGGCCGCCATCCGGTCGTCCCTGCTGCGACAGACGCTTCGAGATCATCGTGCCGGCCAGCCCTTGGTCCGGGCCGGGACCATCCGTATCAGCGGCGGGTAATTCCCCCTCAGCAGCAGTGGCACTGACTCACCAGTGGGCGAGGGACATCGAGCAGCTTCGCCGCCCTCAGGAGCCGATCCACGACGAGGGTCCCTCAGGGCTCGTTGCCTGATTTACCGCTGTCCGGCTCGCCCTCGCCGTGCTCGAGCTTCCCGACCGACGACACCAGACCGCGGAAACCTACCGCCACGACCACCCCGACCGCGGCGCCGTCCTCGACCGCCTCCTAGCCGTCCTGGACAACAACTGACAGCTAAGGCGAACCGACCCCTTCGCTCACGCCGCGAGCCGGCAGCAGACGAGCCGGTCGCCAGGCGTCACGATGCCAGCCTCCACCGGCCGACGCAGATGCCTGGCATCAGCGGAGAAGCGAACGACGAGTCGGGTCAACCCGTCGACCCGCGCGTTCGGGCTTGCGTGCGATCGCGACGATCAAGCTGTGCGAAGCCGCGTAGGGCGCCCATCCGATGTGGTGGCCAACTCTGCCGGCAATAACCGTCCATCCAGTCGTGACGGCGCTCGTTGGAAGACGTCGACCGACCAGGTCGCTGAGCGCGAAAGTGCAGCTCGGCGGCCTGGTCATCATGTCCGCGGGTGACCCCTGACGACCCCTGTGGCACGGTCTACTGGCACGCGGATGGCACGGCGATCTTGGTTCTTCCCCACACCTTCGGCCGGCGGCGGGATCTCCTCGGTCGGCCAGGTTCAACCCTGCGCGGGGTCTCCGGTCGGGTCAAGGCTCGCCGAAGGCGACCGCGAAGCGGCTCGGCCTCGGCGCGGCCGGAGGTTCCGGTGTAGCCGTCCCGGTGCACGACCGTGGACATCCCATGAGGACACAGATCTCCGAACCGGGCCGACGCCAGGTGGAGCCCCGCTGGGCCTACCGGGTTGGACCTCTGTCTCGGAGCAGTTCTTCCAGGACGTCGAGCACCTTCCCCAGCCGTTGACTGGACGCGCTGTCGAAGATGGGCAGCGATTCGCCGGCGGCGATGTGCTCGCCGAACCCGTAGATCAGATCGCGTAGATCCCGGGCAGTGGCAAGGTCCAGCCGGATGGTCAGCTCCCGATGCATGCCACACCATAACCAGCGATGATGTGCGGACGGCCAGCGCGCGCGATGGGCCGCGCCCAGAGCGCTGCGACGGCAGGCGTTCACCTGGGCTATGCGCTTGGTCAGGATGACCGCGCGGAGGACGTTGGCGATCTTGCTGGGACGCTGGGCGGTGGTCGTCGGGCTCCAGGTCGTCGAGATCGGCCTCGCTCGCTGCTGCCCAGCGGGTCCGAGCTGGTGCGCGAGTTTGGTACCCCACGCGCGACCGTCGTCCAAGCGCTGGAATTCCAGCGCTTGGAAGGCTGGCTCGAAGCACAGCAGGGCAGGGGGCCGGATCGTCCTCGGCCGTCCCCACACTGAGGGCGCGCCCACTCCGACTCGCGTGCTGCGGCTGCTCGCCTGCGAGGACTCCACCCGCGTGACTCTGTTGCGTGCGGCGCCAACGCCAGCCACCGACCGCACGGCCGATCTACTCGGTCTCACCACTCCCGCCCGGGTCGTTGCCCGTCGACGGCTGCTCGCAGACAGCGGCGCCATGCCACCAGCGTTCGCAGTCGTGCACGTGCCTGACGACATCGCTCGCCGGTCCGCGTTCGTGATGAACGCGCCCATCGCGAAGGGAAATCGTCTCCCGCCTCGACCGCACCGGGCACCGCCCGCGGCGCGTCACCGAGCGGCTCACCGTAGGGCCCGCGACAACCCGCGAGGCAGGGCTTCTCACGTCCATCGCGGCCGTTGCTTGCTCGTCTCAACCCTGGTCGTCCTCGACGCCGACGCCCGGCCGCTGGCCGCGTTTGACGCTCTGCAACCGGCTGACCGCACCATCGTGGTCGGACATGGACTTTCGTGAGTCGGTTCCGAACGCCTTCCAGGCGCGTGTGCCGACGGATTACGTTTCGTTTATGGGGTCCTGGGTCAGCGGGTCGAGACGAGAAGTGCGCATTCCCAAGGTCCGGTTACTTCCGGAGGGCGACCCGCTGGGCCGAAGCGACCAGCAAGGCGGCCCTCGACTACCTGCACGCCGCCAGCGAAATGCCTGCGAGATCGCCGAAGCCATGAACAAGCGGCTAAAGAAGCGGCCAGCTGCCGAGGACCGCAACCACCGTAACGTGGGGTTTCCGGGGCTCGGCCCCGGAGCCAGCATGCTCCATTTGTCTTGACCGCGAGCGGTCAAGACAAATGGAGCGGGCGACGGGAATCGAACCCGCACCGTCAGTTTGGAAGACTGAAGCTCTGCCATTGAGCTACGCCCGCGGGTGCGCCGCGGGCGCACAACCGACAGCGTACCGACAACCTCACACAGCCACGCGGAGCGGGGGTGTGGCGATCTCCAGGAGGGCGTCCGAGGTCACCGACGTGACCGACACCTGCAGACACCCCGGCCGTGTCCGGATCGCGGCCGTGCCGCCCAGCAACCGGGCCGAGCGCACCAGCACCGCGGCCATCTCCTGGTCCGCGAGCCGGACCCCGAACACGCCTCCGCGACGTTGACGCCCCGCGGCCAGCGACGCCGCGTGCCACGCCCGCCGCGCCAGGGTCTCCCGCCGCGCGTTGTGCGGCGACGACGCACCCACCGGGTCAGTCCGCAACAGGAAATGCCGCCCCTGCCGCCACCCCGACGTCAGTTGCTGGATGATCACCGGCCAAGCAGCCGCGGGGACCGTCACGCGGTGCACGAAATATTGCCGCCGCCCGCCGCCGACCAGCGTTGCCCAGGTCGCGCCGCAACCGAGGTCCGTCAGCAATTTCGACAGCCGTTCCGCTGCCTCCGGCTGGTTGAACTCCGCCAGGACCGGCCGCGGCGCCGCGCCGGAGCTCTCCGGCGCGGCGCCGGGGTCCGGCGACGCCGTGTCGCCCCCCGACAGGATGGACGCCCCACGTGTCAGCGTCCCGATGGCGCCGCCGGACGCGGGTCCGGGTGCCGGCCCGGTCCCGAACTCGTAGCCGAAGCCCGACCGCGGCGGTCCCGCTCCGGCCGAGCGGCCCACGCCCGTACACCTGATCAGGCAGGCCGCTTCGAAGATCGCCGGCAGTGACCGCATGGCCGAGTCCAGTGACCGCATGGCCGAGTCCCCGTTGCTCTCGCGCTGCATGGCCATTCGTCATCGCCTCCGCGTTCAGCGTGGCCGCTCCGGCCTGTCAGGGGGATGCGCCAGCCCCTTACTTGAGGAAAACTTGCGCTCCGTGCGGAGCCGGTCGGGAAAGACAGCAGCAGCCCTCGTCGTGCTGGTGCTCGTCGGCGCCGGTGTCTATGGCGAGAGGAACCCGCCGGTCACCCACATCCGGATCGCCACCGGCAGTCAGACGGCCGTCTACTACGCGTTCGGCAAGGCTCTCGGTCAGCTCGTCGAGGACAACCTTCCGAACGCGGACGCCGAGGTGATGGTCACGGCCGCCTCGGTGGAGAACGTGGGGCTGGTGAAGAGAAAGCAGGCCGAGGTCGGCTTCACCCAGGCCGACATCCTGGTCACCGGCGACGCGCCGCCAGACCCGCGGGTCAGGGCGCTGGCCCGGGTGTACGAGGATCTCCTGCACCTGGTCGTGCCCACCGACTCGCCGATCACGAAGCTGGCCGACCTGAGCGGCAAGACGGTGGCCACGGGCGCGCCCGGCTCCGGCACGGAGATCACCGTGGACCGGCTGTTGCAGGTCGCCTTTCCCGAGGGCGACGGCACGATCCAGAGGCGCCGCCTGGGATTGGACGACTCGGCCGCCGCGTTGCGGGACGGCCACGTCGACGCGTTCTTCTTCTCCGGCGGCCTGCCGGTGCAGGCGATCGAGGATCTCAACAACGCCGTGGGCATCCGGATCGTGGACCTCAGCGACTACGTCGAGCCCATGCGAAAGGCATTTTCGACGGTGTACGTGCGCCGCGACGTCAACGACTCCGTCTACAACCTCCCGGCGGTCAGCACGCTCGCCGTGCCGAACTTCCTGGTCGTGCCGGCCGACATGCCCGACGACGTGGCATTCGACCTGACCAAGCTCCTCATGGAGCGGCACGAGACGCTGGCCCGCGCCCACCCGGCGGGTGAACGCTTCGACGTCCGCTCGGCGATCGGCACGATGCCGGTGCCTTTACACCCGGGTGCCGCTGCCTACTTCCGCTCGGTGAAGCCGTAGCCGGACCCGGGCCTCGAGCCCGTGCGGCCGCAGCGGCGCGAGCGACAGCGCCCCGCCGGACGCCTCGATCAGCACGGTCGCGATCGAGAGCCCCAGCCCGGCGCCGTCGACGTTCTGCGTGTTGGGCGCCCGCCAGAACCGCCGGGTCGCCAGCCGGCACTGCTCCCGGGTCATGCCCGGGCCGTCGTCCCGGACCGTGACCACCACCCGACCGGGCAGAGCGCTGACGGCGACCTCCACGTGCCCGCCGGCGCCGGCGAACTTCAGCCCGTTGTCGATCAGGGCGTCCAGTGCCTGGTCGAGCGCCGTGTCCGCGGCCTCGGCCTGGACGGGCGACGGGGGCAGGGCGGCGGTCAGGGCGATACCGCGCTGCGCGGCCATCGGCAGCCAGGCCTCGACCCGGGCCGCGACCAGCGCGCCCGCGTCGACGACGACCGGCGGCGTGCGGTCCCACTCGGCGCGGGCCAGGGCGAGCAGGCTGTCCAGCACCCGCGCGAGCCGGTCCGACTCCTCCAGCGCCAGGTGGTGCTCGGGGCCCGCCGCGTCCGGCAGCACGTCGCCCAGGCCTTCGACCCGCAGCCGGAGCACGGTCAGCGGGTTGCGCAGCTGGTGGCTCGCGTGCGCGACGAACAGCCGCTGCCGCTCCAGCGCGTCGGTGACCGTGTCGGCCATCTCGTTGAAGCTGGTGGTCAGGCGGCGCAGCTCGGGCGGGCCGAGCGCGTGCGGCACCCGCGCGGTGCTGTCGCCGGCGGTGATCTCGTGCACGGCCGTGTCCAGCGAGAGCACCGGCCGCAGCACCCATTGCGCCAGCCGCACCGCGGCGACCACCGATCCCACCAGCGCCACCAGCCCGACGACGCCGAGCACGATCCAGGCGAACAGCATCGAGCCGCGGGCGCGCTCGGTCGACGAGATCGTCAACACGCCGCCGAGCACGGCGCCGCCCTCGTAGACCGGCACCGCCACCAGCAGCGGCGCCTCCTGCCAGGGCCAGACGTTGGCGGGCGAGCTCACCTGCCGGCCGGCGAGCGCGCCGCGGACGACCGGGTCGGCGTTCACCCCCGGTCGGGTGCCGGCGTTGGTCACGACGTTGCGGTTCTGGTCGACGACGATGACCACGATCCCGTACAGCTCGTTGTAACGGGCCAGCTCGGTCCGGACGGGTTCGAGCTCGCCCTCGTTGCGCATGACGGGCGCGACCAGCGCCGCGAACCGGGTCGCGTCGGCCAGCCGGTCGGCGAGCAGGGCCTGGGTCGTCCGCCCGCTCATCACCAGCCCCAGCGGCACCTCCAGCGCCAGCAACACCAGGCAGAGCAGCAGGAGGTACGTGGTGACGAGCCGGCGCCGCACGTCACTCCGCCTGGAGGCGGTAGCCGACGCCGCGCACGGTGCGGACGAGGTCGGGGTGGCCGAGCTTGGCCCGCAGGGAGGCGATGTGCACCTCGAGCGTGTGCCGGCCGGACCAGGTGGTCTGCCACACGTCGAGCAGGATCCGCTCGCGGGTGACCGCGACGCCCGGCTGGCGGGCCAGCGAGGCCAGGATGTCGAACTCCTTGCGGGTCAACGAGACCGGCTTGGCGTCGACGGTGACCTCGCGGGCGGTGAAGTCGATCCGCAGCGGCCCGATCTCCCGGGTCTGCCGGGCGGCCACCCCGCGGGCGGCGCGGCGCAGCAGCGCCTCGATCCGGAGTTGGAGCTCGGCCATCGAGAACGGCTTGACCACGTAGTCGTCGGCGCCGACCCGGAAGCCGTTGACCTTGTCGCGCTCGTCAGAGCGGGCGGTCACCGCGATGATCGCCAGGTTGTCGTCACGTGTGCGCAACGCGCGGCACACGTCGATGCCGTCTCCGTCGGGGAGGCTGAGGTCCAGCAGCACGAGGTCGCAGGGCGCGGCCTCGACGGCAGCCTTGGCGGTGGCCGCGTGCTCGACCTGGTAGCCGCGGCGCACCAACATCGACTTCATGACGGACGCCACCCGCAGGTCGTCTTCGACGAGCAGAATGCGCATGGCTCCGCCTCCTCCCCAGGTGCGGTTTTCCGCGCATCCTAACGGCAGCGTGCGCCGAAACCGATGGTCTGACCGACCGCGGACAAGGCTCGACGCGTCAGCGAGTTTGTCCGGCGGGAGCGACGGTCGTGCCCACTGCGGACCCGGGCAATAGCATTTGTCCGCTTTATCTGTCACCCACCGTGCGGGAATGGGACGCCGGGCGCGGACGGCGCACGCCTACCGCATAGACTTCGGTTCGCCACGGGGTGTGGCGCAGCTTGGTAGCGCACTCGCTTTGGGAGCGAGGGGCCGTGGGTTCAAATCCCGCCACCCCGACTGGGACCACCAGGGGTGGTCCAGCCGCGACGCGCCTACACTCGATGGGCTGATCACCCCAAATATCATTTCGAGGAGTACGCCTGTGAAGAGCACCGTCGAGACCCTGAGCCCGACCCGGGTGCGGCTCGCCATCGAGGTGCCGTTCGTCGAGCTCGAGCCGAGCCTCCGCAAGGCGTACCGGGAGATCGCCCAGCAGGTGACCGTGCCCGGTTTCCGTAAGGGCAAGGTGCCGTCCGCCGTGATCGACCAGCGGGTCGGCCGCGGTGCCGTGCTCAACGAGGCCGTGCAGGAGGCGATCCCGGAGAACATCGTCGCCGCCGTCCGCGAGCACGAGGTGAAGACGCTCGGCCGCCCCGAGGTGGAGATCACCGAGTTCGGCGACGGCGAGCCGCTGAAGTTCACCGCCGAGATCGACGTGCGCCCGGAGATCACGCTGCCCGACCTGTCGACGGTCGAGGTCACGGTCGACGAGCTGCAGATCGGTGACAACGAGATCGACAGCCAGGTCGAGGCGCTGCGCGAGCGCTTCGCGACCCTCAAGACCGTCGAGCGGGCCGCGCAGGACGACGACTACGTCCAGATCGACATGAAGGCGACCGTCGACGGCGAAGAGGTGCCCGGCGGTTCCGCCACCAACATCTCCCACGAGGTCGGCAGCAAGCAGCTCCTGCCGGGGCTCGACGAGGTGCTGGTCGGCCTCTCCGCCGGCGACGAGACCTCGTTCAGCACGCAGCTGGTCGGCGGCGACTTCGCCGGCCGGGACGCCGACGTCGCGGTCACGGTCCGCACCGTCAAGGAGAAGCAGCTCCCCGCGCTGGACGACGACTTCGCCCAGCTCGCCAGCGAGTTCGACACCCT
>NZ_BONC01000040.1 GCF_016862515.1 Asanoa iriomotensis
GGACCCAGCACTACCGCGGGCATCGGCCGACATGCCGCCGTCGGATCCGGAACCGCCGGCATGACCGTCGGGCCCGGCGCCATTCGTGGCGTCTCCCGAAGCGGAACCGCCGCCCGCGCCACCGCCCGCCGCTGAGGCGGAGGCCGCGAACAGGTTGGCGAAGTAAGGATCCGATCCGCCCGCAGGCGGCGGCCCCGGCAGCACCGACGGCGCCGGTGCCGGGCCGCTGAGCGCGGGCGGCGCCGACGGCAGCGGCGACGGCCCGTCAACACCGGAAGACCCACCGAGCGGTGCCGGCTCCGACAGCCCAGCCGACGACGCCGCCACCACGACCGGCCCGGGATAGGCGCCAGGCGACGGCGCGGCAGCGGCCTGCCCGCCGTCCAGCGACGCCGCCGCGACCGCCGGCGTGCCGGCACCGGACCTCGACCCGCCGAAGGCAAAGGAGGGCGACGATGCCGCGCCAAGACCCACGCCCGCCGTGGCCGCGGTGCGCGCCGGCGACCACCGGCCCACCTCCTCGGCCTCGGCGGACCCGTCGTCCACCGCCGCCTCGTCGCGGACGGCGTTGCGGATCGCGTACTCCAGCGCGGCCAGCAGCAGCAGGTCGATCACCAGCGCCGGAATGGCGGCGAACTGGTAGACGGCGAACTCGAACACCCGGGTCAACAGCAGGTCGACCAACACCGCCCGCTGCAGCCACCGGTAACCCGACACCCGCCGCTTCTGCCGCAGCCGCACCAGGCCCCAGACCACGCACGCCGCCGACACCAGCGCGCTGGCACCGCCGACCGCCGTCGGCACCGGGTCGGTGAACCGGAGCGTGACATCTGCACCGGCCTCCCGCGCGAGCAGCGCCGACACGATCAGCAGGGCGAAACCGAGCGTGACCACGGTCTGCAGCAGCAGCACCACGATCGTCGTGATCATGGCGCCGCGGCGCCGCAGCGTCCGCCGGATCCGCTGCGCGACCCGCGTGCCGATCTGGCTGACGTCGTACTTCTCCGCCCGTCCCGACGGGATCTGCTGGATCAGCGCGACCGCCGCGGCCGCACCCGGCAGGTCACGGGCGGCGTTCAGACGACGCAGCGCCATCTCGCGGGAGTGGTCGGTCATCCCGTTGGTCACGCCGGCCGCGGCCGTGTTCAGGGCCGCCGAGTACAGCTCGCGCCGGCTCAGCGGCCGCCGCCCGTGCAGGGCGTGGATCCCGAGGACGAGCAGCACGATCACCACGTACATGATCGCGATGCTCGGGGTGAAGAAGTAGTCGTTGTTGCTGGTCAGGAACTTGCCGACCTCGTCGATGAACAACCCGAAGCCGACACCGGCCAGGAACGACCCGATGGGTCTGATCACCCGCCCGTTGAACGACAGCAGGCCCATCACGCCGACGGCCATCAACAGGCCGCCCCACAGTACGTGCGCGATGTGCAGCCCGCTGCCGCCCAGCTGCGGATAACCGGTAACGAACAGGGCGAATCGGATGGCGAGCACCGTCGCCACCGCGGTGACGATGAACTCCATCAGCAGGGGCACGGCATTGGCGGCTCGTGGGAGCCCCCAGCGCACCAGGCGATCGCCCACACTTCTTCGTATCAAACATGAGTGATGTTCGCTGCATTACCCGAAAAGAGCCCAAATCGCCGCCCCGAGCACGTACCCGAGGCCGTTCGTCGCCCAATGCAGCAGGGCCGGCGCGAACAGGCTCCCGGACCGCCAGCGCAGCACCGCGAGCACCACCCCGGCCAGCGCCGTCGCGGCCACCGCCGAGACCGTCACCAACGCCGTCGCGGACCCGTACACGTCGCCGACCGCCGCGTTGCGACGACCCAACCCGATCGACGGCAGCACGTGCCAGACACCGAACAGGACGGACGACACGACGGTCGCCCACACCGGCCCCCGCAGCCGGGCGACCATCCCCCAGAGCACGCCGCGGAAGCCGACCTCCTCCAGCAGCACGGTGCCGACCGGCACGCTGACCAGCGCGGCGAACAAGGCACCGCCGAACGAAAGGTGGGCGCGCTGGTCCAGGAACGCCGAACGGCCGGCCGGCACGACCAGGGCGAGCAGGTAGACGACGAGCACGAGAAGGGCGGCGACGCCACCCCACCGCAGCCCGCGCCGCCAGGTGGCCCGCGCCAAACCTAGATCTGCGGCGGTCAGGCCCGCCGCACGCGCGAGCAGGAGCAGGACCAGAACCGAAGGGACCGAGATCCACGGGTACGCGCCAGGCAGCGCGACGTTGTTGACGTAGTTCGCGACGCCGAGCACCGCGACCGCCGCCAACAACCACCGAACCCGCACGCAGACCAGTGTCGGGGGGTTGGCACTGGTCGCGCGCGGGTTCGGCGGGCTTAGCGGATCACTTCCAGTCGTGACCCCCGCGGCCCTGCCAACCGCCGCCGCCGGGACCGCCGGGGCCGAAGCCGCCGCCCGGAAGGACGCCGTTGTCGGCGGCCGCGATGATCGCGTCGGCCTGCTCCTGGGTCAGCTTGCCGTCCTTGACCGCAGTCGCGAGCCGCTCCTTGAGCTGGTCGACCCGCTCGGTCTTGGCGTCGCCGGCCAGGTCCTTCTGCACCTTGGTCAGCGCGTCGGAAACCTTCTGCTGGTCGATGCCGAGCTCCTTGGCCAGCGCCGCGGCCAGCTTCTGCTGCCGGTCCTCGCGCGCCTGCTTCGCCTTGTCCTGCCACTCCTTGCCGTGGTCCGACTTGGCGGGCGCGGACGCGGACGAGGAAGGCGCCGGTGACGGACTGTCATTGGCCGCCGCGAAGGCCGGCACGCTGACGCCGATCGCCAGAACGCCGGCAGCACCGGCGCCGAGCAGCGCAAACTTCCTGGGTACTCGCATGGGTCTCGCTCCAAGTTGTAGGGGACTCGGAGCACTCTGCGTTATCCCGCTGAGGGCAACATTGAGATCAGCTATGAATTTCCTGGCAAATACGGACAAGCAGCTATGTGCCCACGGTGATCTCGATCCGCCACCGGTCGAGCGTGCCCGCGTCGTCCGGTGACGCGTCCGTCACCCGCAGCAACCACTCCCCCGCGACCGGCTGCCCGACCATCGGCGCCAGCGCCGACGGCGGCTCGGTGTCGAGCTCGAGGTGCAGGTTGCGGCCGGTGCGGACCCGGTCGTGCAGCACCGCCCGGCGCCCGGTCGGCGAGAGCAGCACGATCCGCAGGTCGCCGGCGAACGGGTGGGTGATGTCAGCCTCGAACGTCATCGACCGGACGGTGCCCGGCGAGTCGAACGTGATCGTGTCGGCCACGCCGCCGGAACCGCCGTCGGGAATGGAGACCCGCGGCTCGGACTTGCCGACCACCGTCGCACCGGCGTCGCCGACCTCGCCGACCTGGAAGCTGATCACCGGGCCGGGCGCACTGACGTCGGAGATGGTCAAGCCGGACTCACTGCCGTCCCAGCGCCTGGTCGCCGGCCGCGTGCCGTGCGACACCGCCGTGCCCTCGACCCGGCCGAACAGGTCGCCGCCGTCGCCCTGGTTGGTGTTGGACTCGAGGTCGAGGTGGCCGTCGGCCTGGAGCACCGCGCACTGGTAGTGCTGCTCGCGCGTGCCCTGCTGGAACTCGTTGGAGCCCCGAACGTCGCAGTGGTAGACGGCCAGCCCGCTGGACGGCAGGTATTGGTCGAACCCGGCCCGCGACCGGTTCTCGACCAGGAAGTATTCGTTGTCGAGCCCGGTCGACCAGCGCAGCACCGTGTCGTAGTCGCCCTGCTTGGCCTCGAACCGCCCGCCGACGTTGAGGTCGACCTCGGTGCCCGCCCAGCCGACCAGGTGGCGGAGGTAGGCGGAGACCGGTGCCGGCGTGCGCCCCCGGTCGAGGTGGTTCCCGGCGCCCATCACGCAGTACATGCCGACCCCGGCGCTCTTGAAGTCGTCACCCTCGCGCTCGGCGAGGCCGTAGTCGTAGAGGTCCGGGAACCGGCAGAGCATGTGGCCGGCCTCGTGGCAGAACGTGCCGATGCTGAGGTCCTCGGCCCGCCGGCCGGCGCTGGTGACGATGTAGAGCTCCGTGCGCACGCCGTTGTATTCCTTGCGGTGCACGAAGTTGTGTGGCCACAGGTCGCCTTTGTATTCGGTCTGGCCGGCGTACATGATGCACAGCGAGTCGACGATGCCCTCGCCCAGCGAGTCGAACCGCGACAGGTCGACCCCGGAGTCGACCGCGAGCTGGATCGCCTCGGGCACCAGCAGGCCCTCGGTGTTGGCGTAGGCCAACCGCGGGCGGCTCATCCGGAACGGACCGACCACCACGTTGCCGAAGTCGAGCCGCCCGGTCGACATCGACTGGAAGTAGTTGCGCACCGAGCCCGCGTTGCCGCCGCCGGCGTAGCCGGTGCCGTTGAGCAGCGCGTCGACCTCGGCGGTGCCGACCGCGGCCGCGGTGTCCGGGAAGTCGACCAGGATCGTCAGCCCCGTGACCGTGCCCGAGCTGAGACGCCGCCCCGGCAGCAGCCCACCGCTGGGCCCGAAGGTCAGGAACTTCTCGCGCCCGCCGGCCGCCTCCCCCGGCGGCACCATCGCCTCGTGCCGGGCCTTCACCCGGTTGTTGCGCACCTCGGCGGCCTCGTGCAGGTGGCGTTGGACACCGGACGGGGGCGGGCCGGCGTCGACCCGGGTGCCGGTCGACGCGAACTCGCCCGCGTCCACGTCGGCGTAGCAGTAGGCGCCTTCGGCCTCGTCGTAGACAGCGGTGTAGCCGTCCGCCGTCTCGTAGCGCGCGTACATCTCGTCGCCGAGCACCACCAGGGGCACGTCGTCGCCCTCGCGCTGCTGGAAACGCAGGGTCTCACCGAAGATCGCACTCACCGGACACCGCCTTCACCCGTGGACGGACCGACGCTAGACCTGGGCGGACGGGACGGCAGTCACGGATCGGACATCGTGACACGGTCGAGGACGGAAACGCTGTACCCCCGCGCCCCCTGCGCGCCGGCACCCTGCCGCTAAGGTTGCGCGGGGTGGAGGGCACGGTCTTCCCCTGGCGGGGCGTAACACCTCGCAACACGGGGTACGGAGGCATGATGCTCAATCCCGGAGACGCGCTTGGCGGGCGCTACCGGCTGGAGGAGCCCATCGCCAGTGGCGGCATGGGTGAGGTTTGGCGTGCCATCGACCAGGTCCTCGGCCGCACCGTCGCCGTGAAGGTGCTGCATCCCCGCGCCGTCGGCGACCCCGGCTTCAGCGCCCGCTTCCGCGGCGAGGCGCGCACCATGGCAACCCTCCGCCACCCCGGCGTCGTCGACGTCTACGACTACGGCGAGGGCACCGACCCTGACGACAAGCCGGTCGCGTACCTGGTGATGGGCTTCGTCGACGGCCAGCCGCTGTCCCAGCGGATCAAGGAGCAGGAGCGGCTCAGCTCGGCCGAGACCATGGCGATCGTGGCGCAGACCGCCCACGCGCTGCAGGCCGCCCACGAGGCCGGCGTCGTGCACCGGGACGTCAAGCCGGGCAACCTGATCGTCCGGCCGGACGGCCAGGTCGTGCTGGTCGACTTCGGTGTCGCCCGGTCCGCCGAGGCGGCCAGCCTGACCGGCGTCGACGAGTTGGTCGGCACCGCGCTCTACATGGCGCCCGAGCAGGTCGCCAAGAGCAAGATCACGCCGTCCACCGACATCTACGCGCTGGGCGCGGTCGCGTACCACTGCCTGGCCGGGCATCCGCCGTTCATGGGGGACAACGCGCTGACCATCGCCCTGTCGCACCTCGACGAGGAGCCGCCGCCGCTGCCGGACGAGGTGCCGCCCGCGGTGCGCACCGTCGTGGCGACCGCGATGGCCAAGGAGCCCGCCGACCGGTTCAAGAACGCGGCGGCGATGGCCCAGATCGCCGAGGCCGCCATGGGCCCGTCGCCGTCCGAGACCGCCACGGCGTTGCACCGGACGGCCGCGACCGCGCTGCTCGCCGGTGGACCGGCGACGACCAGGCCACGGCCCGGGTACGCGCCCGGATCGGCCGGCGTCGGCCTCCGCGACACGTTCGCCGGCAGTGACCCACGATCGGCCGGCACCGGCACGGTCCCGGCGGCACCGCCGGGTGCACCGGGGCCCGGCCGCCGCAAGCGGCTGAGCACCACCCACCGGGCCGGCATCGTCGCCGCGGCCCTGATCGGCGTCGCCGCGGTGGTCATGGTGATCGCGTTGATGAACCCGGGCAACAACCAGCCGAGCGGCACCGACCTGCCGTCGCAGCCGGCCGCGCCGACCGAGGCGACCGAGGAGGTCCCCACGGTTTCGCCGGGGCCGTCGCTGACCAGCCCGGCGCGGACGCGGAGCAGCTCGCCCCGCAACAACCCCCCGCCGCCGACCACGAAGCCGACCACCCCGGCCAGCCCGACGCCGGACGAGGACGAAGACCCGCCGACCACGCAGCCGCCGACGAACCCCCCGACGAACCCACCGACGAACCCGCCGACCGAGGAGCCGACCAACCCGCCCGCGGGGTAGGAACGGCAAGTTCGGTTTGCAAGTTGCGCCTGGTCAGAACCCGTTTGGGCTCGTTTGATCGGCGTCACCGACCGGCCGTGCGGACGCGATCGGGCGACTTACTGCCATCGCTGCGGCGGCCTACTGTGACGGTGAACGCCGGGTGAATAGCCTGTTCACCGATGGGAACCGATTCGACGCAGGAGCCCGCGGTCACCCGCGGGCTCTTGAATGGACGTGTCCACTGCGGCACCTGCGGCGCCGAGATGACCGCCGAGACGATCCGGGGGCTCCGGCGGTACATCTGCCGGTGCAGCCGGGCCGTGCCCGCCGACGAGCTCGACGTCCTGGTGCTCGGCCGGGTCTACGACCGGCGACGGTCGACCGGCCGGGCCGACCCGGTGCGCCTCTGCGACGAGGCCCACCTGGTCGACACCTACCTGCGCGGTGTCACCGTGGGTGCCGACTGGACCCGGCCGGTGATCCGCTGGGCCGAGGTCGCCCCTACCGCGACGGCTGCGGAAGGTCGCAGTCGACCTTCGGGTTGACGCCGAAGTAGTTCAGCGGCCCGGCGATGATCGTGACGATCGTGTTGCTGGCCTCGGCGCAGTTGGTGTCGTCGTTGCTGAAGTAGCCGCGCTGCCCCGCCGCGATGGCGCCGATGACGAGCCAGATCACGACTATCAATCCACCGATCCCGGTCGTGCGCACAGTTCCTCCCAGGTCCACTGTTCCCGCGTTGCGCGGGTGTGGCCTGATACCCGATCTATGCGGTGCGGCAAACGCGAGCCCGGTTACAGCCGCTCGTAGGCACCCAGGGTCAGGAACTCCGGCATCGTCTCGCCGAGGGTGACCTCGGTGAACACGGCCTTCGTCTCGTCCGGGCGGCCCTTGTGCCAGACGTCCTCGCCGACCTCGACGCGGATCTTCGCCATCTCCTCGTCCAGCACGGAAGACACAAGCGACCGGGTCACCGTGCGGCCGTCGTCGAGGGTCGCGCCGTGCCGGATCCACTGCCATAGCTGCGATCGGGCGATCTCGGCGGTGGCCGCGTCCTCCATCAGGTTGTTGATGCCGGCCGCGCCGCGCCCGGAGAGCCAGAACGAGATGTAGCGGAACCCGACGCTGACGTCGTTGCGCAGCCCGGCCTCGGTGACCGCGCCCGGTGTGGCGGCCGCGTCGAGCAGCTCGCCGGCCTTGACCGCGACGTCGTCGCGCTGCCGGTCGATCTGGTTCGGCTTGTCGCCGAGCACCGCGTCGAACTCCTCGGTCGCGACCGGCACCAGGTCGGGGTGGGCGACCCAGGTGCCGTCGAAACCGGCACCGGCCTCGCGCCGCTTGTCGGCCCGGACCGCGTCGACCGCGCGCGCGTTGGCGGCCGCGTCGGTGCGCGACGGGATCAGCGCCGCCATGCCGCCCATCGCGAACGCGCCGCGCCTGTGACAGGTGGCCACGAGCAGCTCGGTGTACGCGCGCATGAACGGCGCCGTCATCGTCACCGAGAGCCGGTCGGGCAGGACGAACGCGGGGTTGTCCCGGTAGGACTTGATCATCGAGAAGATGTAGTCCCAGCGGCCGGCGTTCAGGCCGTACGAGTGGTCGCGCAGCTCGAAGAGGATCTCGTCCATCTGGAACGCGGCGGGCAGCGTCTCGATCAGCACGGTGGCGCGGAACGTGCCGTGCGGCAGCCCGAGCGCCTGCTGCGTGAACACGAACACCTCGTTCCACAGCCGGGCCTCGAGGTGGTGCTCCATCTTGGGCAGGTAGAGGTAGGGCGCCTTGCCCCGGTCGAGCAACGCCTGCGCGTTGTGGAACGCGAACAGCCCGAAGTCGACCAGCGAGCCCGACGCGCGGTCGCCGGAAGCCGAGACCAGGTGCTTCTCCGGCAGGTGCCACCCGCGCGGCCGGACCAGCAGCGTCGCGACCTGTTCCCGCAGCGCGTAGTGCCGCCCGTCCGAGGAGTCGTAGGTGATCGCACCGCGTACCGCGTCGACGAGGTTGACCTGCCCTTCGACCTGGTTGCTCCAGGTCGGGCTGTTGGCGTCCTCGAAGTCGGCCATGAACCCCTTGGCGCCCGAGTTGAGCGCGTTGATGACCAGTTTGCGGTCGGTCGGCCCGGTGATCTCCACCCGGCGGTCGGCGTAGTCGGGCCGGGGCGGCACGACCCGCCAGTCGCCGCCGCGCACCTCCGCCGTCTCCGGCAGGAAGTCGGCCGGCGCGGGCCGGTCGCGGCGGGCCTCGACCAGCGAGCGGCGCCGCGCGTCGAACCGGTCGTGCAGCTCACCGAGGAACGCCAACGCCTCGGCGGAGAGGATCTCGGCGCGGCCGCGCTCGCTCAGGTCGGAATGGTCGACGGGGCGCAGCGTCATGGCGCGACTCCTCGGATGGATGCGTCCAGCAAGGTCATCGGATGGTAGATCGGAACGGTACGGTCGCGGCCGAGGTGCGCGGTGATCTGCAACGCACAGCCGGGGTTGGCGGCGGCGATCGCGTCGGCGCCGGTGGCGGCGAGGTTGTCGGCCTTGCGCTTGCCGAGCGTGGCGGCGGCGTCCGGCTGGAGCAGGTTGTAGATGCCGGCCGAGCCGCAGCACAGCTCCCATTCCCGGGGTTCGACCAGCGTGACGCCGGGTATGCCGCGCAGCAGCGCCCGCGGCGGGATCCGCACGCCCTGCGCGTGTGCCAGGTGGCAGGCGTCGTGGTACGCGATCCGCAGCTCCACCGGATGCCGGGTGGCCTGCGCCGGGTGGGCGTCGAGCAACTCGTGCACGTCGCGCACCTTGGCCGAGAACGCCGCCGCCCGCGAGGCCCAGGCCGGGTCGTCGGCCAGCAGATGCCCGTAGTCCTTCATCGCCGAGCCGCAGCCGGCCACGTTGACGGCGATCGCGTCGAAGCCCTCGTAGGCGGCGATCGTCTCCCGCGCCAGTTTCAGCGCTTCGGGCTCCAGCCCGGAGTGCAGCGGCAGCGCGCCGCAGCAGCGCGGCCGGCGGGGAGCGTGCACCTCCCAGCCCTCGGCGGCCAGCACGCGGACCGTCGCGGCGTTCACGTCGCCGTAGAACACCCGCTGCACGCAGCCCTGCATGAACGCCACCGCGCCGCGCGGCTCGACACCGGTCGCGGCCGGCGTGACCACCGCGAGCTGCTGGGTCGCGGCCCGCATCGGGACCTTGGGAGCGAGAGCGAGGAGAGCGCCGATCCGGGTACGCAGCGCGCGGTCACCGAACAACGACGCCAGCCGCAGCCGCCCCTGCGCCGCGATCGCCGGCACCATCGCCCGCAGCCGCCCGGGGTGGGTGAACAGGGCGAAGATGGCCGCCCGGTGCAGCCGCTCGGTGCGCGACCGCAACGGGCTGCGCTCGAGCTGCGGCCGCACCTGCTCGATGAGCTTGTCGTATTGCACGCCCGACGGACACGCGGTCACGCAGGCCATGCAGCCCAGGCACCGGTCGAAATGCTCCACCATGGACGCCGACAGGGCATCCTCGTGACCGACCCGCATCAGCAGGATCCGGCCGCGCGGCGAGTCCATCTCGTTCTCGAACACCGCATAGCTCGGGCAGGTGGGCAGGCAGAAACCACAGTGGACACAGTCCTTGATGAGCTCCGGGTCCGGCGGGCGGCGGGCGTCCCACGCGGTGTCGGTCATCAGATGCCTCCCACGTAGGTGCCGGGCCGGAACATGCCCGCGGGATCGAACCGGGCCTTCACGCTGCGCATCAGCGCGAGGGTGCCCGGGTCGGGGGCCGTCCAGGGCCCCTCGACCAGCCGGGCACCGTCGAGCACGACGGTCGGGCGCGGCGCCAGCGCCGCCCGCGCCGCGGTCACCCGGGCGGCGAGGTCGTCGCCGGCCGGGAAGCACAGGTAGGAGACGCCGAGCGCGGCCCGGGAGACGACCGTGGCGTCGCCGGCCGCGGCGATCACGGCCGGCAGGTCGGTCGGCAGGGCGGAGACCTTGACCACCGCCGGGCCGCGCTGTGCGGAGCGCTGCGCGGCCCAGATCGACTCGTCGTCGACGACCACGTCGGTGTCCACGTCGTGCAGCAGTTTCGCCGCATCGGCGGCGCGGGCGGCCGCGGTCACGCCGCCGAACCGGACGAGCAGCCGGCCGGTGCCGCCGGCCCAGGACACGTCGAGCGCCATCGCCTCCAGCGGGTGGCGGGACATGGCGAGCACCGCGGCGGTCAGCGCGGCCGGGTCGGCGATGGCGGCGACCAGGGTGGCGGTGCGGGCCGGCAACGGGTGCAGCCGTAGCGCCACCTGGGTGACCAGGCCGAGCGTCCCGTACGAGCCGGCGAACAGCTTGCCGAGGTCGTATCCGGCGACGTTCTTGATGACCGTGCCACCGGAGCGGGCGACCGTGCCGTCGGAGAGCACGACGGTGATGCCGATGACCAGGTCGCGGACGCCGCCGTAGCGGTGCCGGGCCGGGCCCGAGTCGGCCGTGGCGACCAGCCCGCCGATCGTGCCGCCCCGGTCCGGCGGGTCGAGCGCCAGCCACTGGCCCTCCCGGCCCAGGTGCCGCTGCAGCTCCGCGAACGGGACGCCGGCCTGGACGATCGCGGTGAAGTCGCCGGGGTTGTGCGCGACGATCCGGTCCAACCCTCCGGTGTGGACGGTTACCGCCCCGGGCGCGTCCGGACCGCCCCACTCCGCGCGGCTGCCCGCCCCCAATGGCCGTACCGGTGAAGAAAGCTCGGCGAGCGCGGACGCCGCCTCCTCCGTCGAAGCGGGACGCACCGCGGACGCCGTCGTCATCAGAACCGCTCCGCGAGGCCGGCCGCTTCGAGGGGATGCTGGCGATAGACGCCCGGCACCTCGCCGCAGAGCCGGGGTGTCGGCATCACCTTGCCCGGGTTGGCGCGCCCGTCCGGGTCGAACGCGCAGCGCAGCCGCTGGAACGCGGCCAGGTCGCCCTCGCCGAACATCTTGGCCATGTGCTTGCGCTTGTCGACGCCGACGCCGTGCTCGCCGGTGATCGAGCCGCCGGCCTCCAGGCAGATGTCGAGGATCCGCCCGGCCAGCTCCTCGGCCCGGGCCGCCTGCCCCTCGACGGCCGCGTCGAAGCAGACCAGCGGATGCAGGTTGCCGTCGCCGGCGTGGAAGACGTTGGCGACGGTCAGGCCGTACTCGGCGGCCAGCTCGTCGATCCGGACCAGCACGTCCGGCAGCGTGGTGCGCGGCACGACGCCGTCCTGCACGAAGTAGTTGGGCGAGATCCGGCCCATCGCGGGGAACGCCGCCTTGCGGGTCTTCCAGAACAGCGCCCGCTCGGCCTCGTCGCGGCTGACCCGCACGTCGTCGGAGCCCTGCTCCGCACAGATCGAGGTGACCTGCGTGAACTGCGCGTCACACTCGGCCTCGGCGCCGTCGAGCTCGACCAGCAGCGCCGCGCCCCGGCCCACCGGATAGCCGGCGTGGGCCATCGCCTCCGCCGCCCGGATCGTGGTCGCGTCCATCATCTCGATCGCGCCCGGCACGATGCCCGCCTGCACGATCGCCGAGACCGCCTCACCGGCCTGCCGGGTCGAGTCGAAGAACGCGACGAGGGTACGGGTCGCCTCGGGCACCGGCACCACGCGCAGCCAGATCTTCGTGGCCACCCCGAGCGTGCCCTCGGAGCCGACGAACGCGCCCAGCAGGTCGTACCCGGGCGGGTCCAGCTCCTTGCCCCCGATGGTGACCAGCGTGCCGTCGGCCAGCACCACCTCGAGCCCGGTCACGTAGTTCGTGGTGAAGCCGTATTTGAAGCAGTGCGCGCCGCCGGAGTTCTCCGCGACGTTGCCGCCGATCGTGCAGACGATCTGGCTGGACGGGTCGGGCGGGTAGAAGAAGTCCGGCGCGACCGCGGTGGAGACGGCGGCGTTGGTGACGCCGGGCTCGACGCAGACGCGGCCGTTGTCGAGGTCGACCTCGAGGATCCGGTTGAGCCGCGACAGCACGATCAGCACGCCGTCCTTGACCGGCAGCGCGCCGCCGGACAGGCCGGAACCCGCGCCCCGGGCGACCCAGGGCACGCCCGCCTCCGCGCACGCGGCGACGCACGCGCGCACCTGCTCGCCCGTGCCGGGCAGCACGGCCAGGCGCGGGACCTGCTGGTATTGCAGGAGGCCGTCGGACTCGTAGGTGCGCAGCTCGTGTTCGTCGAGCAGCAGCCAGCGGTCGCCGACCACGCGACGGAGCCGCTCCACCAGTTCGTGCCCGTCCATCCCTCTGACCTTACGCCCGCACGGCGGTGATCGCGCCTGTTGCGATGACCACCATCCATGGACGACGATGGATCTCTGTCCCGGGGGCTCTTCCACGTAAGGAGGCGCCATGGATCAAACGTTCGACGTCCGTCCCGATTCACCCGGATCTGCGCAGCTCGGCGTCAGCCGGCCACCGCTCGCCGTCGCCGACCTGCCCGACCCGGAGGAGGTGTTCGGGGTCCGCAAGATCGGGCCCCGCGAGCTCTTTCAATATGCGGTGGGGCCGAGCCTGATCGCGCTCGGCATCTCGATCGGCAGCGGGGAGTGGCTGCTCGGGCCGCAGGCCGTCGGCCAGTACGGTTTCGTCGGCGTCGGCTGGGTCATCCTGGTCTCCGCCGTGCTGCAGACGTTCTACAACGTGGAGTGCTCGCGCTACGTGCTGGCGACCGGCGAGGCGCCGGTGGTCGGCTGGGGCCGGGTGCCGCCCGGCTTCAAGCTCTGGGTGCCGCTGTCCGTCTTCGTCATCATCTTCGCGTTCATCGCGGGCGGCTGGGCGGCCGCGGCCGGGCAGGGCGTCTACGCGCTCGTGCACGGCGTCGTGCCACCCGCGGGGGCCGAGGAGCCGCGGATCTGGGCGATCGCCCTGCTCCTGCTGGTCTTCCTGATCACCGTGGCGGCCAAGCGGATCAGCCGGGCGCTCGAGCTGGCCAACTGGCTGATGGTCAGCGCGATCCTGGTCGGGCTGCTGCTGATCGACCTGTTCGTGGTGCCGTTCGACCTGTGGTGGGAGGGCATCCGCGGCTTCTTCACCCCGGCGGCTCCGCCCGCGGGCATCACCGCCACCCAGCTCGGCGGCCTGGCCGGCTTCACGGCGCTGGCCTCCGGGCTCAACTGGTACGTGATGGGCCACTACCGCGACAAGGGCTACGGCATGGGCTTCCGCACGGGCTACATCTCGGGCCTGCGCGGTGACCGCAAGGAGCTGCTGGCCAGCGGCGTCACGTTCCCCGACGACGCGGCCAACACGGCGCGGTGGAAGCGCTGGTACCGGCTGCTGCTCACCGACATGTGGGGCGTCTTCTTCATCGGCGCGATGCTCGGCATGCTGCTGCCGACGATCCTGATGGCGCACGCCGTCGAGATCTCCGGCGAGCGGCCGACGGCCGCCTCGGTGCCGACGTTCGTGGCCTCGGCCCTGGACGCCGAATACGGCCGGTGGATGTTCTACCTCGCACTGATCCTCGGCGTGCTGGTGCTGTTCAGCACGCAGCTCGGCATCTTCGAGGGCATGGTCCGGGTGACCACCGACGCCGCGCACGCCACGAGCCCGCGGCTGCGTCGCCTGCTGGAGGGCGACCCGCGCCGGTTCTACTACCCGTTCATGCTGGTGCTGCTGGTGATCATCGCGGTGATCCTGCACCTCGCGGTGCCGGTCAACCTCGTGCAGTGGTCGGCCAACATGTCCAACCTCGGCGCGCTGATCTATCCGTTCATGCTGATGTATCTCAACGCCCGGCTGCCCAAGGCGGCCCGGCCGCGGCCGTGGCACTACGTGCTGCTGGGCATCAACGTCGTCTTCTTCGGGTTCTTCTTCGTCAACTTCATCGCCGACTTCTTCGGCGACCCCCTCGTCGTGTTCTGACCGTCTCCACCCCCGGGAGCGGCGACCGGCGGACCGTCAACCCACGACGGTGCGCCGGTCGTCGGCGCCGCGCGCGGTCGCGCCGCGCCGATCGAGCAGTTCGAGCAGGGGTACGGCGACGCGCCGGGTCGTGTCGAGGGCCTGGCGGGCTTCGCTGAGCGTGAACGGCTGCGGCAGGGCGCGCAGCACGTCGACCGCCCGGGTCACCGAGGCCGGCGGGAGGACGATGCCGTCAGCGATCTTCACCAGCGCACCGGCACGGACGGCGGCGGCCAGCTCGCGCGGGCCGAGGCCGAGGGTGCGCAGGCGGTCGGCGTCGGGCGCGTGGAACGGGCGGTCGCGCAGGTCGCCGTCGAGCTGGTCGAGGGCCCGCTGGATGGGTGCGGGCACGGCCGGGCCGCCGGGGCGGACGACCCGGCCGTCACGGGTGGTCAACGGTTTCGTTACGAGGGCCTCGACCAGCGAACGGTCGGGCAGGCCGAGCGTGCGGCGGAGCGCCTCGACCGGCATGCCGGGCTCCAGCGGGTGTGCCGCCGCGTAGCGGTCGACCTCCTGTTGCAGGCGTGTCCCGAGGCGCGCCCAGAGCGCCGGATCGGCGTGCCAGTCATCGGCGGCCGGTTGCCCGGTCGGTGGGGCGCCGAGGGTGCGCAGGTCCGCGCCGGTGAGCAGGCCGCGGCGGCGCAGCTCGTCGGCCGCGTCGGGGCGTCCGTCCATCGTGGTCAGTTCGGTGGCCCGGGTCGTGGCGGCGCCCCGGCGGCGCAGGGCCGGCGGCAGCGGGTCCAGCACGGTCACACCGCCGGCGACGTGGTGCCGGCCCGGGTCGCGCAGCAGCGCGCGGTCCCCGATCCGCAGCGGCAGCGGGCGGCGCAGGCGCAGCCGGGCGGTGTCCTTGCCGAGCGGGCGGACCCCGGCGGCCACCGCCGCCGAGCCGACGTGGAAGACCAGCTCGGCCGGCAGGTCCGCGACCGGGTCGCCGTGGACGCGGACGTCGACCAGGTCGGTGTGCCGGAACGCGCCCGGGGTGAGCAGGGCGTCGCCGCGGCCGACGGCGTCCTTGGGCACGTTGCGCAGGTTGACCGCGACCCGGGCCACGGCGGCCACCCGGTCGGCCGGGCGGCCGAGGGACTGCAGGCTCCGGACCCGCACGTCGCGGTCTCCCAACGCCAGCGAGTCGCCGGCGCGCAGCGTGCCCGCGCCCAGCGTGCCGGTGACCACCGTGCCGCTGCCCTGGATCGTGAACGCGCGGTCGACCCAGAGGCGCACCGGCGCGGCCGGGTCCGCCGGCGGCAGGGCGCCGACCAGCCGGTCGAGGGCGGCCCGCAGGTCGTCGAGGCCGGCGCCGGTCGCGCCGCTGACCGCGACGGCCTCGACGGTGCCGAGCGAGCTGCGGGCGATCTCGGCCCGGGCCTCCGTCGCCGCGTCCAACGGGTCGGCGAGGTCGCAGCGGGTGACGACGAGCAGCCCGTGGCTGACGCCGAGCGCGTCGAGGGCGGCCAGGTGCTCGGCTGACTGTGGCTTCCAGCCCTCGTCGGCGGCGACGACCAGCATCGCGGCCGGCACCGGCCCGACGCCGGCGAGCATGTTGGGCACGAAGCGCTCGTGGCCTGGCACGTCGACGAACGCGAGCGTGGCGCCCGAGGGCAGGTCGGTCCACGCGTACCCGAGGTCGATGGTCATGCCGCGCCGCCGCTCCTCGGCCCAGCGGTCGGGCTCCATGCCGGTGAGCGCGCGGACCAGAGTCGACTTGCCGTGGTCGACATGACCCGCCGTGGCGACGACGTGCACCACGCAACTCTGCCACCGGCGCGGCAGGATTGGCGGCATGACCTACCGGCTGACCCAGTACGCGCACGGCGGCGGCTGCGCCTGCAAGATCCCACCCGGCGAGCTGGAGAGCGTGGTCGCCGGCCTCGTCGGCGGCACTCCCCCCGACGGCCCGGGCGAGCTGCTGGTCGGCCTCGACGACGGTGACGACGCGGCGGTGGTCCGGATCCTTGCCGACACGGCGGTCGTCGCGACCGCGGACTTCTTCACACCGGTGCTGGACGACCCCTACGACTGGGGCCGGGTGGCCGCGGCCAACGCGCTGTCCGACGTGTACGCGATGGGCGGCACCCCGGTCGTGGCCGTGAACCTGCTCGGGTGGCCGCGCGACGTGCTCCCGATGGAGCTTGCCGCCCGCGTCCTGGCCGGCGGTCTCGACGTGGCCCGGGAGGCCGGCTGCCACGTCGCCGGCGGGCACAGCGTGGACGATCCGGAGCCGAAGTACGGGATGGCGGTGACCGGTGTCGCGGACCCGGCCGCGCTGATGCGCAACGACGCCGGCGTGGCGGGTGTGCCGCTGACGCTGACCAAGCCGCTCGGCATCGGCGTGCTGAACAGCCGGCACAAGCAGACCGGGGAGTCCTTTCCGGAAGCGGTGGCGGCGATGACCACCCTCAACCGGGACGCGTCGGCGGCCGCGCTCAAAGCCGGCGTGGTCTGCGCGACCGACGTGACGGGCTTCGGGCTGCTCGGCCACCTGCACAAGCTGGCCCGGGCCAGCGGCGTCACGGCACGGGTCGACGCGTCGGCCGTGCCCTACCTGGACGGTGCCCGCGACGCGCTGGCCGCGGGCTACGTCAGCGGCGGCACCAGGCGCAACCTCGACTGGGTGCGCCCGCACCTCGACGCGGGGTCGGTGACCGAGGACGAGCTCCTGCTGCTCGCCGACGCGCAGACCTCGGGCGGCCTGCTGGTGGCCGGCGAGCTGCCGGGCTGGCCGGTGATCGGCTCACTGGTGCCGCGCCGGGCAGACGGGGTGACGCTGGCGGTGCGCTAGATCGGCTCGAGGAGACGGCGCGGGACGTTCATCGCCGTCGAGACGGGGTCCTTGGCGGGTCCGGTGGCGTCGAAGCCCGGGCCCGGGGCGATCTGGATCTCCGTGACCGGGATGAGGAGCCCGCACTCCGCGCAGCGACCTCGGTCGTCGATCAGGCCGCCGTCCTCCGCGTGGCGAAGGGCGCGTTTGACGCCCTTGGCGGAGTAGAACTCGTCACCCCAGGCCATCAGCGCGCGGATGGCCGGCCACAGGGCGATGCCCTTGTCGGTCAGGCGGTACTCCGCCGTGCTTTCGTCGCGGGCGAGCACGCCCTCTTCGACCAGAGCCTTCAACCGGGTGGCCAGGCTGGCGCGGGGGATGCCGAGCTGGGTGGCGAAATCACCGAAACGGCGCACGCCGTAGAAAGCGTCGCGCACGATCAGCAACGTCCAGCGCTCGCCGACGATCTCCAGCGCACGTGCCAATGAGCAGTTGCGGTCCGCGTACGTGCTGGGCAAGGACATAACCCCAGTCTACTCCATTCCGGTTCAGTCATTGAACTGTCGATGCTAGGCTCGGGTAGTTCAGTGATTGAACTGCGATCCGAGGGGGTTGTCCCGATGTACCAGTTCCTCGTTTCCTTCAAGGTCCAGCCCGACCACCGTGACGACTTCGTGCGGGCCGCCCGGAAGACCGCGCAGGACTCGCTCGCCAACGAGCCCGGGTCGCAGCGGTTCGAGGTGATCGCGGACGAGCAGAACCCCGACGTCTTCTACCTCAACGAGGTCTACGCCGACGCCGCCGCGTTCGACAAGCACGCCAACGGCCCTTACTTCGGTGCGTTCTTCGCCGAAGCCGGCCAGTACGCCGAGGGCCCGACCTGGCTGATGCGCGGCAACCTCGTCTCTAGCTGAGGTCGACCGCCGTGGTGTTGGCTCCGCTGAGCACGAACACCGGCGTCTCGTCCGCGGCCGGGGTGTAGCGGCCGCTCAGCAACGACGCGAACGCGGTCGCGCCGCCCGGCTCGACCACCACCCGCAGCGTCTCCCAGAGGGCGCGCTGCGCGGCGCGGATGTCGTCGTCCTCGACCAGCAGCACGTCGCGGACGCCGGCGGCGATCACCGGGAACGTGTTGACGCCGATCCGCAGCGGCGCCAGCGAGTCGATCGCGACACTGCCCACGGGCGCGTCGACGGGCTCACCGGCGTCGAGGGCGTGGCGCAGCGTCGGCGCGCCGGTCGGCTCGACGCCGATCACCGGGCCGGCGTGGCCGGCGACCAGGCCGCCGAGCAGCCCGCCGCCGCCGACGGCGGCCAGCAGCGTGGTGCGGCGGCCCGGGAGCTGGCGGGCGACCTCGACGGCGATCGTGCCGGTGCCGAGCATGGTCTCGATCTCGTCGAACGCGTGCAGCCGCAGGGCGCCGGAGGTGGCCCGGAACCGCTCGCTGGCCGCCAGCGCGTCGTTGTAGCTGTCGCCCTCGACCACCAGTTCCGCGCCGTAGCCGCGGATCCTGGCGATCTTGGCCGGCGAGGAGACGGTCGGCACGAAGACGTGGGCGCGGACGCCGAGCGCGCGGGCGGCGTACGCGGCCGCGGCGCCGTGGTTGCCGCCGGACGCGGCCACGACCCCGGCGGGCGGCACCTCGCGCAGCAGCAGGTTGGCGAACGCGCCGCGGGCCTTGAACGAGCCGGAGTGCTGGAGGAACTCCAGCTTGAAGGCGATCGGGCCGGGCGCGAGGCCGAAGTCGGCCCGGTCGGCGAGGAGCACGGGTGTTTCCCGCACGTGCGGTCGGATCAGGTCGGCGACCCGCGCGATCTCCGCGCCGGTCACCAGATCAGGGGCGGTGCTGGTCACGGGAACGACCCTAGCGCCGGTAGTTTGGAGGCGTGCAGCCGCACTCTGATGCTTATCTCCGGCTCGCCTGCCTGTCCTACGCCGAGGAGGACGACGAGGCGCCGCGGCGGGCCGCGGCCGCCGCGCGGATCCTGGCCGAGGATCCGTCGCTTCCGGGATCCGACGTGTACGTGGCCGCCGCCGCGTCCGATGTGGATGCCCTGCGGGCCCTGCTCGACGGCGACCCGTCACTCGCCAACCGGCCCGGCGGGCCGCACGACTGGGCGCCGTTGCTCTACCTCTGCTACGCCCGGCATGACCCGGCGCTCGACGAGGCCGCCGTGCTCGCCACGGCACGCCTACTGCTGGAGGCCGGCGCCGACCCGAACGCCCGCTTCCTCTGGGGCGGCCCCGAACTGCCGTTCACGGCGGTGACCGGCGCGTTCGGCGGCGGGGAGCGCGGCCAGCCGCCGCATCCGCACGCGGTCGCGCTGGCCCGGGTGCTGCTCGAGGCGGGCGCCGACCCGAACGACGGGCAGGCGCTCTACAACCGGATGTTCACGGCGGACGACAGCCACCTGGAGTTGCTGTTCGCGTTCGGCCTGAACGACGCGGCGGTGCTCCGCGACCAGTTGCACTGGGCGGTGGCGCACGGCATGAGCGATCGGGTACGACTTCTCGCCTCGCACGGAGTCGACGTGTCGACGCCGTTCGAGGACGGCAGGTCGCCGGCCGTGTGGGCGTTGACGGCCGGCTACCCGGAGATGGTCGCGGCGCTCGGTGTCGCCGTGCCGACCTTGACGCCGTCCGAGGCGTTCGTCGCGGCGGCGCTCGTCGCGGACCGGCCGACGTGCGACGCGCTGCGGGCGGAGCATCCCGCGCTGCTCCCGGCGCTGCGGGCGGAACGGCCGGGCCTGCCGGTGTGGGCCGCGGCGCACGGCCGACCCGGAGCGGTCGGGCTGCTGGTGGACGCCGGCTGGTCGATCGACGCGCTCGGCCGCAGTGACATGCCGCACGAACAGCCGTGGCAGACGGCGCTGCACGCGGCGGCGGAGTCCGGTGACGTGGCGCTCGTGCGCGACCTGCTGGCCCGCGGCGCGGACCCGACGATCCGGGACGCCCGGTTCGGCGCGACACCGGGCGACTGGGCCCGCTACTTCCACCGTCCCGAGGTAGCCGCTCTGCTGACACCGACCGACCCGGACGGGTCTTGAAACAGATTCCTTTTTGTGCTATGATGTCCGAATAGCCGGCTAGCCTTCGGGTCGTGCAGACGACCTCTCGAACCGCCCTCTTCGCCGCGGCCGCCCGCGCCGCACACCGCATCGTCGACGGCGCGCCCCGGATCCTCGACGACCACCTGGCCGCGCCGCTGCTCGGCGACCACGCCGACGAGCTGATCGACTACCACCGCAAGCACGGCGACCACCCGATCCTGGCGGGCGCCCGTGCCCAGACGGTGCTGCGGTCGGCGTACACGGAACGCGCCCTGACCGCCTTTGTCCATCGTGGACCATCGCAGTACCTCGTGCTCGGCGCGGGCCTCGACAGCTCCCCCTACCGCCTGGACCTGGGCGGAACGGAGATCTACGAGGTGGACCACCCGGCGACGTCGTCGGCGAAACAGGCGGCGCTGGCCACGGCGGGCGTCGACCCACGCGGCGTGACCTTCGTGCCGGTCGACCTCGCCGCCGGCGAGCCGATCCCCACGCTGGACCGCACCCACCCGACGTTCGTGAGCTGGCTCGGCGTGGTGATGTACCTGTCGCCCGACGAGGTGGCCCGCACGGTTTCGTCGCTGGCCGACACGCTCGCACCGGGTTCGGAGCTGGTCTTCGACCACCTGCTCCCACCGGCGCTCCGCGACGCGGAGGGCAACGCCTACGCGCAACAGGTCGCCGCCGTCGCGGCGGCGGACGGCGAACCGTGGCGCTCGACCTTCACCCCATCCGAAGCCACCGACCTGCTGAAAACGCACGGCTGGGAGGTGCGCGCCCAGCCCGACGCCCGCGCGATGGTCCCGGAGGAAACCTGGAACCGCACCGACGCCCTGCACCCACTGGGCCTGTCCACCCTGGCCCACGCCCGCCTCAGCTAGCGGCGCGCACCTCGTTCAGGGTCGATTGGTGTTGGGCCGTCCAGGTGCAGATGGCGGCCAGTGGTTCCAGGAGGGTGCGGCCGAACGGGGTGAGGGCGTACTCGACCCGTGGTGGGTTCTCCGCGTAGGCCGTGCGGACGACCAGGCCGTCGCGTTCCATGGCGCGCAGCGACTCCGTGAGGACCTTCGGGGTGATGCCGCGCAGCGGACGCAGCAGTTCGTTGAAGCGGCGCGGCCCGTCGCGGAGGCAGACGACGAGCTTGGTCGTCCACTTGTCGCCGATGCGGATCATCGGCCGCGCGTCGTCGCACGCCGCGAACAGGTCGGGGTCCAGTGGTCGCGTCACGGGATCCACCGTAGCCAGTTTCGTTGAAGTAACCGGCACCCCGCGGGCTAGCGTCCGCAGCCATGGACAGCATCATCGTTTTCGGCGCCGGCGGTCGGGCCGGCCGGCGCGTGGTCACCGAAGCCCTGCGGCGCGGCCACCGCGTCACCTCCGTCGTCCGCGACCCCGCCCGCTACCCGGACCTCGGCGGGACCGTCGTGTCCGGCGACGTGACCGACCCGGCGGCGGTGGCGAAACTCGCCGGAGGGCACGACGCCGCCGTGCACGCGGCCGCCCGCCTCGACGTCCCGGCAGCGGAGTTCTTCCCCGCGGCGGCCCGTGCGCTCACGGGCGGGCTGGTCACCGCAGCAGTGCCGAGGTTGGTCGCGATCGGCATCGGCACGACGCTGGAGGTGGCGCCCGGGCTGGCGCTGCACGACACCCCCGACTTCCCGGCCGAGCACCTGGCCTTCTCGCGCGGCCACGCGGCGCAGATCGACGTGCTGCGGGCGGCCGACGACGCGCTCGACTGGGTGCTGCTCGTGCCGCCGCCCGTGTTCCTCGACGACACCTCGGCCGGAACAGGCCGCTACCGGACCGGCGCCGGCCAGGTGCTGCCGGGCGACGCGCCGTTTCCGTACGCCGATCTGGCCGTCGCCATCGTCGACGAGGCCGCAGACCCGCGGCACCATCGCGCCGTGGTCGCGGTCGGACCCTGACGGTCCCCGGCACTACCAGGAGAAGCGGGACCAGGTGCCCAGCCGGCGACCGGCCGAGCAGATCTTCGGCGTCAACGTGCTCGGCGTCATCAGGGTGACCCAGGCGTTCCTGCCGCTGCTCCGCGCGTCGGACCAGCCGGTGATCGTCAACCTTTCCACCGTGCTCGGCTCGTTCGGCGTGGTCACGGACCCGCGGACACCGCAGAGCCAGTACAGCCTGCCGTTGTACGCGGCCTCGAAGGCGGCCCTGGACATGCTCACCGTCCAGTACGCCAAGGGCCTGCCCGACGTCCGCGTCAACGCGGTCGAGCCGGGCTTCACCGCGACCGACCTGCACGGCATGACCGGCCACGGCATCCACCCGCCGGAGGAGGGCGCCGAGATGGTCGTTCGCCTCGCCACCATCGGCAGGGACGGCCCGACCGGCACCTTCAGCGACCGGAACGGTCCCCTGCCCTGGTGAACAGCCAGTTCATCGCGGCGTACGCGTTCTCGGCGTACGCCGCGCGGCCGCTCTCGACGCCGTAGGCCAGGTCCTCGAGGAGCTTGCACCGGGCGTAGAACGCCGCCCGGTCGCGGAGCGGTTCGTCGATCAGCGGCAGGGCGGCGGGGCCGAGGTCGCGGTAGAGCAGCCCGAGGTCGTACGCCGGATCGGCGAACGCGGCGTCGCTCCAGTCGATGATGCCCGTCACCGCGCCGCTCGCCGGGTCGACCAGCACGTGCTCGACGCCGAGGTCGTTGTGGGAGAAGACCACGTCCTCGACGTCGTCGGGCGGCCGGGCCGCCAGGAACGCCTCGACGGCTCCGCGGTGGGTCGCCGGGACGTGGTCGGCGACGGCCGCATAGGTCGAAACCGCCTCGCCGAGCCACTCGGCCAGCGGCAGCACGTCGACCTCGGCCAGTCCGGCCCACCGTGCGACCGGCGCCGCCCGCAAAGCGGCGAGCACCCCGGCCAGGGTGTCGACGACCTGCGCGGACCGCAGGTCCCGCGGCAGCTCCAGCAACGGCACGCCGGGCACCTTGAAATAGCCCAGATAACCCCGCTCGGCCAGGACGAACACCGGTGACGGGACGGGCACCGGCGACACGGCCGCTACGGCCGCGAGCAGGCGGGCCTCCCGCTCGATCCCCGCCGGGTCCGGCTCCTTGCTGAACCGCACGATCAGCTCGCCGTTGACCTCGTGCACCACGTGGTCGAGGCCCTCGTTCACCGCGCCTCCTCGTCGCTGGCTAGCGCCGCCAGCACCTCGGACCGGTCCGTGCGTGGCTTCGGTGGGCGCGGTGTCCGCCGCTTGACCGGGCGGTGCGCCGCGGTCGCCACGAACGCGGCCAGGGCCGTCGTGATCGGCACCGCGGCGATCAGGCCCAGCGTGCCCACGACGCTGCGGACGATCTCCTGGGCGATGAACTCCGTCGTCAGCACCTCTCCGACCCCGCGGCCGCCCGCGACCACGAGCAGGAGCACGGGCAGCGACGCACCCGCGTACGCCAGGACGATGGTGTTGACCGTCGAGGCGATGTGCGCCCGCCCGACCCGCGTGCCGCCCCGGTAGAGCTCGCGCCGGCTCAGCGACGGGTTCGCCCGCGCCAGCTCGCCGACCGTCGCCGCCTGGGTCACGGTGACGTCGTCGAGCACGCCGAGCGAGCCGATGATGATGCCGGCCAGCAGCAGGCCGTGCAGGTCCACGTCGCCGTGCAGCAGGGACAGGGTGATCGCGTTCTCGTCGCCGTACCCCGTCAGATGGGTCAGTGAGATCGCCAGCGTGCCGATCGCGCCGGCGAGCACCAGGCTGGCCAGCGTGCCGAGCACCGCGACCGACGTCTGCGCGCTGATCCCGTGTGTCAGGTACAGCACCACGAACATGATCAACGCCGCGCCGGTGACCGCGACCGGCAGCGGCGGCCCGCCGCCGAGGATCGCCGGCAGCACGAACAGCAGCAGCACCCCGAAGCTGACCGCGAGCCCGGCCAGCGCGGCCAGGCCTCGCCAACGGCCGAACACCACGATCGCGACGCCGAACGCCACCACGAGCCAGATCAACGGCGAGCCGCGCTGGTGGTCCGCGATCGTGTAGACCGTCGCGTTCGGGTCCTCCGCCGAGGTCAGCGGCGTGACGATCACCGCGTCGCCGACGCCGACCGACGGCGCGCCGGGCCCGGTCGGCAGCTCGGTCTCCCGGGTCTGCCCCTTGTCGGGCCCCGAGTCGAGGGTCACGGTGGCCGTGCCGCACGGGCCGGGGTCCGCGGGGCCCTCGGGCGTCGGCGGGCACGCCTCCGAGACGACCTTGGTGACCGTCGCGTGGAACCGCGGCACCGGGTCGGCCTCGTCGGCCTTCGGCACGGCGCCCGGCCAGAGCAACGCGGTGGCGATGCCGGTGGCGAGGAAGGCCGGCACGAGCACGGCGGCCAGGATGATCCGCAAACGGCGGGGCGCCCGCGGCGCGGGCTGGTGGTCGTGGCCCATGCGGTCAGGCGCCCTCACGGGCGGCGAGGCGCTCGCGCTGCGGCACCACCGTGTACTTCGGGTCTTCGGCCGCGGTCTTGCCGGCCTCGAAGACGCCGAACCGGGTGGCCACCGAACCGGCCAGCAGCGCCGCGCCGGCCAGCGTCGACACCACGCGGCTGCGCGCGCCGAGCAGCGCGCCGGCGGCACCCGCGGCGGTCAGCAGCCGGGCGGCCCGCAGCAGCCGGCCCGCCTTGCCAATCCGGTAGGGCTCGCTGAGCAGCCCCATCCGGTGCTCGACGCCGTGCGTGGCGGTCAGCTCCAGGGCGGCACCGGCCACCGCGAGGGCCCGCGCCGGGCCCGCCTCGCGGACCGGTGCGCCGATCATCCCGGCGGCGCCGCCACTGGCCAGCGCGCTGCCGGCGAAGACGAACGGAAGCCGGGGGTACGCCGCGTGCCAGGCCGGGTTCGCGGTGTCCGAGAAGAGCACCGCCGTGTAGGTGGCCAGGGCCGGCGCGGTCGCCGCGGCGGCGAGGCCCCCGACCCGGCCGGCGGCCGGCAGCGCGCGGGCGGCCAGGCCGACGGCCCCGTCGCGGGGCAGCCAGGGCGCGACCTCGGCGGCCGCCGCCACTCCCGCGGCGGCGCTGAACGCGCTGAAGATCCAGGTGCCCATCGACATCGGCGACGTCGGCTTGGCCACGCGCAGCATGTTGAGGAAGCGCTCGGGCCGGCCGAGGTCCTTGACCAGGAGATAGCCGCTGGCGCCGAGCGCGGCCAGCGCGGTCACCCGGCCGGTGACCCGCAGGGCCGGGCGACCGGTGAGGTCGGCGCCGGCGGCGACCAGCGCGGCGCCGGCCGCCAGCCCGCCGGTGAACAGGTAGGCGGCGACGTCGTGCGTCCAGACGGGCGGCTTGATCACCGGCCGGCCGTAGTAGGACCGGAAGTCGGCGGGCGGCACCATGACCCGGTCGCCGCGACCCCCGCCCTTGCGCTGCGGGCGGTGGCCGTTGCCCGCGCGGGCAGGCTCGGACTTGCGGCTCACGGCCGCCGCCCGAGGAACGCCACCGCCACCGCGGCCGCCATCGTCAACGCTGCCACGCCCGCATGCTTCCACATGCTCGGCAGGTCACGCGTCGGGACCACCGGGTCCGGCGGCAGGCCGTAGACCTCCGGCTCGTCGAGGAGCAGGAAGAACGCGCCGTCACCGCCGACACCGTCGGTTGGGTCGTGGCCGTAGAGGCGGGCCTCCGGCACACCCCGCTGGTGCAGCACCTCGACCCGCTTGGCCGCCCGGTCCCGCAGCTCGTCGAGCTCGCCGTACTGGATCGACTGGGTCGGGCACGCCTGCGCGCAGGCCGGCGTCATGCCCTCGCCGATCCGGTCGTAGCAGAGCGTGCACTTCCACGCCCGGCCGTCGCCCTCACGCCGGTCGATCACGCCGTACGGGCAGGCGGAGACGCAGTAGCCACAGCCGTTGCAGATGTCCTCCTGCACCACCACGGTGCCGAACTCGCTGCGGAACAGCGCGCCGGTCGGGCAGACGTCGAGGCAGCCCGCGTGCGTGCAGTGCTTGCAGACGTTCGACATCATCAGCCAGCGCAGGTCGCGGTCCTCGCGGCCGGTCGCGCCGGGCAGCGTCGACGACGGCATGCCGAGGAACTGCGTCGACACCGACCGCTCGGCCTCGCGCAGCACGTCCAGCGCCGCCTCGCTCGGCGGCGCCGACTGCTCGATGAACGCCACGTGCCGCCAGGTGTTGGCGGACAGCTCGCCGGAGTTGTCGTACGACATCCCGAGCAGGTCGAAACCGTCGTCGGGTACGGCGTTCCACTCCTTGCAGGCCACCTCGCACGCCTTGCAGCCGATGCACACGCTGGTGTCGGTGAAGAAGCCCATCCGCGGCGGCGCGTCGACGTAGCCCGCATCTGTCGCGGGGTCGATCGGCCCGAACAGGCTGTTGGGTCCTGCCATCACTCCCCCGCTCCCGGTGTCTCCAGCGGCGCGTAGTGCGAGGCGTCCAGCCCCGCGCGGCGCAGGTAGTCGGCAATGTAGTCGAGCAGGGCCGGCCCGGTCGGCCGCCGGCCGGGCCGGATGTCGCAGGTGCCGACCTTGCTCTCCTGGATCAGGACGTTCGGGTCCAGGGTGATGCCGAACAGGTCGTTGGCCGAGTCGCCGGTGACCAGACCGGAACCGCCCCAGTGGTAGGGGAGCCAGATCTGGTGGATCGTCCGCCCGTCGATCCGCAGCGGGCGCAGCCGGGCCGTGACCAGCACCCGCGCCTCGACCGCGGCCCGGCCGGTGATCACGTGTGCCCAGCCCATGTGCCGCAGCCCGCGCTCCTCGGCCAGCGCCGGCGAGACCTCGACGAACATCGCCGGCTGCAGCTCCGAGAGGTAGGCGAGCTGCCGGCTCATCCCGCCCGCGGTGTGGTGCTCGGTGAGCCGGCTGGTGGTGAAGACGTACGGGAACACCTGTGAGTGCGCTTCCGGCGGCGCCGGGTTGAGCTGGTTGTCCGGGCGGTCGTACACCTTGCGGGTGGGGTTGGCCTGTTGGGCGTAGAGCGGGTTGCGCAGCGGCGACTCGGCCGGCTCGTAGTGCGTCGGCAGCGGCCCGTCGATCAGGCCGGCGGGCGCGTACAGCCAGCCCTTCCCGTCACCCTGCATGATGAACGCGTCGTCGCCGCGCAGCCCCGCCACCCCGACGGCGCCCTCCTCCGGCCGGAACGACGGCGGTTTGGTCTTCTCGAAGTCGGGGTTGTCGTGGCCGGTCCACTCCCCCTTCTCCGCGTCCCACCAGACGTAGGCCTTCTTCTCGCTCCACGGCACGCCCTGCGGGTCGGCGGAGGCGCGGTTGTAGAGGATGCGGCGGTTGGCCGGCCAGGCCCAGCCCCACTCCGGCGCGACCCAGCTCTGCTCGCTGCCCGGCTTGCGGCGGGCGGCCTGGTTGACGCCGTCGGCGTACACGCCGCTGTAGATCCAGCACCCACACGAGGTGGAGCCGTCGTCCTTGAGCTCGGTGTAGCTGGACAGCGGCCGGCTGGTCGCGATGTCGTACCCGTTGATCTCCTTGAGCACGGCCGAGGCGTCGGGGTCGTTGTGCGGGCCGCTGGTCGGGTAGCTCCAGGCGATGTTGCGCATGCCGCGGTCGCGTTCCAGTGTGGACGTCGCGATGCGCTCCCGGACGAGCCGGCCCAGGTGATAGAAGAACCACAGCTCCGAGCGGCAGTCGCCCGGCGGGTCGAGCGCCTTCTCGCGCCACTGCAGCATCCGCTGGGTCTGTGTGAACGTGCCTTCCTTCTCGACGTGGGAGGCCGCCGGCATGAAGAACACCTCGGTGGCGCACTCCTCGGTCACGATCTCGCCGGTCTCGATCTCGGGCGAGTCCTTCCAGAACGTCGCGCTCTCGATCATGTAGAGGTCGCGGACCACGAGCCACTCGAGGTTGGCCATGCCGAGCCGCTGTGCCCGGCCGTGCGCGGACCCGACCGCCGGGTTCTGGCCGAGCAGGAAGTAGCCCTTGATCTTCCCGTCGATCATGTCGAGCACCTGCCGATAGGTGCCGTGGTCGCCGGTCAGCCGGGGCAGGTAGTTGTAGCCCCAGTCGTTCTCCTCGGTGGCGAACTCGCCGAAATAGGCCTTGAGCAGGCTCACCGCGTACGTCCGGGCGTTGTTCCAGAAGCCCTTCTGCGTCGGGTGCCTGATGGCGTCGACCCATTTCTCGAACGTCTCGTGCTGCTTGTGGTGCGGCATCGGCAGGTAGCCGGGCAGCAGGTTGAACAGTGTCGGGATGTCGGTGGAGCCCTGGATGCTGGCGTGGCCGCGCAACGCCATGATCCCGCCGCCGGGCCGGCCCATGTTGCCGAGCAGGAGCTGGATGATCGCACCGGAGCGGATGTACTGCACGCCGACGCTGTGCTGGGTCCAGCCGACCGAGTAGACCAGCGCGGTGGTGCGGTCGCGGCCGGAGTTGGTCGTCCAGGCGTCGCAGACCCGCTGGAACTGCTTCTGGGACACGCCGCAGACCTGCTCGACGACCTCGGGCGTGTAGCGGGCGTAGTGCCGCTTGAGGATCTGGTAGACGCAGCGGGGGTGCTGCAGCGTCTCGTCGCGGTTCTTACCGGCCGGCACCGGCGGACCGTGCACCTCCTGCTGCAGACCGGCGGCGGTGTCACGCTGGATGTGGCCCTCACCGCGCGAAGGTGGGTGCTCCTCGTGGCCCTGGTACTGCCAGCTGACCGGCGTGTAGGCGCCGGTCTCCTCGTCGTAGCCGGAGAACAGCCCGCCCAGGTCCTCGGTGTCCTGGAAGTCCTCGCTGACGATGGTCGCCGCGTTGGTGTACGCGACGACGTACTCCCGGAAGTCGAGCTCGTTCTGCAGGATGTAGTTGATCACCCCGCCGAGGAACGCGATGTCGGAGCCGACGCGCAGCGGCACGTAATCGTCCGCCACCGCGCTGGTCCGGGTGAACCGCGGGTCGACATGGATCACCGTCGCGCCGCGCTTCTTCGCCTCCATCACCCACTGGAACCCGACCGGGTGCGCCTCGGCCATGTTGGACCCTTGGATGATGATGCAGTCGGCGTTAGCCAGGTCCTGCTGGAACCCGGTGGCCCCGCCACGGCCGAAGCTGGTCCCCAGACCGGGGACGGTGGAGGAGTGTCAAATACGGGCCTGGTTCTCGATCTGGATCGCGCCGAGCGCCGTGAAGAGCTTCTTGATCAGATAGTTCTCTTCGTTGTCCAGCGTGGCGCCACCCAGGCTCGAGATGCCCAGGGTGCGGTTGAGCGGCCGCCCGTCCTCGTCCTTGTCCTCCCAGGTCTCCTCGCGCGCCTTGACCACCCGATCGGCGATCATCTCCATGGCGCGGTCGAGGTCGAGCTCCTCCCAGTCGGTGGCGTAGGGCCGGCGGTAGAGCACCGTCCGGATCCGCCGGTCGCTGGTCACCAGGCTCTTGCTGGCGGAGCCCTTGGGACAGAGCCGGCCGCGCGAGATCGGGCTGTCGGGGTCGCCCTCGATCTGGATGACCTCGCCGTCCTTGACGAACACCCGCTGCCCACAGCCGACGGCGCAGTAGGGGCAGACGGACCTGGCGACGGAGTCGGCCTCTTGGGTGCGGGGGGTGAGCGCGTCGGTGCGCGCCGACCGGGCGGCATGTCCACGCCCGAGCGGGTCCGTGCCGGTGAGCTGGCGGTAGACCGGCCAGCCCTCGATCCACGTCCGGACCCCCACGGACTCACCCTAGATCAGCGCCGGTCGGCACGCACGGGTCGCCGGCATTGTGGGTGGAATCACCTGTTTCGAGAGTTTATGGCGGTGATACGGCGGCGAAACGTCAATCGTCGACGCTGGTCTCAGCGGGAAGGAGACGCCGATGCAAGCGCGTCGTGGGATCGCGCTCGTCGCGCACGACAACTGCAAGCAGGACATGGTCGACTGGGCGCGGTTCAACCGCCGGACGCTGGCCGCGCACCGGCTCTTCGCCACGGGTACGACCGGTGGCCGGCTCGTCGATGAGGTCGGCCTGTCCGTCATCCGGCTGCGCAGCGGTCCGCACGGCGGCGACCAGCAGATCGGCTCCCGGATCGCCGAGGGTGAGGTGGATCTGCTGATCTTCTTCTGGGACCCGCTCGCCGCCCAGCCGCACGAGCCCGACGTGCGCGCCCTGCTGCGGCTGGCCGTCCTCAGCAACATCCCGGTCGCCTGCAACCGCGCGTCGGCCGACTTCATCATCTCGTCGCCGCTGCTGACCGGGCGCGATCCCTGGGCACCGGAGCTGGTTCGCACGTAACCGCGATCGACTATGGTCCTGCCCATGTCTCACGGCGCCGGGCAGCGGCCACCCGCACTCGGCCTGTTGGCCCTGCTCGTCACCGTCCCGGGCGTCGTGGTCTCGCTCGCCGGGCTGCACCCGTCGCCGCCGCTCGCGGCCGTCGCCTTCGGCGTCGCGATCGTCGGTGCGGCGTTCGTGCTGGCCTGGGCGGCCGAGGCGGCGCAGGTCGACATCTCGGCCGGGCTCGCCGTCGCGGTGCTCGCGCTGATCGCGGTGCTGCCCGAGTACGCCGTCGACTTCGTCTTCACCGCCCGCGGCGGCGAGGCGGTCGCCGCGTACGGGCCGTCCTGCCTGGCGCCCGGCGAGGAGACCTCGAGCTGTTCGCTGGCGCTGGCCAACATGACCGGCGCCAACCGGATCCTGGTCGGCGTCGGCTGGGCGCTCGTCGTGCTGATCGCCTGGCGCCGTCTGCGCGGCCGGGGCGAACCCTCCGCCACGGCCACCCGGGTCACCCTCGGTCGCCCGGACGCCGTGCCCCTCGCGTTCCTGGCGCTGGCCTCGCTCTACTGCCTGGTGCTGCCGTTCAAGCGCACACTGTCGCTGGCCGACACGGTGGTGCTGCTGGCCATCTTCGTCGCGTACAGCTGGCGCGTGTCCCGCGCCCCGGCCGGCGAACCGGACCTGATCGGCCCGTCCGCGTGGGTGGGCGGACTCCCCCGCCGGCCGCGCCGCCTGACCGTCGTGGCGATGTTCGTCGTCGCGGCCGCGGTCATCCTGCTCACCGCCGAACGGTTCGCCGAGTCGCTGGTGGAGACCGGCGCACAGCTCGGCATCAGCGAGTTCCTGCTGGTGCAGTGGTTGGCTCCGCTCGCGTCGGAGGCGCCCGAGCTGCTGGTGGCCGGGCTCTACGCCTGGCGGCTGCACACGTCCGAGGCGCTCGGCGCGCTGGTCTCGTCGAAGGTCAACCAGTGGACGCTGCTGGTGGGCACGCTGCCGATCGTGTTCGCCGCGTCCAGCGGTGGCTGGTCGGGGCTGCCGATCGAGGCCGCGCAGCGGGAGGAGCTGCTGCTCACGGCCGCGCAGTCGCTGCTCGCGGTGGCGTTGCTGGTCGGTCGCACTTTGACGGTGCGGTCCGCGCTGCTCCTGCTGGGTCTGTTCGTGGCCCAGTTCGCGCTGAGCGCGGCGGTCCCGTCGTCGTGGCGCGGCCGGGAGCTGGTGGTGCTGTCGGTCGTCTACCTCGTGCTCGCGGCGGCGACTCTGATCCGCAACCGCCGGCTCGTGGTGCCGCTGTTCCGCGACGGGCTCGTCACTCCGTACCGGCAGCTCGGCGCCGACATGTGCTGCACCACGACGGCGGGCAAGCTGCGGCTGCGGGAGCGGGTGACGATCAGCTCGTCGCGGTAGCGCGGCGGACCAGATCGTCGATCAACGCTGGGTACGGGTAGGGCGCGAGCACCTCGGGCACGGTCAGGTCGTCGACCAGCAGGCCGGACATCGCGAGATAGAGCAGCACCACCGTGACCTCGTCGCCGGGGAGGCCGGCCGCGAGGTGGAACGAGATGCTCTCCTGGAGGTTGGTGCTGAACACCTCGACCAGGGCGGCCTGCAGCTCCGGGCGGCGGGTGGCCTCCAGGCGCAGCTCGAGCATCGCCAGGTAGCTGCTGCGGTCGGCCCGCATCCGGGCCAGGATCTGTTGCATCAGCAGGCCGACCAGCTCGCGGTCGCGCGGGGCCCGCATCGTCTGCTCGACCTCGTCCGCGTCGGGTGCCAGCCGCTCGCGGGTGCGCTGGGCCACCTGGGCGATCAGGTCGTCGCGGCTGGCGAAGTAGTTCGACGCCGTGCCGATGGGGACCACCGCGACCACGTCGACGGCGCGGAAGGTCAGGCCGCGGGAGCCGTCGCGGGCCAGCACCTCGATCGCGGCGTCGAGCAGGGCGGTGCGGCGGGCCGGGTTCTGGCGCATCAGGTCTCCTTCGCGATTGACACCACTGCAAGCGTAGTACTACGGTCGGACCACTACAAGAGGAGTGGTTTGGTTTTGCGCAAGCTCACGTACTACGTCGCGGCCAGCATCGACGGGTTCATCGCCGACCCGGCCGGACGGTTCGACTTCTTCCCGATCGAGCCCGACGTGATGGCGGCGATGAACGCCGAGCGGCCGGAGGCCGTGCCCACCGCGTTCCGGTCCGCGATCGGGTTGGCCGACGACACCCTGAACCGCAGCTACGACACCGTCCTGATGGGACGGCACAGCTACGAGCCGGGGCTGGCCGCCGGGATGACCAGCCCCTATGCCCACCTGCGGCAGATCGTCTTCTCGACCACCCTGTCGAGCACGGACGTCGAGATCGTCAAGTCCGATCCGCTCGGTGCGGTCCGGGCCCTCAAGCGGGAGCCCGGGCTCGGCATCTGGCTCTGCGGCGGCGGCACGCTCGCCAGCCAGCTCCTGCCGGAGATCGACGAGCTGGTGATCAAGCAATATCCGCTGGTGCTCGGCGCCGGCATCCCGCTGTTCAGTTCGGCGTTCGAGCCTTCGCAGTTCAACCTCGACTCCGCGCGGCCCTTCGATTCGGGCGCGGTCGTCCTGACGTACACCCGGAGTTTGTGACAGAACCAAGACATGAGCCGGACGAGTTGCGGATGACGGGCCGCCAGGATGGTCCGCGTGAACCCGCGATCCTCGTCCGCCGGCCGGCTCCTCGCGGCCGCCGCTGCGTGTGCGGTCGCCTTCGGCGTGGCCTGGTTGCTGTTCGTGCGGACCGCACCCGGCCAATGGATCGACGGCGTGCTGCTGCCCCGCGCCCAGTGGGGCGGCGGCTACGTCCAGGAGACCATCCTGCTCGGTCCGGCATCCCTGGTGCTGAAGCGATTCGGCAATCCCCTGCTGCTCGGCCTGGTGATGGTCGCGATCATCGCGGTCGGCGCGCTCACCCGCCGGATCTGGGCGGCCCTGGCCGCGGTGGCGGTGTTCGCCTGCTCGGCGGGCGCCGCCGGGTTCGTCAAGCAGTTCCTGGACCGGCCGGAGCTGGGTGTGGCCAGCTCGACGACGCACAACAGCTTCCCGAGCGGCCACGTGGCCGCGGCGGCCGCGCTGCTGCTCGGGATCCTGCTGGTGGCGCCGCCACGGCTGCGGTGGTGGCTCGCGGTGCCCGGCACCACGGGGGTGTCGGTCATCGGAGCCGCCACGATGATCCTGGGCTGGCACCGCTTCAGCGACGTGGTCGGCAGCCTGCTCCTGGTCGGCACGATCTTCTGCCTGGCCGCCGCGGCCCTGACCCGCGCGCGCGACAAGACCGCCAGCGCCTCGAAAGAACAGGCGGACGACGACGCCGTGACCGGGTTGCTGGTGCAGGCGATCGCGCTGACCTTGCTGATCATGCTGGTGCTCGCGCTGGCCCCCGATGCCGGCGTGCGCCTCGTGCTGGCCACCGCGGCGGTCGGCGTGCTGACGATGCTGGTCGTCTCGGCCGCGATCTGGCTGGTCCGCCCCGCTCATCAACCGGAGGAGCGGGGCGGCGCGACCGTGCCCTCGAGTGAGTGGGCCCAGGGCAGCAGGAGCTGGCGCTCGTAGTCACCGGCCGGGTCCGTGACCACGGCGGTGAGCATCCGCACCGCGCGGCGGCCCATCGCGTTGCGCGGAATGTGCATCGCTGCCCGTCGCCCGCGCTGGTCGAGCGGCGGTACGCCGTTGCGTACGCCCTGGGCCGCTTCTCACGCCGCGTCGGACCGGCGCTCCTTTCTCGACCAGACCATCCGCTGGACCACTCGCTTGACCTGGCTGTTGCCCCAAGCCACCTCGAGATCCGACTCACCGTGCATAGGTCCCGCGATGCCGACACCTACCTCGACCGACTCTCCGCTGACCAGCGAGAGGCTGAAGCGGTCGCTGAGAGAGATCGCCGCGTAAGACCCCGAACCGTCGTCGAACCAGATCCGCATCGGGTCGTCGCCCGCGACCGAGTCAGCGACGGTCCGGGAGGAGATGGTGACGACATCGTCGTAGTGAAACGTGCGGGTCGACTCGGTGAGCAATGCCCGACGGGCAAAGTCGAGGTCGCAGTCGTAGACCGCGACTCGCCGGTCCGTCAGGTAGATCACCAGAACGCGATAGTGGTCAGATCTGAGCCGCCCGTCCGAACCGGTCCGAACCCGAGCCAGCGGGTTCTCGCTGTGTGGACGGCGCCGGAAACTGCGCCCGTTCGCCGAGCTGCGCTCGACATCACCTCGCTTGAGGTTGGACACGCCGACCGCCGACTGCGGCTCGACGATGAGGTGTCCCGGCCTCCCGGCGGCGATCGGTTCCACTCGGTGGCGGCGGGCACCCAACGCGGCCACCAGCCTGACGTCCTCCTCAAGCCATGAGTCCATCTGTGCGTCGGTCGGGCGGTCCGCGGTATGGGCCTTCGCGTAGTCGTAGCGTCGCTTGAGCAGCACGTCCTGCTGGTAATCGCGGAAGGAGGTAATGGCCAAGAAGACCAGGACAACCCCGGCGGCGAGGAGGACGAGCAGCAGGGCAGCGTGGACGTACCAGGCGGCGCCATTGAGTATGCCCACGAACGGCGCGACCAACGCCATGACTCCGCCGACCGCCATGACCGTGGCCGGTGTGGCGTTCGGCTGTTGCGGCTTCGCAGGCACCGGGTAGAAGTACTTGGCCACCGCTATCCGGCGTTCACGCGGCGCGAGCGGCAGCTTACCGGCCTGCACGAATCCGTCGATAGCGACATTGCGGTTGCGCGCCTCCGCCGACAACGACTCCCACGTTGGTCCCTGGCACGGCACCATGTGTCGAGCAAGAAGGGCTAGCTCGGCATCGCTCAGCGCACGCGGATCCGCGAAGCTTGCGACCCCAGCGAGACCGGTGGGAACGGTCATCGCGTCCAGGTCGAAGTAGTCGTCCTTGATCAGGGCCGCCAGGACAGCGGTCATCGCGCCGGCGCCCGCATTCGCGATGTGCGCCGCCGCGCGCTCAATTTCCTCAGGTCGACGATACGAGGGACGTATCTTGGCCAGGATCGCCACCGCCGAATAGAGGTGGGCCAATGATCTCCGCTTTTTCGCACGCGCACCCTCTTCGTGCGCTTCCTTTCGGATCACGTCACCGAAGCAGCTGCGCGCCTCGCGATACATACCTTCGGAGAGCAGGCGCTGGCCCGCCCGCAGCCAGTCCCGCGTTTCGGTGTAGTACTGGTTGATGATCTGGTCGGCGTTCTGGATGAAGCCCTGCTGGTCGCCGTCTAGGTTCACGTCACGCCGCCGAAGGACCGTGGCCTGCCATCATTGCAATGATCCTCGCGGCCGCTTCAGCGAGGGGCGCTGCTCCAGCAGCCACTGCCAGCATGTCACGCGCCCGTCCGACCGCCGACCGGGCCTCGACCGGGTCGGCCTCTGCGGCGGCGGTGTCCAGCTCTCGAGTCGCCGCCTCCGCCACCCGCCCCTCTATGCTCCCCGTTGCGCGTGCGGCGGCGATTCGCTCCGACAGACGCTGGATATCTTCGATCGGCGTTCGAACGGATATGACCGAAGTGATCTGTTCACGGTTGACGATGGTGTCGGCGTTCTGGATGGTGCCAGTCTGGTTGCCCACGACCTTCATGCATTCCTCCCATGCCGAGACGGCCGAGCAACTAAAATACATAGGACGAACGCGATTCGCGTTGACAAATATTTGACATGTCCTATGCCGCAGTCGTACCCGTGTGAGTGACATGGCAGCGCAACATGAAATCGCATTCTGAGGGGTTGACGAGACAGCAAAGAGCCGCCCGGGCGTACCCCAGGCGGCTCTTTGCTTCTGTTGTCAGGCCGCGGCGAGGAGCTCGCGCTCGTCGGCCGGGCGGAGGGCCAGGGCCAGGACGTCGCTGACGTCGCCCAGCACGTGGATGGTCAGGGCGTCGCGGACCTCCTGCGGCAGGTCGTCCAGGTCCGGCTCGTTGCGGGCCGGGATGATGACCTCCGTCAGGCCTGCCCGGTGCGCCGCCAGCAGCTTCTGCTTGACGCCGCCGATCGGGAGCACGCGGCCGGAGAGGGTGACCTCGCCGGTCATGCCGAACTCCGGGCGGACCGGGCGACCGGTCGCCAGCGACGCCAGGGCGGTGACCATCGTGATGCCCGCGGACGGGCCGTCCTTCGGCACCGCGCCGGCCGGCACGTGCAGGTGGATCCGCTTGGCCGCCAACGCGTTCGGGTCGATGCCCAGGCGCTTGCCGTTGGACCTCAGGTAGGAGAGGGCGATGTGCGCCGACTCCTTCATGACGTCGCCGAGCTGGCCCGTGAGGGTCAGGCCCGGCTCGCCCTCCATCGAGGTCGCCTCGATGAACAGCACGTCGCCGCCCGCTCCGGTGACCGCCAGGCCCGTTGCCACGCCCGGGGTCGCCGTGCGCTCCGCCGACTCCGGGGTGAACCGGGGACGGCCGAGGTAGCGGACCAGGTCGGTCTCGTCGACCCTGATCGGCGCCGACTCCGAAGCCAACGCCACCGCGACCTTGCGGAGGATCTTGGCCAGCGCGCGCTCGAGCTGCCGCACGCCCGCCTCGCGGGTGTACTCGCCGGCGATCGCACCCAAGGCCTCGTCGGTGATCGACACCTCGGACGGCGTCAAGCCGGCGCGCTCGACCTGCCGCGGCCACAGGTGGTCGCGGCCGATGGCCACCTTCTCCTCCTCGGTGTAGCCGTCCAGCGTCACGAGCTCCATCCGGTCCAGCAGCGGGCCGGGGATGTTCTCGACCACGTTGGCGGTCGCGAGGAACAGCACGTCCGAGAGGTCGAGGTCGACCTCCAGGTAGTGGTCGCGGAACGTGTGGTTCTGCGCCGGGTCGAGCACCTCGAGCAGGGCCGCGGCCGGGTCGCCGGCGTAACCGACGGCCAGCTTGTCGACCTCGTCGAGCAGCACGACCGGGTTCATCGAACCGGCCTCCTTGAGCGCCCGGACGATCCGGCCCGGAGCCGCGCCGACGTAGGTGCGCCGGTGACCGCGGATCTCGGCCTCGTCCCGGATGCCGCCGAGGCTGACCCGGACGAACTTGCGGCCCAGCGCCCGCGCGACGGACTCGCCGAGGCTGGTCTTGCCGACACCGGGCGGGCCACCGAGGGCCAGCACCGCGCCGGAACCACGGCCGCCGACGACCTGCAGGTTGCGCTCGGCACGCCGGTTGCGGACCGCGAGGTACTCCAGGATGCGGTCCTTCACGTCGGCCAGCCCGGCGTGGTCGGTGTCGAGCACCTCACGCGCCGCCTTCAGGTCGGTGTTGTCGTCGGTCCGGGTCGACCAGGGCATTTCGAGTACGGTGTCGAGCCAGGTGCGGATCCAGCTCGTCTCGGGTGACTGGTCGCTCGCGCGCTCCAGCTTGCCGACCTCGCGCATGGCCGCCTCGCGCACCTTCTCGGGCAGGTCGGCGGACTCCACGCGGGACCGGTAGTCGGCCGAGCCGTCGGGCTCGTCCTCACCCAGCTCCTTGCGGATCGCGGCGAGCTGCTGGCGGAGCAGGAACTCGCGCTGCGACTTCTCGAGGCCCTCGCGGACGTCGTTGGTGATCCGCTCGGTGACCTCCTGCTCGGCGAGGTAGTCGCGAACCCAGCCGACCAGCAGGTCGAGGCGCGCGGTCACATCGGGAGCGTTGAGCAGCTCGATCTTCTGCTCGAGGCTGAGCCACGGCGCGTAGCCGGCGGAGTCGGCCAGCTCGGACAAGTCGGTCATCCGCTCGACGGCGTCGATGACCTGCCAGGCGCCGCGCTGCTGGAGCACGGACTTCACCAGGGCCTTGTATTCAGTGGCCAGCTCGCGGGCCTTGCCCGCGGGCGGGGTCTCGTCAAGCTCGGTGGCCTCGACCCAGAGGGCGGCACCGGGTCCGGGCACACCGGAACCGATCTTCGCCCGGGACAGGCCACGGATGACGGCGGCGGGCTCGCCATCGGGCAGGCGGCCCACCTTCTCGATCAGCGCGATGACGCCGGTCGGCCCGTACTCGCCGTCGACTCGCGGCACGGCAAGCACGCGGTTGTCGCCGGCGGCGCGCGCGGCGTCGACGGCGGCCTGAGTGTTGTTATCGAGGGTGACCGGCACGGTCATGCCCGGAAGCAGTACGGCGTCGGTCAACGGCAGGACGGGAAGAGTTGCCATGTACGTACTCAAGTTACAAACCATGCACTCTGTTCCCGGCCTGCGTTGTGACCCAGGTCACCGGCGGTTCGTCCCGCTATGGGTAAGTTGACCTGATCACGCCGCGGTCCAGCCCGTCCAACGGTTGACGTCGACGGCGAGCACGACGCCGCGCAGCGCGAACGCCGGATAGCGCGCCGCCAGCAGCGACGCTGCCCGCATTGCCTCCGGGGCGTCAGCCAGGAGGGTGCGGGCCGTGCCGTCCGCGCGGGCCCACCACAGCCGGGACCAGTCCTCGTCGTACTCGTCGACCAGCAGCGACACCCGTGGGTTGGCCGCCACGTTGGCCAGCCGGCGCAGCGCCGTCGAGCGTTTGGGTTTCGCGTCGACGGCGCTGTAGACCGTGTCGTTCTCGACCGCGAACGTGATCGGGACCAGGTGGGGCTGGCCGGCCGCCGAAACGGTCGCCAGGCGGGCGACGCGGGCCGCGGCGAACCGGGCCCGCGCCTGTGCCGGGGTCACTCGGGGTTGTATTCCGAGATCGCTGCTTCCCACTCGTCGAACGCGCGCTCGACGCGGGACTTCGGGCCCGACGGCAACCAGCGCGCCACCCGGCGCACCCCGGCGTCACGCAACGCGGCGAACACCTTCGGGTCGGCGGGGACAGTCATCACCTGCACCTCGATGTCACGCTCGGCGCGGGCGCGCAACTCGGCGATCCGGTCGAGGATGCCCTCGTGGTAGTTCGGGAACCACGCGTCGCCGAATGCCAGCACCCGGTCGAGCACCGTCGGACCGGCACCGCCGACCAGGACCGGCGGGTGCGGCTTCTGGGCCGGCTTCGGGTAGGACCAGACGCCCTCGAAGTTCACGTACTGGCCCGTGTAGCTCGCCTCGTGCTGGGTCCAGATGGCCTTCATCGCCTCGACCCGTTCGCGGAGCACGCGCATGCGTACCCGTGGATCCGTGCCGTGATGGCGCATCTCGGTGCGGTTCCAGCCGGCGCCCACGCCGAACTCGAGGCGGCCGCCGGAGAGGTGGTCGACGCTGGCGACGGCCTTCGCGGTCTGGATCGGGTCGCGCTCGATGACCAGGCAGATGCCGCTGGCCACGCGCAACCGACTGGTCGCCGCGGCGGCCGCGGTCAGGGACACGAACAGGTCGTACGTCTTCCAGTATTTGCTGGGTAGCGGTTGACCGGGGAACCGGTCGGTCTCGGCCGCGGGGATGTGCGAGTGCTCGGCGAAGTAGATCGCGTCAGCGCCGCGCTCCTCGGCCAGGCGCGCGACCTCGCCGGGCTTCATGCCGTCGTGCGTGGGGAAGTAACCGACTCCGAACTCCATGGCAAAGGTCTATCACGCGCCACATGAAAGTATCCTTCACCATCCATATACGCATTGGAAACTATCGACATAGACACTCTTCAAGGTATAGCGTGCGGCTCACCCGCCACAACACGCGTCGCCCCTAAGGAGTGCCGTGACCGTCTTCCCATCGCGCCGGCTCCGCCGGCGGGCCGTGCTCGGGCTGCCCGCCCTGGCCGCCGCAGCCGTGACCGTCGCCGCCAACCCGGCCGCCGCCGCGGCCGCGCCCAAGGCCAAAGCCCCCGAGTGCGTCGCCGACCTGATCGTCGCCGAACCCAGCCTGGCGCGAGGTGCCTGATGCCCAACGTTCCCTGGTTGCTCGACGTCCTGCGCGGCGCGGGCGTCTCGGTCGTCGTCGAGGGTGACTGGCTCAACCGCTACCGCCCCGGCTCGTTCGACCCGATCGGCGTGCTCTGGCACCACACCGCCGCCACCTCCAGCGCCAGCAACCCCCACCCGGCGCTGAACGTCTGCATCAACGGCCGCCCCGACCTGGCTGGGCCGCTGTGCCAGGCGCTCGTCGATTACAACGGCGTGTTCCACCTGATCTCCGCCGGCCGCTGCAACCACGCCGGCGAGAGCCGCGGCAGCGGGCCGATCCCGGCCGGCGACGGCAACACCCTGATGATCGGTTGGGAGATCGACTACAACGGCGTCAGCCAGTCGATGACCACCGCGCAGTACAACGCCTCCATCGCCGCCACCGCCGCGGTGCTGACCCGGCTCGGCCGGAACTCGAGCTATGCGCGCGGGCACCGGGAGACCAGCACCACCGGCAAGATCGACCCGTCGTTCATCGACCTCGACGTGATGCGCGCCGACGTCGCCGCCAAGATGAGCGGTGGCGGCGGCACCTGGTCGCAGATCGTCGACAACACCACGGCCGGCCGGTTCACCGCGAGCGCCAACTGGGGCACCTCGTCCTACTCGACGCAGCGCTACGGCACCGACTACCGGTTCGCGGAGCCGGTCGCGGCCAGCGACCCCGCCTGGTACAAGTTCAACGTGCCGAGCGCGGGCACCTACCGGGTCGACGTCTGGTACGCGGCGAACGCCGGCTACAGCAGCGCGGCGCCCTACATCGTCGCGACCACGGGCGGCAACCAGACGGTCAACGTCGATCAGCGTACGGGCGGCGGCGCCTGGCGTTCGATCGGCTCGTTCAGCCTGCCGGCCGGCGACGCCAACCGGGTCGCGGTCAGCCGCTGGACCTCGGGCGCGGGCCTGGTGATCGCCGACGCGATCAGGCTCACCCGCCTGTAGTTATTCTTGGGTGATGAGCGACCGGATCGAGTCCCTCATCGACGCGCGGATCCGTGCCGCCCGGGAGAACGGCGAGTTCGACGATCTCCCGGGCGCCGGCAAGCCGCTGCCCGGCCACGCCGAGCCCTACGACGAGCAGTGGTGGCTCAAGGAGTTCGTCCGCCGCGAGGGCATCACGGGCGAGGCCATGCTGCCGTCGTCGATCCAGCTCGCCCGCCAGCGCGAGCGGCTGCCGGAAGAGATCAAGCGACTGCCGTCGGAGCAGCGCGTACGCGAGACGGTCGCCGCGCTCAACCGGGAGATCCTGGACTACCAGCTCCGCCCGTCGCCGCCGTTCGTCCCGCTGCGGCGGGTCGACGTCGAGGAGATGGTGACGCTCTGGCGCGAGGCGCTGGAGGCCCGCTTCGCCGCGGCCCGGCAGCCGGCGCCCACCACATCGCCCCCACGCCGCCGCCGCTGGCCTTTCAAGAGTTAGGAACGGACCGTTCCTATGCGGAAAGCGTTAACAACGGACCGTTCCTTAAAAGCCCCAGGCGGTGCGTAGCCAGTCCTGGAACGCCGCGCTCGTCGGGGGCCAGGTGATCGTCAGCGCCCACTGTGCGAGCGCGACCGTCCCGAGGAACGCGCCGAGCCGGCGGCTCGGTGAGCGCGGCACCGCGACCAGCGCGACCACCGTCAGCAGCAGATAAGCCGTCACCGCCGAGTACCCCGACCCGACGAGCAGGGCACCGAAGACGCCCGCCGGCGGGACCAGGTAGCCGGCCAGCGCGCGGGGACGGCGCACCGCGTAGACGACCGCGACAGCCACGTAGAGCGGCGTGTGCGCCACCGCCACCAGCGCCCCGCCCGCCGCGGATACCGGGCCGCGCGGGTCGAGGGCGATCTCCACCGAGCCGGTGAGCCGCCAGTCGAGCAACGCCCAGGTGGCGGCGGCGGCCAGCGTCGGGAACATCAGGACCGCCCAACTCGGCGGCACCGACCGGCGCCGCTCGGCGGCCACGAACGGCGCGGCGGCGGCGAAGGCGACCGCGTACAGGATGGCGACCGGGTCACACAGCGCCGCGGCGGCGAGCGCGAGCCCGGCCCGGTGCGCCCCCTCGGGCCGGCCCGCGACCGCGAAGTGGACGAACCCCTCGACCGCCAGCGCGAGCAACGCCACGGTCAGCACGGCGGTCAGATCCTGCGATCCGGCGTACGCCAGCGCGGGCACCAGGACCAGCGGCACCATGATGCGCAGCGGGACCTGCCAGGCGACCAGCCGCTCCCCCAGCGCGGCCAGCACGAACCCGGTCGTCAGGCAGGTGAGCAGGGCGCCGCCGGGCAGCAGCGCGGCGAGGCCCGTCGCGGGCGGTGCGGCGAAGCCCTGGTAGCCGGCCTGCAGCGCCAGCGCCCCGAACGGCAGTGCCAGTGCCACGCGGAGCAGCCAGCGCGGGCCGGCGCGGCGCGGGTGGCGCTCCTCGGCCGCGTCCCACCGTTGCCACCTGGGGATCACCGTGGACGGTGCGGTTGCCATGCGGGGTCCTCCCGGTCAGGTGAGCAGCCGCCACAGGGTGCGGTAGGCGGCGGCGGACTGCAGCAGCCAGCGCAGCGGGCGCAGCAACGCCGGGCCGACGGGCGTGCCGCGGCGCTGCTTGAACGCGTCCAGCAGCTCGACGTAGCTCAGCAGGGCGTTGCCGACCAGCAGGCTGGCCAGGACGATCGCGACCAGCCAGGCGGGCACGAGCCGCTCGGCGGGCAGCACCAGGGCGGCCGCGAACAGGGCGTACAGCGGCGGGGTCAGCAGCAGCGCCGCCGGGCCACCGCCCGTGCGCAGTAGGACGCCGGGCGCGTGCAGGATCCCGGCTTCCCGGGCCAGCGTGGCGGGGTGGCGCAGGTGGTGCAGGAACGCGTGCAGGTCGTCGTCGGTCGGCTCGCCGGCACCCGCGCGCAACCGCAGCGCCGCCACGGCACCGACGCCGAGCAGGAAGCCGGCGCTGGTCAGCACGCCGACCGTGACGAGCGTGGGCCCGGTGGCCGTGGCGACGGACGCCACGAGGAGCAGCGACGCGAAGGCCGCGACGACCCAGCCGCGCCGCTTCCGGCCTTCGGCCGCCGGATACCGGTACGCCCGCTCGATGGCGGCGTCGAGGTCCCAGTCGCTGGTCACGGCCACGCAGACCGGGGCGCCCACCGCCTCCTCGATCATCGCGACGCGTTCGGGGGTGGGCTCGACCGAGGTCGCCACGACCACGTAGCCCTCGTCGTCGTGGTGCAGCGGCAGCCAGCCTTCGCGGGCGAGCGCCTCCGGGTCGTACCCCGTCAGCAGTTGGGGGTCGATCCACTCGGTCTCGAGGTCGACGTAGCCGCAGTTCCAGTCGGCGGCCTGGCTCCGGAACAGGTCGCGCCGGTCCGCGAGATCGTCCGCGAGCGTCTGCGCGTGCACCATGCCTCGATGCTCTCGTGTTTTAACCAGTTTGTCCGGTTACCGGGATCCGGCGTGTCTGGATCAACGCGCCGCACGCCTGCGAGACTGACCATTGTGGCCAGCCTGCCCGAGCCGACGCGGTACCACCGCATGGTCGGCTGGCACGCGCCCGCGATCCGCCGTGCTGCCGTCGTGATCGTCATCTGGGCCGTCGTGTCGGCCGTCCTGGGCATCTTCGTCATCGACTGGGAGCTGGCGGTGATCGCCGGGTGGGACGTCGCCGCCGTGGCCTTCCTCGGCTCGGTCTGGCCGATCTTCATGAAGGCCGACGGCGACAAGACGGAGAAGCTGGCCAGCCGCGAGGACGAGACCCACGGCTCGGCGACCGCCCTGCTCTCGGGCGCCAGTGTGGCCGCCCTGTTGGGCGTCGGTTTCGCGCTCGGCAAGGCGGCCCACGAGCACGGGTCGTTCCGGGGCGTGCTGATCGGGATCGCGGTGCTCACCGTGACCAGCGCGTGGGTCACGATGAACACGGTCTACACGCTGCGGTACGCAAAACTCGACTACCAGAGCCACGGTGTACGGATCGACTTCGGTCAGCCGCTGTCGGAGCACAAGCCGACCTACCGGGACTTCGCGTACCTGGCCTTCACGATCGGGATGACCTACCAGGTGTCCGACACGACGCTGCGCAGCTCACCGGTGCGCCGGACGGCGTTGGCACACGCGCTGCTGTCGTACGTGTTCGGGGTCGCGATCGTCGCCGGCGCGATCAACCTGCTGGCCGGGTTGGTCAACAGCTGAGCAGGTGTTGCAGCCGCAGGCCGTGGTCGGCGTCGAGCGGGTGCGGTGTATTGGTCCGCACGGCGTGGGCGAACTCGGCACGCAGGATCGGCCAGCACTCGTCGTGGTCGACGGTGGCGAAGTCGATCTCCAGGACGCCGGTTTTGCCGTAAAGCTCGACGCCCGCCTTGGATCGCGCGATGCCGACCTCGCCCGAGAGGGCAAGCTGGCTCTTGGTCCCGCTGCGATGGGTGCAGGTCAGGTCGAGCCAGCCGCGGGGGTTGTCGTGGCGGTCGACGGTCTCGATCGGGCCCAGGGCGGCCTCGACCAGGTCGAGCAGGTGCGGGCCGAGGTCGAGCAGGGCGCCGTGGCCCCTTTGTCGCCAGCCCGTGGCGAACGGACCGTCGAGGAAGCCGCCGTGCAGGTAGGTGGCGCGGGCGCCGATGGCCTCGAAGTGCGCTGCTTCTGCGAGGAACGCGCGGGTCTTCGGGTGATAGCGCTTCGTCAGCACGAGCTGGCTGATCACACCATTTTCGCGTACGGCCTTGGCGACGCGTTCGGCGTCGGTGACCGTGAGGGCGAGGGGCTTCTCCAGGAGCAGGGCGCGGCCGGCGTCGGCTGCCCTGACGGCCAGGTCGGCCTGGATGTCCGGCGGCACGGCGAAGGCAACGGCCTCGCAGCGGTCGAGCAGTTCGTCGAAGTCCCGGGCGGCGGTGGTTTTCAGCGCTTTCGCCAGCCGGTGTGCCTTGTCGGCCCGCCGCGCCCAGACGCCGACGAGGGTGGTCTCCGGCCCGGCGGCCAGGGTGGGGCCGTGCATGACCTCGGCCCAGTGGCCGGAGCCGACCAGCCCGACCCGGATCGGTCTCTCCACGTGTGATATTGAATCAGGCCTTGCGGCCGTGGGCCCGGAGGATGGGGTCGTCGGCGATCGGGAGCGTCGCGGGCCGGCCGGCGAGGACGGCCTCGGCCATCCAGCAGTACCAGGCGGCGGTGCTGCGGTAGGGACGGAACTTCTCGCCGAGGGGTTCGAGCTCCTTCTCGGTCGGGGTGGGCACTCCGTAGGCGACGCCGTAGCCGCGCCGGATGCCGAGGTCACCGACCGGCCACACGTCCTGCCGCTTGAGCTGGAAGATCATGAAGAGCTGGGACGACCAGGGTCCGATGCCCTTGACCGTCGACAGCCGGCGAACGATCTCGTCGTCGGGCAGGTGGCCGAGGCGCCGGTTGTCGAGGATGACGGTGCCGTCCCGGACCTTGGTGGCCAGGTCGCGCAGCGAGACCACCTTGCGCGCGGAGAGCCCGACCTTGCGCAGCGTGGCATCGGTCAGCGGGAGCACGGTGTCGGGGCTGAGCTCACCGTCGACGGCGTCGACGAGCCGACCGAGGATCGCGACGGCGGCGGGGCGGGCGAGTTGTTGGAAGACGATTCCGCGTACGAGTGACTCGAAGTTGGTCTCTTTCCACAACGGGATCCGCGGCGCCGGCCCGTCCCGCACGAGCCGCGCCATCACTCGATCCTGGGCGGCCAGCAGCTTGGCGGCCGCCCGGAAACTGACCTTCGTCGCCACGTCCCTAACGATGCCGTGAACCGGGTCAGCGTGTGGGCGCAATGAGCTCCAGCAGGTTGCCCTCCGGGTCTTTGACATAGGCGAAACGCATCCCCGGGCGTACGCCGTCGGCAGGAGCGGACACCTCGCGGGCGCCGGCGTCGAGGAGCTTGGCGAAGGCGGCGTCGAGGTCGTCGACGTAGACCGCCCAGTGGAAGTAGCCCTGCGTGCCCGCGCCGTGGAACGGGTCCTCGAACTCCTGCGGAGCTGAGCCGCCGCGCTCGATCAACTCGATCTTGAGCCCGTTGGCGGCCCGCAGGATGGTCGAGCGGACGTGCGCCTCGGGCAGCGCGAACTGCTCCTCCACCTCGGTGAGGCCGAGCGCGTCGGCGTAGAAACGGCGCTGCGCGTCAAGATCGGCAACCGAGAGCCCGACGTGGTCGAAGACGAAGGTCGACATGACCCCTCCCCTGTGCTGTCTCGAAGGTTAAAGCCACTTACCACGTTAGCACGATGAGGTAAGAGGCGTTAACCTCTGCGTATGCCGTCTGTCACCCGCCGCGCGACCGGCCAGCACCACGGCGACCTGCGGAACGCGCTGGAAGAGGCGGCCCTGGCACTGGTGGCGGAGCGCGGCACCCAGGGCTTCACCCTGGCGGAGGCCAGCCGCCGGGCGGGGGTGAGCGTCGCGGCGCCCTACAAGCATTTCGCGGACAAGGACGCCCTGTTGGCGGAACTGGCCCGCAAGGGTTACGAGCGGCAACACATGCTCTTCCAGGCGGCGATGTCCACGGAAACGGACCCGATCGACCAACTCGCGGCGTTCGCCGCTGCTTATGTCGAGTTCGCCGCGGAGAACCGGGCACTGTTCGAGATCACCTTCGGCGCGGGCCTGGAGAAGCAGCGCTACCCGTCACTCGCCGCGGCGGGTGATCGGGTCCTGGCCCTGCTGCGCGGGCCGGCGGCGCGCCTGGTCGACGGCACCGCCGCACAGGACGACCTCATCCACACGATCGGCGCGACGGCACACGGCTTCGCCGTGTTCCTCGCCGAGGGCATCCTCGGCGATCCGACCACGACCCTGGAAGCAACCAAACGCCGCGCCCGCGCCGCGGCCCGCAAACTGGCCACCTGAGCCGCGACCGACGGCGCCAACCTACGTCAGGACACGCGGCGAACCGATCACCGCCGGAGATAACCGAAGCGGCACCCACGTCGTAGCCGGCAAGCCGGCCGCGACTTACCGCGTCTACGGCCCGCGGCCCGCCGGCAGGGCGGCTGCCTGAGGCCTGGAGACAACCGAAGCAGCACCCAGATCGCAACCGGCAAGCCGGCCGCAACCGACGCGTACCCCGCCCGCAGGCCGCCGGCAGAGTGGCTGCCTAAGGCCTGGAAACAACTGAAGCGGCACCTACGTCGCGACCGGCAAGTTGGCCGCGACCGACCGCGTCCACCGCCCGCAGGCCGCGGGCAAGGTGGCTGCGTGAGGCCTGGAGACAACCGAAGCCGCACCCACGTTGGAGCCGGCAAGCCGGCCCCGACCGACGCGTCCACCGCCCGGGTCGCCGGCAGAGTGGCTGCCTGAGGCCTGGAGACGACCGAAGCGGCACCTACGTCGCAACCGGCAAGCCGGCCGCGGCCGACGACGTCGACCGTCCGGGTCCACGCCCGTCACCTCAGGGCGCAACGGCGAAGGGCTGCGGCTCGCGGCGGTCGAGGCGGCGCGCTCACGCGCCGTCGGCGGGGTGGCCGGGTGAGGCGGGGCGTGCCCGGGCGGGTCCCATGCCCGGGCACGCGTTCAGCCGCCTCAGGGCGCGCGGTATGCGGCCCAGGCGTCGCTCATCCGGGCCGCCTGGCCCGGGGTGAACTGGTACATGCAGGAGTCTTGCGTGTAGTCCATGAAGTTGGTGATCGGGTCGAGCCCGGCCGCCGTGCAGGTGTCCCGGCCGACCGGGCAGTTGAACGCCGCCGAGGCCTCGGCCGGGGTGTCGGCCACCTGGTCGCCGGACTTGCTGCAGCCGCCCTGGAACGTGTGGTAGAGGTTCAGCCAGTGGCCGACCTCGTGCGTGGCGGTGTCGCCGAGGGAGTAGATGCCGGCCGTGCCGCCCGGCAGCGACTCGCCCAGCACGACCACGCCGTCGGAGCTCTGCAGCTTGCGCTGCGGGAAGGTGGCCCAGCCGAGCAGGTCGTCGCTCAGCTCACCGGTGTAGATGTTGAGGGTGTCCTTGCCGCCGACCCGCAGCGCCGCCTTCATGGCGCGCTCGGTGCTGGAGCCGTAGACGATCGGGTACCACTCGGGCCGCACGTTACGGGTGATCGACTGAAGCTGGAACGAGAAGGACGTGCCGGCGCCACCGACCGCACCACCGTCGAACGAGTCGTTCAGCACGGCCATCTGCTGCTGGATCATGGAGTCCGGCAGGTAGCCACCGGCCCGCGTGGTGTTGGCGGCGATGACGTGCACGACCACGGGGATCGTGACGGCGGCGAGCGTGGTCACCCCGGCGGGGCGCCGCCGGTCGGCGAGCACCGCGGACAGGTCGGCCTCGCGCTGCCGCACCTGCGCATCGGTGAGCGCGTTGGGATCCTGGTGCCCGGGCCGCCCGGGCCGGGCCTTGGCGTCGGAGTGCGTCGCTTCTGGCGCGCACCCGGCCGCCACCGCCGCACCGGGCGCGACCGCGACCACGCCACCTGCGATCAGGAGCAGAGACGTCGCGGCGCGGGCCGCCCAACCTTTCTTACTGACGTGCATGCGTCACCTCGGCGGGAGTCGTCGTGGGACGGGAGAGGTACCCGACCCTGCCGAGAAAGCGCCACATGGACGCATGTCGTTACAGCAACCCAATCCGCCGCCTCAGCACGCCCCGGCGGCGGGCCCCGGCGGCCAACTTGGCGGCTCCCGCCAGCGGGGATTCCGGCGCGCTCGCACTGACCAGCGACCTCGACGTGGGCAAGGCGCGAGGCGATGGCCAGGCGCGGCGCGAGCCGCGGCGGTGACCCGTCAAAGGGTGTGCAGACTTAGCGCCGCCTGGCGGCTGCCGCGATCACAAGCCAACCGCAACCCCGCCTCACACCGATCCGCCGAACCCAACCTGGCCAACCCAGGTCTGCCGCGAAATGCCAGAGCGGGGCAATGCGCAGGCGTCGGCCGAAGGCCGTGCCCGGCGGTCCGATGGAGGCGTCGCAACCAGTCCTGGCCAGCTTGCCGCCCGGCGGCGGCTCCGGTCGGCCGGCCGTTCGCGAGAGCTCTAAGCCCGGGCGACGGCGAGCAGGTGGGCGCTCGCGGCGAGCAGGGCGGGCTCGGTGCTGTAGACGCGGGCGATGTCCAGCGCCCCCGCGAACACGGCCTCGGCCAGCGGGCCGTCGACGGCCGCGTCGGCGGCCGGCCAGGCAGGACCCTCGACGCCATGCACCTCGACCTCGGTCAGGCCGGCCGCGTGGAACTCGGCCACGAGCTCCTCCACCCGGTGGAAGTAGGCCGGGATGAACGGAAGGGCGCTGCCCGGCCCGTTGGCGCCGCGGTCCAGCAGCGTGCGCGCCTCCGCGAGTGCGGCCTCGGTCAGGCGTCCGGTGGCCGCGAAATCGATCGGTCCGGCGAACCGTGAGATCGCCGCGGCGACCACCCGGCCACCCGGGCGCGTGACGCGGACCGCCTCGCAGAGCGCCGCCACCCGGTCCTCGGCACGGAGCAGGTGGTAGAGCGGCCCCAGCAGCAGCGTCGCCTCGTAGGCGTCGGCGGCCTCGGGCAACGCCCGCGCATCGCCCACCACCGCGTCGATGGGCGGCTCGCCGCCGGCGGCCAGCGCCACGTGGGCCGGCGTCAGATCCACCAGGCGGACCTGATAGCCGGACGCGGTCAGGGCCCGCGCGTAGACGCCCGTGCCACCGCCCACATCCAGCACCCGGGCCGGCGCGTCCGGCAGCAGCGACCGCAACAGCTCCATCGTGCGCGTCCACTCGAGCCGCGCCTGCGGCCGGTTGGTCAGCCGGCCGTCCTCCTGGTACGTGTTGGTGTAGAAATCGACGACGCTTCGCGAGTTCTCGTCCACAGAGGAGATCGTCCGGTCGGCCGGACCGTCCGGCAACTCGTTTCCGAACGTCAGCGGGTGCGGGAGAGGTCCACCGCTGGGGGTGCGGCCAGTTCCGCGTCCACCGCGCTCGGCGAATAGATCTCGTCGATCACCATCGCGTGGGCGCCGGTCACCGCAGACTGTGGGCCCAGCCGGCTCGTCGTGACCTCCAGGTGCCGGGTCGCGCGGGGCAGGGCGTACGTGTAGAGCATCTCCCGTACCCCGGTCACGAAATGGGTCTCCGCCAGGTCTCCCGCGATCACCAGGACCCCCGGGTTCACCAGGCAGACCACCGTCGCCAGGACCTCGCCGACCAGGCGGCCCGCCTCGCGGGCCAGGTGGACCGCCTCGCCGTGGCCCACCCGGATGCGTTCGACCAGTTCCGGGCCCGACTGCGTCGGCGTGCCGCCGCTCGTCAGCCGTTGCGCCAACGCCAGGCCGCTGGCCACCGCGGACAGGCACCCATACAACCCGCACTCGCACCGGGCCTCGGGAAAACCAGCAAGACGGATATGTCCGATGTCGCCAGCACCGCCGTCGATCCCGCGATAGACCCGGCCGTCGACCACGATCCCCGCGCCGATGCCGGTCGCGACCTTCACCAACAACAACGCGGGGCAGTCAGGGTAGAAAGCCACCTGCTCCCCCAACGCCATCAGGTTGGCGTCGTTGTCGACGAACACCGGGCAACCCCACGTCGACCGCAGCCGGTCCGCGATCGGCACCCCGTCCCAGCCCGGCATGATCGGCGGCTCGGTCACCACGCCGGCGTCGTACTCGACCGGCCCCGGCACACCGACCCCGATCCCGCGCACCCGAGAACTGGGCTGACCGGACGCCGCCAGCAGGCGGCCGAACGCGGCATCGACCCAGTCCAGCACGAAAGCCGGACCCGATCCGATCTTGATGTGCTCGTGCTCCTCGTGCAGCAGTGCACCACCGGCGTCCAGCACCGCGGCCCGCGCGTGGTTGGCGCCCAGGTCCGCGACCAGCACCAGACCGTGGTCGGTGTCGAACTCGAGCAACTCCGCCGGCCGGCCTCCGGTCGACTCCTCGACCCCCGACCGGCGCAGGTAGCCGGCCGCCCGCAGCGCGTCGATCCGCGCTACCAGCGTCGACCGCGACAAGCCGGTGAAGGACTGGAGTTCGGACCGGGTCCGGGCCCGCCCGGTGCGGACCAGCCAGAGCAGGTGCCCGGCCGAGTTCAGGTTGCCGGCCGCGCCCCGGACGACGACCGGTGAACCGGGTGGCCCGCCCTGCGCGGGTGGCCTATCCCTTGTCGGCACCGGCGGTCAACCCCTCCGTCAGCAGTCGTTCCGTGGCGAAGAAGATGATCACGATGGGCAGGGTAAGCACCACCGACCCGGCCATCAAAACCGTCTTGCTCACTTCGATGCCTCCGGACAACTGGGCGAGGCCGAGGGAGACCGTCCAGTTGCCACGGTTCTCGACCAGGAAGAGGAGGGCGAACAGGTACTCGTTCCAGGCGATCATGAAGACGTAGAGTGCGTTCGCCATCACGGCCGGTGCCGCGAGCGGCAAGATTACCTTACGGAGGGTCTGTAACCTGCTGTAACCGTCGACAGCGGCCGCCTCTTCGAGGCTCACCGGGATCGTCGTCAGGTAGTTGCGCAGCATGTAGATCGAGACCGGGATGGTCTGCGCGATGTACACGATGATCAGCCCGAACAGCGACCCGCGCAGCCCGAGCCGGGTGAACACGGTGAACAGCGGGATCGCCAGCAGGATCGCCGGGAACAGGTAGATCGCCAGGAAAAGGAAGTGCACCTGGCGGCGACCGACGAACTGCAGACGGCTCACCGCGTACGAGCCCGGCAGCGAAACCAGCAGCGTCAGCAGAGTCGCCGACACCGCCACCAACAGCGTGTTGCCGATCAGCCCGACGAAACCCTGCCCACCGTCGGAGACCGGGCTCAGGACCTCGCGATATGTCGAAACCGTCCACTCCGCCGGCCCCGCCCACAGGTCACCGGGGTTGCCGAGCACCGCCTCGATCGGCCGGATCGACAACAGCACCATGTAGTAGAACGGGAACAGCGTGACCACGATCAGGATCGCGATCACCACCCACCGCAGCACGCCGAACAGGCGGGTCTCGAAGGTCGCGCGATCCATCACGACTCCTCCCGCGGCGCGAAGAACCGCAGGTAGATCACCAGCAGGACGACGAGCGCGGCGGCGAGCACCAGGCCCTGCGCCGCGGCGGCGCCGATGTCGAGCCGCGAGGTGAGGAACTCGTAGACCCGGACGCTGGCGACCTGCGTGCCCGCCCCACCACCGGTGAGCAGCCAGACGTCGTCGAACTTGTTGAACGTCATGATGAACCGCAGCACCGACAGCAGCGCGATCACCGCACCGAGCTGCGGCAGCAGGATGTGCCGGAAGAGCTGCGTCGGCGCGGCACCGTCGACGACGGCTGCCTCTTCCAGGTCGCGCGGCACCGCCTGCAGGCGGGCCAGGATGAACAGGAACGCGAACGGGAAGTACCGCCAGGCCTCGAAGACGATCACGGTGATCAGCGCGAGCGGGATGTCGACGCCCCACAGGTTGTATTCGCGCTGGCTGAGGAACGCGATCGGCCGGTCCCACCCGAGGAACCGCTGACCCCAGTCGTTGGTCACGCCGAACTGCGGGCTGAGCATGATCTCCCAGACGAAGGTCACCGCGACCACCGGCGCCACGTACGGCAGCAGCACGCTGGCCCGCACGAGCGTCCGCCCCGGGAACCGCCGGCGCAGCGCGAGCGCGGCGATCAGCCCGAACACGATCGAGAACGCCGTGCCGCCGATCGTGTAGACCAGCGTCGTCCACAGCGAGCTCCAGAAGCCCGGCGAGGTGAACACGTACTCGAAGTTCCGCAGGGTGAAGTCGCCGAACAGGCCCGACCGCCGGATGTTGATCAGCCGCAGGCGCTGGAACGCCAACAGGATCGTCCAGAGGATCGGCACGACGACCACGACCAGCACGACCAGGAACGTCGGCGACAGGTAGGCCAGGCCCGCCCGGTTCTCCCGCTGTTTGCGGGTGAGCTGCCGCGCCGGCCGGCGGCGCCGCTCGGGCGCCGCCGGCCGCTGTTCGGTGGCGACCATCAGTTCAACGACTTCTGGATCGCCCGCACGTCGTCCGCCGCGCGTTTCGCCGCCCCGGCCGGATCGAGCTCACCGCCGGTCAGGGCGTTGACGGCCTTGGGTACGGGCAACTCGCCGAGCGTGGCACCGAGCAGCGCGCCCTGTTTCTGCGGCAGCGCCCACCGCTTGAACGTGTCGGGACTGGTCCGCAGCGCCTCCAGCACCGGCGCCGGGTAGGCCTCGGCCAGCGGCTTGCGCGTGTCGACCCCGGCCGGCAGCGTGTTCCAGGCGTTGGTGAACTTCGCCGGGTCGGCCTGGTTGCCCTTGCGCACCGGGAACTTGCCCTCGGGCGCGATGCCGAGCCAGCCGGTGTAGCCCTCGTTCATCATGTACGCCACGAACTTGCGCGACTGGTCGGTGCTCGGCCCGTCCTTGGTGACCGCCCAGCTCGTGATCTCGCCGAACTGGGCCGGCTGCCCGTCGGGACCGGCGACCGCGGTCACGATGCCACTGTTCTTGGCGAGGAACGCCGGGTCGGCCTTGCACTCGGGGCAGGTCGGCAGGGCGTCGTTGCGCAGCCCGGCCATCTCGTCGAGCAGGAAGGACGACCAGACCACCATCGCTGCCTTGCCGGCGAAGTACGTGGCCCGGGTGGTGTCGACGTCCTGCGCCCCCGGCACGGACCAGTTCTTGAACAGGTCCTGGTAGAGCTGGAACACGGCCACGCACTGCGGCGAGTCGAGCAGCACGTTCTTCTGGTCGTCGACCATCTCGCAGCCGTTGCCGAGCGCGAAGTTCTCGAACGTCTGTTCCGTGAACGCGTCGTTCGGGACGTTGGCCATCGTGATGCCGGCGACCCCGCCGGTGTTCAGCCGCTGCGCGGCCGCCCGGATCTTGTCGAACGTGTCGGGCGCGGCCAGGCCAGCCTTGTCGAACAGGTCTTTGCGGTAGAAGAGCAGCTGGGCCCAGCCGTCGCTGGGCACGGCGAGCTGGTTGCCGTCCTGCGCGGTCAGCTCCAGGGCGCGCGGCGAGAAGGTGCCGCGGCCGAGCTCGTCGACCACGGCCTTCGCCGCGTCGGTGTCGAGCAGGTCGTTGGAGGCCATCTGGGCCACGGCCGCGAGCGGCAGCGCGCCGATCACGTCGGGCAGCTGGCCGGCCGCGGCGGCCGAGGTGATCAGGCTGGTGAACTGGTTCTCGTCGGTCGCGACGATCTTGACCTGGATCCCGGTCTGCGCGGTGAACTGGTCGGCGATCTTCTGGGTGGCCTGGACCCGGTCGGTCTGGCTCTCCAGGCTCCACACGGTGATCGACCCGGTGGCGTCGTCCTCGGTCGCATCCCCCGAGCAGGCGCTCAGTGCGGTGGTCACGAGCACCGCCGAAAAGACGGCGGCAAACAGGCTTCTCGTGTGCACGCGGTTAGCTCCTTCGTCCGATATATCGATCTCTCCCTTTGTCCACGATCTACGGACGAATCACACCAAGGTCTTATACGCGAAGGCAAGACATATGTACGTAACGTTCGGGCTCTCCGTCGGGTAACGGACGATCATGCACCAGCGCGGCACGGCGCGCGAGACGATTTGTCCACATATGACGGACAGATGCGGATCCGGACTTATACTTGATTGCCAGACATAAGTGCGTAACATCTCGGCGAAACGTGTCGTCGTTATGTCGCGCACTCCTCTCTTCGACCCATGGGCGGAAGGCCGTCGTGCCGCAGATTGTCCAGTTCACCTCCCCTCGCCACGTGGAGGTCGTCGACCAGCCCCACGTGGAGCTGCGTCCCGGGCAGGTGCGCGTCCGCACCAGCTACTCGGGGATATCCGCCGGCACCGAGCTGACCGCCTACCGCGGCACGAACCCCTACCTCAACCGCGACTGGGACCCGGAGCTGCGGCTGTTCGTCGAGGGCACCAGCGGCCTGCGCTATCCCGTCGCCGGGCTCGGCTACTCGGAGGTCGGCGAGGTGGTCGAGATGCTGGCCGAGCAGCCGCACCCCGAGGACCCCGTACCCGGTCAACAGGTCTGGGGCATCTGGGGGCACCGCGGCGAGGCCGTACTCCCGATCGAGAAGGTCCGCGGTTGCGTGGTGCCGCCGGGCCTGGACCCGATCGCGGCCACCTTCGCCCGCGTCGGCGCGGTCGCGCTCAACGGGGTCCTGGCCGCCGACATCCACCTCTCCGAGGTGGTCGCGGTCTTCGGCCAGGGCGTGCTCGGGCTGCTCGCCACGCGGCTGGCACAGCTCTCCGGCGCCACCGTCGTCGCGGTCGACACGCTGCCGGCCCGGCTGGAGAAGGCCAAGGAGTACGGCGCCACACACACCGTCGACTCCGCCGCGCACGACGTGGCCCTCAAGATGCGCGAGCTGACCGCCGGCCGCGGCGCCGACGTGGCGATCGAGATCAGCGGCCACTACCCGGCCCTGCACGACGCGATCCGCGCGGTCGCGGTCGACGGCCGGGTCGTGGCGTCCGGCTTCTACCAGGGCGACGGCGTCGGGCTGCGGCTCGGCGACGAGTTCCACCACAACCGGGTCCGGATCGTCTCCTCCCAGATCGGGGGCGTGCCACCGGAGCTCGCCGGGCGCTGGGACCAGGCCCGCCTCAACCAGGCGTTCCTGGGCCTCGCCCAGCAGGGCGCGGTCGACCCCGTCGGCCTCGTCACGCACGTCATCGCGGTGGAAGAGGCGGCGGAGGCGTTCGCCATGCTCGACCACCGTCCGCAGGAAGCACTCCAGGTGGTGTTGAAGTTCTCATGATCAAGATCTCCTGCCAGGAGCAGCTGCTCCCCGGCGAGAGCCTCCAGGCGAAGTGGGACTTCGCCGCCCGCGCCGGCTACGACGGCATCGAGCTGCGGGCCAAGGGCGACTTCGCGTTCCGCGACCGGTTGCCCGAGCTGCGCCAGGCGGCCCGCGACGGCGTGCCGATGCCGTCGGTCTGCGTCGACATGCTGCACTTCATCGGCGCGTTCGACGCCGACCTGCGGCGCGACGCGATCGCCCAGCTCCGCTCCCAGCTCTCCGTGATCGCGGAGATCGGCGGGTCGGTCGCCTGCACACCCGCCTCCTACGGCATGTTCTCCCGGCGGCTGCCGCCGTTCGAGCCGCCGCGCACCCCCGACGCCGACCGCGCGGTGCTGCTGGCCGCGCTGAGCGAGCTGGGCGCGCACGCGGAGGCGAACGGCGTGACCCTCGTGCTCGAGCCGCTCAACCGCTACGAGGACCACATGGTCAACCGGCTCGACGAGGCCGTCTCGCTGATCGACGAGGCCGGGTCGCGAGGCCTGCGGGTGCTCGCCGACACGTACCACATGAACATCGAGGAGGACGAGCCGACGAGCGCGCTCGTCAAGACCGCCGACCGCCTCGGCCACGTGCAGGTCAGCGACTCCAACCGGTTCCAGCCCGGCGCCGGGCACATCGACTGGGGCGCGCTGCTCGGCACGCTCGACGCGATCGGCTACGACGGGCACCTGGCCGTCGAGTGCCGCCTGCGCGGCGAGCCCACGGCCGCGGTCGCCGCGATCCCCGGCTACCTGCGGAGGTGGTCGTGAGCATCGCGGACGCACCGGTGCGTGCCGTCATCTCGCCGTCCGCGTCGCTCGACCGGGCGGCGCGGCGGGTCCTGGCCGCCAACTGGCGGCGCGGCGCGACCGTGCCCGCCGGCGGGCTCTACCCGCACCAGTGGAGCTGGGATTCCGCCTTCATCGCGCTCGGCCTGCGGCACTTCTCGCCGGTGCGGGCACAGCGCGAGTTGGAGTCGCTGTTCGGCGCGCAGTGGACCGACGGCCGGGTGCCGCACATCGTGTTCGACCCGCTGGTGCCCGCGGACGCGTACTTCCCGGGCCCGGCGTTCTGGCGTTCCGCCGACGTCGCCGGCGCACCGGGCGTGCCCACCTCCGGGATCGTGCAGCCGCCGGCGCACGCGCTGGCCGCCTGGGAGACGTTCCGCGCCGCGCCGGCCGTGGCGCGTTCCCGCCGCTTCCTGGAACGCCTCTACCCGCGTCTGGTCGCCTGGCACGACTTTCTGCTCACCGCGCGCGACCTGCGCGGGCGCGGCCTGGTCTCGGTGGTGCACCCGTGGGAGTCCGGGATGGACAACAGCCCGGCCTGGGACGTGCCGCTGTCCCGGGTCGTCCCGCTGCCGCCCGCCGAGCTGGCCCGGCGCGACCTCGCGCACGCGGCGGCGGCCGAGCGGCCGACCGACACCGACTACGGGCGCTACATCCGGCTGGCCCGCGACTACCGGGACTCGGGCTATCGCGAGACGCCCGGGTTCGCGGTCGAAGACCCGCTGTGCAACGCGCTGCTGGCCGCCGGTGAGCACGCGCTCGCCTCGATCGCCGCGGAGATCGGGCTCGACCCGGCCCGCCACCTGGCCCGTGCGCAGCAGGTCACCGACGCGCTGATGGCCGAGCTGTGGGACGTCACCGCCGGTACCTTCTTCGCGTACGACGTCGTCGGCGACGCCGTGCTCCGGTCGTACTCGATAGCGGGTCTGCTGCCCGTGGTCGTCCCGGACCTGCCGGTCGCGACGGACCTGGTGAAGACCGCGCTCGGCGACCGGTTCCGGCTGGCCGACGCGTGCCCGGTGCCGAGCTACGACCTGACCGCGGCCGACCACGAGGCCGGGCGCTACTGGCGCGGTCCCGGATGGATCAACACCAGCTGGCTCTTCTGGTACGGACTGCGCCTGCACGGCGAGACCGGGTTGGCCGACGACCTGCGCGACCGGCTCCTGGCGCGGGTGCGGACGGCCGGCTTCCGCGAATACCTGGACCCGCTCACCGGCGCGGGTTTCGGCACCGACGACTTCAGCTGGACGGCGGCGCTCACGCTGGACCTCATCCGCACCGGGCCACGCCGCTGAGTCGTTGACACCGATATGCGGACCCTGGTTTCGGGCGTCACCTGCCTGCTGACCGACGCCGCCGGCAACGTCACGGACGCCGGCGGGTTCTTCGTCGCCGACACCCGGCACCTGTCGCGCTGGGTGCTGACCGTGCACGGCCGCGCGCTGCGGGCGCTGGGCACCGGCGACTCGGGCGACGAGGTGGTGCTGGCGCCGCCGACCGTGCGCAACGAGAACCCGCCGTTCGTGCTGCGGCGGGTGCAGCGCCTGGGCTCCGGCCTGCTGGCCGAGGAGCTGACCCTGACGAGCTTCGTGGCCTCGCCGCAGACGGTGCGGGTGGCGCTGTCCGCCGAGGCCGACTTCGCGGACCAGTTCGAGCTGCGGTCGTCGCGGCTGTTCGACAAGTCGGACGCCACGCGTGAGGTGACCGCGGCGGACGCGAACCTGGTCTTCGCGTACGCCCGGCGGGGCTTCCGGCGGCGGACCCGGGTGACCGCGTCGCCGCCGGCCCGGATGTCGCCGGACGGCCCCCAGTGGACGGTGACCGTGCCGGCGCACGGTTCGGTGACGCTGCGCGCGACGGTTTCCGCCGGTGGCGCGGCGGCCGTGCCCGCGCCCCCGATCTCCGCGCCGGCGCTCGTGTCCGGCGACGATCTCACCCGCTGCGCCGCCCGCGGCCTCGCCGACCTCGACAGCCTCCGGGTGCCGGCCGCCGACCTGCCGCTGCCCGGCGTCGAGCTGCCGGCGGGCACCGTGGTCCCGGCCGCCGGCGCGCCGTGGTTCCTCACCCTGTTCGGCCGGGACAGCCTGCTCACCTCGCTGTTCGCGCTGCCGTACCGGCCGGAGCTGGCCGAGGGCACGCTGCGCCTGCTGGCCGCGACGCAGGGCCGCGAGCACGCGGCCGAGCGGATCGAGCAGCCGGGCAAGATCCTGCACGAGCTGCGGCAGGGCGAGCTGGCGGCGCTGGGCGAGGTGCCCTACGCGCGCTACTACGGCACGGTCGACGCGACGCCGCTGTTCCTGGTGCTGCTCGCCGAGCACCACGCGGTGACCGGCGACGACATCGTGGCCAAGGACCTCGAGCCCGCCGCTCGGGCCGCGGTCGCCTGGATGCTCGACGACGGCGGCATGCAGGCCACCGGTTACCTGCGCTATCCCACGGACGCGCCCGGCCTCGTGCACCACTGCTGGAAGGACTCGGCGGACTCGATGGTGTTCGCCGACGGCGCGGTGGCGCAGGGTCCGATCGCGGTCTGCGAGGCACAGGGGTACGCGTACCGGGCCTTGCGCGGCACCGCGGAGCTGGCCCGCACGGCCTGGGGCGACCCGGACTGGGCGGCCGACCTCGACCGGCGCGCGGACCGCCTGCGGGCGATGTTCTCCGCGGACTTCCGCCTGCCGAACGCGTTCGTCGCGCTGGCCATGGACGGCGCGGACCGCCAGGTCGACGCGCTGGCCTCGAACGCCGGCCACGTGCTGTGGTCGGGCATCCTCGACGACTCATGGGCGGCGCTGGTCGCGGAGCGGCTGGCCGCCGAGGACTTCTGCTCCGGCTGGGGCATCCGCACGCTGGCCGAGGGGCAGGCGCCGTACCACCCGCTCTCGTACCACCGCGGCGGCGTCTGGCCGCACGACACGGCGCTCGCGGTGGCGGGCCTGGCCCGCGCGGGCCGGCGGGACGCGGCGGCCCGGATCGCCGACGGCCTGGTCGCGGCCGCCTCGACCGCGGGCGGCCGGCTGCCCGAGGTGCTGACGGGCCTAGCCCGCCGACCCGGCCAGCCACCGGTGCCGTACCCGCACTCCTGCTCACCACAGGCCTGGGCCGCGGCGGCCCCGCTCCTGCTGCGGACCGTGCTCGAATAGGTGCGCGGGCGCCGTCGCCGGCGCCCGCGCGATCGGTGGGTCAGTCGACGCCGCGGGCGGAGATGCCGGCCTGGGCCACGGTGGGCAGCCAGACCAACACCCCGGTCACCGCGGCGGCGACGACGAGCCGGATGAGCTTGCGCATCGTTGCTCCTCCTTCTCCGGGTCCCGGTCGGGACACTGTGGATTCGGAGCTGGTGCGCTACCGGATGGGCCGGCTGCCCGCGGCCACCCAGATCGTGAGGGCGGCCAGGAACTCGTCGCGCTCGCCGGCCGCGGCGACCTCGGCGAACCAGCGGTCGCGCAGCTCGTCCGGGACCATGCCGGCCTCCGGCGGGACCTCCGGGTTGAAGAACGGCATGACCACCGCGGCCGAGGTGGGGTTCGGGAAGACCAGGGTCACCGCGGTCGCGGTCACGTCGGTCAGGCCCGCGTGGACCAGGCGGCGGCGCAGCGTGCGGCCCATGTCGTTGTGGTGCTGGGCCGACAGGTTCAGCAGGCGGTCGCGCATCACGGCCGCGAGGTCGCCGGGCACGCCGTCGACGGCGGCGGACTCCCAGTCGGTGTCGATCAGGCAGACCCGGCCGCCGGGGCGGGTGACCCGGGTCAGCTCCGCCACGGCCCGGTCCGGGTCGGCGAGGTGTTGGAGGACCCGTTCCGCGCGTACGCCGTCGAAGGTGTCCGCGTCGAAGCGCAGGTCCGTGACGTCGCCCTGGACGAAGCGGACCGGCAGGTGGGTCGGGGTCAGGTCCTCGGCGGCGCGCAGCGTGCGGGCGGAGGCGTCCATCGCCACGACCTCGCCCTCCGCGCCGACGACGGCGGCCAGCTCGCGGGCCACCTCGCCCGCGCCCGCCCCGGCGTCGAGCAACCGCTGGCCCGGCTGTGGTGCGAGCGCCTCCCACGCGGTCCGGCGCACGCGCTCGATCTCGGGATGGGCCGCCATCGCGCGGAGCACGCCGAGGAGCACCTCGAACATGGGCTGCGGAAGGGCGTCGATGTCGGCGAACACGCCCGCGTCGGACTGTTCAGGGTCGGCCGTCATGCCAGAAAGCTAAGCACGTTCCGCTACGCCCAGCGCGAAACGGCGCCCGCGGGGCGGGCGGGTCCGCCTAGAGTCAGGCGCGTGACGGACCAGCCGCTGCTGCGTGAGGTGTTCGGCCGGCTGCTGCGCCGGGTCCGGCTGCGGCAGGGCCGCACGCTGGCCGAGGTCGCCCAGGACGCCCGCGTCTCCGCGCAGTACCTGTCGGAGGTCGAGCGCGGCCGCAAGGAGCCGTCGTCCGAGGTGCTCGCCGCCGTCTGCGGCGCGCTCGGCGTCGACCTGCCCGACCTGCTCGCCGCCGCGGGCCGGGAGCTGACCCCGGCCCGCGTGGCACCCGTCCTGCGCCTCGCCGACGCCCGCGCCGCCGTGGCCCGCCCCCGTCTTCCGTCCGCGGGCCGCGCCGGCGAGGTCCACCTGCGGATCGCCGCTTAGCCGACCCGAGCGAGCGGCGTGCCCTTGCGGCTGCGGACCACATGGTCCGCGAGGCCGAAGGCGACCGCCTCGTCCGCCGAGAACAGCACGTTGCGGTCGATGTCGGCGCGGATCTTGCCGGTCGGATGTCCGGTCACGTCGGCGAGGATCTCCTCCATCTCCGCGCGCATCCGGCTGACCTCCTTGGCCTGGACCGCGAGGTCCGGCAACGTGCCCCGGGCCTGGCTGGACGGCTGGTGCAGCGCCACCTTGGCGTGCTGGAGCACGGCCCGCTTGCCCGGCGTGCCGGCCGCGAGCAGCACCGCCGCGGCCGACGCGGCCTGGCCGAGGCAGAAGGTCGCGACGTCGGGCCGCACGAACCGCATCGTGTCGTAGATCGCGGTCAGGGCGCTGAACGAGCCGCCCGGCGAGTTGATGTACAGGGCGATCTCCTGGTCGGGGCTCGCCGACTCCAGGTGCAGGAGCTGCGCCATCACGACGTTGGCGACGCCGTCGTCGATCTCCGTGCCCAGGAAGATGATCCGCTCTGACAAGAGCCGCGAGTAGATGTCGAAGGCGCGTTCCCCGGTCGAGGTCCGCTCGATGACGGTCGGGATCGTGTACTGGCTCATCGTCACAGCCCCACCGGTTGCCGGGTGACGGTCGGCCGCACGTCGTCGACCTGGGTCACCACGTGGTCGACCATCCCGTACTCGAGCGCCTCTTCGGCGTTGAACCATCGGTCCCGCCCGCTGTCCGCGTGCACGGCCTCGACCGGCTGCCCGGTGTGCTGGGCGATCAGCTCGACCAGGGTCCGCCCAATCCGCTCGAGCTGGCCGGCGTAGATCTCGATGTCGGCGGCCGTGCCACCGAAGCCGGCCGAGCCCTGGTGCATCAGCACCTGGGCGTGCGGCAGGCTGAACCGCTTGCCGGCCGTGCCCGCGCAGAGCAGGAACTGCGCCATGCTCCCGGCCAGACCCATCGCGACGGTACGCACGTCGTTGGGAATCACCCGCATCGTGTCGTAGATCGCCAGCCCGGCGCTGACCGACCCACCCGGCGAGTTGATGTAGAGGCTGATGTCGGCGCGCGGGTCCTCGGCCGACAGCAGCAGCAACTGGGCGCAGAGGCGGTTGGCGATCGGGTCGTCCACCTCCTGGCCGAGCACGATGATCCGCTGGTGCAGCAACCGGCTCGCCAACTGGTCGTCGAGCGTCGCACCGCCCGTCAAGCTCTGCATGGTCGTCTCTCCTCGGGTCGTTCGTGTGTCCCCACGATGCGGACCCCGATCACGGCCCGGCCAGGCCACGCTGCTGACGGCAGCGAGGTTCAGCGCTCGGCGAACGCTTGACACGGCGGCGGCGCGCGAAGTGCAATATGTTGCATGCCGATCCCTTCAAGTGCAGGTGTCGTGGCCCGGTCACTGCCCCGCGACGACGCCTACCGGGCGATCCGGGACGCCATCGTGGACGGCACGCTCGCCCCCGGTGAGCGGCTCAACGACGCCGACCTCGCGCGCTGGCTCGGCGTCAGCCGGACGCCGGTGCGGGAGGCGCTGACCCGGCTCGACGAGGCCGGCCTCGTGCGGACCAAGCCCGGGCGCTACACGATCGTCAGCCCGCTCGACGTCCGCGCGGTCCGGGCGGCGCAGTCGGTGACCTCGGCGATGCACGAGCTGGCCGTGCGGGAGGCACTGCCCAACCTGTCCGCCACCGAGCTCGACGCGATGCGGGCGGCCAACGCGCGGTTCGCGGCCGCGCTGCGGGCCGACGACGTCGACGCGGCGATCGCCGCCGACGACGAGTTCCACGGCGTCGCGGTGACGGCCTGCGCCAACACCGCGGTCCGCAGCGTGCTCGACCAGTTCACCCCCCAGCTCCGCCGGCTGGAACGGCTGCGGTTCTCGTCGCTGAGCGGCCGCGGCTCGGTGGCACAGCACGACCGGATCATCGCGCTGTGCGCGGCCGGCGATGTCGAGGGCGCCGTCGCCGCCACCCGCGCCAACTGGCAGACCCTGACTCCGCTGCTCGAAGGAGAATGACCATGGCCCTCGCCGACTTCGACCGCTATCCCCTGCTGTTCGGCCCGAGCCCGGTCCACCCCCTCGACCGGCTCAGCGCCCACCTCGGCGGGGCGCGGGTCTGGGCCAAGCGCGAAGACTGCAACAGCGGTCTCGCGTACGGCGGCAACAAGACCCGAAAGCTCGAATACCTCCTGCCCGACGCGCTCGCCAACGGCGCGGACACGCTGGTCAGCATCGGCGGCGTGCAGTCCAACCACACCCGCCAGGTGGCCGCGGTCGCGGCCCGCGCGGGCCTGAAGGCCGTGCTCGTGCAGGAGAGCTGGGTCGACTGGCCGGACCCGGTCAACGACAAGGTCGGCAACATCCTGCTGTCCCGGGTGATGGGCGCCGACGTGCGGCTGGTCCAGGAGGGCTTCGGCATCGGGTTCAAGGAGAGCTGGCAGCAGGCGCTGGCGGACGTCCGCGCCGCGGGCGGCGTGCCCTACGCGATCCCGGCCGGCGCGTCCGACCACCGGCTGGGCGGTCTGGGGTTCGCCAACTGGGCCTACGAGGTCGAGCAGCAGGAGCGCGAGCTGGGCGTCTTCTTCGACACGATCGTGGTGTGCAGCGTGACCGGCAGCACCCAGGCGGGGATGATCGCCGGCTTCGCTGGGCAGGAGCGGCCGCGGCGGGTGCTGGGCATCGACGCGTCGGCGAAGCTCGACGAGACGCAGGCACAGGTGGAGAAGATCGCCCGCAACACCGCGGCGCTGATCGGGCTGGGCCGGGACCTGCGCGACGACGAGATCACGGTGCTGCCCGGGTGGGCGGGCGACCTGTACGGCATTCCCGTGCAGTCCACCGTGGACGCCATCGCGCTGACCGGTTCGCTGGAGGGCGTGATCCTCGACCCGGTGTACGAGGGCAAGTCGATGGCGGCGCTGATCGACCTGGTCCGTTCGCACGACATCCCGCGCGACTCCAACGTCCTCTACGCCCACCTCGGCGGCCAGCCGGCGCTGAACGCGTACCACGCGGTCTTCGATCCTGCGTCGGATTGGCGAACGAAGGGTTGACCTGCCCGAACCGGCCACGTAGCAAGGCCCGGTGAGGCAGACCAGCATCCGGCTCGTGGGACCGTTCGCGGTGGTCCGCGACGGCCGGGTGCTGCCCGACGCCGAGGTGGGCAGCCGCAAGGCGCGGACGCTGCTCGCGCTGCTCGCGGCCGAGGGCCGCGTGGTCAGCGTCGACCAGATCGTCGGCGCGCTCTGGCCCGCGCGGCCGCCGTCGCGGCCCGCCGAGAACGTGGCGACGCTGGTCAGCCGGGTCCGTGCCGCGCTGGGTGCCGAGTTGGTCTCGGGCGGGCGCGGCGGCTACCGGGTGCACGCCGACGTCGACCTGCACCGAGCCGCGCGCGCCGTCGCCGAGGCTGAGCGCGTGTTGCCCGGCGACCCGGCCGCCGCGCTCGAAGCCGCCGCGTCGGCGGAGGCGGTGTTGGCCGCGGCGCCCGCGCTGACCGGGGAGCTCGCCGCGGACTGGGCCGCGGCCGTCCGCGCCGATCAGGCCGAGCAGTTGCGGCGGGCGCGGCAGGTGGTCGCCGCCGCCGCGCTGGCCGCCGGGCAGCCGGCGCGGGCGCGCGACGCGGCCCTGGCGGCCAGCCGGGCCGACCCGTTCGACGAGGAAGCGGTGCGTGGCCTGATGCGCGCCCATGACGCGCTGGGCGAGCCGGCCAGGGCGCTCGAGGTGTACGAGCGGCTGCGCACCCTGCTCGCCGAGGAGCTCGGCGTCGACCCGGCCGCCGCGACCCGTGACCTGCACGTCGCCGTGCTGCGCGGGGACGCCGGGCCGCCCGCCGTGCCGCCCGCCGTGCCGCCCGTTGCGCCCGCCCCGCCCGCCCCGGAGAATCGGCTCGCCGGCCGCTCGGCGGAGCTGGCGCGGTTGAGCGGGGCCTGGCGGGACGCGACCTCGGGCCGACCGCGCCTGATGCTGGTCGCCGGCGAGCCGGGCATCGGCAAGACCCGCCTCGCCGAGGAGCTCGCCCGGCTGGCCCGCGGCACGGCCGGCACCGTGGTCACCGTCCGCTGCTACGCGGCCGAGCGCTCGCTGTTCCTGCAGCCGGTGGTCGAGGCGGTCGCCGACCTGGTCACGCATTCCGCGGCCGACCAGGTCCGGGCGGCGGCCGGCGACCGGGCCGGCGCGCTGGCCGCCCTGGTGCCCGCGGCCGCCGCCGTGCTCGGCGCGCCGCCGGCCGAGCACGGCAGCCCCGAGGCCGAGCGCCGGGCCGCGTACGACGCGGTCACGGTCTTCCTGCGCCGGTTCGCCGAGCCGCGCCCGGTGCTGCTCGTCGTCGACGACCTCCAGCACGCCGGCACGGCCACGGTCGAGCTGCTGCACTACCTGGCGCGGCACGCGGGTGACGCGCGGCTGCTGGTCGTCGCCACCGTGCGGGCCGCCGAGGGCCGGCAGGCGCTGGCCACCCTCGACGAGGTCGCCGAGGCGCTGCCGCTCGGGCCGCTCGACCCGGACGCGATCGCGCACCTGGCCCGGGCCGCCGGGCAGGACGCGCGGGCGGCCGAGATCGCCCGCCGGACGCGGGGGCACACGCTGTTCGTGGTGGAGACGCTGCGCGCGCTCGTCGCCGGCGACAGCGGCGTCCCGGAGTCGTTGCGGGCCAGCGTCCTAGCCCGGGTCCGGGCCGCCGGCCCCGGTGCCGAGGAGCTGCTGCGGGCCGCCGCGGTGCTCGGCGCCTCGTTCGCGCCGGCCGCCGTCGCGGGCCTGCTCGGCGTCGGGGTCGCGGAGGCGACGCTGCGCTGCGACCGGATCCTGGAGACCCGGCTGACCGTGGTGGCGGGTCGCGCGTACGAGTTCGCCAACGACCTCGTCCAGGAGGTCCTGTACGACTCGACGCCGCAGCCGACCCGGCTGGCCCACCATCTGCGCGCCGCGGACGTGCTCGCCGACAACCCCGAGGCGGTCGCCCGGCACGCGCAGGCGGCGGGCGACGACCGGCGCGCGGGCCGGGCCTGGCTGGCCGCGGGCCGGCGGGCTGCCCGGCGTTACGCGGCGTCCGACGCGGAGCCGTTGCTGGGCAACGCGATCGCCGCGGCCGAGCGGTGCGGCGACGCGGAGCTGCGGACCAGCGGCCTGCTGCTGCGCGCCCGGGTGCGGGAGACCCGTTTCCGGTTCGCCGAGGCGCTCGACGACGCCACGCTCGCGCAGCGGCTCAGCCGGGACACCGGCGACCGGCGGGCCGAGATGGCGGCGCTGCGGCAGCTCGGCGGGCCGGCCTGGGCGGGTTCGGGCCGGCCGGTCGAGACGGGCATCGGGCACATCCGGGACGCGCTCCGGCTCGCCGAGCAGCTCGGCGACCGGGGCGGGCAGGCCGAGCTGCTCGGGTGGCTGGCCGTGCTGAGCAGCAACCAGTTGCGGTTCGTCGAGGCGCTCGCGTACGGGCGGCGGGCGACCGAGGCCGCGCGGGGCATCGGTGGCGGGGCGCTGGCGGCCGCCTTCGACGGGTTGAAGACCGCCTACGCCTATCTGGGCGAGGTCGCCGAGTTGTCGGCCCTGCTCGGCGAGCTCGAGCCGCTGGTGCGCCAGATGGGCGACCTGTGGTTGCTGCAGTGGTGCCGGTTCGAATCGGCGTTCCCGCACCTGGCCGCCGGTCGCTGGGCGGAGGCGGCGGCCCGGGTCGAGGAGGCCATGGCGATCAACGAGCGCAGCGGGTACGGCAGCTACACCTCGTGGTACCTGGCCCATCTCGGCTGGATCGCCCGGCTCGACGGGCGGCGCGACGACGCGCTGGAGCTGGCCCGGCGGGCGTCCACGATGGACTCACACGCCTGGTTCACCGCCGCCGTGGACGCGCTGCACGGCACGACGCTGGTGGAGTACGGCGACCCGGCCGCGGCGATTCCCCTGCTGGAGCACGGACTGGCGGTGAGCGCGTCGCACCGCACCACGGCGTACCGGTTGCGCTGCCTGGCTCCGCTGGCCGAGGCGACGGGCTCCCCCGCCCTGCTGGAGGAGGCCGACGCGATGCTGCACGCGGTGGTCGCGCCGCCGGGTGCGGCCTGGCTCTACGGCGCTGACGCGTACACCTCGGTGGCCCGGGCCTGGTTGGCCCGCGGCGACCCGGCGCGGGCCCTCGCCGTGCTCGAACCGCTGCTGGCCGCGGGTGCCCGGACCGGCTGGGAGGCGCCATTGGCCGCGGCGCGGGCGGTGGCGGAGCGGGCCAGGCTTCAGAACAGCTCGGCCAGCAGCGCCGCCGCGCGCTCGGCACCGTCGGTCTCCACCGGCCGGTAGTCTGTGCGTTTGGCCAGCTCCGCGGCCATCAACACCGCGAGGTTGTCGGGGTCGGTCTGTCCATAGTCGACGAACCGGCCGGCCCGGTAGGTGTCCAGCCGGTGCCTTACATGGCGGTTCTGCTCGAAGTGGTTGCGCAGCGGGACGTAGAGGAACGGTCGCCGGTGGGCCGTGAGGGTCATCGTCGTGGTCAGGCCGCCGTGGGTGATCGCCAGGTCGCAGGCGGCCAGCATCCGGTGCAGGCGGTGCACGTACCCGTGAATCTCGATTCCGTCCCGGGGCTCGATCCTGTGGTCGACCCGCGGGCCGGCCACGACGACCAGGCGGAGGCCCGGCACCGCGCGGCGGGCGGCGGGGAACGCGTCGACCACCTTGCGCAGCAGGTGGCCGCCCACGCCGGAGCCGCCGACCGTCACGACGCACACCCGCTCGTCCGGTGTCCAGCCGAACTCGGCGCGCAGGCGGGCGCGCTCGTCGTCGTCGACCGGCGGGAAGTCGCGGACGTAGCCGCTGAACGCGTAATGCGCGAGCGTCCAGTCCCGGACGCTGGGCAGGCCCGGCCCGAGCGGATCGTCGACCAGGTCGGCGGGGTTGCCGACGAACACGGCCCGGTCGCGCAGCCGCGGGAAGCGGGCGATCTGCTCGACCATCTCCGCGTTGTAGTCGGCGGTCAGCTCCGACTCGGCGTCCGCCATGGGCAACCAACCGACGAAATCGGTCAGCCACGCGTACGCGGACCGCTTGAGCTCCGGGTTCTCGTGCAGGAAGTAGTCGAGCTCCCAGGCCTCGTCACCGACCCAGAGGTCGTAGTGCTCGCGCTCGATCAGGTCGGCGAACACCATGAAGTTGGCGACGAGGATCTCGTCCATGCGGCGGATCGCCTGGAACGCGTGCAGGTCGTGCTCGCCCGCCTCGCTCTCGATGTGCTGCGACTCGCTGACCAGGTGCCGCGAGGCGGCGTGCACCCGCTCGCCGCGCCGGGCGAGGACCTCGGTCACCGGGTGCTGGGCCAGCCAGTCGACCTGGACGCCCGGCCGCTGCCGGCGCAGGGCGTCGACGATCGCCGCGTCGCGCTCGACGTGGCCGAGGCCGATCGGCGACGACAGGTACAGCACCCGGCGGGGGCGGTCGAGCGGTCGGGTCCAGCGGACGGGCTCTTTCGGCGCCCCGGTCACCTGCCGGGCGAAGTCGCGCAGGAGCCGGTTGACCACCACGGGCTCGCGGGCGTGCGGGAGGTGGTCGGCGCCTTCCAGGATCACGTCGCGGGCGCGGCTCAGCTCGGCCGTACGCGCCATCTCGCCCTGGGTTCGGCAGTGGTCCTCGGAGCCGCGGATCACCAGCACCGGCCGGTCGATCGACCGCAGCAGGGCCTCGGCCTCCGCGCGGTCGCCGACGCAGCGCACGGACTGTTCGCTCGCGATCAGCGACTCCGGGGTGGTCTGCGCGGCCCAGCCGACGGCGTCCTCGATCTGCTTGGTCGAGTGCGGTTCGCTGACCACCGTACGGAAGAAGAAGTCGGCGAAGCCGGGTAGGTCCTGTTGCCAGAAGTGCCGGTTGAAGCGTTGCCAGCCGGTGTAGTCGGGCCTGACTGCCTCGAAGTGTTCGTGCAGGCGATGGGGTGGCGGGGCGTCGAGGTACGGGCCGACCGGGGCGATCGCGACCGCGCCCAGGACGCGGTCGGGGTGTTTGGCCGCGGTGAGCAGTGACCACCAGCCGCCGCGGCTCAGGCCGACGAGGACCGCCTGCTCTGCCTGGACCGCGTCGAGGACGGCGAGGACGTAGGCGAGGTGGGCGTCGTCGCTGTAGGCGGCAGGGTCGGTCGGGCGGTCGGAGCGGCCGTTGCCGGGCGGGTCGAACGTGACGACGCGGAACTCGCGGGCGAGGAAGGGGACCTGGGCCTTCCAGTGCCGCGAGTCGATGATCGACCAGGCGGGCAGGAGGGCGATCGTCGGGGCATCCTCCTTTTCGAAGAGCTCGAACCCGATTCGGACGCCGCCGTGTTTCACGTACCCCTCGATGTCGGGTTGTCGTGCCCGCATGTGCGCTCCTCTCCCCCGCCGCTCAGGGTGCCGCGTCGCCGTTGCAACGCCGTTGCAAGGAGCCTGCAACGCCGGCCCGGAGGGTCGGAAGGGACGAGATTCGCCTTATCGAGGGGAAGACAGAGATGGCAGTGGACAACGACCGGTTGATGGAGTTCCTCGGCCGGTTCGTGGGGGATCTGGGCGCGACGATGGCGGCCGGGAACGTGGTTCTCGGTGAGCGGCTGGGTCTTTACCGGGCGCTGGCCGGCGGGCCGCACACCGCTGCGTCGTTGGCGGCGGCGACCGGGACCAACACGCGGTACGTCGACGAGTGGCTGCGGGGGCAGGCGGCCGGCGGATACGTGCAGTACGACGCCTCTTCTGGTGAGTACTCGCTGACCGAGGAGCAGGCGTTCGCGCTGACGGACCCGGACGGTCCGGTGTTCGTGCCGGGTGCGTTCCAGCTCGCGCTGGGTGCGCTGCGGTCGGAGCCGCGGATCACGGCGGCGGTGCGCAGCGGTGACGGGGTGGGGTGGCACGAGCACGACGCCGAGGTGTTCGAGGGGTGTGAGCGGTTCTTCCGGCCGGGTTACCTGGCGAACCTGACGGCGGCGTGGCTGCCTGCTCTGGACGGGGTTTCAGCGAAGCTTTCGTCGGGCGCGCGCGTGGCGGACATCGGCTGCGGGCACGGTGCCTCGACGGTGCTGATGGCTTCGTCGTTCCCCGCGTCGCGGTTCTTCGGGTCGGACTACCACGACCAGTCCATCGCGCAGGCGCACAAGCGGGCGGCGGACGCCGGAGTCGGCGACCGGACGTCGTTCGAGGTCGCGACCGCGCAGACGTTCGGCGGCGGGCCGTTCGACCTGGTCACGACGTTCGACGCGATCCACGACATGGGCGACCCGCTGGGCGCCGCCCGGCACGTCCGGGAGTCGCTGGCCACGGACGGCACCTGGATGATCGTCGAGCCGCGGGCCGGCGACACGGTGTCCGAGAACCTCAACCCGGTCGGCCGGGTCTACTACGGGTTCTCGACGTTCCTGTGCGTACCGAACGCGCTGTCGCAGGACGGTGGTTACGCGCTGGGCGCGCAGGCCGGCGAGGCGGCCATCCGGCGGATCGCCACCGAGGCCGGTTTCACCCGGTTCCGCCGGGTTTCTGAAACCCCGTTCAATCTCGTGTACGAGGCCCGTCCCTGAAATTTCCGTGCGCCTGTCGATTCGGGCATCGTGGGGTTCGTCGGTGCGGTGAACGGGCCGCACCGCGGCCCCGCGTACGGAAGGCACGGGACATGGCGAAGTACATGCTGCTCATCTTCGGCGACGCGATCGCGTGGGAGTCGATGACGGCCGCGGAGCGTGCGGCACTCGAGGCGTCGCACGCCTCGTTCCGCGCGGCCGCGGGCTCGCGGCTGCTCGGCGGCGAGGAGTTGGCGTCGGCGTCGATGAGCGCGACGACGCTGCGCGCGGACGCGGACGGTGGCCTGGTGATGATCGACGGGCCGTTCCTGGAGACCAAGGAGGGGTTGGGCGGGTTCTACCTGGTCGAGGCCGGGGACCTGGACGAGGTGGTGGCGCTGGCTCGCATGCTGCCCGAGGTGCGGGCCGGTCACAGCGGGGTGGAGATCCGCCCGGTGGTCGACCACGGATGACCGAGCCTTTGTCGGTGCC
>NZ_BONC01000041.1 GCF_016862515.1 Asanoa iriomotensis
GGGTGACAAACGCAGCGTGGCCCGGGCGGCTTGCCCGGGCCGTGCCCGCGGATGATGGTGGGGCGTTAGCCCCAGACCTTCGCGTTGTTCATTTCCGTGGTGATGTAGTTCTGGTTGGCGAGGCCAACCGCGGCGCCGATCTCGTGGAGGATGGCGTTGATGTCGGCGACCGCGGCGTCCCACTGGGCCTGGTAGGCCTGGTAGGCCTCGCGGTCGGAGCCGTTCCACTGCATCTGCTGCAGCTGCGAGCGAAGGCTGTCGAGGCGGCCGTCGATGGTCTTGGAGATCGACTGCATCTGCGACTGCGCGTTCTCGAGCGCGGCGTAGTTGACTTGGATCTGCGACATGGTCTCGGAATCCTTCGCTCAGATCACGGGTTCAGGGCCGAGTTGAACTTATTGATCATCTCGTTTTGCTGCTCGTCGTTGACCTGGTGGGTGGTGCCACCCTGGTCGAGCAGTTCCGAGATGTTGTCCAACGCGGTCAGCAGCTTGCTGACATCACCATTCCAGCGGACCATCAGATTTTGGAAGCCGGCGGAAGCCTGGCCCTGCCATGCGACAGCCAGATCGTCCAACACGCCCCAAAGCCGCTTGAGATCACCGTCGACATCAGACCTTGTCGACCGCACATCCCCCGCAGCCTTGTGGAGCGTCGCGGCATCAACCAGGAACGGCTGACCCATAACACTCACCCCTCGCTTGATTCGTGCGACACGTCCGGACTCACCGTAACGGACGGCACCACCGCGGCGCAGCCCCGGATCGTCACGGCTCTATCCAGGCCGTCTGGACCAATTGCTGCCCGTCCTGCCGGCGGACGAGCGTGCCCCGGCCCGCCGGTTGTGGACTGGGTTTGAGGGAGCCGACGAGCGCGCCCTCCTCCGGCTTGCCGGACATCAGAAAAACGGGTGTGTCGAGCTCGCGCATCCGCTGGATGACCTGCTCGTAAAGGGCGCGCGCGGCGCCGCCCACCCGGCGCGTCAGAATCAGATGCAGGCCGATGTCGCTCGCCTGTGGCAACAACTCGAGCAGTGCCGACAATGGATTGTTGCCCGCCGTGGCGACCAGGTCGTAATCGTCGACGATCACGAACAGCTCCGGGCCGTGCCACCAGCTGCGGCTGCGCAACTGTTCCGGCGTGATGTCGGGGCCCGGCAACCGCTGCTTCATCGAGTCGCGCAGGAAGCCCACCATCTCACCGACCACCGTGGCCGATGGCGCGTAGCCCAGCAGGTGATCGCCGGAAACCGCGTCGAGCAGGCCACGGCGGTAGTCGATGATGACGAGCCGCGCCTCCTGCGGTGTGTAGCGATCCACAATGGATCGGGCGATCAATCGCATCAGGTTGGTCTTGCCCGACTCGACGTCGCCGAAGACCAGCAGGTGCGGGTCGACCGAGAAGTCGATGCGCACCGGCGACAGGTGGGACTCGTTGAGTCCGATCGCGACACCGGGCCCGTCGGTGCCCGCGATCTTCGTCAGCTCGTCGACCGGCAGGCGCCGCGGCAGCAGGCGGACCTTGGGCGCCGGTGGGTGCGCCCACGACTCGGTGACCGCGGCGACCATCCCGGCCGTCCCGTCGACCAGCGAGTCCGCGTCGCCCAGACCGTCGACTCGGGGCAATGCACTCAGGTAGTGCAACTTGTCGCGGGTGAGGCCGCGGCCCGGCTGGCCGGGCGGCACGTTCGTCGCGGCGCGGCGGTCGATCTCGGACTCCGCGGGGTCGCCGAGGCGCAGCTCCAGCCGGGTGCCGAGCAGGTCGCGGACGTTCATCCGCAGCTCGGCCCACCGGTTGACCGTGATCATCACGTGGATGCCGTAGCCGAGGCCGCGGGCCGCGAGCCGGGTGATCCGCGTTTCCAGCTCTTCGAAGTCTTCCCGCAGAATGCCCCACCCGTCGACCACCAGGAACAGGTCGCCGAACGGATCCTCGGGGAAGCGGCCGGTGGCGCGCATGCGGCGGTACGCGGAGATCGACTCGATGCCGCGCTCGGTGAACCGTTGCTCGCGCTCGTCGAGCAGCGCCGTCGCCTCGCCGATCGACCGCCGCACCGCCTCCACGTCGCGCCGGGCCGCCACCCCGGACACGTGTGGCAGCCCGGCCAGGCCGCGCAGCGTGCCGCCGCCGAAGTCGAGGCACATGAACGCCACCTCGCGCGGCGTGTGGGTCAGCGCAAGCGACGAGATCAACGTGCGGAGCAGCGTGCTCTTGCCCGACCGCGGACCGCCCGCGATCACCGTGTTGCCAGCGGCGCCGGAGAGGTCGACGACCAGCGGGTCGCGGCGCTGGTCGAACGGCCGGTCGACCACGCCGACCGGCACCGCCAGGCGCCCGATGCCCGGCCAGCCGGGCGACTGCAACCCGCGGTCGGGGTCGCGCTGGAGTTGCGGCAACAGCGCGTCGAGCGGCACCGGCTTGTCGAGCGGCGGCAACCACACCTGGTGCGCCGGCGGGCCCTGGCCGCGCAACCGGCCGGTGACCACGTCGAGCATCGTCACCTGGCGCGCCGGCTCGGGACCGGTGGACTCGGCCTCGACCGGCTCGGGCGGCGCGGCGGGCATCTTCGGCAGCGGCACCGCGGCCATCGTGAACGGCACGACCTGGCCCTGCACCCGCGCCTTGGCCGCCGAGGTCGCGGCGCTGGCCTGCCGGTAGGCGCCGGACACGTAGGCACCGCGGAACCGCAGCATGGTCGCGGTGTCGATCTTCAGGTAGCCGTGGCCCGGCGCGTTGGGCAGCTCGTAGGCGTCGGGCACCCCGAGCACGATGCGGCTCTCGACGGCGGAGAACGTGCGCAGGCCGATCCGGTAGGACAGGTGGGTGTCGAGCCCGCGCAGCCGTCCTTCCTCGAGTCGCTGCGAGGCCAGCAGCAGGTGGATGCCGAGCGACCGGCCCAGCCGGCCGATCTGCAGGAACAGCTCGATGAAGTCGGGTTTGGCGGCGAGCAGCTCGCTGAACTCGTCACAGATGATCAGCAGGCTGGGCAACGGCTGGAGGTTCTCGCCGCCGGCGCGGGCACGCTCGTACTCGTGCCGTGAAACGTAGTTGCCCGACGCCCGCAACAGCTCCTGCCGCCGCTGCAGCTCGCCGGCGATCGCGTCGTGCATGCGGTCGACCAGCGGCAACTCGTCGGCGAGGTTGGTGATCACGGCGCTGGTGTGTGGCAACGCGTCGAGCGACGCGAACGTCGCGCCGCCCTTGAAGTCGACGAGCACGAAGTTGAGCTCTTCGGACGAGTGGGTGATCGCCAGCGCGGCGACGATCGTGCGCAACAGCTCGCTCTTGCCGGAACCGGTCGCGCCGATGATGAGACCGTGCGGGCCCATGCCCTCGAGCGCCGACTCCTTGAGGTCGAGCTCGACGACCGCGCCGTCGGGGCCGAGGCCGAGCGGGATGCGCAACGTCTCGCGCACCGGGCGGGGCCGCCAGTTGCGGCGCGGGTCGACCGCCGCGGCGTCGCCGACGCCGACCAGCTCCGGCAGCTCAGGGCTGCGGGACAGCGGCTCCTCGCTGGTGGTCTGGTGTGACAGCCGGTATGGCGCGAGCTGGCGGGCCAGCGACTCCGCGACGGTCGCCGCCAACGTGTCGGCCCGGCCGAGCGAGGTGCTGCGGTTGCCCTGATTGACCTCGATCCGGTCGCCGTTGACAGTCAACGCGAGCAGCCAGCGGCCCGCCTCGCGCGGCACCACCCCGGACAGGTCGAGCACCGTCGTGCCGAGCAGGCCCGGCCCGGTGAGCTGGGCGGCGGCCGGTGCCTCACCACCGTCGAGGATCACCACCACGTGCGCCTCGGTGGTCAACGCCTTGGCCGACGGGTTGAACCGCCCGCGGCTGCTCAGCTCCTCGTCGAGCGCGTCTTCGAGCGCGGTCATCGAGTCGAAGACCAGCCTGACCGGGCCGGCACCGTCGACCTTGCGGTCGACCTGGACGTGCGGCAACCACTTGAGCCAGTCCCAGTCGGCCACCCGCTCGGGCGCGGCGACCAGGGCGATGCGGACGTCTTCCGGCGAATGGAAGGTGGCGAGCTGGCCGATCGCGGCGCGGGCCACGTCGAGCACCCGTGCGCGGTCGCCGCGCAACGAGATGCGGCCGAACGCCCGCACGGACAGCGCGATGGGCAGGTCGGGCACGGCGCGGAAGGTGTTCATGAAGCGGCGCAACGCGATCGCCGACATCGGCTCGAGGTCTTCGACCGGCTTGGTCTCGGGCGGCGTGACGTTGACCGCGAGCTGCTGTGGACCGACCGCGATGCGGATCTGCCCGAAATCCTCGTCGGTCGAGCGGCGCTCCCACATCCGCCGCGAGGCGGCCAGTGACCACAGCGCGTCGGGCGCCGGGTGCACCCACATCGCCGCGGCGCGTTGCTGGTCGGCCGCGCGGCGTACCCGTTTGCGGATCTGGGCCAGATAGCGCATGTAGTCGCGGCGTTCCGCGTCGAGCTCGGCCTTCTTGTTGCCGCCGCCACCCATGGTGCCGATCGCCATGCCCAGCATGGACACGCCGAACAGACCACCGGCGATCCAGGTCACCGCACCGCCGCCGCGGCCCGCGTAGAGAAAGGCCATCGCGCCCACGCCGCAGACCATCGGGAGCACCATCAACAGCTGGCCGATCCCCCGCGGCAACTGTTCCGGCAGCTCAGGGGGCGACTCGACCAGCAGCTCACCGCGCGGCATGGCGGGGCCAGGCCGGCGCGGCGGCCGACGGAACAGGACGGTACTCACGCCTTTCCTCCCCAGGGCGGCGGGTGGTCACCGGACCGTGGCCATCGTAGGTACTCTGCCCGAAGCGGTGGCGCCCGCGATACGCCCGGGTGCGGCCTGTGGACAAGAAGGAGAGACCGTGGCGGGCGCGACGACAGCGGGATCGAGCCGCGTGACGATCGTCGCGCCGAAGACCCGGGTCGACCTGGCTCTACCGTCCGATGTGCCGCTCGCCGACGTGCTGCCGACGCTGCTGAGGTTCGCCGGTGACCGCCTCGCCGACGAGCCTGACGGCCGCTACGGCTGGTCGCTGGCCCGCCTGGCCGGCCCGGCGCTCGACATCGCGCAGTCGCCGGCCCAACTGGAGATCCGCGACGGTGAGCTGCTCTATCTTCGCCCGCGGGGCGGTGAGCAGCCGGAGCCCGTTTTCGACGACGTGGTCGACGCGATCGCGACCGCGACCCGGATGCGGCCCGGCCGCTGGTCCGCGACGACCACCAAGGTCTTCGGGCTCGGCCTGGGCGCGGCCGCGCTGGTCGGCGGTGCCGTCGCCCTCGCGCTGACCGGCCCGCCGCGCGGTGTGGCGCCCGCGATCGCCCTCGTACTCGGCCTGCTCCTGCTCGCAACAGCCGCCGTCGCGGCGCGCGGCTTCGGTGACCACCGCAACGGGCTGCTGATCGCTTTGGTGTCCATGGTGTACGCCGCCGTCGGTGGCCTGACCCTGTTCGCCGGCGACCGCGGCCTCGGCGATCTCGCCGCCCCTGACCTGCTGGTCTGCGCCGCCGCCGTCGTGTTCGTCTCCGCCGTCGCGGGCAGCGCCGCCGTCGCCGCCTACGGTCAGGTGTTCCTGGCGACCACCGCCGGTGCCGTCGCACTCGGCGCGGCCGCCGCGGTCTGCATGATCTTCGGCGCGACCCCGGCCGGCGCCGCCTCGGTCGTGCTCGCGCTGGCCCTGGTCGTCGTGCCGGCGATGCCGATGATGTCCTACCGGATGGCTGGGCTGCCGGTGCCGACCGTGCCGTCCGGCACCGAGGACCTGCGCTCCGACACCGAGACCGTCGACGGTGCGCGGGTGCTGCGCCTCGCCGAGCGCGCCGACGACCTGCTCGCCGGGATGTTGGGTGCGGTCGCCCTGATCGCGGCGGGATCCGCGATCGCGCTGGTCACAACCGGAGGGACCGCCGGGTACGTGCTGTGCGCGGCACTCGGGCTGCTGCTGTTCATGCGGGCGCGCTGGTTCATCTCGACTGCGCAACGATTGCCGTTGCTGGTCGCGGGCGTGGTCGCCCTGGCCTCGATCGGCGTCGGCGGTTTCCTGGCCACGAGCATGCTCGGCCGGCTGGCGTTCATCGTGGCCGGGCTGCTGGTGGTGGCCGCGGTCAGCGTCGGCTCGGCCCTCGGTGCTGGCCGGCGCCGCTCGCCGGTGCTCGGCCGCACCGTCGACCTCCTGGAGATCCTGCTGATCCTCGGCATCCTGCCGCTGGTGGTCTGGGTCAGCGGCCTGTACGGCTGGATCCGCGCCATCCGCGAAAGCTAAAGCCGGCCCGGCGGGCCGAACATCTGTTGCTCGATTTCGGTTGCCGAGATCCAGGCCAGGCGGCATTGGCCGTCGCTGAGCAGCGCGACCGTGTCGTCGGGCAGACTCTCCACTTCGGACGCGGCGTCGGGGTCGACGCCGAGGCGGGCCGCGACGTAGACCGCCTGTTGTGCCCACATCCGTTGCACCAGCGCGGCGTCGGCCACCGCCAGCGCGTCGGCCGCCGTGTCGGTGAGCTGCGCGGAGATGGCCAGCGTGGTCTGCCACGCCTCGCCGGGTCGCAGGTCGGCGACCCGCTGGGCCTCCATGTCGTGCACGTGCAGGACAGGCTCGCCGACCCAGGCCGCCACAGCCGGACGGCCGCCGGTGACGACACGTACGCGATCGGGATTGCCGACCGCGACCTCACCGAGACCGTGCCAGCGGCGTTCGTCGGAGGTGCGGACGAAGACCTGGGCGCCCAGCGCGAGCGCCCGGAACACGGCGACGCGGGCCAGCCACAGGCCACCGATCAGCGCGATCCGGGTCGGCTGTGGCCGGAACATCCGCAGCAGCACCGCGTTGCCGTCGGCGCCTCTGCCCAGCAGCAGACCCGTGTGCTCGGCCCGCATGCCGATGGCGCCCGCGGCCGCCGCGGAGATCGGCTGGGCGGTGCGGGTCACCATGGGCCACCGCCGGTCGGTGCGGTCGCGTACGCGGCCGGGCCTTGCCATCCGTCGAGCCGGCGCAGCCTGAGGCCGAGTTGACCGGCGCGGCCGGACAGTAGGCGAGCCACCTCCGGCAGGCGCGGCGCGGGTGCGGCCATCCGCACCACGGTCCGGGACAGCACAGGTCCGCCGGCGTCGTCGCGTCGGGCTTGGCGGGGGCGCAACTCGACCGAGAGGACCACCTGCGCGGCGGGTGCCCGCAGCAACGACGACAGTGGCGCCTCGCGCGGCGGCAGCCCCTGCACCTCGAATGCCAGGTGGTGCAGGCCGGCGGCGTGGAAGGTGGTCCAGTCCTCCCCCGGCAGCCGGTCGTCACGCTGCGGTGCGTCGACGCCGGCGCATAGTCGCACCGCCGCCGCCAACTGTTGCGGCCCGAGGATCTCGGTGACGATGCCGGCGCTGTTCAACGCCTTGCTGACCCGGCCGACGGCGGCGGCCACCGCGCGGTGCACGCCGTCGACGCCGCCGCCGCGCCGGTGTGCGGCCACCGCGGCATCGGCGACGTCGAGGCGGACGGCGACCCAGTCGCGCTGCTCGATCGGCGCCGGGCCGGCGGGCAGCAGGTCGGCGGCGAGCTGTTGGTAGGAGGCGACGCTGGGCACCTGGCTGGGCAGCAGGTGGTGGGGTGCCGGGGCGGCCCAGCTGACCACCTGGACGCCGCTGACCGGCAGGGTCGCGTCGTCGAGCAGGGCGGCGAGCCGGTCGACCGGGACCGGGACGCCGCGGGTGCCGGAGACGCCGAGCGGCGGCGCGATCGCGACCGCGGCGTAGAAGCCGCCCGCGTCGCAGCCGATGCCGACACTGGTGCCCCTGTCGTCGTACCCGTTGATCGAATGGTTTTCCAGCACCTCGCCGGTGCCGCGCCGTCGCCGCCAACGCCGGCGGGCGAGGAAGTTGTCCGTCCACCATCGACCGTCGCGGCGGGCGTAGACGACGCCGGCGACGACGAGAGCGGCTGCCGCCGCCGCGCCCAGCGCTATCGGTGCACCGCTGAACGCGGCGAGCGCGATGGCGACGATGGCGGTCTCGGCCACCACCAGGCGCCAAACAGCGGGTCGCATCCGCGTTCTCCTCCCCAGGGGCACGGCGGGGACAGCGTACGACGAGTCGCCTATCGTAGGGTGGCCCCGTCGCGGACGCGGCCGTGCCCGCTCGTTCACGATGCTTGGGGAGGGTCGTCATGCGCAGCCGGCAGGAGCAGGTGCAGGCGCACCGGTTCATCACCCGGCGCATCGTGTCGGGGCTGCTCACCGGCGAGCCGGAGACCAACGAGCTGCCGATGCGGCGGTTCGGGCTGGCGCTGTTCGGCAGCGTCATGGTGGCGGCGATCGTGTTCGCGATCATCGGCGTGATCGGCCTGGTCAATCCGGGCGGTGGCAAGCCGGCGACCGGTGAGCTGATCATCATGCGGGAGACGGGCGCGCGGTACGTGCTCGTCGACAACACGTTGCACCCGGTGCTCAACTGGAGTTCGGCGTTGCTGTTCGCGGGCAACGAGAACCCGACGATCCGGCAGATGTCGCGGGACTCGCTGGGTGCGTACGCGGTGGGTGAACCGATCGGGATCCCGGGCGCGCCCGACCCGCCGCCGGATCGCGCCGCGTTGGTGCGGTTGCCATGGAGCGTGTGCAGCACGCCGCCGCAGGGCACCGGCGGGCCGTCGACGACGATGTTCGTCGGACGCGAGCCGGGTCGTGGTGAGGCCCTCGGCACGCGCCGGGCGTTGCTGGTGACCACACCCCCCGACGCGAGCGGGCCGGCGGCGACCTATGTGGTCTTCGACGATCGCCGCTTCCGGGTCGTCGACGAGGTCACGTTGACCGCGCTGGAGTTGGCTGCCGTCAACCCTGTCGTCGTGGGCAAGGCGTTTCTCAACGGTGTTTCCGGCGGGCCTGACCTGCGGAAACCGCGGATCGACGGCGCCGGGGACACCAGCTCGCGACGAATCGGCGGCGATCGCGGTGAGATCGGCCAGGTCTATCGGGCGGGTCAGCAGCGGTACGTGTTGACGCGCGACGGTCTCGTGACCATCGGCGACGTGTCGGCGCGGCTGTTGCTCGCCGACGACCCGCGGGAGATCGAGATCTCGGCTGCCGATGCGGCGGCGGCGCTGGTCCGCGGTGCTTCGGTGGAGCCCAAGGGCTTCCCGGCGGCGCTGCCGGAGATCCCGCCGACGCAGGCGGCGGACCCGATGCTGTGCGCGGTGCACGAGGGTGGGGTCACGCCGCGCGTGCGCCGCTATGCCGCGGTGGCGTCCGGTCTGCCGGCCGGCGCCGGGTCCGCGGGTGGTCCGGGTGCTGATGGTGTGGGTACGGCCGATCGCGTGGTCGTCGACAGTGGAAAGGGCGCGTTGGTGCGGGTTGAGCCGGCGCCTGGGGTGAAGGCCGACACGACGACCTATCTCATCACCGATCAGGGTTACAAGTTCCCGCTGCGCGACGAGGGCCAGGTCAACGCGGCGGCGGCGTTGGGTTATGGCGGTGCGGATCCGTTGCCGGTGCCGGCCAACCTGCTGGCGCTGGTGCCCAACGGGCCGGTGCTGGATCCGGGGGCGGCGCAGCGGTTCGTGCGGCCGTCTGGTTGACCGCCGTCCGGCGCTGGTGGGGCTGATCTGGCTCGCGGTGGGTGACGGGTCGAAAAGTGTCGTTGCCTTTCGCTAGTCTCGACTGTGGACGACGTGGAGTGAGCATGCAACCGGCGACCCCGGCATCCGGGGCCACCCAGACAAGACTGGACATCTGATCGATGGGGAACGAACAGACCAAGGTCGATATTCTCTCGCTGGAAGACTTTCGGCAGGCGCTCAACGCGCGCCTGACCGAGGCCGAAACGCTGCTCAGGACCGTGACGGGCTCGGCAGCCGCGCGACCGCCGCTGGGCGCGTTCGCCGACGCCAAGCGGATCACCGACGCCCATGACACCCGCCAGGACGAGCAGGTCGCCCGCGTACGCCGGCTGATCGACGCCATCCACGCGGCGCAGAAGGCAACCGACACGATCATCAGCAACTACCGCACGACCGAGGAGCGCAACGCGGCCAACTCGGCCGACATCGCCAGCGTGCTCGGCGGGGTGCAGAAGGCACTGGGGGTTTCGGGCAATGGGTGACGGGGGCCGCTACGCGGGGATGAGCCACCGCGAGCTCTACGACCAGCTGTTCGCGGGCTCACCGTGCCAGATCGAAAACACGGTCGCGGCGTGGAAGTCGGCCGAACGCCAAGCCGACACCCTGGCCGGCACGATCGACACCGACCTCCAGCGGGTGCTGGCGGGCTGGGAAGGCGCCGCGGGCACCGAGTTCCGCGACCGGGTGGGCAAGATCTCGACGTTCTCGCGCGAGCTGTCCGGCAACTTCCTCGCGACGCACAGCGGGCTGAGCCAGATGAGCGCGGCGCTGTCCGACGCGCAGGCCAAGGCCGAGACCCCAGAGGAACACGACGACAACGACAAGCTCTGGAGCGGCGCGGCCGACGGCGCGAGCAAGGGCGCGCTGCTCGGTCCGGCGGGCGCGCTCGGCGGCGCGCTCCTCGGTGGCTTCATGGGCCACAACCAGGACGAGGAAGAGAAGGAACGCGCCCGGCAGCGGATGGCCGCGCTGGTGGCGGGCGTCGCAACGTCTTATGAGGTCGCTGACCGTTTCGACTGGCGTCCGTTCGAGCCACCACCGCCGGGTCTGCCAGAGGGCGACCCGAGTCGGCGCTCGACGCCGAGCGGCGGCCCGGTGGTCGGCGCGCCTTCGCTTGATCCCGGCACGGGCCCCGGTGGCTCGGGCCGCACCGGCACGATCGACAACCCGGCGCACGTGGCCGCGGACCCTGGCCTGACCGGCGGCCCGGCGACCACGGGCTCGGGCACGACCGGCGACGGCACGCAGGTGGGCTCGCAGCTCACCGGCAGCGGCGACGGCGCGATCGCGGCCGGCGCCGCGGTGGTGGGCACGGCTGGGGCGTTGACGCAGTTGGGCGGGGTTTCCAGCCCGTCGGGCGTCATGGGCACGGGTCTGACCTCGGGCACGCTGCCGCCGGGTGGGGTGCTGGGCCAGGGCAAGCCGAACGTCTCCACCGGAGGGCCGACCACAGCCGCGTCGGCGGCGGGCAAGGGCGCCAACTCGGTCAAGCCGCCTACGGCTTCGGGTCAGGCGGCGACTGGGACGCGCGGCGCGGGTGGGCGCACGATGTCGGTCAACGGCAGCCAGTCGGCCGCCGGGCGGCCGGGTGGCGGCACGAACAGCGCGGCGGGCCCGCGCAGCGGCTCGCGCGCGGGGATGCCGACCGGCCCGGACGGCGGCCGCAACGGCACGACCGCGGGGGCACGTTCCCAGGCGGCGGGCGCGCGCACCAACCACGCGCACGAGGACGAGACCGACGAACACACCACCTGGCTAACGGAAGACGACCTGGTCTGGCGCGACGCGGGCGACGTCCCACCCCCGGTCCTCGGCACCACCTGAGCCACGACCAACCCGCAGCAAATCCGCGCCACGGCGGCGAGGCCAAACGCGGGTCGCGCTTGGGCCGCGCCACCGTCCGCGGGGCCGGGCAGCCGCTCAGCCGGACCAGCGGGCTGATCAGCGTCTGGGCCGGATTGGCGCGGCCGGAGCAGCGCGCGACCCGAACCGGCGGTGCCGGACCAGCGCGTGGGCCGCGCTGGGCCTGGCAACGTCTTGCGGGCCGCGGGTCGGCTGCCGTGGGTCAGGTTGTTTGGGCGCCGCGGGTGCGGATGGCTTCCTCGACTGCCTTTTCGACGCGGGCGTCTTCGCGGGCCTTGCGGCGCGTGCGGCCGCGGCGGCTCAGCAGGATCGCCAGCACGATGACCGCGGCGACCAGCACGACGAGCAGCAACAGTATCCACGGGACCGCCCAGCCGCCCGCGGTTATCTTCACCTCGGCCTGCGGGGTAGTCGAGCCCGAGGCGTCCGTGATGAGCGGCGTCAGGGTGGCGGTGGCGGCGAGTCGGAACGCGGGCGCTACCGCGCGGACCGGCACCGTGACCGTCCAGGTTTCGCCTGGCAGCAGTTCTGGCGACGGGGCTACCTCGCTCGCCGATGCGCGCAGCCAGCCGAACGGGCCCGACAGCGACACGTTCTGTTGCGCCGACTCGATGGCGTTGCCGACGTTGTGGATCGTGTACGTCACCGTGGCGTTGCCCTTGGCGAACGGGTTTGCCGTGCCCTTGTAGGAGATGTGCGCGTTCTCGATCGTGAGTTGCGGCGTCAGGTCGCCGCCTACCCGCAGCTTGACCTTGATGCCCAGGCGGCGCTCCACGTTGATGCCCTGCGCCTGGTCCGGCTGGGTCAGTGACGTAATCACGCCGCCGACGTAATCACCTGGGGTGGCGTTGGCCGGGACCGCGACCGTGAACGGCACCTCGACGGTCTTTCCGGGCTGCACCGTGATCTGCCCGCTGGCCGCGTGCAGCCAGACGCCGATCGCCTTCGACTGCTTGTCCTTGGCGATCAGGTCGAGTTGGCCCGTGCCCGTGGTGTATCCGTCGGCCGCGTAGACGGCCAGGTCGAGCCGCGCGGCGCCGCGGTTGGCCACGATCATCGTGTCCTTGACCTCGCCGCCCGGGTTGACCGCGTAGCTGAAGCTCGACCGGTCGTCGCCGAAGCTGTTGGAAGCCGTGCGGACCGTCCACGCCACGTCGCCGTCGGCCGCGCGGGCCGGGCCGGGGAACAGGCCGATCGTCGCCAGAGCGGCGACCAGAGACGCGACAAGGACACGCGGGTTGACTGCGGCGAGCATCTTGAGAACCTCGGATCTGGAGTGGTCGGTGGGGTGGGCACCGGCACGGCGCCCACCCCACCGGTCAAACAACTACGGTCAGCTGCTCAGCGCAGTGATCGTGAGGGTGGCGCGGTAGCCGCCCTTCTCGACGCTGCCCGGGATCTTCAGATCCAGGTCGGCGCCCAGCTTGGCGGTGCCGCGCGGGTGGCCCTGCTCGGCCCAGCCCAGACCGCGGGAGACGGACAGGCCGTCGCCGTGGTCGTCGTACGCCGACGGGATCGCGCCGCTGGCCTGGGCACCGGCGCCGGCGTCCAGGACGTACGGCGTCCAACCGAGGTACGCACCCGAGAACGTCTTGTCGGCGTCCTTGAAGTCACTCACGCTGGCCGAGATCGACCACGGCGCGAGGGACCGGCGGCTGTCCGAGACGAGAAGCGGGTTGATCTTGCCTGCCGCCGAGAAGTAGTCGCCGTTGTGCTCCACGGCGGTGCCGAGGTCGACGAGGCCGTTGTAGCCGTCGATCGTCCAGCCGAACTCGCCCGGCGCCGCGTTCGGCACGTTGACCTGCAGGTCCTGGCCGTCGGCGTGGTACGGGTGGATCGTCACCTTGTCGACGATCGAGCCCACCGGCTGGTTCTCGGCGGTGTTGTTGCACCAGGCGACGTTGCCGCGCTCCACGGCCGCGTTCGGCGCCGCGCAGGTGCCACTGCGGACGTTCGCCACGACCAGCTTGTCGCTGCGCACCTCCACCTTGACGTAGCTGCGGACGTGCTCCTGGTTCTGCACCGAGTTGTACCAGTAGTTGTCCGGGTTCAGCGGGTCAGCACCGTTGCCGGCGCCGCTCGTACCACTGCTGTCCGGCTTGGTGATGTCGTAGTACTTCGAACCCGAGGCCGAGTTCGCCGTCACGTAGACCACGCCGCCCGGGCCCGCGTAGACGTCGGCCGCACCCGGCTGCTCGTCCGGGTTGGCCTTCGCGCCGTTCTTGTTGACGTAGCTACGCGAGTAGCTGTGGTCGTGGCCCTGCAGCACCAGGTCGACGCCGAGCTTGGAGAAGGCGGTCGGGAAGTCGACGCGCCGCACCTTGTTGTCGCCGTCCTTGGCGTGGTCCGCCGGCGAGTAGATCGCGTGGTGGTAGACCAGCACCGTCCACTTGGCCTCGCCACCGTGCTTGTTGATCACGTCGGTGACGTAGTTGATGTGCGCGGCGTCGCCGCCACCGCCCGACGTGGTGGTGTAGCTGTTGCTGTTCAGGTCGATGTACAGCACATCCTTGTAGATGTAGAAGTAGTCACCGCCCGAGGTGTTCGACGCCGGGTTGCCGTTGGCGTACAGCGGGCCCGAGCGGTCCGTGTTCGGGGTGAACAGGTGCTGCTCGTACGCCTTGCCGCCGACGTCGTGGTTACCGATGGTCGCGGCCCACGGGTACTGCCGCAGCTTGTCGGGCGCCAGGAAGGCGTTCCACTGCGACTCGGTGTTGGCGGTCTCGACCTGGTCGCCGCCCGAGACCAGCAGTTCGGCGTTCGGGTTGGCGGCCAGCGACACGTCCAGCGTGTCCTGCCAGCCGGCCTGGTCCTTGGCCACGTCGCCCGACGAGCCGATCTGCGGGTCGCCGTAGAACAGGAAGTCGTAGTCGCCTTCGAAGTCCTGCGTCTTGAACGCGTACGTCGGGGACCAGCTGCCCTCCTCACCGACGCGGTAGGAGTACGCGGTGTGCTCCTTCAGGCCGGTGATCGTGGCGTGCCGGTTGAAGCCGCCGCTGGTCGCGATGTTCGCCCCGCCGATGGCGGCGAAGGTGGCCGCACCGGTGGGGAACGCGCCGTCGGTCAGCTCCGCGGTCGGGGCGAGCTGGACCTGCTGCGCGGTGTCGGTCGAGGAGTACCAGGTGACGATGCGCTGGGACTCGTTGGCGCCGACGCCCAGGATCAGGGCGCTGACGGTGGTGGGGTCGGCGGCGCTGGCGGGGCTCGCCAGGCCGCTGCCGAGGGCCAGAGCGAGCCCGAGGCAGGCCGCGGTGGTCCCGGCGACGGCGCGACGCCGCGCCTGACCAGGGTTCCGCGTCGAGATGCGAGATCTCATGGGTTTTCCGTCCCTAACTTTCCAGGGGTAGGTGCATCATGAAGCGATCTCAACCTGTTCCTGACCGGTGAACCGATCATGAACCCGACCGGGCGAGACCGTGTCACTTGCCGGAAGGCCTCCAAGACGATCAGTGACCGGAGACCCGCTGGACGAACCAGACCAGGCCCATGATGGACACACCCCCGGAAACCACGCCGGACGCCCACATGCCCGCCTTTCGTGATCGCTTGCGCACCACCATGAGCAGCGGGAAGACCAGGGCGATAAGGGCGAGTTGGACGACCTCGATGCCGACGTTGAACACGAGCAGCGACCACAGCAGAGTCCACGACCACGCCTCGTCGATGCCCAGCGCGCCCGCGAAGCCGAGCCCGTGCACCAGGCCGAAGCAGAACACGACGCCGAGCCGACTCCAGCCGGATCGGTCGAGGCTGAAGTGTCCGCCGGCGCTGGAGGCCAGGTCGGCGGCGTGATCCCCGCGCCGCCAGAGACGCCACAGGAACCAGCCGGCGACCACCGCGATCGACAGCGCGATGACCGGCTCCACCACCCGCGCCGGCACGTCGACCACGCCGAGTGCGGCCAGGATGAACGTCACCGAGTGCGCCAGGGTGAAGCTCGTCGCGGCCAGCACGATCTCCCGCGGCCGCCGCGAGCCGACGATGAGCGCCAGCAGGAACAGGATGTGGTCGATCCCGCCCAGCAGGTGTTCGGCGCCGAGGCGGAAGAACTCCCAGAATCGCTGGTACGCGGACTGCCCGGTCGAGAACGACGGGGTGTTCGCGTCGAGCGCCGCGCTGCCGGACCGGCCGTCGATCACGTAGGTCACGATCGTCTTGGTGCCCTTGACGTAGCCCTCGGCGTCGGGGAACAGACCGCTGCGCAGTTCGTGCCCGGACAGCCGCGAGGAAGGACACGACCAATCGAGCACGAGATTCGCGTACGGCACGCCGTCGCGGTCGCCGACCGTGAAGTCGCCGGCACGGGTAGCGGTGCAGCCCGTGACTCCGAAGCGCTCCGTCACGTACCCGACGACTGAATCGGCGTGGGTGTTCAGCGCCGCGACCTCCCCCGGGGTGTCGCCGTTGTCGAACGCGGCGGTGCCCGCGCGGAAGAGCGGGTCGTCGTGGCGGAAGTCGGCGGTGGACACGACCAGCAGGTCGTACTCGAGCTGCAGTTTCGTCCGCACTTGACCGTTGTCGTCGCCGGTGACGTCGACGTACACCGTCGAGGAAAAGCCGTGCGCCTGCGCGGGCGTGACCATCAGTAAACCGGTGACGAGCGCGACGAGCGAGAGCAAGGCGCCGGCGACGATCCGGCGAAGGGGTGGTGACATGGTGCTCCTTCAGCTGGCCAGTGCACGTTGCACGCGGCAGGTGAACGGCAGTCGGCTCACCGGCTAAGCGCTGAAGACAACCTGGTCGGAAGGGGTCTGAAGCCATGGAACTGCGGTAGGAACTAACCCGTGCACCGCTTGGTCCGGGCCGTAGCCCCGTTTGCCGTGATCGCCGCGCTGGCCACCGGATGCGGTGCCAGCGACGACTGGACGCTGCCCCACCCGAAGCCCGTGCCGGTGGGCACGCTCGGTCCGGGGTTCACCGACCCGACCGCCCCGCCCACGCCGGAGGGCACGGTCCGGCCGCGACCGGGTTCGTGGGACGGGGTGCACCCGCCGAAGGACTACCGCGTCGTGCTGCTCACCGCCGGCGACGACGCCCCGACGAAGGCGCTGGTGACCGCGGTGCGGGAGTGGGCCGACGCCGAGCACGTGGATCTGCGCACCGAGGTCGCCGGCTCGGCCCATGACCTGGTGCCCACGATCACGCGGGCCGTCGAGCTGCGACCGGACCTGGTCGTCAGCGCGGGCAACGACCTGATCGACCCGCTCGCCCTGGTCACCGCGAGCCACCTCGCGCAGCAGTTCCTCGTCGTGGGAGCCGAGTTGGCGGAGCCCACCCACAACGTCACCTCGGTCGACTGGTCCGGGGCCTCGTTCCGCGGCGAGGGGCTCGGGATGTCGTCGACCTACGACGCCCGCTCGTTCACGGCGGAGCGCTGTGCGGCGGCGGTCCGCGCGGGCGTCGCGGCGGTGCTCAACGAGCTGACCGGGATCGTGGTCTGGCTCGACGACGGTTCAGCCGGCTGACTGTCGGTCCCCCGGGCCAGAATGGGGATCGTGCAGCTGCCCGTCATGCCGCCCGTCCAGCCGATGTTGGCGAAATCGGTAGCGGAGATCCCAGATGACCGGTTCTACGAGCCCAAGTGGGACGGTTTCCGGTCGATCGTGTTCCGCGACGGTGACGAGGTCGAGGTCGGCAGCCGCAACGAGCGGCCGATGACCCGCTACTTCCCGGAGATCGTCGAGGCCGTGAAGGCGAGCCTGCCGCCCCGGTGCGTGGTCGACGGCGAGATCGTCATCGCCAGCACCGACACCCAGGGTCTCGACTTCGGTGCCCTGCAGCTGCGTCTCCATCCGGCCGCCAGCCGGGTCAAGCTGTTGGCCGAGCAGACGCCGGCCAGCTTCATCGCCTTCGATCTGCTCGCGCTCGGCGACGACGACTACACCGGGCGGCCCTTCAGCGAGCGGCGGGCCGCGCTCGAGCGGGCGCTGCGGGATGCGCGGCCGCCCGTCCACCTCACGCCGATCACCACCGACCGGGCCATCGCGCGGCGGTGGTTCGACCTGTTCGAGGGAGCCGGGCTCGACGGGCTCATCGCCAAGAGCGGTGCCGAGGTCTACCAGCCCAACAAGCGGGTCATGGCGAAGATCAAGCATGAGCGCACGGCCGACTGTGTCGTCGCCGGATATCGGGTGCACAAGACCGAGCCCGAGGCGATCGGGTCGTTGCTGCTCGGGCTCTACGACAATCCCGACAACCCGCTGCTGCCGGCGGCCTGGCGCGCACACAGCGGCGGCACCAACCTGAGCTCCGTCGGCGTGATCGGCGCGTTTCCGATGGCGCGTCGCAAGGAGCTATACGCCGAACTGCAATCGCTGGTCACCGACTTCGCTCACCACCCGTGGAACTGGGCGGCGGCATTCGAAAACACAGAGGTTCGGCGCGACTCCAACGCCAGTCGGTGGAACCCCGAGAAAGACCTGTCGTTCGTGCCGCTGCGGCCCGAGCGGGTGGTCGAGGTGCGCTACGACCACCTAGAGGGCCACCGCTTCCGGCACACGGCCCAGTTCGTCCGCTGGCGGCCCGACCGCGACCCGGAATCCTGCGGTTATGACCAGCTTGACCAACCTGTGCGGTTCGACGTCGCCGATGTTCTGGCCGGCCGGATCGCCCCGGAGGCATAGACCCGAACAACCTAGGTGGGGTTTTCCCGACCCTGAGCGGTAGGCCCGGACAATCCCCCCACGTTCGTCAGGGAACGATTCGAGGGGCCCACCCGGGCGCTTCCCGATATCGGGAGAACGCGCCGGCCGGAAGCCTTGGGGCATGCAGAAAAACACCACCGCAGCCCGCGTTTTCGGAACCGTGTCGATGCTTGGACTGGTCACCGCCGTCGTGGCCACGGTGGTCGGACACATCGGACTCGGGCCGGGTTACGACCCGCTGGAGCTCACGATCAGCGACTACGCCCTGTCGAACCGGGGTGTGACGATCGAGATCGCGATGGTCGCCCTCGCGATCGCCGCGCCCGCGCTGCTGGCCGGGCTCCGCGCCGCCGGTGCCGCCGTCCGGGGTCTGCCGACCGTACTCCTGTCGATCTGGTCCGCGGGTCTGCTCGTCGCCGCGATCATCCCGACCGACCCGCCCGGGATGTCGACGATGTCGACCGCCGCACTGATCCACCGCTACACGTCGGTGGCCGCGTTCGTCGCCCTGCCGATCGCCGCCGCGGTCATCGCGGGCCGGTTCGCCGGGCTCGGCGGCCGGATGGGCGCGACCGTCCGCTGGCTCTGCGTCAGCTGCGTGGTCGGGATCGGCGCACTCTGGTACGTCGCGTTCCCCGGCGAACGGATCATGATGGGGCTCGTCGAGCGCGGGCTGGTCGCCGTCGAGATCACCATCCTGACGGTCATCACGGTCGCCGTCCTCCGCGCCACGCGCCGGCACATCGCCGTGGACCGGGCCATCGAGCCCCTCACCCTGGTCGGAGCGGTTAGCGGCCCTGGACACCGGGGTAGTGCGGAGGCATGACCGACGACCGCGCGCAGTCCCGAGCCGAGCATCCGCTGCCCGAGGAAGAAGCGGTGGGCAGTGACGACTTCCAGGAACAGTCGGAAGCGATCCTGATGGAATCGGACATCCGGGAGGAAGAGCCCGAAGCCACCGAGGCATCCGTCGTCCGGCAGGAAGACCCGGAGGAGATCGAACGCCGGACCTCGGAAGAAGCAGCCGAATAGCGAAGATCCCGGCGGGCGCCCGCCGGGATCTTTGTCATGCCGCCAGCCGGGGAGCAGCGCCCCGCAGGTAGGCCCGGGCCCGCGGGAAGTCGCGCAGCCGGCCGGCCATCACGTCGAACGTCGAACCGACCGTCTGCAGCGGCACCTTGCGGCTGGCCAGGACCGTGCGCATCCAGCTCACGAACTCGCCGAACAGCGTCGCGTCGTCGACGTAGACGGCCGCGGTCAGCGAGTCGACGATGTAGCCCAGGTCAGCCACCGTGGCGTCGACCTGGGGCGGCGAGTAACGCGCGAGGTCGAGCCGGTCGAGCGCCAGGTCGATCAGCTCGACCCGGGCGGCGACCAGCCCCGCGTACTCGGCGTCGTCAAGGAACGACGCACCGTGCGGAACGTCGAAGGCCGGCGTCGCCAGCACCGCCGACGCCGCACGCGCGTCCGCGGCCCAGGCGACCCCGAGTTTCCGCGCCCATCGCCCGTCGGCGCCGAACGCGCGCCCGCCGACCAGCACCGGCACGTCGGTGCGCCGGCAGGCCTCGATCGCCCGGAACGCGTGCGGCAACCGCATCGGCAGCGCGCACGCCAACAGCACGGCTCGCGGATCGTGGCGGTGCAAATAGGACACCAGGTGCGGCGACGGCACGCTGGCACCCAGGAAGGTCACGTCCCAGCCGTCGAGCCGGAGCACCTCGGCGACCAGCCGGGCCGGCAGCGCGTGCCACTCACCGTCGAGGCAGGCGACCACGATGCGTTCCCGGGACGGCCGCGGCCGGACCGTCGCCGCCACCGCGGCCACCACCCGCTCGCTGACGTGCGTCGCGGCGTGCTCCTGCGCCACGCTCCACTCGTTGCGCGCCCACCACTCGCCGACCTGGGCCTGGGCCGGCGCGACCAGGTCGAGCAGCACCCGGTCGGCCGGCACGCCGTAGTCGAGCAGGGCGACCGCTATGTCGATCGCGCCGGTCTCGTCGGCGTCGTCGAGACAACGCAGATAGTCCGGGTACGCGCCGTCGAGTGTCCGGTCGAGGACCGCGGTCATGACGCCAACCGCCGATCGGGCACGGCGTGCAGGTGCCGCGTCGGCGAGCCGGGCGAGACCGCCCGCACCGCGAACACGGCGATGTCGTCGTGGTTGCGGCCGCCGAGCCAGTCGCCGATCACCTGCTCGACGCGTTCGGCCAGGGCCGGCGCCGGCATCCGCTGGCAGCCGCCCAGCGCGTCGACGAGCCGGGTGGCGCCGAACTGCTCGCCGCGCACACCGCCGCGCGCCTCGGTCACCCCGTCACTGAACAGCAGGCAGGTCTCCCCCGCCGCGAGCTGCACGTTGACCGCGGCGATCCGCGGGTCCGGCACGACCCCGATCAGCATGCCGCGCAGGTCGACGGTCTCCACCGAGCCGTCGGCGCGGATCACGACCGGCGGCAGGTGGCCGCCGCTGGCGAGGGTCAGGGACAGGCCGCCACCGGGTGCGGGGTGCGCCCGGCCGAGCACCATCGTCGCGAACCGGCCATGCCCGTTGGCCCGCGTGGTCTCCAGCACGGAGTCGTTGAGCAGCGTCAACAAGCGGGCCGGGTCGGACTCGATCCGCCGCAGCGCCTGCAGGCCCTGCCGGATCTGCCCGGTGAACACGGCCGCGTCGACGCCCTTGCCGGACACGTCGCCGAGGTAGAACAGCGCGCCTCCCTCGGGCAGCTCGTGCGCGCCGTAGAAGTCGCCGCCGATCCGCAGCGAGCTCTGCGCCGGCCGGTACGCGGCACCCCACTGCACGCCGCCGACGCTCGGCGGCTCCGTCGGCGCGAGGCTGTTCTGCAGCGTCTCGGCCACCTCGGCCTGGTCGCGGTAGAGCACAGCCGCGTCCAGCGCCGCGCCCGCCCGGGCCGCGAAGCCGCGCAGCATGTCCATGTCGTGCTCGTCGAGGTCGGTGCTCCGGGCGACGAGCAGCGCACCGGTCGCGGACGCGCTTCCGGGCAGCGCGACCACCCGCACGGTCACGCGGGTCAGGTCGCGGTCGCCGAGCCAGCCCGCGTCGGCGAACTGGTCGGCGAGCCAGTCGGCCTCCGACGGTTCCTCGCCGCGCAGCGCCTGCTCGACCGCCGCCGGCATGTCGTCGGCGTCCAGCACACCGCCGTCGACCAGCGCGGGTCCGTCGGCGTCGCCGCCCGCGGCGCGCCACCAGCGGGCCCGGCCGCGGCGCGGTGCCAGCAGCACGACGGCGACCTCACCGAGCGTGGGCACGGCCAGCCGGACGGCCGCGCGGGCCGCGCGGTCCTCGTGCAGGGGGTTGCCCAGCTTCTGGCTCGCCATCGCCAGGAAGCGGGCCCGGCCGCGCTCGGCGAGCAGGGCGTCGGAGCGCGCGACGGCGTCGGTGACGTCCTCGACGTACCAGGCGATGCTCGTCGCACCGCCGACGGTCAGCTCGACGCGGCGGCAGCGCACGCGCCGATCGCCCACGGTCTGCTCACCCACGGTCAGCGGGTTGACGCCGCAACCGGCGAGGGTGCGGCCGACCGCGAGCCCTGGCATCAGCCGCAACGCGGGCTCGCTGAACTCGCGGATCACGCCGGCCGGGTCGGTGACCACGACACCCTCGCGGAAGTTGTCGAGGACCGTGGCCGCGGGCAGCACGACGGACGGACGCCGGCGCCCCACCGGGGTGCCGGCGGACCGGTCGGGCGTCGCCGCGGTCGGGACCGGGCGACCGCCCGACTCCGAGCCTGCGACGTCGGCGGTACTCACGTGCGTCGACTTCCCCCTGATCGGTTGGCCTCGGCAACCCACCCTACGCGCATGTTTGCCATGCGGCATGTGTTGGCGGGCGGATCCGCGGCGGGTGCCCTACAGTGGATCCCGTCGAAGAGGAGGTGGCACGGTGAGTCGGCTCGCACCGGACCCGGCGCCCCTTGTCGTCGAAGTCGCCGACGGCGACGATGCCGTGGTCACCGTGCGTGGCGACCTCGATTTTCCCTGTGCCGACGTGTTGCGGGTGGCGCTGACCGCCGCGCTCGACCGCGACCCGGCCACCTTGACCATCGACGTCGAGCGGCTGACGTTCATCGACAGCACCGGTCTGGCCGTGCTCGTCCACGCCTGGGGGCGTGGCCAGGACGCGGGCGTCCCGGTCGCGCTGCGGTCGGTCCCGCCGTTCCTGCACTCGATCCTCGACATCACCGGCGTCGGTGAGCTGCTCGCCCGCCAGGCCCCGCGGGCCGAGTCCGACGCCGCCACCGCGTAACCCCAAGATCCCTCGTTCGCCTCTGGCGTAACTCCCTTAATTCGGTTGTGAGTGAGTGACTCACTCAGTTAGCCTTCGCGACGTGATGACGTCGACCGCCACCACCGGGGGCCGGGCCCGCCCCCTGCCGCCCGAGGAGCGCCGCGCCGCCCTGGTCGCGGCGACGCTGCCCCTTGTCGCCAAGCACGGCGCCAAGGTCACGACGAAGCAGATCGCCGAGGCGGCCGGTGTCGCCGAGGGCACGATCTTCCGCGTCTTTCCCGACAAGGAGAGCCTGGTCAAGGAAGCGATCGCGACCGTGCTCGACCCGCTGCCGACCGTGGCGGCGCTCAACGGCATCGACCTCGAGCTGCCGATCCGCGAGCGGCTCGCCGTGGCGGTCGACATCCTGCGCAAACGGCTGGAGACGGCGTTCGCGGTGATGTCCGCCCTGCGGATGGACGGCCCGCAGCACCACAAGGCCGAGGAACGGCCCAGCCACCAGCCGATGCTGGACGCGATCGAGCGGGTCGTCGAGCCCGACGAGGACAAGTTCCGCATGTCGGCCCCCGAGGTCGCGCGGATGCTGCGGCTGATCACGTTCGCCGGCACCCACCGGATCATCACCGACAACCACCCGCTGACCACCGAAGAGGTCGTCTCGGTCCTGCTCGACGGCGTCCTGCGCCGCACCGAGACCGAAACCAACGAGAGCAACCCGGGGGAAAGTTGCTGATCAAACTCTTGCGGCGCTATCTGCGCCCGTACTCGAAACTCCTGTTGGCGGTCGTCGCCTTCCAGTTCGTCGGCACCATGGCCTCGCTCTACCTGCCGAGCCTCAACGCCGACATCATCGACAAGGGCATCGCCAACGGCGACACCGGCTACATCGTGCGCATCGGCGGGTGGATGCTGGCCGTGACGGTCGTGCAGATCGCCTGCTCGATCGCGGCCGTCTACTTCGGCGCGCGCACCGCGATGAGCTTCGGCCGGGACGTACGCGGTGCGATCTTCCACCGGGTCGGCATGTTCTCGGCCCGGGAGGTCAACCACTTCGGCGCTCCGTCGCTGATCACCCGCACGACCAACGACACCCAACAGGTGCAGATGCTCGTGGTGATGAGCTGCACGCTGCTGGTCACCGCGCCGATCACCGCCGTCGGCGGCGTGATCCTCGCGCTGCGCGAGGACGCCGGCCTGGCGTGGCTGATGCTGGTCTGCGTGCCGGTGCTGGCCATCGCGATCGGCCTGATCATCCGCCGGATGGTCCCGACCTTCCGGCGGATGCAGACCCGCATCGACGTGGTCAACCGGGTGCTGCGCGAGCAGATCACCGGCGTACGCGTGGTCCGCGCGTTCGTCCGGGAGCCCTACGAGACCGACCGGTTCGACGACGCCAACGGCCAGCTCACCGCTACGGCACTGCGCGCCGGGCGGCTGATGGCGCTGATCTTCCCGACCGTCATGCTCGTGCTCAACGTGTCGAGCGTCGGCGTGCTCTGGTTCGGTGCCAGCCGGGTCGACTCGGGCCAGATCGAGATCGGCGCGCTCACCGCGTTCCTCAACTACCTGGTGCTGATCCTCATGTCGGTCATGATGGCCACGTTCATGATGATCATGGTGCCGCGCGCCGCGGTGTCCGCCGAGCGGATCACCGAGGTCCTCGACACCGACAGCACCGTCGTGCCGGCGGCCGACCCGGTCACCTCCGTGACCCAGCGGGCCAGCCTGGAGTTCCGGGACGTCACGTTCCAGTACCCCGGTGCCGCCGCGCCCGTGTTGCGCGGCATCGACCTGGTGGCTTCGGCCGGCAAGACCACGGCGATCATCGGGAGTACGGGCGCCGGCAAGACCACGCTGATCTCGATGGCGCCGCGACTGTTCGACGTGACCGGCGGTGCCGTGCTGGTCGACGGCGTCGACGTCCGTGAGCTCGACGCCGACCTGCTGTGGAGCCGGATCGGGCTGGTGCCGCAACGGCCCTACCTGTTCACCGGCACGGTGGCGAGCAACCTGCGCTACGGCAACCCGGACGCGAGCGACGAGGAGCTGTGGGCCGCGCTCGAGGTGGCGCAGGCCAGGGACTTCGTCTCGGAGATGCCCGAGGGCCTCGACGCGCCGATCGCGCAGGGTGGCACCAACGTCTCCGGCGGCCAGCGGCAACGCCTGGCCATCGCCCGAGCGCTGGTTCGAGCCCCCGAGATCTACCTGTTCGACGACTCGTTCTCGGCGCTCGACCTGGGCACCGACGCCCGGCTGCGGGCCGCGCTGCGGCCGGTGACGGCCGACGCGGCCGTGGTCGTGGTGGCACAGCGGGTGTCCACGATCATCGACGCCGACGAGATCATCGTGCTCGAGGACGGCGCCATCGTCGGCCGAGGCCGGCACGCCGAACTGTTGGAAACCTGCCCGACGTACGCGGAGATCGTCGAGTCGCAGCTCACGGTGGGAGCCGCCGCATGACCACGCCAGGCAACGGAAACGGCAACCGGGCGACCCCGGGGCGGTTGCCCGCCGCCGGACGGCGTCCCGCCGGCGGTGGACCGCCGTGGATGAGCGCCGGCATGCCGACCGAGAAGTCGATGACGTTCGTGCCGTCGGCCAAGCGCCTGCTGCGCCGGCTGACGCCGTACCGCGGGCAACTGTTCGTGGTCATCCTGCTGGCGCTCGCGAGCGTGGCGCTGTCGGTGATCGGGCCGAAGATCCTCGGTCACGCCACCGACGTCATCTTCCGCGGCGTGCTCGGGCGCCGGCTGCCCGCCGGCACGACGCTCGAGCAGGCGGCCGCGGGCGCCCGGGCCGCCGGCCAGAACAACTTCGCCGACCTGCTGCTCAAGACCCGGCCGATTCCGGGTGTGGGCATCGACTTCCACCGGCTCGGGCAGATCCTGCTGCTCGTGCTCGGCATCTACGTGGTGGCCAGCCTGCTGAGCTGGTTGCAGGGCTGGGTGCTCAACGGGGTGGTGCAGAGCGCGACCCGCAAGCTGCGCGCCGACGTCGAGGACAAGCTCAACCGGCTGCCGCTGCCCTACTTCGACAAGCAGCCGCGCGGTGAGCTGCTCAGCCGGGTGACCAACGACATCGACAACGTCTCGCAGAGCCTGTCGCAGACGCTCAGCCAACTGCTGACCTCGCTGCTCACGGTGGTCGGCGTGGTGACCTTGATGTTCGTGATCTCGCCGCTGCTGGCGCTGGTCGCGCTGGTCGCGGTGCCGCTGTCGGTCATCGTCACCCAGCAGATCGGCAAGCGGTCGCAGAAGAAGTTCATCGCACAGTGGACGCACACCGGCCGGCTCAACGCGCACATCGAGGAGGCGTTCACCGGCCACGAGCTGGTCAAGGTGTTCGGCCGGCAGCGCGAGGTGGAGGCCGACTTCGAGCAGAAGAACGACCAGCTGTTCAAGGCGGCGTTCGGCGCGCAGTTCATCTCCGGGATCATCATGCCGGCGATGTTCTTCATCGGGAACCTGAGCTACGCGGTGATCGCGGTGCTCGGCGGGCTCCGGGTGGCGTCGGGCACGATGACGCTGGGCGACGTGCAGGCGTTCATCCAGTACTCGCGGCAGTTCACCCAGCCGCTCACCCAGGTCGCGTCGATGGCCAACCTGCTGCAGTCGGGCGTCGCATCGGCCGAGCGGGTGTTCGACCTGCTCGACGCCGACGAGCAGGTGCCCGACCCGGCGCCGGCGGTCGAGGTGCGGCAGCCGCACGGGCGGGTCGAGTTCGAGCACGTCTCGTTCCGCTACACGCCGGACACCCCGCTGATCGACGACCTGTCGCTGGTCGCCGAGCCCGGGCACACGGTGGCGATTGTCGGGCCGACGGGGGCCGGCAAGACCACGCTGGTCAACCTGATCATGCGGTTCTACGAGCTGGACGGCGGGCGGATCACGCTCGACGGCGTCGACATCACGACCATGAAGCGGGCTTCGTTGCGCGGCGAGATCGGGATGGTGCTGCAGGACACGTGGCTGTTCGGTGGGACGATCCGGGACAACATCGCGTACGGGAATCCTTCGGCCACTGACGCCGACATCCGGGCGGCGGCCGAGGCGACGTTCGTGGACCGGTTCGTGCGCAGCCTGCCGGACGGCTACGACACGGTGATCGACGAGGAGGGCAGCAACGTCAGCGCGGGTGAGCGGCAGCTCATCACGATCGCGCGGGCGTTCCTGGCCGACCCGTCGCTGCTGATCCTGGACGAGGCGACGAGCTCGGTCGACACGCGCACGGAGGCGTTGCTGCAACGGGCGATGGCGGCGTTGCGGTCCGACCGGACCAGCTTCGTGATCGCGCACCGGCTCTCCACGATCCGCGACGCCCACCTCATCCTGGTGATGGAGAAGGGCAAGATCGTCGAGCAGGGCACCCACGAGCAACTGCTAGCCGCGAACGGCGCGTACCGCCGCCTGCACGACGCGCAGTTCACCAAGGCGGCGGTCGACCTCGACGAGGCCGCACCCGCCGGGGGCATCGCGCTGGCGGGCCAACGCTAAGGTCCCTCGCATGACTCTTGTCGAACGGGCGACGGCGGCCGACCGCCGGCAGGTTGTCGAGACCGTCGTCGCCGCGTTCGACCAGGATCCGGCGTTCCGGTACTTCTTCCGGGATCCGGTGACCCGCGACGCGGAGGCGGCCGAGTTCGCCGGCCACCTGTTCGACCAGCGGGTCGCGCCGGGCACCGCCTGGGTGATCTCCGGTGGCATGTCGCTGGCCATGTGGGACGCGCCCGGCGGGTCGTCCGGCTCCGGCGAGGAGCCCAAGCTGGCGGTCTCCGACGAGGCGTTGGCCCGGCTCGACGACTACCACCGGGCGGTGCAGGGGTTCTTCCCGCGCCGCCAGCCGTTCTGGTACCTCGGGGTGCTCGCGACCCACCCGTCACACGCCGGGCGCCGGCTCGGCCGATCGGTGATGCAGCCGGGGCTGGCAGCGGCCGCCGCCGCCGGGCTGCCGGCTTATCTGGAGACCACCAACGAGGCGAATGTCGGCCTCTACGAGCGTGCCGGCTGGCGAGTGAGCGGCAGCACACACCTCAATGATCTTCCGATCTGGGTGCTGACCCAGTAACGTAGGCGGCTGCGAAGGGGAGTAGCTCCCAACGCGGTGGTCGACACACTGGCGTCCTGCGCCCGGCCACCCGACCTCAGGGTTTCCTGAGGTGAGCGAGACCTTCGGCTACGGCAATGACCAATTGCCGGGTCGAAGTCTCGCGCTTTCCTCGACCCGGTGACCACACCCGGGGAGGAACCAAGTGGGAGGCTTTCTTGCCGCCTTTGTGCTCAGTTTCGGCGTCATCTTCGTCGCTGAGCTAGGCGACAAGTCCCAGCTGATGGCGATGACGTTCGCCACCAGATACCGCGCGCTGACGGTGCTGATCGGCATCACCCTGGCCACGGCGGTCGTACACCTGATCTCGGTGGCGGTCGGCTACGGCCTGGGTGCGACGCTGCCGACGGGCTGGATCGGGCTGGCGGCCGGCGTCGCGTTCCTGGCCTTCGCGGGCTGGACGCTGCGCGGCGACAAGCTGACCGAGGCGGAGAAGTCGAAGGCACAGCGCTCGCAGCGCTCGGCGATCTGGGCGGTCGGTGGCGCGTTCTTCCTGGCGGAACTGGGCGACAAGACGATGCTGGCGACGATCACGCTGGCGACGCAGCACGGCTGGTTCGGCGTCTGGATCGGCTCGACGGTCGGCATGGTCGCCGCGGACGCGCTGGCGATCCTGGTCGGCCGGATGCTCGGCAAGCGCCTGCCGGAAAAGGCGATCAAGTGGGGCGCCGCCGCGCTGTTCGTCATCTTCGGCGTCTGGCTGATCGCTGAGGCCCTGGTCGAACTGGTCTGACGGTTCGCCTTTGCTCTGCATCCAGATACGCACCACCCTTCCGCGGGGTGGTGCGTATCTGGATGCAGAGCAAAGGCGTCAGTCGGTGCTTTCGGCGTGGCGGCGGTAGCGGCCGTGGGTGGTGGTCAGGAGGGGTGCGGTCACGGCGGCTAGGAGGCCGCCGACCAGTGGGGCGACGATGAAGACCCAGAGCTGGCGCAGGGGTTCGCCGCCTTCGAAGATGGCGGGGCCGAGGCTGCGGGCCGGGTTGATCGACGCGCCGTCGAGGGTGATCGCCATGAGGTTCGTCGCGGCCAGGGCCAGGCCGATCGCCAAGCCCGCGAAGCCCGCCTGCTCGGAGCGGCTCGTCACGACCAGGACGACGAGTACGAGCAGGAAGGTCAGCACGATCTCCAGCAGGAACGTGCCGCCCAGGTTGATGTGGGGGCCGTAGCTGTTGGTGGCGAGCGCGCCGGTCTGGTCGGTGACGCCGCCGTGGCGGGTGAGGATCCACAGCCCCAGCCCCGCGACGGCGGCGCCGCCGAACTGGGCGATCCAGTAGGCGATCGCGCCGATCACCGAGATCCGGCCGGCGACCAGGGCGCCCAGGGTGACCGCCGGGTTGACGTGGCAGCCCGAGATCGGGCCGATCGTGTAGACGAGCACGAGCAGGGTCAGGCCGAAGGTGAACGCCACGACCGCCACGCCGCCGTCGACGCGGGCGGCTACGGCTGATCCCGCGCCGACGAAGACGAGCAGGAGTGTTCCGACGAACTCCGCCGCGTATCGCCTCAGCCCCGCCATAGGCCGAAAGGTAAACGGAGAGTAAGCGACTTCGCAGCCGAAACCGGGATTAACCACCGCGAACCTGGAGTCTGGCGGGAGCGACGGCCGTGCCCCCGGCGGACCCGAGCAGGCAAAAGGGCCCGCGCCGTCCTACGACGGCGCGGGCCCTTCCTTTGCTTTATGCGGTGAAGCGGAGCTTGGCCTTGCGGGCGCGCACGAAGAGCAGCGCGCCGATCGCGACCACAGCCGCGCCGGTGCCGCCGATCAACAGCGCCGACGCGCCGGTGACGGGCAGGCCGCCGCCGTCGCCGTCGCCTTCGCCCTCGCCGCCGCCGGCACCGCCGCCGTTGGCCGGGTTGAAGACCTTGTCCGCCGCGCCGAGGCGCATGAAGACCGTCTCGCCGGTCGCGTCCTCGACGCCGTCGTTGTCGGTGACCGCGTAGACCTGGCCGTTGCCGGCGATGCCGAGGCCCTCGACCTTGTCCTGCACCCAGCCGTTGTCGGCCTGGAGCAGCGGCAGCAGGTCGACCGCGAGGGTCTTCGCCACCGTCGGCAGGCCGGTCCCGATGGAAGCCGGCACGTCGAACGTGTAGACCTTCTTGACCGTCGCCTTGAGACCGCGCTGGTTGTCGCGCTCGATCACCGCGAAGGTGTCGTCGTCGACGGCGACCAGCTCGGACAGGCCGACCCAGGCGCCCGCGGGCGCGGCGTCGAGCTGGTAGCCCAGCCACGCCCAGGTCTTGTCGGCGACCGAGTAGCGGCCGATCCGGACGGTGCCCTTCGGGTCGCCCTTGAGCTCGCGCTGCACGGCGACCCAGACCTGCTCGGTGCCGTTGTCGCCGGTGACCGCGACGCCCTCGAAGCCGTTGCTGGTGACGTTTGCCGCAACCTCGGCCGGCAGCGGGATCTCCTCCTGCACGGCGCCCTTGGCGTCGAGGCGGACGATCAGGTTGGGCTTGTCGGCGGTGCCGTCGCCCTCGACCGCGATCCAGTAGCCGCCGCCCGCGCGGGCCGCGACACCCTCGGCGTCGTAGCCGACCGGCTTGCCGTCCTTGGTGACGGTCAGCTCGCTGTTGACCAGCGCCGGCTCCTGCGCCGTGTCGATGGTCAGCAGGCGGGTCGGGGTGTAGACGTTGTCGGTGATCGACACGAGCTGGTCGGGCTGGCCCGGCACCGGGCTCAGGCCGGACAGGGCGCCCCAGGAGATGGGTGCCTTGCGCTGCCCCGGCTCGTACGCCGAACGGATCGTCGGGAACGCGCTCTTCTTGTCGCCGTACTGGAAGATCGTGACCGACGCGCGGATGCCGTCGTCGGGCAGGTCCTCCTCGCTGGAGACCACGAGCAGGTTGCGGGACGGCACAGTGGTGACGCCCTCGGGGCCGTTCGTGGTTGGCATGATCTGCAGGAACTTCGGGTCCTTCGGCTTGCTGACGTCGTACGCGGCGACGAAGTTGCCCCGCTCCGAGTTGACGAACAGCACCGGCTTGCCGCCGAACTCGCCGAACGCGACGCCCTCGGGCTCGGTGCCCTTGGCGTCCGAGCGGCCCTCCGGGTAGAGGCCGTGCGCGGCGGCGAGGCGGTCGAACGAGTTGCCGGCGTCGTAGACGACCTTGCCGTTGCGGTTCCACACGGTGAAGCCGCGCGAGCCGCCGACGTAGTCACCCTCGTTGGCGGTCGCGAAGGTGTTGTCGTCGATCCAGGTGACGCCGTCGGGCTCGCGGCTGACGGTGATGGTTTCGCTCTGGTCGATCGTGCCGTCTTCCTCGGTGTCGACACCCTTCAGCGTGACCTGGCCGGCGCTGAAGTGCTTGACGACCTTCTTGGTCTTCAGGTCGACGATCGCGATGTGGTTGTTCTCCTGGAGCGTGACGACGGCCTGGTTCTTGCCGTTGATCGAGATGTACTCGGGCTCGGGGTCGCTGGGGGCGACCTTGGCGAGCCCGGTCATCGCGACCTGGTTGAGCTTCCAGTCGGCGGGCTGCCCGGCGAGGTCGATGACCTGGAGGAAGCCGGCCGGCTGCTGCGGGATCTCGCCGTCGTTGACGTCCTCGTCGCGCTCGTTCTCGATCGCGATGGCCGCGTACTTGCCGCTGGGCGCGACCGCGATGGAGTCGGGCTGGCCGCCGAGGTCGTGCTTGGCGACCTCCGTGCGGGTCTTGAGGTCGATGACGACGAGCTCGCCGGAGGTGTTGACGAAGTCCTCGCTGGTGTTGACGACTGCGAGGACGAAGTCGTGGAACACCGCGACCGAGGTGGGCTCGCCGCGCAGCGGGAACGTGCCCAGCGGCTTCGGCTTGGCCGGGTCGGAGATGTCGAGGAAGCCGAGGCGCTCACCGGGGCTGTCGGTCGAGATCACCGTCTTGCCGTCGGTGCTGACCGCGCTGATCTCCGCGACGGTCTCCTGGTCCTCGGCGCTGTTGAGGTAGACCGGCACGGTGGCCAGCCGGGCGAAGCCGGGGTCGTCTGCCGGCGCCGCGACGGCCGCCTGACCGATCATCGCTGGAGCGGTTATGAGGCCGGCGACCATGGCCGTGCGGACGAGCCGGCCGGTCGCGCGTGGAACGGGCATGCTGAAACTCTCCCTGGTCGAGTCGACTTGATCTGATTAGTGGCTGGCGTTGACCGGCATCCGTCGACAAAGCCAACGGCAGATGTCGTACGGGCTGCGGAATGCCGCTCCGGCCGCTTTATGCCCTGGCCGGCGATAGGCTGGAGCGATCTTCCCGATAGGCCGGTTTAGAGGGAGTACGTCGTGACGGAAGACGGTTCGTCCTGGTCACCAGCGCAGATCGACCGGGACAAGCCGAACGCGGCTCGGGTCTACGACTATTACCTTGGCGGTGCGCACAACTTCGCCGCGGACCGGGCGATGGCGGAGCAGGCGATCGCCGACTGGCCCGAGCTGCCGGCGATCATGCGGGCCAACCGCGGGTTCCTCCGCCGGGCGGTGCGGTTCATGGTCGGCTGCGGGGTCCGGCAGTTCCTCGACCTCGGCGCGGGGTTGCCGACCGCCGGAAGCGTGCCGGAGACGGCGCAGTCGGTGGACCCGTCGTGCCGGGTGGTGTCGGTGGACATCGACCCGGTCGCGGTGGCGCACAGCCGGGCCATCTTGGCGTCGAACCCGCTGGTCACGGTGTTGCAGGGCGACCTGCGGGATTCGTCCGCGGTGCTGGACGCGTCCGGTTTGGACCTGTCGCAACCGGTGGCCGTCCTGTTGGTGGCCGTGCTGCACTTCGTCGGCGACGGGGACGACCCGGCGGGGATCGTGGCCGCGTACCGGGATGGCCTGCCGTCCGGGAGCATGTTCGCGATCACCCACGCCACCGCGGACGCCCAACCGCAACGGGCGGCGACGCACAGGCAGCTCTATCGGCGCACGGCGTTGCCGATGACGATGCGCACACGGGCCGAGGTGACCGCGCTGTTCGCGGGTTTGGAGCTGTTGCCGCCGGGGGTGGTCAACTTGACGCGTTGGCAGCCGGATTCGGACACGGACCAATCGGTGGGGCTGGCCGGGTACGCGGCGGTGGGCGTCAAGCGGTGAGGTGCTGCCGCAGGCCGGTGGCGTCGAGGTCGGTCAGGTGGACCGGCGTGCCGGGCTGTTGGCGCCAACTGGCGTCGAGCGTGCCGGCGTCGACGGGGTCGAAGCCGAGCTCGTCGACGAGCCCTTCGACGACCTGCTTGGCGTCTGCGTCGTCGCCGGCGACTGGGAGCGCGATCCGGTTGTGGTCACCCTTGGGCTTGCCGTAGCGACCGAGATGCTGCGCGGAGATGTTGTTGAACGCTTTGACGACGCGGGCGCCGGGAAAGTGATCGGCGACCCAGCGACTCGAGGTGATCGCCCGGTCGACGATGGGCTCGATCTCGCCGTCGCGTTCCTCGTAGTAGTTGTTGGCATCCACGAGGATCTTCCCGTTGAACGGCTGGGGTGGCAGTTCCCTGATGGCGCGGGTGGGGATGGCGAGGACGACGAGATCGGAGTTCTCGGCGGCTTCCTTGACGGTTGAGGCGCGCGCCCCGGTCTGATCGGCGAGCGGCCGCAGGGAGTCGGGCCCGCGCGAGTTGGCCACGGACACGTCGTGCCCAAGCTCCCGAAAGCGCGCGGTGAGCGTGCCACCGACCTTGCCTGACCCCACGATGCCGATCCTCATGTGTTGTGTTACTTCCCTGCTCAGGCCGACTCTCCCGTGTCGCACCTGTCGGATTTCGGCGTTTTCACTCAACGTGGTTAAGCCGCTGGGGCCGTGCTGATGGCACCTGTTCCTGATATGCGTGTCCGACCCGATCTGGGAGGGTTGTACCTGTCTTCGAGAGTGTGGTCGTTTCGCTGGGGGTAGGTGGCCGCCCCCGCAGCTCGTCCCGGAGCTGCGGGGGCCGGCCGTGCCAGGCTCTATAGGTGAGCTCCTCGCCCGCCTGTCGTCTGGGAAATCCACCGTGGAACCGGGCCTATGCGTCCCTGACGCAGTCCCGCTGCCACGGCGTGATCCTGGCTGCGCTGTCGTGATCACGGTCGGGGTCGATCTGGCGGCGGCGGACGAACGTTCGGGCTTGGCGGTCGTGTCGTGGTCGCGCGACCGGGCGGAGGTCACGTCGCTCGCGGTCGGGGCCTCGGACGCGGAGATCGTGTCGGCGATCCGCGCCTCGGACAAGGCGGGCATCGACTCGCCCCTGGGCTGGCCGACGGCGTTCGTCTCGTTCGTGTCGACCCATGAGTCCGGGGCCGTGACGCCACCACCGCCTGGCGAGGGCGCGGCGTGGCGCCGGCGACTGGCCTATCGCATGACGGACGAGGTCGTCCGAGCGTCCACGGGCCTGATCCCCATGAGCGTGTCGGCGGACCGGATCGGCCATGCGGCCTTCCGCGCCGCGGGCTTGCTGTCGATGCTCTCTCCCGACGCGCCACTCTCCCGGGCGGGCGACGACCTGGTGGTGGAGGTCTATCCGGCGGCGTCGCTGTTCCGCTGGGGCCTGACACACCAGGGATACAAGCGCGCCGGCTTGGCGTCCTCATTGGTGTCGTCACTGCTGGCGGCAGCACCGTGGCTGACGTTGGGCGAGTTCGAGCCCCTGTGCCGCCGCAGGCACGACGCCCTGGACGCGGTGGTGGCCGCCCTCGCCGCCCGAGCCGCGGCGACCGGCCGAGCCACCCGACCGACACCGCAGCAGTTGCCCGTCGCGGCTAGCGAGGGTTGGATTGCCTTGCCGACCTCGACGCTTGCCGACCTGATCAGCGCTCGACCGGATGCGTCAGTCCCACACCGGTGACCACCATTGCCAGCCGTCGGGCGCGATCGGCCACGACGGATCCGGGCGCCAGCCCGGCGGTGGCACCCACCCGGCCGGAGGCTGCGGCCAATCGGGTGGAACCGTGAATCGGATGCCGGTCGGTTGGGGCGGCACGGGTGCGTGCTCACGACGAGGCTCGACGGCCGGCGCGGTGGAGACCACGACCGGTTCAGGTGGGCCGGAGGCGCCGAGCCAGCTCTCGGGGAGTTCGTGAGCGCGTGCCACGTACAACACGACCTCGGTCTTGATTCGGTTGCCTTTGACAATCGCGCGTGCGGCGGCGATCTCCCCCTGCGCTTGGAGGTGATGAATCGCGGGCAGAAGCTCCGCGCTCATCTTCGGAGTCAGTTGGCCAACCCGTTCGTCGCCGATTCGAACCTCGACCACGTCGCGGGTTGATCGCGCAAGCTGTTCGACAACCGGGTGAAGGGTGACGTGCGCCCAGCACTCGCCTTCCGGCCGCAAGTAAGTCGCCAGTACGTCCAGGTGCTTTTCCTCACCGGAAACTTGTATGGCGCTGCCCGTGGGCAGCAGTCGGTGGGCACTTGCCGGCGGCATGTTGGCCGGTACGAGCATGTGCGGTTCGGCCAGGTCAAGCCGCACCGAGGCGTTGAAGTACCTGTCAGACCGGTCGCCGTCCCACTCGCTGGCCCAGATTCGCGCGTTGACCTGTGGTGTCCAGCCTTGGCCGATCAAGGCGGAGAGCACGGCGCCGTAACGATTCGCTTCTTCTCGAGGAAAGTAGCCGAGGTGATGGGCACCCGACCAGACGGCGATGGCGTTGCGATCGTGCTTGTTGTTCGGCTCAGGGTGAAGCTGAGCCACGACGACGACCTCCGCGCCGGACGTGAAATTCTTCCCCAGCACGGCGCGAATCTGCTTCTCGTGGAAAGTCTCGCCGACGATGTCGAAGCTCGGCCAGCCCCGCTGTCCCCATAGGTCGAATGCGATCGTCACGAATCCGCAGCGTACTTATTCAAAGAGGATCCGCCGACGGTCTACGAGTCATGAAACGTCGCGCGAACAACTAGAGTTGTTTGTCCGTCCAGGCAACAAAGCGTGATCGCGCTTCACGCACGACGGTGGTCCTGCCGAGCGCGCTAAGACGGGCGGAGGACGCAGCCGGAGCAGAGTTTGGGCTGCGGGAGCGTGAAGGCTAGGCAGCACGTCTTGCGTTGGACGTTGAGTTGGCCGCCAGGGCCGTCGACCAGGTCGATCAGGTCGTCCAGCTCCAGGGCCGTCAACAGGGTCGTGATGTTTTCGCGGGTCGAACCCGGTAGCCAGTCCGCTGCGCGGAGTAGGCCGTAAGCCACGCCTGACGCCACCGAGCCCATCAGGGTGCGCGCACCGACTCGGACCTCGGCGTGGATCGCCTCGAGCATCGGGTTGACGTGTTCGTCCAGCATCGACGTGCGGAAGGCCGACAGGAGCGCCGCCTCGTCGGGGACGACCACGACCTCCGGTAGGCCCGAGATGGCCAGCGGGTCCGTCGGCAGCACCGCGACGTCAATCGAGCGCCGATATCCCAGCGTCAGCAGCGGGCGGTGGTCCTCAAAATGCACAAGCACGTCCGACGCGCGCAGAAGAGGGACCCGGCGCGCCGAAGCCCAACCCAGGACCGCCGGCAGCGCCAGCCAGTAGCTGTAGGACTTCCACGCCAAGGCCGCGGCCGCGTGCGGTGAGCCGCGCCAGCGGCGGCCCGCTGCTTCCAGGAGGGCGGGGAGGTGGGTGCCGTCGGCCAACGACGACGCCGGCAGCCAACCCGCGGGGTCGTGGACCAGCAAACCCCGCGTCAAGCCCGGTAGGTCGTCGGTCCCGAACATCGACCGCAGCGTCGCGGAGATCGGGTCGAGGGGGGCGCCGGCCATCGCGCGGAAGTCGATGGTCGCGGTCACTCTGACCACACCGCCAACCCCATACGTGCCGTCACAGGTACTCCACCCACTCCGTTTGCCAGCCGGAACAACATAGCGTGCTAAGGCTAGCCTAACCAGAGATTCTCGGCCCGCGGTGGGCTACGACTCATCTGGGTGGATGACCGCACTTCGAGGCGTGTTGGTCTAGTCGCGCTGAGCGACGATTGTCAAGGCATTTGTCGGTAACGCGGCACTTCTGGTCGGGTTTCCGTCCTGCGCAGCAGACTGGATTTCCGGGCTTCTAGGGGAGTCCCGGCCCCAAAAGGGATGCGTGATGCCGAGCCCACCGCCGCCGACTTCACCAATCTCGCCGATAGAACGCGCCGCCCAAACGTTCGCGGCCGAGCTGTCGCGCTGGCGGGTCGAGCGCGGCCTGACGAAGAAACAGTTGGCGACGCAGATGGGCTTCGATCCCTCCTACGTCAGCCACGTCGAAGGCCGTCGCCACCGCCCCACCGAGGATTTCGCCCGCCGCGCCGAGGCCGTGCTCAGTGCCGGCGGGGCGATCTGGCTGCGCTTCCAGGACTACGACGACCTGCGGCACGCCCGCGGTGTCGCCGGGCAGTCCCACCGCGACCCGCCAGTCCCCGAGCAGTGGATGCCGCCCGGCACCGGGCTGATCGTCGAGCAGGAGCTGGCGACGCTCGCGTTCATCGGCGACGCGTACCGCTGCGTGATCCGCCGTTCCCTCTACAACGCGGGCACCGAGCCGGTCACCCGTTACCTCGTGCGGGTCGCCGTCGACCGCTACCCCGACGACCCCGAGCTGTCCAACAAGCACCACCGCGACCATCCGCTGACCTTCGACGAGCTTGACCTGCGCGCCTGGTGCGACGACCCGCCGGCGCGCGAGCCGATGGAGTGGCGCAAGAAGCACGACCGCGACGCGTTCAAAGAGGTCTGGTTGCTCTTCGAGAACGCGAACGGCCGCTTCCCGCTCTACCCAGGAGAAAGAGTCACCATCGAGTACGCGTACACGGTCGGTCAGGAGAAATGGGGTCGTTGGTTCCAGCGTGCCGTGCGCCTGCCCACCCGGCGGCTGACCGTGCGCCTCGACTTCCCGACCGAGCTCGACGCGCAGGTCTGGGGCGTCGAGACGTCGCTGTCGGCGGAGGAGGCGCCGCTGCGCACGCCGGTGTCGCGGCGCGCGGAGGGTGACCGCACGTGGTTCGAGTGGACCACCGACGCGCCGACGCTCAACGCCCGTTACCGGTTGGAGTGGCGGTTCCGGGCTGCGCGGGAGACGCCGAACGGGTGGTTGACGGCGCTGCCGCCGGCCGTGCCGATCGTGCCCGCGCAGCGGCACGCGCCGCGGACGCCGAGCGAGCGGATGCGTTCGGTCGGTGTCGTGCAGCGGGGCAGCGCTCTGCTCGCGCACACGGCGGTGCCGTTGCGGCTGCCGGCCGACGCCGACGGTGGACGCGACGTCGTCGCCCGGCTGTTCGCGGCGCTGGAGCGCATCGAGGAGATGCACATCTTCAGCAAGGGCGTCGGCCTGGCGGCGCCGCAGATCGGGCTCGCGGTCGCGATCGCGGTGGTACGCCCGGCCGATCCGTCCACCGAGCCGCTCGTGCTGGTCAACCCGCGGATCGTCGACGCGTCGCCGCGCACCGACGAGCGCTACGAGGGCTGTCTGTCGTTCTTCGACGTGCGCGGGCTGGTGCCGCGATCGCTGCGGATCCAGGTGGAGCACATGGACTGGAACGGCGAGCGCCGGTTGAGCACGTTCGAGCGCGGGCTGGCGCGGTTGGTCGCGCACGAGATCGACCATCTCGAGGGGCGGCTCTACGACGAGCGGATGCCGGCGGGCTCGCCGCTGGTCCCGATCACGGAGTACCGCGAGACCGGGGTGCCCTGGAGTTATTAGGCAGCGACCTGCCAGAGGGCGCTGACCGGCATGGCCCGGAGCTTGTCGCCGAAGGGCAGTGTGGCCGTGCCGGTGTAGAGGACGACGCCGGCGACGAAGTCCTCGCCCAGGCGGTCCGCGAGCCGGCGCAGGCCGCGGAAGTCGTCCGGCCCGACGGTCGACGCCGCCTTGACCTCGATGCCGACGACGTTGCCGGATCTGTTCTCGAGGACCGCGTCGACCTCGAACTTGCTGTGGTCGCGATAGTGGGAGAGCTCGGCGGCCTGGCGGCACCAGGTCAGCTGGCGGGCCAGCTCGGACACGACGAAGGATTCGAGCAGCGGACCGAAGGGCGCGCCTGGCCGAAGCAGCGACCGGGCGTCGATCGCCAGCTCGTTCGCGGCGATGCCCGAATCGACGAAGACCAGCTTGGGCGCGGCCGTCGCCCTCGTGCCGAGGTTGCGCGACCAGCCGGGGATGCGTTTGACGAGGAAGATCTCCTCCAGCGCCTGCAGGTAGCGGGCGATCGTCGGGCGGCTCAACCCGAGCTCGGACTCGAGCGAGTTCGCGGCGATCACGGTCGCGGACCTGGCGGCCAGCAGGCGGACGAGCTTGCGCAGCTCTGCCTTGCGGTGAATGTCGGACAGCTGGCGGACGTCTCGGTCGATCAGGGCCTGCACGTATCCGTCGAGGAAGCGTTGGCGGCGCTGGGCATCGTTGCGGCCCGTGGCCTCGGGCAGCCCGCCGCGCACGATCCTGGCGGCGTAGTCGGCGCGGGTCACGGTGGACTCGTGCCGCAGGTCGGGTCCCTCGGCGAAGATGGCGTCGACGAAGCCGTCCGGGTCGTCGTCGAGTTCGCCCTGCGAGAAGGGCCAGAGTTCGACGGTTTCCATCCGGCCCGGCAACGCGTCGGGTGCGGCGACCATCCCGAAGAGGCGGGACGAGCCGGTGAGCAGGTAGCGGCCGGGGCGCGGGTCCTCGTCGACCGAGGCCTTGATGGCCAGCAGCAGCTCCGGCGCGCGTTGGATCTCGTCGATCGCCATCAGCTCCGCGGTGTCGACGAAGCCGACCGGGTCGGCCAGGGCCGCGGCCCGGTCCTGCGCCCGGTCGAGATCGCGGCGCTCGGCCAGGCGATCTTGGGCGACGACGCGGACCAGGGTGCTCTTGCCGACCTGGCGCGCCCCGGTGATGAGGACCACGCGGGTATCGGCGAGCGCGGCGCTCACCTGCGCCGCGGCATGGCGCGGGACCAGCTGTGCGGGCACACGTCATGGTAACTTGCGGTTTCGATTCGCGGGCGGTTGACTTTCGATTTGCGGCGGGTTGGTGTTCGATCCGCGTGAGGTCGGCGTTCGATTCGCGTCGTGGGCCGAGCCTGACCAGCGGCGGACCTGGCAGCGGAGCGAAGCGCAGCGCTCTCTGGCGGGAGCGACGGTCGCGCCCCGCGCGGACCCGAGCCTAGATGTCGCCGAAGGTGTCGTACTTGATCCTGACCGCCGGGACCTTGAGCTCGGCCAGCGTGCGCAGCGTGTTCTTGACCATCGACGCCGAGCCGGAGACGAAGAAGTCGTGGTCGCCCCACGGGCCGTAGCGGGCGACTACCTCGCCGATGTTGCCCTGCTCACCGACGAAGTTGCGGTCGTCGCTGCACGCCGGGACCACCGACAGCCACGGGTAGCGGGCCGCGAGCTTGTTGAGCTCCGCCAGGTCGTAGAGGTCGTCGCGGTCCTTGGCGCCGAAGAACACGTGCACCCAGCGCGTGCGGTTGTAGCGGGTCAGCTCCTCGATGAGCGCCTTGATCGGGGCCAGGCCGGTGCCGCCGGCGACGCAGACGACGTCGCGGGTCGATTTGCGGTCGAGCGTCATCGTGCCCATCGGCGCGGCGACCCGCAGCAGGTCGCCGACCTGCACGCGGCGGACCAGCGCGCTCGACACCCAGCCGGCACCCAGCGCGCGCACGTGGAACTCGAGCGTGCCCTCCTTGTTGGGGGCATTCGCCATCGAGTACGTGCGCCAGAGTCGCGGCTGGTAGCGCGGCGCTTCGACGCTGACGTACTGGCCGGCGCGGTATTCCAGCGGGTACTGGAGCGGGCGGCAGGTGATCACGGCGATGTCCTTGGCCCGGCGCTCGTGGGTGAGGACCTCGGCGTGCCAGAAGGCGGGGTTGGTGTCGGCCTCCGCGCCCGCGATCATCTTCTTGGCGATCACGCCGTACGCGTCGCCCCAGGCCTGGTCGTACTCGATGCTCCAGGACTCGCCGGCGAAGGTGCGCAGGGCCTCCAGCAGCGCACCGCCGACCACGTCGTAGTGGTCTGGTTCCACGTGGAACTTGCGATGGTCGCGGCCGAGCTGGCGCAGGTATTCCTCGAACCGGTCCGGGTCGTCGAGCGTCTGCACCGCGGTGACGATGGCACCGAGCAGCCGCGCGCGCTGCACGTCCATGGTCACCGGGAACAGGTGCCGCAGATGCGGATTGGACAGGAAAATGCGTGCGTAGAAGTATCCGGCGACCTTGTCCTGCTGTTCCTCGACGAGGGTCCAGCTCTCCTTGAGCAGCCGTGAAAGGTTCCCCATTGACGCCCTTTTCGCTTGTCGGACGCGCCTCGGCCTCCACCCGGCCCGCCGTGCCTCTTTGTTGATCAGGGTGTGTGTGGTCGCGCTGTGCACGTCCGACCAGCCTGCGCACTCTCCGTCGACCTCCATCGCACAGAATGTGCGACGAGCGCGATCCGGCCCTGTCTATGGATCTCCGCGTATGGAACGCTGACCTGCGTGTGGTAAGGCGCTGCGCGTTCCGGCTGGTCATTGTCGGGTCTGGAGTTCGCATGGAGCGCACCGTCATTCCTGCCCCAACGGGTTCGTTCGGGCGCAGCCGGCGGTCGGCCGGTTGGCGGTCCACCGCGCCCGTCGGACGGCCCATTGATCAGCCGACCGTGGAGCTGAAACGGCTCGACGACCGCATGGTCGACTTCATCCGCAAGCAGGAGATGGTCTTCGTGACGGCGGCGCTGGGCGGGCGGACGGCGCGGCGGGGACCGGTCGGCTTCGTCCAGGTGCCGTCGCGGCGGCTTGTCACCTGGCCGGAGTACGAGCGAACGCCGATCTCCGGGCCGGTGCGGTTGTTGCTGCTGGACCTGCTGCACGAGCGGACGGGGCTGCACGTCACCGGTCGGGCGTCGGCGGTGTCCTACGGGCCGCTGCAGGTGGCGTCGGGGTCCGATCCTGTCCTTGTCGACGGGCCGGTGCCCGAGTGCTGGGTCCGGGTGCGGGTCGACCAGGCGTGGTTCGCCGACCAGGGGCCGCTTGTTTAGTGCGCTTCGTGTACGCGCTCAGGTTTATCCGGCACAGTTAGCGCGTGACTGTCGATCTCGAGGAACAGCGGCCGGTGCGCGCTGACACCCGCTTGCGTCCGGAGATCCTGATCGTGCTCGGGCTGTCACTCGGGCAGTCCGCGATCTACTCGATGGTAACGATCGTGGCGCGGCTCACGGCCTCGCAGCCGCTGTCGCAGCAGACGGCCACGTTGAACGCTTCGCAGTCGGCTCGGCCTTATCTGGATCTCACGTACCAGCTGCTCGGGATCTTCTTCTCCCTGGTGCCGGTGGCGCTGGCGCTGTATCTGCTGCGGTCGCCGCGGACGTCGCTCGGCCTGGATTTTCGGCGGCCCTGGTTCGATGTCGGCTGGGGCGTCGCACTGGCGGCGGCGATCGGGCTGCCGGGCCTGGGCCTGGTCTGGGCGGCCTCTTACCTGGGCATCAACGCGAACATCGTGCCGGCGGCGCTGCCCTCGGTGTGGTGGGCCGTCCCGGTTCTGATCTTGTCCGCTCTGCAGAACGCGCTGCTCGAAGAGATCGTGGTGGTCGGCTACCTGGTCACCAGGCTACGTGAGCTCGGCTGGAAGCTGGGCTGGGTGGTCGCGGCGTCGGCGGTGCTACGCGGCTCGTACCACCTTTATCAAGGCTTCGGCGCCTTCGTCGGCAACGCGGTGATGGGCGTGGTGTTCGCCCTGTTCTTCATCCGGACGAAGCGGGTGCTGCCGCTGGTCGTGGCGCACACGCTGTTGGATGTGGTGGCTTTCGTGGGGTACGCGCTGCTGCCGCGCGCCTGGTTCAGCTGGCTCTGAACCGCTGCACCGCCCTTGCCGCGACGCGCTCGGTGTTGAGGCTGGCCGCCGCGGCGCCGCCGGTGACGGCGAGGCCGGGCCACCAGCGGGCCAGGATCTTGAGCGCGGCCCAGGTCGCGGTCTTCCCTGCCGCGGTGATGGGGGCACGGCTGGCGCTGTGGCCTTTCTGCCCGTCGATGGCGGCGCGGGCAGATTCGTCGTTCTGGTGTACGCCGGTTAGGACTAGCAGGTCGATCGCGGTTGCCTGTTTGCCGTAGGCGGCGGCGATGTGGGTGATCAGTTCGGCGTTGACCCAGCTGGTGCCGGCCAGGTCGGCGGCGGCGGACCAGCCGGTGGCCAGGCTGGCGGCGGCGCCGGTTGCGGTTGAGCGGCGAGTGAAGCGGCGTTGGGCCAGGCGGGCCAGGCCGTCGGGGGTGGCTGTCGGGTAGGTGGCGCGGAGGTGGGCCGCCCAGTGGGCCGCTTGGGGGTTGAAGCGTTTGACGGCGGCTACAGCGGCGATCTCGGGGAGTTGCCGCAACGATCGCGGCAGGTCGGGATCCGCGTCTGGCGCGGGCGGTTCGGCGGGGTGCTGGCTGGTCGCGGTGGCCTTGGCGACCATCTCGGGGGCGGCGGTCGAGGCCGGCGCGGGCGCGGGGGTCGCGGCCGCGGCGGCTGGGTCGGTCTCGGCCGGTTCGGTCGGGACAGCGGCCGCCGAGGTGGCTGGCTTCGGTTCACCGACCGCTACGGCGTCGGAACTTGGGTCGGTGGCCGACACCGATTCCTCCGAGCCCTTGTGGGTAGCAGTCTCTTCGAACTCGGCCGAAGCAGCCGGCTCGGTTTGAACTGATGCGGCCGACTCTGCCGGGACCGCAGGTGCTAGCGCGGCCGGCTCTGGTCGGGCGCCGGCAACGACGTCAGCGTCCGCATCGGTGGTCGCGACCGACTCCGCCGCGCTATAGGGCGCGGCGTCTCGCCTGGGCGCTGGGGCCTCGGCCTTGAGGCTTGGCTCGGTGGCGCCGGTCGGTGTCGCCACGCTGGGCGCCGTCGCAGTTGGCCCGTGCGTGGCCGCGGGGATCACCGCGGTGGGCTCGGTCTGCGCAGGCGCCGGCGAATCGGTCGCCAGAGCGGGTGCGGCCGGGTCCGGCTGGGCGACGGCGGGGATGCCGTTGCTCTGGTCGCTGGTCGACGGCTGTTCCTGCCCGGAGCCCTCGGCTGCGTGATCTGACCGCTCGCCTACAGCTTCTCGAGCGGGCACCGAGGCCCCGGTCTTGACGACCGGCTCGGCCGACGCGGTCGGGCTGGTCGCGGCGCCGGCGCGCCGCTCAGTGGCCGACTCCGCCGCGTCGTTGTTGCCTGCGGGCGACGTCTGCTTGGCCGTGGCCTTCTTGGCTCGCTTCGCAGGGGTGGCCTGGTCCGGCACCGGCGCAGCCGAAGCGGCGACCGCCTCCTTACGGGGCCGCGTTGTCTTGGCGGGCGTGGCGCCCCCGGGCTCTGGGTCCTTCACGGCGTCCGGCTGGTCGGTGTTGGCCCGCGCGGTTGGGGTGCGCTTGGCCGGGGCAGCCGTCTTGGGCGCCGCCTTGGCGGTCGGCGGTTCGGCGGCGGCGGCCTCGCCGGCGGCCGTCTTCGCCGTCGACGTTTCGGTGGCCGCCGCAGACACTCGGCCGGTCGTCTTCGATGTCGCCCTCGCCGTCGGGGATTCGGCGGCTACCGCCGGCTCCGAATCGGCTGGCTTGGGCGCCGCCTTCGCCGTCGACGGTTCGTTCGCAGCCGCCGCCGGCACTCGGTCGGTCGTCTTCGATGTCGCCCTCGCCGTCGGGGATTCGGCGGCTACCGCCGGGCCCGAATCGGCCGCTTTGGGCGCCGCCTTCGCGGTCGAGGGTTCGTCCGCAGCCGCCGGCTCCGCGCCCGCCTTCTTTCGCGGTCGCGGCGTCTTGGTCGGTGTGGCGTCCGTCACCGGCGTGTCGTTCCCCTCGCGCCGGCGGGGCGCGGCGGCACCCGCGGCCTGAGCGGGCCGCGACGCCGGCGGCGTCGGGCGAGGAACCTCGGGGGGCGGTTGGAAGAGCACGGCAGGCGGCAGCTTCGCCGCCCTGGGCTGGGGCGCCCGTCGATCTTGCTTCTGCTCAGGCGCGGCAAAGGTCGCCTCGGCCGGCCGCGACCGCGGCCGGCGCTCATCGGCCGGCTGCTCCGGCTCCGTACCACCGGTTCCCATGGTTTGGCAGCGTAGTCCCGCGACCGGGGGTTCACCGGTTGCTGGAGCCGCAAGTCTGCTCGAACGACCTTCGGAGGTCGCTTTGCCCGGTCCACCGAGGGACCTGTATCCTCGACCGGCGGTGGTCTGCAGGCAGACCACCGGGGGAGACTTCGCCTAGTCTGGTCTATGGCGCCGCACTGCTAATGCGGTTGGGGTTTATCGCCCCTCCCGGGTTCGAATCCCGGAGTCTCCGCGCCAAACCCGGCGTGTATGCTGGCGTGGCACCTGCGCCCGTAGCTCAACGGATAGAGCATCTGACTACGGATCAGAAGGTTAGGGGTTCGAGTCCCTTCGGGCGCGCAACAAGGCCCCTGAGCTGCGGCTCAGGGGCCCTTTTCTGGTCCGATGCGATCACGGCAGCACTACGACACCGACTGCAGCCCTATCGCCCATCCACTGTGGATCGGCCCGGATCAGTTCCCCACCCCGAGGCTTGACATGAATGCGGATGGGTAGCGGTCGCCGCGGGCGGAGCCGGCTGGGATTGCCTTCTCGATTTCGGCCAGGTCGTCCGTCGTCAGGTTGAGGTCCAGGGCCGGCACTGCCTCCGCCAGGCGTTCGCGGGTGCGGGCTCCCACCAGCGGCACGATGTCCTCGCCCTGCGCGGCGACCCACGCGATGGCCAACTGGGCCACCGAGCAACCCTTGGCCTCCGCGACCGCGCGCAACGCCTCGACCAACCTCAGGTTGTGTTCCACGTTCCCAGCTGAGAAGCGCGGGCTCAAAGCGCGTGGGTCGCCGGCTGAGGGCGTCCAGCGGCCCGAGATCAGCCCACGGCCGAGGACTCCGTACGCGGTCAGGCCGATGCCCAGCGAGCGCAGCGTCGGCAGGATGTCCGCCTCGACCGCGCGGGACAGCAGCGAGTACTCGATCTGCAGGTCCACGATCGGGTGCACCGCGTGGGCCCGGCGGATCGTCGCCGCGTCGACTTCTGAGAGGCCGAGATGGCGTACGTGGCCAGCCGTGATCATTTCTTTGATCGCGCCCACCGTGTCCTCGATCGGGACCGTCGGGTCCAGGCGGGCCGGGCGGTAGATGTCGATGTAGTCCGTGCCCAGCCGGGTCAGTGAGTACGCCAGATAGTTCCGCACCGCCGACGGGCGGCTGTCCTGACCTCCGTACTCATGGCCCGGCCCCCGCTGCTGCCCGAACTTGACGCTCAGCTGATAGCTGTCGCGATCCCGGCCCCGCAACGCCGAGGCGAGCAGCAGCTCGTTGTGGCCCATGGCGTAGAAGTCGCCAGTGTCGATCAACGTAACGCCGGCCTCCAGGGCGGCATGCACGGTGGCGATGCTCTCCCCGCGGTCGGAGGCCCCGTACGCGCCCGACATGCCCATCGCGCCCAAGCCCAGCGCGGAAACAACAGGACCACCAGTGCCAAGGGTTCGTGTCTGCATAACCCCCACGCTGCGCCAGGCCAAGACGGGCCGGAAGAGAGCGTTCATCGTGGGAGAGCCGCTCCCTGGATAGGCCCGCCGGCCCCGAGGCAGCATGGGGATATGCAGCGTGACCAGCTCGCCGACTTCCTGCGCCGCCGGCGCGAGGCGATCCGCCCCGCTGAGGTCGGCATCGCCGAAGGACCTCGCCGCCGCACGGCCGGGCTGCGCCGCGAAGAGGTCGCCATGCTGGCCGGCATGTCCGTCGACTACGTCGTGCGCCTCGAGCAAGGTCGCAGCAGTCAGCCCTCCACCCAGCTGCTCGGCGCGCTCGCCCGGGCGTTGCGCCTCTCCGACGACGAGCGCGACCACCTGTTCCACCTGGCCGGCCACCAACCACCTCCGGCCGACGGGGTGGCCTGCCTGGCCCGCGCCGGTCTGATCCGCATGCTCGACCTCCTCGGCGACACCCCCGCCCTGGTGCTGTCCGACCTGGGCGAGGTTCTGGCCCAAAACCGGGCGGCCGTTCTGCTGACGGGCGACCTCACCGGCTTCACCGGCGACCGCCGCTACATCGCCTACCGCTGGTTCACCGACCCGGCCGCCCGGGTCATCGGCACGCTCGACGAACAACAGCGGCACGGCCGCGAGATCGTCGCCGACCTGCGTGCCGCCGCCGGCCGCCGACAAGGCGACCCAACAGTTGCCGGGCTCGTCGACCGCTTGCGGTCCGCCAGCGAAGACTTCGAGAGGCTCTGGGAAGAACACGAGGTCGCGGTACGACGCGCCGACCGCAAGACCTTCGTCAACCCACGCGTCGGCCAGCTCACGATGGACTGCGAAACCCTCGTCACGCCCGACCTGGGTCAGCAGCTACTCGTGCTCACCCCGGCCGACAAGGAATCCCGCGAGCGCCTGGACCTGCTGCGCGTGCTCGGCACCGAGGAATTCCCGACCCACGTCAAGTGAAGGGGTCAGCCGGCCAGCAGGCCGCCCTCGATGTTGAGTTCCTGGGCGTTGACGCCCGTGTTGCGGAGCAGGAAGTCCGTCGCGTCGACGATTTCCGCGACGTTGACCAGGCGACCGATCGGGCTGCGGGCCCGGTCCGGGTGGTCGGGCTGGTCGCGCCACTTAGGACTGTCGCCGACGATGCCCGGGTGCAGCACGTTGACGCGGTGCGGGGCGATCTGCACGGCCAGCGTCTTGACCAGGCCGGACAAGCCCGCGTTGTGCGTCGTGACGACCGTCGATCCAGGGTACGGGCGGTCCTTGGCCACCCCGCCGAACAGCACCACCGACGCGCCCGGGCGGAAGCGGTCGCGCAACGCCCGCACCACCTCGGCGTAGCCGACCAGCTTCACCGTGTGCGCCGTGACCGCCGCGGCCACATCGAACGACGCGAGCGGGTTCACCGCCTGGCTGATCGCGGTGATCACCAGGTGGTCGACCTCGGTGATCTCCGCCAGGTCGGCGGCGATGGTCGCCGGCCGGGACAGGTCGACGGCCAGGCCGCGCACCTCGGGGCCGATCTCGGCGGCCGCGGCCTCGGCCCGGGCCTTGTCGCGACTCGTCACGACCACCGCGTCCCCACGGGCGGCGAGATGTGCGGCCACGGCCCGCCCCAGTCCGCCGGTGCCACCAACCACGATCGCCGTACCCATGCGCGTTCCTTTCCGAAGCCACAACCAGCGGAAACTGTGCCACGCCCCGAGTCGGCCGGACCCGCGATCGTGACCATGGTCATCAGCCAGAACGGGAACTTGCAGTTCCGTTTCGGTAGGGTCGCAAGCATGCGGAAAGACGCTCAGCGGAACCGCGAAAAGATCATTCAGGCCGCGCGCCGAGTGTTCGCCGCCCAAGGGATGCACGCGCCGGTCGAGGAGATCGCCAAGGAGGCCGGGGTCGGGGTCGGCACCGTCTACCGGCGCTTTCCCGACCGCACCGAGCTCGTCGAGGCCGTCTTCCGCGACCAGGCCCAGCGCTACCTCGACGCCGCAGAGGAGGCCCGGAAGATCGACGATCCTTGGGCGGCCTTCCGCGCCTACCTCGAGCGCCTGGGCGCCATGCAGGCCGACGACGCGACCGTCACCGACGTGCTGACCCTCACCCTGCCCGCCGACCCGACGCTGGAGACGTTGCGCAACCGCATCCACGCCACCCAGAACCGGCTCATCCGGGCCGCCAAGGAGCAGGGCACGCTGCGCGCGGACTTCGTACCCGAAGACGTGGTCCTGTTGTTGATCGCCAACGGCGCGATCATCCGGGCGGTCGGCCGCGACGTGCCCGAGAGCGCGCCGCGGTTTCTCGCGCTCGCCCTCGACGCGCTCCGCACGCCCAACCCGAGCCCGCTGCCCGACCCGCCACCACCCGCCGACCTGGTCGAGGCACTACAACGACCGGCGGTGATCACCCGTGGCTAGCGGGCCCGCAGCGCGGCCGCGTCCCAGAGCCAAACATCGCCGACCTTTTGCGGTGGTACGCCGTACAACTTCGTCAAGGTCTTGATCCACAGCTGCGAGTCGCGGCGGTGCGGGATCACCACAGCCCCCGCGTTCCAGTAGGACAAGTCGCCCAGGGCGTTCGCTCGGGTCGCGGCGTCGACAGGCGGGATCCGACCAGTCCGGCTCACGTAGCGCAGGTAGTAGTTCGTCGGCCGGAACTCCGACGTGAAGCTCGCGATCTTCTCGGGGCCGACCGGAGCCAGGAAATAGCCACCCGCCAGCGGCATGCGCGTCAACGTCTGGGCCGACCAGCGGATCGGGTCGTTGACCGCCGACGTCGGCATCGGCACGAAGACGATGCTCCGGCCCCCTGACGCATACTGCCGCCACGTTCCCGACGACACGAACTTCGGCGTGTCGGACAGCTTCGTCGCCGGCAGCGCCGTCGGCGCGATCGGCACCAGGGCGACGACCAGCGCCGCCGCGGCCACCGCCCGGAACGGCACAGACCCCAACGACGACTGCGCCGCCGCCACCCCCAACGCCAGCAGCAGCCCGACCACCGGCGTGACCGCCAATGCCCACCGGGTCGGCACGGCCGAGCTCAGCACCGGCACGTCGTGCAGCCACGACCACAGCGACGGGATCCCCGTCTCCGCGCCGTGCAGGCGCACCACGGGACCGAGCGACAGGTATGCGAACACCACGCCCACCACCAGCAGGCCCAGCACGGCGACGCTGCGCCGCACCAGCAGGACCACGATGATCAGGATCAGCGCGATCAACGGCCATCCGAAGAAGGAGTTCTCCTCCGCCGCGTTCTGCGCCAGGCCCCGGGCCGACTCCATGCTGCCGAGCAGCGACTCGCGGGACAGGCCGACGTACGCGGCGAGATCGGCGCCGTAGCCGCGTACCTCGTAGGGCAGCCCGCTGTAGGACTGTGGACCACGGAGCAGCAGGAAGATCGGATACCAGAGCACCGCCAGCGACACGCCGACGGCGACCAGCCCACCGAGGACGAACGGGCGCCAGCCGGCCAGGGACGACCGCGCCGCGGCGACCAGCAGGAAGATCACCAGGCCGACCGCGGTCATGAACAGGACCTCGAGGTTGATGAACGCCTGCCAGATGACCACGAGGCCGAGCAGGACGCCGTTGCGCACCCAGGGCGGGCGCCGCAGTTCCAGCGTCCGCCAGATCAGGATCGGCACCAGGAACTGGGCGACCAGGTTGGGGTGGCCGTTGGCCTGGGAGACCATGCCGGGCGCGAAGGCACAGAAGCCCGCCCCGATCCAGGCCGCCAGCCGGCGGTGGAGCAGGTAGCGGGAGAGCACGAAGTACCAGCTCGCACCCGTGAGGATCAGCGCGCCGGTGAGGAAGACGTTGAAGGCGACCTGCGGCCCGAACAGCAGTGTCACCGGGGCCATCGGGAGCGAGATGCCCAGCACCGACGTGTTCGCCATCAGGTTGATGCCCAGCGGTGCGTTCATCTGTTCGGAGAAGAAGGGCCCGGCCTGGCCGGTGGCGACCAGCGCGCCGTGGCCCAGCATCCACTCGAAGAACGCCTGGTCGGCCCGGTTCGCCGCGAGGCCCCAGGACGGGTGCAGCCAGATCCGGTAGGTCACCCAGAAGGCCAGCACGGCGTAGCTCGCGAGGGCGGCCAGATCACGGACCACGCCGGGCCGCGCAGAAGCAACAGCCTCACTGGTCACATCGGACCCGGGCGTCACCCGAGCCAGATCCGACGTGTCGGTCTCCCGCATCGGCTCCTCCAAGGCCCTGTCAAGGGGATCCACAGAAGACCGGCAAATCACCGGATCCCTGGCACATCCGACCTAGGTTTTCATACCGTAACCAATAGGGAAGGACTCTCACGTTCCATCGAGGTAACTGTCCCTACCGGGGGAGGCGACAGATGGCCGAGATCACCGGGGATCAACGGGTGCAGCACGAGGTGCTCGAAGGCTTGGCCACCGCGGTCAACCACCGGCACTGGTTCGCCGAACTGGCCCTGCCGTACCTGGGCAGCGACCCGATCGAGATCGGCAGCGGTCTCGGCGACTACGCGCTCGAATGGGCACCACACACGACCCGCTTCACCGCCACCGAGGGTGAGCCCGACCGGCTGGTCGCGCTCAAGGAGCGGCTCGCCGGGCATCCGGACATCGAGGTGCGGCAACTGGTGCTGCCCAGCCAGGAGGAGGGCGCGTACACGGCCGCCGTCTCCTACAACGTGCTCGAGCACATCGAGGACGACCGGCGCGCCCTGCAGACCATGGGCCGGCTCGTCCGGCCGGGCGGAGCGGTGATCATCATCGTGCCGGCGTTCCCGTTCGCGATGAGCCCGGTCGACATCGCGACCGGCCACGTGCGCCGCTACACGCTGCGGTCACTGGGCCGCGTGATGAACCGGGCCGACCTGCGGGTCGAACGGATCAACTACACCAACGCGCTCGGGCTGATCGGCTACTACATGGCCACCAGCGTCTTCCGGCTCACGCCCAAGGAGGGCGCGATGGTCAAGCTCTACGACAAGCTGGTGCTGCCCGCGACAAAGGCGGTGGAGCAGCGGGTGCGGCCGCCGTTCGGTCAGTCGGTCTTCGCGGTGGCCCGCCGGCCACGCTGAGTGCGGAGGGTGTGGGATTCGAACCCACGAAGAGGTTGCCCTCTTACCGGTTTTCAAGACCAGCGCCATCGGCCACTAGGCGAACCCTCCTGGACGCGGGGTCAAGTCTGCCATGGGACCGGGCACAGGGTAAGAAAGGGCATGCGCGCGATCACGATCCCCACGCCGGGCGGGCCCGAGGTGCTCACCTGGGCGGAGGTGCCCGACCCGGTCCCGGCCACCGGCGAGGTCCTGCTCGAGGTGGTCGCCTCCGCGGTCAACCGCGCTGACCTGCTGCAACGCCAAGGCCATTACGCTCCACCGGCCGGCGCGTCGCCCTATCCGGGGCTGGAGTGCGTCGGCCTGGTCGACGGCGCTCCGATGTGCGCGCTGCTTTCCGGTGGCGGCTATGCCGAGCGGGTGGCCGTGCCGGAGGACCATCTGCTGCCCGTGCCGGCCGGTGTCGCGCTCGACGAGGCGGCCGGGTTGCCCGAGGTCGCCTGCACGGTCTGGTCCAATGTGGTCCGTGGCGCCCGCCTGACCGCTGGCGAGACGTTGCTCGTCCATGGTGGATCCAGCGGCATCGGCACCTTTGCCATCCAGCTCGGCAAGGCACTGGGCGCGCGCGTCATCACCACGGCCCGCAAGGCGAAGCACGAGGCTTTGCTGGCCCTCGGCGCCGACCACGTCATCGACTACTCCACTGAGGACTTCGCGACGCTGACCCAGGCCCTCGGTGGCGCCGACGTCATCCTCGACATCATGGGCGCGTCCTATCTGGACCGCAACGTCGCGGCGCTGGCCAGCAACGGCCGGATAGCGGTCATCGGCACCCAGGGCGGCCGGCGCACCGAGCTCGACTTCGGCAAGCTGATGGCCAAGCGGGGCACGATCTCCGCGACCACGCTGCGGGCCCGCCCGGCGGCGGAGAAGACCGAGATCATCGCGGGTGTACGCGAAACCGTGTGGCCACTCATCGAAGCGGGCCGCATCCGCCCGGTGATCGACCGCCGGATCCCGATGGCCCAGGCGGCCGAGGCGCACCGGCTCGTCGAGGCGAACGCCCACACCGGCAAGGTGCTGCTGGTCAATCCTTCGTGACGCGGCGCTCGGCCCGGCGGAACAACAGCGTCGGCCCCGGCCCGTCGGCGGACAGCCGGTCACCGGCGTTGTAGAGGTGGCACCGCTGCATCGACAGGCAGCCGCAGCCGATGCACTCGCTCAGGTCGTCGCGCAGCTCCTCGAGCAGCGCGATGCGCTCGTCGAGCCGGGTGCGCCACAGGGCCGACAAATGGGCCCAGTCGGCCCGCGTCGGCGTGCGATTGTCGGGCAGCTCGGCCAGCGCGCCGGCGATCTCGTCGAGGGCGACGCCCACCTGCTGCGCGATCCGGATGAAGGCCACCCGGCGCAGCTCGGCCCGGTCGTAGCGGCGCTGGTTGCCGCTGGTGCGCCCGGCGCGGATCAGCCCCAGGCGCTCGTAGTAGCGCAGCGCGGACGGCGCGACACCGGATCGCTCGGACAGCTCACCGATGGTGAGCGTATCGGTGCTCAGCGCTTGCGGGCGCGCTCGCGGCCCAGGATCCACAGGGCCTCGACGCCGTCTTTCCACGTGATCTTCTTGCCCTCTTCGCGGCCGCGGGCGCGGTAGCTGATCGGCACCTCGTAGGGCCGGATCTTGCGACGCAGCAGCTTGCCGGTCACCTCGGCCTCCATGCCGAAGCCGCGGGACTTGACGTCGAGCGACCGGTAGAGCGAGATCGGCAGCAGCTTGAAGCAGGTCTCCAGGTCGCCGATGTAGGAGTTGAACAGCACGTTGGCGGCGGTGGTGACGGCCTTGTTGCCCATCACGTACCAGAAGCTGTAGGCGCTGTGGCTGCCGAACGTGCGGTTGCCGTAGACCACCTTGGCCCGGCCGTCGAGCACGGGAGCGAGCAGCCGCGGGATGTCCAGCGGGTCGTATTCCAGGTCGGCGTCGAGGATGACCATGTAGTCGCCCTCGGCGCTGTCGACCGCGGTCTTGATCGCGGCACCCTTGCCGGCGTTGCGCGGGTGGGTGATGACCCGCAGCCGGTTGTCGTCGGCGCCGTCGAGGATGGCCTGCGTGCCGTCACGGCTGCCGTCGTTGACCACGACCAGCTCGATCTCGCACGGGTATTCGACCGCCAGCGCCTGCTTGAGTGCTTCCGCGATGCGTTCTTCCTCGTTGTAGACCGGCATGAGGATCGAGAGCTTCACGGGGGATCTCCAGGACGCAGGTGACAAATCCGCCCCAGCGTACCGGTTGCTGGTGAAGATCGTGTTTCACCACCGGGCGGGTCTCCGACCCAATCAATTGAAGACTATTCACATATGCGCTCCCAGCAGGTTACTCTTCGGTAACTCGATCGACACCTGACGATCGACCGGAAGGAGTGCGTCGATGCTCGTCTCCCCCGTTGGGAGGACTGGCAACGCGCTCCGGGCGCCGATGCGGCGTACCCTCGCCGCCGCGGCGCTCGTCGCGGGCCTCGTCCTCCCGTCCCTGTTCGCGAGCGGCTCACCCGCCGGCGCGGCCGACCGACCCCCGACCCAGCCGCTGCCGGCCAACCTCGAGGCGATCCGCGCCGCCGAGGCGACCGCGCTCTACGGCTCACCCGGCATCCGACCCCTCGAAGAACGCCGCACCGCGCTGATCACCATGGGTGACAGCGAGATCTCCGGCGAGGGCGTCGGCAACTACGTCCCCGGCACGCATCAGGACGGCAACTGGTGCGACCGGTCGTACGACCAAGCGGTCTTCCGCACCGGCATCGCGTCGGACACCCAGTACAACGTCGCCTGCTCGGGTGCCACACCGTGGAACCTGATCGCCGGCGGCCCGGCACAGTGGAACGAGCTCAACCAGGGCGACAACCTGGCCATCAAGGCCCGCAACACGCGGATCAAGCTGATCTGGGTGGTCGCCGGGGCCAACGGCGACGGCACGATCCAGTTCGGACCGGTGGCCACCGACTGCGCCATCAAGCGGGTGTTCTTCCAGGGCAGCTGCTACCCGACCTACACGGACGTGTGGACGACCCGGGTCGAGGGTTCGCGGACGGCGGTCGAGGACGCGCTGCGCAGCATCCGCGCCACGATGACGGCCGCCGGCTACCTGGCCGCCGACTACGAGCTCGTGCTCCAGTCCTACCCGAGCCCGGCGAGCCCGGATGTCGAGGACAACCCGGACTTCCCCGGTTGGTACTCCGGTGGTTGCCTGCTCTACCTCGCCGACCAGGCGTTCGCTCGCAACAAGGCGGTGCCGCTGTTCGAGCGCGGGCTGCGCCAGGCCGCGGCCAACACCGGGACCCGCTACCTCGACGCCAGCCGGCTCTTCCACGGGCACGAGGTGTGCACCGACAACACCAGCGTGCGCGGGCTCTACATCGAGGTCGGGATCTGGAACGAGAACGCCGCCCGGCAGTCGTTCCACCCGAACGCCCGAGGCCACGGCATGTTCGCCGAGTGCATGACGGCGTTCGTTTCGTCCGGCCTGCCGCAGGCGACCTGCGTCGACCCCGCGAGCACGGGCCGGGGCACGCTGATCAACGGGTTGCTGGAGTTCAAGCAACTGCGCAACGCGGGCACCGGCAAGTGCGTCGACGGCAAGGGCTACGACTCACGCAACAACACGGTGCAGCAGTCGTACGCCTGCCATGGCGGCCGCAACCAGGGCTTCTGGTACGACCCGGCGCGGCAGTCGCTGCACAGCGAGCTGTCGCACGACCGTTGCCTGGACGTCTCGGGCGGCTCGCTGACCGCGAACACGGCGGTCAACATCTACAACTGCACGGGCGGCGGCAACCAGAAGTGGCTATTCGCCGGCAACCAGATCAAGGCGGCCGGCAACACGGCGCTGTGCCTGGCGTTCGACAACCCGTTCCTGGGTACGCCGCGGTTGCGGCTGGCCACGTGCGGCTCGAGCACGCGGCAACAGTGGTCCTTCGAGTCCCGCAACTTCCCGAACCCGGTCGGCTACGGCCACGACGACTTCATCGGCAGCCGGGTGTACTGAGTGGTTGTGATGGGGGCCCGCCGGCCCCCATCACGCCTACTTCTCGCGGGGAATGACCACGAGCCGCGCGACGCCGCCGTCACCGCTCTTGGTGCCGGCCACCCCGACCTGGTCACCGACCGCGACCTGCGCGGGCTGGATGGTGCTGCGCCGCTCGACCACCCGCAGATCGTCGGCGAACGACCAGCTGATCGTGAACCCGTCGGTGCTCTTGACGGTGATCGAGTCACCATCGACGGCGGTCACCTGCCCGCGCTGCACGAGCACGGTCTGCGTGCCGCCGTCCTTGGTCCGCACCACGGCTTCGCCGTGGAGGGTGTTCTTCCGCAGCATGACGCGAGCCTTGCGCCGCTCACCGCGGTCCCGGTCCTTCTCGGTGGCGCCAGGTGACGCACTAGGCGCGGCCTTGGCCTGAGCCATCTGCGCCATCTCCGCCGGCGTGATCTCGTTGGGGTCAAACCCCATCGCGGCCAGCGCCTGCCCCTCGATCCCCATCCCGGCCGACACCTCGACACCCGCATCGTCCCCGACGGCCGGCAACCCGCCGCCGGCGGCGGCGCACCCCGTCAGGCCGAGCCCGACGACCGCGGCCAACCCGACTCCCGCAAGCCAACGCCTCATGGTCTCCCTCTCCCTCGTGCGCTTCCGGGGACCACGATGCGCGCCGCGCGCGTGGGGTCGGTCAGGCCAAGGTAAGAGCTTCGTAAGGCTGTCGAGGCAGCGCGATGGTGAAGCGGGCGCCGCCTTCCGGGGCGTGGCCTGCCTCGATGTGGCCGCCCAGGCGGCGGACCAGGCCGTGGACCAGGGCCAGGCCCAGGCCGCTGCCGCCCTTTCGGACGCCCTCGTAGCGTTGCCGCAACGCGCCGCGTTCGAAGACCACGCGCAGGTCGTCGTCCGTGAAGCCCGGGCCGCCGTCGCGGACCTCCAGGAGGGACGCGCCCGCCGCGTCCGGGCGGGTGGCCAGCACGATCGGGGCGCCCGACGGGACGATCCGCAGGGCGTTCTCCAGCAGGCCGTCGAGGATCTGGCGGGTGCGGCCCGGGTCCGTGAACGCCGGCACCGGGAACGGTGGTGCCTCCACCACCAGGGACACGCCGGCCGCCGCGCAGCGTGGGCGCCAGGTGTTGGCCGTTTCGGCCACCATCGCCGTCAGGTCGACCGGCAGTGGGGTCAGGGGGAAGTCGACCGCGTCCAGGCGGGCCAGGGCCAGTAGGTCCGTGACCAGGCGGTCCAGGCGTTCCGCCTCCGCCAGCACCGTGCGGCCCGCTCGGGCGGCGCCGTCGCCGTCGATGACGCCGTCCGACAGCGCCTCGGCGTAGCCGCGGATCGTCGTCAGCGGGGTGCGTAGCTCGTGCGAGACCGACAGCAGGAAGTCGCGTTGCCGACCCTCGCTCGTCGACAGCGCCTCGGACAGGCCGTTGAGGGCGTGCGCCAGTGACTCGACCTCCTCCGGCGACTCGACCGGCACCCGGACGTCGCGTTCGCCGCCGCGCAGGCGGCGGGCGGCCGCGGCCGCCACCCGGATCGGGCGGGCCAGGCGGCTGCCCAGCAGGACGCCCGCCAGCACGCCCGCCGCGAGGCCCGCCAGGAGGGCCAGCCAGAGGTTCTGGCCGACATCCCGCCAGATGCCCGTGGCCCGTGGGTGGGTCAGCACCACCGCGTTGCCGTTGTTGTTGATCGGGCGAACTTCCACAAGGGACGGCACGCCACCGACCAGGCCGCGGCCCGAGAACTCCTGCCCGGCCGCCGCGCGGGCCACCACCGCGGGCGGCAGGCCCGGCTGGTCCGCCACGCCGCGGCGCACCATGAACAGCGAGATGTCGCGCTCCCGCAGCACGTCCAGCAGCTTCTTGTCGCCGGCCGGGCGCGGCGTGGCCCGCAACGCCGTCGCCACCACCGTCGCCTCCGCGGCCAGCGAGTCCCGGGTGCGCGCCTCGACCGCCCGGGACGCGAGCGGGATCGCCACCAGCGCGGTCACCAGCACCGCGACCGCCGCCACCGCGCAGCCGACCAGGGCCGCGCGCGCCGTCAGGGTTCTAGGCATCGATCGCGTACCCGACGCCGCGGTGGGTGCGGATCAGCGCACCGGCCGAACCCAGCTTGCCGCGCACCTGGGCGATATGCACGTCGACCGTACGCGTGCCCGAATGCGACGCGTACCCCCAGACCGCGGCCAGCAGCTCCTCCCGGGTGAACACCCGGCCAGGGCGCCCGACCAGGTGCGCCAGCAGGTCGAACTCCGTAGAGGTGAGCTGGACCGGCACGTCGAGCACCGTCACGCTGCGCCGGCCCGGGTCCAGGGTCAGCGGGCCAAGGCTGCGCGGCCGGTCGGCGGCAGCCGCCACCCCGCCGTCGGCGCGGCGCAGCACCGCCCGCAGCCGGGCCACCAGCTCGCGCGGCGAGAACGGCTTGGTGATGTAGTCATCCGCCCCCAGCTCGAGGCCGACGATCCGGTCGACCTCGTCGTCGCGGGCGGTCAGGAAGATGACGGGGGTCCAGTCGCCGGCCTCGCGGAGCCGGCGGCAGATCTCGGTGCCGGACATGCCCGGCAGGGCGATGTCCAGCACGCTGGCGACCGGACGGAGCCGGCGGGCCGCGGCCAGCCCGGCCTCGCCGTCGTGCTCGACGTGCACGCCGAAGCCGTCGCGGCTCAGATAGAGCCGGACCAGATCCGCGATCGCCCGCTCGTCCTCGACGACGAGCACCAGGCCGTCAGCCACCGGCCCATCATGGCCGACGCCCGCACCGGGTTGTGTAAGAGGACTGTTAGAACGCCACCGCAACGGCCCGGCGCGAGCGTCCCAGGGTCTCCCAGGCCGCGGTGTCCCGGCGCAGGGCGTCCCGGGTGGCGGCCGGGGCACGATCCCCGGCCGCCGCGCCGGCTCCCGCGCGTGCTGCGCGCGGGCGGAAGACGTGGCTGAGCAGCGCGTCCAGGTGCCACACCTGCTTGGGGTGGCCGACCCGGATCCAGAATCGCTCCCGGACCCCATCGACGGCAGTGGCCGCCAGCTCAACCGCGGACAGCCGCGGATCGGGGTTCCACGTCACGTTGCCCAGGTGGCCCAGTTCGGTGTTCAGATGCAGCCGGAGGCGGTGGAGCATCCGAGACTCGTGGGTCACGACCAGGCGGCGATACGTCAACAGCAGCAGGTACTCGCCCTGCGTGGGCCGATCGGCGCGATTGCAGCGGGCGACCAGCGCGGCGGCGTCGTCAGCGGCGACACACCGCCGGAAAACCGGCATGTGCCGGCTGACGGTCGGGATGGCCACGCCGGCTTCTGCGGCGGCGGGCAGGAACGTACGGGAGAAGACGTCCATGCCCTTCACAACGATGCGTCTCGTTGGCGGGACGCGGCCTGCCCTGTGCCGAGTTCTTTAAACCTCCATTAGGATCATTTACCCTAACGGGATTAAAGCGACTCGACGATCGTCGCGTTGGCCATGCCGCCGCCCTCGCACATGGTTTGCAGGCCGTAGCGGATGCCGTTGTCCCGCATGTGATGCAGCATCGTCGTCATGATCCGGGCGCCCGAGCCGCCGAGCGGGTGACCGAGCGCGATCGCGCCGCCGCGCGGGTTCAACCGGGCCGGGTCGGCTTCGGTCTCCGTCAGCCACGCCAGAGGCACCGGCGCGAACGCCTCGTTGACCTCGTACACGCCGATCTCCTCGATGCCCAGCCCCGCGCGGCGCAACACCTTGGCCGTGGCCGGGATCGGCGCGGTCAGCATCACGACCGGGTCGTCGGCCGCGACCACCGCGGTGTGGATCCGGGCCAACGGGCGCAGGCCGTGCGCGGCCGCCCACTCGCTGGTGGTCACCGCGAGCGCGGCGGCGCCGTCGGAGATCTGCGACGCTGAGCCCGCGGTCACCACCCCGTCGGCGCGGAACGGCGTCTTCAACTCGCCCAGCGCCGCCAGCGACGTGTCGCGCCGGACGCCCTCGTCGACGGCCACCTTCCCGCCGTCGGCGGTGGCCACCGGCGCGATCTCCGCGTCGAACAGCCCGGCGTCCTGGGCGGCAGCCGCTTTCTGGTGACTGGCCAGCGCGTACTCGTCCAGGTGGCCCCGGTCGAAGCCCCACCGCGCGGCCATCATCTCGGCGCCGACGCCCTGGCTGAACGGCACCGGGTCGTCGGCCGCGAAGCCCTCGTGGTCACGGTAGCGGGCCCGCACCTGGTCGCCGAACGCGTTGCCCTCGCCGATGCTGGAGCCCATCGGCACCCGGCTCATCGACTCGACCCCGCCGGCGACCACCAGGTCGCTCTGGCCCGCGATGACGGCCGCCGCCGCGAAGTGGATCGCCTGCTGGCTCGAGCCGCACTGCCGGTCGAGCGTGGTGCCGGGCACCGACTCGGGCCAGCCGGCGGCGAGCACCGCGCCCCGCGCGACGTTCCACGACTGGTCGCCGACCTGCGACACGCAACCCCAGACCACGTCGTCGACCTCGGCCGGGTCCAGGGCGAGCCGCTCGGCCAGCGCACGCAGGGCATGCGCCGAAAGATCAACCGGGTGTACGCCCGTCAGGCCGCCGTTGCGCCGCCCGACCGGAGTTCTGACCGCACCGACGATGACCGCGTCCCGCATGATTACTCCCCGGTAACGTGAGCTTTGACCGAATCCTACGTCGTGCGGCGGCCCGCCCGGCTGGGATGCTTGTTCGGTGACCTCGCACTGGCGGATCCCACCGGCCCTGCCCACGCTGAAGCTCGTCGGCGCCGTCCTGCTGCTGGTGCTGGCCGCGCTGTTCGCCACCGACACGGTCGCCCTGGCCGTGGCGGTCGTCGCGGCGGCGGTGCTGGTCGTCTGGGGCTTCCGTGACCTGCTGGCCCCGGTGCGGCTGGCCGCCGACGAGACCGGGTTGACCGTGCGCACCGGCTTCGCCGGCCGGCGGCACATCCCCTGGTCGGCGGTGGAGCGGATCGCGGTCGACGAGCGGTCGCACGCGGGCGTGCGCAGCGAGACCCTGGAGATCGACACCGGCGACGCGCTGCACGTGTTCAGCAAGCACGACCTGGGCGCGCCGCCGGAAGAGGTGGCCGCCGCGCTGAACGCGGCCGCTAAGCGGTGACGCTCGCGACCTTGGCGAGGGTGATGCCGACCAGCGCGACCAGCACGATCGCGCAACCCACGGCCTGGATCACCGTGCGCCGGTCGCGCGGTGCGTAAGCGAGGATCGCCGCGACCAGCGCTCCGGTGACCAGGCCACCGACGTGGCCCGCCCACGAGACGCCCGGCAGCGTGAACGTGATGACAAGGTTGATCACCAGCACGACGAGGATCTGCCGCGTGTCGCCACCGAGCCGCCTGGCGATCACGAAGAACGCCGCGAACAGGCCGAAGATGGCTGTCGAGGCGCCGGCGCTCGTCGCGTTCGGGTTGATGAGGAGCGCCGCGACGTTGCCACCGATGCCGGCCAGCAGGTAGAGCGCCGCGAACCGGAACCGGCCGAGCGCGGCCTCGAGCGGGCGGCCCACCGTCCACAGGGCCCACATGTTGAACAGCAGGTGGATGATCCCGTAGTGGATGAACATCGCCGTGACGAGGCGGTAGTAGCCACCGTCGTAGACGCCGGTGTAGACGACGACGCCTTGGTTTGTGTTCCAGCCGAACGACGGGCCGAACACGCCGCCGGCCAACTGCCACTGCGTCAGCTGACCGAACAGGCCGCCGTTGGGAAGCAGGGTGTCGGCACCGTATAGCGCGACGCCGATCAGCGCCGCGATGACGTTGAGCCCGATCAGCGTCTTGGTCACCACACCGTCGCGGCCGGCGACACTGCCGCCAAAGGCAGTGCGCGCCGACCGCTGGGTCCGGCGTCCTTCGGCGACGCACTCCGGGCACTGGTGCCCGACCGAGGCGTCGCGCATACAATCCGGGCATATTGGGCGCTCGCATCGCGTGCAGCGCACCCAGGTCTCCCGCGACGGGTGCCGATAGCAGACCGGCGCTGCCGTCGGGGGCGATTCACTCATGCCAAGAAAGGTACCTGGCTCCGTCGATCAGCCGTTTACCCGCTGGATCTCGACGCGCTCGATGACCACGTCCTCCAGCGGACGGTCGCCGTGGTTGGTCGGCGTGTTCGCGATCGCGTCGACGACCTTGGCCGAGTCCTGGTCGGCGACCTGGCCGAAGATCGTGTGGCGGTTGTTCAGGTGCGGCGTCTGGCCGACCGTGATGAAGAACTGCGAGCCGTTGGTGCCCGGGCCCGCGTTGGCCATCGCCAGCAGGTACGGGCGGTCGAAACGCAGCTCCGGGTGGAACTCGTCGGCGAACTCGTAGCCCGGGCCGCCGCGACCGGTGCCGGTCGGGTCGCCCATCTGGATCATGAAGCCCGAGATCACCCGGTGCGAGATGGTGCCGTCGTAGTAGGGCCCGTTGCCCTTCTGCCCGGTGCGCGGGTCCACGTAGTCGCGGGTGCCCTCTGCGAGCTCCACGAAGTTCTGCACCGTCTTCGGCGCGTGGTTCGGGAACAGCTCCAGGCGGATCGGGCCGCGGTTCGTATGCAGGGTGGCGTAAAGGGTCTCGGCCACGGGTACTCCTCCGTCGTCGGTGAGTTTCAGTTCGATCCTCCCATGTGCCCGTTCCGGCAATGCGGACACGTCCAAAGGTGGAGGATGCAGGAGGAACTACGCCCAGGAAGGTGGGGGTCTGGTGTTTGGTATCCGACGGAGAACTCGCGCTGAGTTGGTCCGAACCGAGCTCGGCGACAGCCTCGAGCACTTGAAGGCCGCCGCCGGCCACGCGGCCGGCGGGGTCAGCACGGCGGTCCGGCCGCGGGTCGAGTCCGCCCGCGATTTCGTGATCCCGTCGGCTGCCCGGGTCCGCGATGCGGCCGGCACCGGCTGGGAGTCGACCCGCAGTGGCTGGGAGTCGACGCGGACGTCGGTCCGGCCGCTCGCCTCGGCCGCGGGTCACCGCACGCGCGACGCCGCGAAGGCGGTGCGCAGGCCGAGCCGGGGCAACGGCCGGCGCGCCGACAAGGCGGTCGACGCCGGTGCGAGCAGCCGCAGGTGGCCGATCGTGGCCGCGATCCTGGTCGCCGGCGCCGCGTTCGGCGCCGCGGCGGTCATGCGCCGGCGCCGGCAGCAGCAGTGGGACGAGTACGACCCGAGCAAGTCGCTGGACTCGGCCCGCCAGGGCGCGTCGGGCGGCGGCCGGGGCCACAGCCACGGCCGGATCGGTGACGCCGCCGACGCCGCCCGGTCCTCGGTGAAGAGCGCGGCCGCGACCGCCAAGAGCGCCGCCACCTCGGCCCGCAGCCGGGCCGGCGAGCGCTTCTCGTCAACCGGGCAACCGCCGCAGAGCACGGACCCGACGGCCAGCAGCGAGCACATGAACTCACCCAACGGCCGCAGCTGAAAGCACAAGGAACGGTCCGTTATTAACACTCGGTGTTAGTAACGGACCGTTCCTATGCGGAAAGCGTTAAGAACGGACCGTTCCTTACAGCCAGCCCGAGCGGCGGAACCAGCGGTAGAGCACGATCGCCGCGAGCAACATCAGGGTCAGCACCGCGGGATAGCCGTACTCCCAGCGGAACTCCGGCATGTTCGGGAAGTTCATGCCGTAGATGCCGGCGATGAAGGTCTCCACGGCGAAGATGGCCGCCCAGGAGGCGATCTTGCGCATGTCGTTGTTCTGCTCGACGGAGACCTGCGCCAGGCGTGCCTGGAGGATCGAGTTGAGCAGGTCGTCGTAGCCGTTGACCTGCTCGGCGACCCGGATCAAGTGGTCCTGCACGTCACGGAAGAAGCGCCGGATCTCCTTGGGCACGTGCCGGTTGGTCGACTCGGTCAGCTGCATGATCGGCCGCAGCAGCGGGACCACGGCCCGCTTGAACTCGACCAGCTCCCGCTTCATCTGGTAGATCCGCTGGATCCGGCCGTGCACCTGGCGGGCGAAGACCTGCGTCTCCAGGTCGTCGAGGTCGGTCTCCACCTGGTCGCTGACGTCGATGTAGAGGTCGACGATGTGGTCGGCGATCGCGTACGCCACCGACCAGGGGCCCTGCGCCAGCAACTCCTTGCGCTGCTCGAGCCCGGCCCGCACGGGCGCCAGTCGGCAGGCGTCGCCGTGCCGCACGGTGATCACGAACTCCGGACCGATGAACAGCATCACCTGGCCGGTCTCGACCACCTCGGTGGTCTCGGTCAGCTCGGCGTGCCGCACGTACCGCGCGGTCCGCATGACCAGCGAGTTGATCTCGCCGAACTGCTCCAGCTTGGGGCGCTGCTCGGCGTGCACGGCGTCCTCGACGGCCAACTCGTGCAGCTCGAACGTCTCGGCGATGCCGGTCATCGTGGTCAGGCTCGGCTCGTGCAGCCCGACCCAGACGAACGCGTTGCCGGTCTCCTCGCGCGCCGCGTGCAGCGCGTCCTCCGGCGACCATTCGCCGGGCTGCCGCACGCCGTCGACGTACAACGCGCAGTCGACGATCGTGTCCCGGCCACGGAACCCAGCTGGCGCCACGGGCTTGGGCTCGGCGGGACCGAGCATGCGGGTCATCGCCCGGACCGGATCGCTCCACGACCTGGTCTTGGGGCGAACCTGATCGGTCTTGTCGGCGTCAGTCGCCATCGACATGCCTCCCTCCGAACCCGGCAACCCGGATGGGCCGAGAAGGAGGTTACGCCCGGAAGGTGGCCACAGGCCGTCAGGATCGCGTCATGAAGACCCCGCCGGGGGGCGCCGGGTGGACCGGCCGCGTCGGGGGGTGGGGTGCGAGCGGCCCACCCGGCGCCATCGGGGGCGGGGTAGTGCTGAGGGGGTCGGTTTCCGACACCGGACCGACCGGTGGATCGCATTGTTCACCGTCGACCCGTGCCGGGTCAGCCCCTCATCACACGGATGGGGCACTCTGTCGGGAATCCGACAGAGTGCCGTTGGTCGTCCCCAATTACCCGCGGATATCCTCGATGGCCGCCGCCAGCCGGCGCACGCCTTCGTCGATCTCGTCGACGGTCACGGCCGAGAACGCCAGCCGCAGCGCGTGCTTGCCGCCCTCCAGCAGGAAGTCGCTGCCCTTGACCACGGCCACGCCGCGCGCGGTCGCCGCCGGCAGCAGCTTGTCGACGTCGACATCCTCGGGGAAGTCGACCCAGAGGAAGTAGCCGCCCTCGGGCTCGGTGAAGGAGACGCCCGGGATGTGCTCGCGCAGCGCGGCGGCCAGCACGCGGACCCGCTCGGCCAGCGCCGTGCACACGGTGTCGATGGACCGATCGAGGTCACCGGCCACGCAGAACTGGTAGACGATCGCCTGCGCGACCATGCCGGGCGAGATGTAGAGGTTCGTGGCCTTCTTGGCGATCTCCGCGATCAGCGGCGCGGGCCCGACCAGGTAGCCGACCCGCACGCCGGGGCAGACCGTCTTGGTGAAGCTCGACGCGTGCACCACCACACCGCGATCGTCCATCGACAGCATCGACGGCAGCGCGTCGCCACGGAACCGGATGTCCGCGTACGGGTCGTCCTCGAAGATCGTGAAGCCGTATTCGGCGGCCAGGTCGAGCAGCGCGCGCCGCTTCTCCGCCGAGAGCGTGACGCCGGCCGGGTTCTGGAAGTTCGGGATGATGTGGGCGATCGTGGGCCGCACGCCCGACTCCAGCAGCTTGCGCAGCTCGTCGACGTCGATGCCGTCCGCCGCGGTGCTCACCGCGTGCACGTCGCCGCCCTTGTTGCGCAGGTTGAGCAGCGTGCGGTCGTAGGTCGGCCGCTCGACCACGACGGCGTCGCCGGCGCCGACCAGGTGGTCGAAGAGGAACGCGTCGGCCTGCAGCGAGCCGTTGGTGACGAGCACCTGCTCCGGCGCGACGCCGTGCTTGTCGGCGATCCACTTGCGCAGCGGCAGGTAGCCGACGGACGTGCCGTAGGCGGTGACGCCACCCGGATCGGCGTCGAAGGCGCGCACGGCGGCGGCCTTGAGCCCTTCGACGTCGACGATGTCCAAGGACGGTGCCCCACGGGCGAACGAGATGAGCTGCGCGGCGGTCATGGGTAACCAGCCTAGGAGAACAAGTCAGTCCGGCAACGTGCGGGCGGTGGGCATCACTCGGTCGATCCACCAGGCCAGTTCCATCTGGTCGGTGGTCTTCGACCAGCCCAGTTGCACGAACGCGCCGAGCAGCGCCAGCTCGAGCTGCCGGTCCCACCAGCCCGCGGTGTCGATCTTGTGGCGGTCCAGCGCGGCCCGGTATGCCTCGATCGTGGCGTTCTTGCTCTCCGGCAGCTTGCCGGCGTTGAGCGCCAGGTAGCCGGCCAGGTCGACGCAGCAACCGGCGGCGCCCGCCCAGCCCCAGCCGAGCAGCGCGGTGCGCCCGTCACCGATCGGCCGCAGGTTGCCGACCCGCCAGTCGCCGTTGACCAGGGTGGTCGGCAGGCCGTCGAGCTCGGCCAGCAAGGGTGCCGGCTCGACCGCCAGCGCGAGCGCCACCGCGTGCGCCTCTGGCTGGTCGGCGGCGAGGGCGGCCCAACCCACGACCAGGGCATCGGCGCCGGAGCCGGCCTCTCGGATGCCGGTCGACGGCGCGAGCGCGGTGTAGCGGGCGCCGGGGGGCGCGAGCCCGACCGGGTCGGTGAAATGCCAGAACCGCGCGTGCATCGCGGCCATATGGTCGAGCACGCGATAGTGCGAATCAAGATCGATTTCCCAGGGTACGGAGGACCGCGGCTCGTCGAGCACCAGCAGGTCGGCGATCTCCGTGGTCGGGTCCCAGCTCACCCCGGCGATGGTGTGGTCGACCGTGCGGGGCAGCCGGTCGAGCAGCCCGCCCTGCCAGAGCAGCACGGTCCAGGGCGCCCGGCCGTCGGCGCCGTCGCCGAGCGCGCGCATCACCCAGTCGAGCGGCCGCCCGATCCGCTCGATCCGGAACCGCTCGTCGCCGATCAGCAGCGTCTCGGTCGCGGAGTCGACGTCGCCGGGCGGGTCACCAGCGGGCTCGCGGCGCACGGGCCGACCGGCCGCGACCGTCTTGATCATCTCGGTCGTCGAGCCGTGGACCGCGCGCCCCGTCATACCCCCAGTTTGCCCCGAAAGGGTCAGACGCGCTCGCGGGCCGCGGCCCAGACACGCATGATGTCGCGGACCGAGACCACCCCGACCACCTCGGTGCCCTCCAGCACCACCAGGTGGCGGAAGCCGCCGCGGGACATCGCCAGCGCCGCCTCTTCGAGCGTCCACTCAGGACTGGCGTAGACCACGTCCCAGGTGATGTGCCCGCCCACCGTTTCCACGTCGGGGTCGAGGTTGCCGCCGATGGCGTAGAGCACGTCGCGTTCGGTCATGATGCCGATCCCCTGGGCATCGGGATCGATGACGACGGCGGACCCGACCCGGCGGGTGGCCATCATGCTGGCGGCCTGCCGGAGCGTGTGTTCGGGACCGACGACCAGAACCTGTTTGGACATGGCATCGCGAACCTGCATGACACATCCCCCTTGAAGGCCACCGTACGGACATAGTGGTCCTGCCGGGACAGAACTACAAGACTTGCGCGCTCAACCAGCCTGTCGTACGCCCGGCAGCACCTCGGTCGCGAGCCACTCGACCCGCTCGTCCCGATCGGCCCCGCTGACCCGGAAGTTGAACGCCGACAAGCCCAGCCGCACGTAGCCCAGCAGTGTCTCGGTCACCTCACCCGCACCGCCCGGCGGCACGTCCAGGTGGTAGCCGCAGGTGATCTCCTCGATGGAGCGTCCGGCCTCCTCGGCGGCCCGGGCGATCCGGTCGCGCCGCCCGGGGATGGTCTCCGGCGGCGCGTGACCGAGCGAGGGAATCCAGCCGTCGGCCAGCCGGCCGGTCACCGCGAGCGCCCGCGGCCCGAACGTGCCGACCCAGATCGGGATCGCCCGGGCCGGCCGCGGCGTGATGGTCGCGCCCTGCGTGCGGTGGATCCGCCCGGCGAAGCTGAACGCGGGCCCGGTCCACAGCCCACGGATCACCGCGATGGCCTCCGCGAGGCCGTCCACCTTGTCGCGCGGCGTCGGGACGCCGATGCCGAACGCGCGGAACTCGTGGTCGGCCGAGCCGCCGCCGAGGCCGAGCAGGAGCCGCCCGCCGGAGAGCCGGTCGAGCGTCTCGGCCATCTTGGCCACCAGCGCCGGGTTGCGGTAGGGCACGCCGAGCACCCGGGGCAGCACCCGCAGCCGGCCGGTGTTGGCCAGCATCCAGGTCAGCATCGTCCAGTTCTCGAAGCTCGGGTCGTCGCCGCACGGGTGGTCGGACGCCGAGACGAAGTCGAAGCCGGCGGCCTCGGCCGCGCGGGCCGCGGCGACCGGGTCGACCGCGGGCTCCCCGGGCGAGGTGGTGGCGGGCACGTCCAGCCCGAACAGGATTCTCGTCATGCCGGTTGTCCTTTCGGGACGGTGAGCAGGGGCAGGAAGACCCCGACCAGAGGACCGATGGCCAGTGCGTACGCGATGGTGCCGAAACCGACCGAGCCGCCGAGCACGAAGCCGATGGCGAGCACGGCCAGTTCGATGCCGGTGCGGACCAGCCGGATCGAGTGGCCCCGGGCGGCGAGCCCGGTCATCAGCCCGTCGCGCGGGCCGGGGCCGAGGCCGGCGCCGACGTAGAGCCCGGTCGCGACCGCGTTGGCGAGGATGCCGGCGACCAGCAGCGCGATCCGGACGGGCAGCGCGTCGATCGGCGGCAGCAGCCACAGGGTGCCGTCGGTGACCAGGCCGACCACCACGACGTTGGCGACCGTGCCGATGCCGGGCCGCTGGCGCAGCGGGATCCAGAGGAGCAGCACGACGACCGCGGTGAGGTTGACGACCAGGCCGATCGACAGCCCGATCCGCTCCGCGACGCCCTGGTGGAACACGTCCCACGGGCCGAGGCCGAGGTCGGCGCGGACCATCAGCCCGAGGCTGACCCCGAAGAGCACCAGACCGGCGAAGAGCCGCAACAACCTGCTTGACATGTCAAACAGAGTAGCGACTCTGTTTGACATGTCAAGCAGAGTGTTTACGCTGGTCCTATGACCAGGTGGCTGACCGACGACGAGATGCGGGCGTGGCTCGGCTACCGGCGGCTGCGCACGCTGCTCGACCTGCAGATCACCCGCGACCTGGCGGCCGACTCCGGCCTGTCCGACGCCGACTACGACGTGCTCTCGACCGTCTCCGACGCACCCGACCACCGGATGCGCCTCGGCGAGCTCGCAGCCGCGATCCGCTGGTCGGTCAGCCGGCTGTCCCACCACGTCAGCCGGATGCAGCAGCGCGGCCTGGTCACCCGCGACGACTGCGCGAGCGACGGCCGCAGCGCCACCGTGGTGCTCACCGAGGCGGGCTGGGCAACCATCCAGGCGGCGGCCAAGCTGCATGTGGCATCGGTGCGCCGGCACTTCGTCGACCTGCTCGACCCGGCCGACC
>NZ_BONC01000042.1 GCF_016862515.1 Asanoa iriomotensis
ACCAAACGACGCCTGGACTCCCGTCTCGGCTCACGTTGAGCGGCAGGACAGGCCCAGGTCACGCCGCCTCGGCGGCGTCCATCGCCTTGTAGATGCGTTGTTCCGAGACCGGGTAGGGGGTGCCCAGCGCCTGGGCGAACACGTTGACCCGCAGTTCCTCGATCATCCAGCGGATCTCCGTGACCGCCTCCGCGCGCCGGCGGCTCGGTGACAGGGCCGCCATCATCGCCTCGTACTCCTTCTGCACCTGGGCGATCCGGGCCTGGCCGGCGCGGTCCCGGGCCGGGTCCTGGCCCAGCCGGTCCAGCCGCCGCTCCGCCGCCGCCATGTAGCGCGGCAGGTCGCCCAGGTGGGTCCAGCCGGTCGCGGTCACGAAGCCGGCGTAGATCAGCGACGAGATCTGCGCCCGCACGTCGCTGCGCGCCGCCAGCGCGTCGAGCGACGTCATCCGCGAGATCTGCTGCTCCACCGCATGCTGCGCCGCCAGCGCCCGCTCCACCCGGTCGACGACCAGGACCACCGTGTCGACCAGATCGGCCCGCACCTGGTCGCGCAGCGCCGCGAACGCGGCCGGGTCCCAAGCCGGGCCGCCGGCCTGGGCGACCAGCCGGTCGACGGCGGCGCCCGCACAGTCCCGCAGGAGCTCCGCCACCCCCCGGTGCGGATTGCGGGACAGCGCCAGCTTCTGCTGGTTGGTCAACCGGCCCTGCAGGAACGTCGCCGGGTTCGGCAGCGTCAACAGCAACAGGCGCCGCGTGCCGGCGACCATCGCCGCGGCCTGTTCCGCGGCCGTGTCGAACACCTCGACGCCGACCGTGGCGCCCTCGTCGACCAGCGCCGGATAGGCCGTCACCCGGAACCCCGCGCGATCCTGCTCCAGCGACCGGGGGAGAGGGCCGAAGTCCCACGCCGTCAGGCCGGTGCGGGCGATGCCGGGCGCGGCCGCGGTGACGGTCGCGCGTACCTCCGCCTTGAGCTGCGCCTGCAACGCCGGCAGGTCCTTGCCGCGGGCCACCTCGCGGTCGCCGTCGACCACCCGGTAGGTCAGCTTCAGGTGCTCGGGCACCCGCCCGTAGTCCCAGGCGTCGTGCGGCACCGTCACACCGGTCATCCGGCGCAGCTCATTGGTCACGGCGTCCACGAGCGACACACCGTCGGCGGGCCGGATCCGGGCCAGCACCGCGCGCGCGAAGTCGGGCGCCGGCACGAAGTTGGTGCGGATCGCCTTGGGCAGCGAGCGGAGCAGTGCGATCACCAGGTCCTCGCGCAGACCCGGCACCTGCCAGTCGAAGTCCTCGGGCCGCACCTGGCCCAGCATCGGCAGCGGCACGTCGACCGTGACACCGTCGTTCGTGGACCCCGGCGCGAACTCGTACGTCAGCGGCAACGGCGCCGACTCGGAGCGCCACACGTCGGGATAGGCGCCGGGGTCGACGTCGCCGCGGCCGGCGTTGACGAGGAACTCGCGCGTGAACGTGAGCAGCGCCGGGTCGCGCCGCCGCTCGGCCTTCCACCACGTGTCGAAGTGCCGTCCCGACACCACGTCGGCGGGGATCCGCGCGTCGTAGAACGAGAACAGGGTCTCGTCGTCGACCAGGATGTCGCGCCGCCGCACCCGGTCCTCCAGCGCCGCCACCGACTCCAGCAGCGCGGCGTTGTCGCTGAAGAACCGGTGGTTGGTGGTCCAGTCGCCCTCGACCAGCGCGTGCCGGATGAACAGCTCGCGGGACAGCGCCGGGTCGATCCGGCCGTACTGGACCCGCCGGCCGACCACGATCGGCACGCCGAACAGCGTCACCCGCTCGACGGCGACCACCGACGCCTGCTTCTTCTCCCAGTGGGGCTCGCTGTAGCTGCGCTTGACGAGATGGGCCGCGAGCGGCTCGACCCACTCGGGCTCGATCCGCGCGTTGACCCGCGCCCACAGCCGGGAGGTCTCGACCAGCTCGGCCGACATCACGTACCGCGGCGGCTTCTTGGTCAAGGTCGAACCCGGGAAGATGGCGAAGCGCGCGCCCCGGGCACCCAGGTATTCGCGCTTCTCGCCCTCCCGCAGCCCGATCTGCGAGAGCAACCCCGCCAGCAGCGACTGGTGCAGCCGGTCGGGGTCGGGCGACGACGACGCCACCAGCGACAGCGACTTGGTCACCTGCCGGAGCTGGGCGTGGATGTCCTGCCATTCCCGCACCCGCAGGTAGTTGAGGTGTTCGGCCCGGCACAGCCGGCGGAACGCGCTGGAGGACAGTTCGCGCTGCCGGTCGCGCAGGTGCCGCCACAGGTTGAGGTAGGCGACGAAGTCCGAGGTCGGGTCGGCGAACCGGGCGTGCAACTGGTCGGCGTGCGCGCGGTGCTCGACCGGCCGTTCGCGCGGGTCCTGGATGGACAGTGCGGCCGCGACCACCGACACCTCGTCGAGGCAGCCGTTGCGGTCGGCCTCCAGCACCATCCGGCCCAGCCGCGGGTCGACGGGGAGCTGCGCCAGTCGCCGGCCGACGTCGGTGAGCCGCTTCGCGTCGTCCAGCGCGCCCAGCTCCTGCAGCAGCGCCACACCGTCGGTGATGTTGCGCCGGTCCGGCGGGTCGATGAACGGGAACTTCGCGATGTCGCCCAGACCGATCGCGGTCATCTGAAGAATGACCGAGGCGAGGTTGGTACGCAGGATCTCCGGCTCGGTGTATTCGGCGCGGGAGAGGAAGTCCTGCTCGTCGTAGAGCCGGATGCAGATGCCCGGCGACGTCCGTCCACTGCGGCCCTTGCGCTGGTTGGCCGACGCCTGCGAGACCCGCTCGATCGGCAGCCGCTGCACCTTGAGCCGGTGGCTGTAGCGGGAGATCCGCGCGGTGCCCGGGTCGACCACGTACTTGATGCCGGGAACCGTCAGCGAGGTCTCCGCGACGTTGGTGGCGAGCACGACCCGGCGGCCGGTGTGCGGCTGGAAGACCCGGTGCTGCTCGGCGGCGGACAGCCGGGCGTAGAGCGGCACCACCTCCAGCAGGGGCAGGTCCAGGCGGCCCAGCGCGTCGGCGGTGTCCCGGATCTCCCGCTCGCCGCTCAGGAAGACCAGGATGTCGCCCGGCCCCTCGGCGGCCAGCTCGGTGACCGCGTCGCCGATCGCCTGGATCGGGTCGCGCACGACCGCGCCGGCGACCTCCTCGTCGTCCTCGTCGTCTACGGCCTCCTCCAGCACGAGGGGCCGGTAGCGGACCTCGACCGGGTACGTGCGCCCGGACACCTCCACCACCGGCGCCGGCTCGCCGGACGCCTGCCGGAAGTGCTGGGCGAACCGTTCCGTCTCGATGGTCGCCGAGGTGATGATCACCTTGAGGTCGGGCCGGCGGGGCAGGAGTGACGCCAGGTAACCGAGGATGAAGTCGATGTTGAGGCTGCGCTCGTGCGCCTCGTCGATCACCAGCGTGTCGTACCGCAGCAGGTCCCGGTCGTTCTGCAGCTCCGCCAGCAGGATGCCGTCGGTCATCAGCTTGACCAGCGTGTCGTCGCCGCCCCGGTCGGTGAACCGGACCTTGTAGCCGACGGTGCTGCCCAGCGGCGTGCCGAGCTCCTCGGCGATCCGGTCGGCGACCGTGCGGGCGGCCAGCCGGCGGGGCTGGGTGTGCCCGATCTGACCGCGGACGCCCCGGCCCAGCTCCAGGCAGATCTTGGGGATCTGGGTCGTCTTGCCGGACCCGGTCTCGCCGGCGACGATCACCACCTGGTGGTCGCGGATCGCCGCCGCGATGTCGTCGCGCCGCTCGCTGACCGGCAGCTCGGCCGGGTAGCGGATCACCGGGACAGCCGCCTGCCGGGCGGCGACCCGGCCCTGCGCCGCGTCGACCTCGGCCTCGATGGCGGCGAGCGCCGCGGCCTTCTTGGTGGCGTCGCGGATCTTGCGCGTGCCCTCCAGCCGCCGGCCCAGCCGGTGCGCGTCACGCAGGGTCAGGGTCGACAGGCGGGCGGGCAAGGGCGCGTTCATCTCGCGCCCAAGGATAGGCGGGACGGCGGTGATCAGCTCGTGGTTATCCGTACGACGTGATCTTTGGCGGTCGGCTCCGTGAAGCGGACCAGGCCCTCACCCTCGGCCTCGACCGCCGCGGCGGCCGCTTTGGTCAGGTTGTCGAAGGCGTTGACCGTGAGCGTCGCCACTCCGCGCTTGGTCTCGGACGACCAGACCCCCGCGACCAGACCGTCCACCAGCAGGGTGGGCAGCCAGCGCAGGTTCCGCTTGAGATAGACCCGCTCCTTGTGCGCGTCGGGCAGGATCCGGGCCCGGCGGTTGGCGGCGTACGCCAGCAGCGCGTTGTCGAACGCCGGCAGGAACCGCGGCGGCGCGTCCGTGTCGTCGGCCGGCCGGGGCGCGCCAGGCAGGTCGTAGAGCGTCCGCCGGCCACCCGCCTCGCCGAGCGTGAGCAGGTCGAGCCGGTCGATCGCGGCCTTGACCGGCCCGGCCGTGGCGCCGAGCCAGTAGGCGATGTCGTCGGCACCGGCCGGCCCGAACGCGCCCAGGTGCCGGGTGACCGCCGTCTCCCACGCCTTTTCGCTGGTCAGACCGTTCGGGGTGGGCGGGCCGGCGTGGTAGGCGGCCGGGGTCTTGGCACCCCAGTCGCCGTTCGCGGGCACCTTGACGAAGGCCGGCTGGGCCCGGAACGGGCGCCACTTGTATTCCCGCTGGGCCGCCACCGCCTTGTCGGGCAGGGCATCCGGGTGGTCTTCCACCCACTGGTCCGCGAACGCCGTCAGCTCGTCGCCGGTGCGAGCCTGCTTCGCGTACGCGATGGTCGCCTTCAGCATGTCGTCGGCGCGCTCCGGTGTCTCGACGCCGCGCAGCAACCAGCCGCCGACCCCGGTCTCCGCGGCGATCCGGGCCCAGCTCGGGTGCTCGGCCGCGCTGACGAGGTGGAGGGTGCGGCGCATGAGGATGCCGGTGACGACGTCGCCCTTGCCGAGCACGGCCCACAGGTCGTCGTGGGCGAAGTCGGCCAGCCGGCTCCAGAGGCCGACGGGTGGCGAGGACCACTGTTGAGCCTGAAGTGCGCCCACCTGTTCGATAGCCGACACCAGTGCTTTGCCGCTGTGCTTACCGCCACCTGGTCCGATATGCCTGTCCAGCAGGCCCTGGCGGGCCAGCAGCGCGCGGTTCAGACCCACCGCGGTCGCGGTATCTTGGGGAGTTCGCATGGTTCCCGGTTCGCTTCCGGAGGAAAAGTCGTTGTCTGAGCGCGTTGATCCTAGTCGCGTCCTCGATCCCACAGACTCACCCGCCGAGATGGAAGCTGAGCAAAAGCACCTGACGGGGCTCTACGACCGCCTGGACGCGATGCGGGCGCTGGCCGAGCAGCGCCTCGCGGGCGTCCTCGAGGCCACCGGCGGCACGCCGCAGGCCCGGTCACAGCGCGAGTCGTCGGTCGGTATGTACACCGAGCAGCTCGGCCAGCTCTCCGCGGTGGAGAGCGGGCTGTGCTTCGGCCGGCTCGACCCGGAGTCCGGCGACCCGCTCTACATCGGCCGGATCGGCATCTTCGACGAGGCCGGCGACTACGAGCCGCTGCTGCTCGACTGGCGGGCGCCCGCGTCGCGGCCGTTCTACCTCGCCACCGCGGCCGACCCGCTGGGCATCCGCCGGCGCCGGCACATCCGCTCCAAGGGGCGCACGGTGGTCGCGCTCGACGACGAGGTGCTCGACCTGTCCGACGCGGCCGGCTCCGCCAACCGGGAGGGTCTCGCCGGCGAGGCGGCGCTGCTCGCCGCGGTCGACGCCCGGCGCACGGGGCGCATGCGCGACATCGTCGAGACGATCCAGGCCGAACAGGACCGGATCATCCGCGCCGACCTGAGCGGGGTGCTGGTCGTCCAAGGTGGCCCGGGCACCGGCAAGACCGCGGTGGCGCTGCACCGGGCCGCGTACCTGCTCTACACCCACCGCCGCGAGCTGTCGTCGCGGGCCGTGCTGGTCGTCGGTCCCAACCCGACGTTCCTGCGCTACATCTCGCACGTGCTGCCGTCGCTGGCCGAGACCGGCGTGCTGCTGTGGACGCTCGGCGACCTCTACCCGGGCGTGACCGCGCGCGGCGAGGAGCCCGAGCAGATCGCCGCGATCAAGGGCCGGGCCGCCATGGTCGACGTGCTCGCCGCCGCGATCGCCGACCGGCAGGAGCTGCCCGCCGAGCCGATCACCGTCGAGCTCGACCAGGAGACCCTGACGGTCGACCGCGACCTGGTCAGCGCGGCGCGCGACCGGGCGCGGCGCTCCGGCCGGCCGCACAACCTGGCCCGCGAGGTGTTCGCGAACGCGGTTACCGAGGGGCTCGTGGCCCAGATGGCGGAGATCATCGGCACCGACCCGTACGCCGACGACCCGCTCGGCGAGGGCGACGCGCCCGGCGACCCGATGCTGATGGGCGCGGCCGACCTCGCGGACATCCGGGCCGAGTTGGACGCCGATCCGGGTGTACGCGCGGCGCTGGACGCGCTCTGGCCCCCGCTGACCCCGCAGCGCCTGCTGCGCGAGCTGTTCTCCTCGGCCGAGCGGCTGGCCGCGGCCCGGGTCGCCGCCGACGGCACCGAGCTGCTCACCCTGGCCGAGGCCGCGTCGTTGACCCGCCCGGTGAACGCGGCGTGGACCCCGGCCGACGCGCCGCTGCTCGACGAGGCCGCCGAGCAGCTCGGCGAGCTGCCCGACGCGGAGGCCGCCGCCCGCCGGCTGGCCGACCGGGTCCGCCGTTCCGAGCTGGCCTACGCCGAGGGCGCTCTGGAGATCGCCCGCGGTTCGGCCTCGATCGACGTGGAGGACGAGGACGACCCCGAGCTGCTGCTGGTCACCGACCTGCTGGACGCCTCGCGGCTGGCCGAGCGGCAGGAGGACGGCCTGCGGCTCAGCGCCGCCGAGCGGGCCGCCCGCGACCGGAAGTGGGCGTTCGGGCACATCATCGTCGACGAGGCGCAGGAGCTGTCGCCGATGGCGTGGCGGCTGCTGATGCGCCGGGCGCCGAGCCGGTCGATGACCGTGGTGGGCGACATCGCGCAGACCGGCGACCCGGCCGGCGCCTCGGCCTGGTCCGAGGTGTTCGACCCGTACGTGGCCGACCGCTGGAAGCTGGCCGAGCTGACGGTCAACTACCGCACGCCGGCCGAGGTGATGTCGCTGGCCGGCGAGGTGCTGGCGCGGATCGACCCGGCGGCCACCCCGCCGCGCTCGGTCCGTTCGACGGGTCGGCCGCCGGTGCTGGGCCGCGTCGACGAGCTGGGCTCGGTGCTCGCGGCCGAGGCGGCGGCGCTGGGCGACGGGCGGCTCGCGGTGATCGCGCCGGCCGGTCGCGTCGCCGGGTTGGCCGACGAGGTGCGCGCGGCGCTGCCGGACCTGGCGGTCGCGGTCGGCGACGAGCCCGACCTGGAGAGCCCCGTCGCGGTGCTCTCCGCCCGGCAGGCGAAGGGTCTGGAGTTCGACGCGGTCGTGGTCGCCGATCCCGACGGCATCGAGGCGGAGTCGCCGCGGGGCCTCAACGACCTCTACGTCGCCCTGACCCGCGCCACCCAGCGGCTGACCGTCCTCAAGTGAGGGTGCTGGCCGGGGACCCCCGTGCTCCCCGGCCAGCAGGTCTTCAGTGGAAGCGGCGGCCTTCGTCGCGGCGGTAGGCCCAGACCGCGACCGCGCCGGCCGCGACCGTCCAGACGGCGAGCATCACCAGCGACAGCGGCCGCACCGGGTAGTCGCCGACCGCCGCCCACATGAGCTCGACCGCACCGCGGGTGGGCAGGTAGGGGGCGATCGCTTGGATGAAGCCCGGTGCCTGGCCGGGCGCGGACATCAGGCCACCGCCGAACGCCAGCGGGAAGAAGATGACCTGGCAGACGACGAGCGCGGCCTTGAGCGGCAGCGCGTACCCGATGGCCAGGCCCATCAGGGTGAACGGCAGCGCGCCGACGAACACCGTGCCCAGGCCCAGCAGGAAACCGGCCGGCGTCACTGTCGCCTCGGTGAACAGGGCGCCGATCAGCACCACGGGCACGAGCGACACGAGGGCCATCGTCATGCCGGCGAGGATCCGGCCGGCGAACCGCGGCCCGGCACCGGCGGCGAGCGTGCGCGTGTAGCCGTCCCACGGCTGGGACCGGTCGTCGGCCACGCCCACGCCGTACGTGAACAGGCTGCTCACCATGATGGAGAACGTGACCATGGAGGCCGTCGCGAAGGTGGCGGCCACCGGGTCGTCGCCCGCGAACGGCACGACGAAGAAGAGCATCGAGGCGGCCGGGAAGAACGCCGAGCCGATCAGCGCGATCGGGATGCGGATGGTCTCGAGGAGCTGGTATCTGGCGTGGACGAGGGCGAGCGTCAAGGGGTGCTCCTCCTTCTCAGGCTGCGGCGGTGGCGGGCTCTTTGGTGATGGCGAGGAACGCCTCCTCGAGCGAGGTCGGCGCCACCTCCAGGTCGCGAAAGTCCACATCGGACGCGACCAGGGCCCGGACCAGCGCGTCCGAGTCGGGGGTGAGCAGGTGGGTGCGGTCCTCGTGGCGCTCGACCGCGACCACGCCCGGCAGCGCGGGCGGTTCGCCGGCGAGCGCGAAGCTGACCCGGCGGACGCCGACCATGCCGCGCACGGCGGTAACGGTGTCGTCGGCGAGCACGCGCCCGTGGCCGAGCACCACGACCCGGTCGGCGAGCGCCTCGATCTCCTCGAGGTAGTGGCTCGACAGCAGCACGGTGCCGCCGCCGGCGTGGTAGGCCTTGATGGCGTCCCACAGGCCGCGCCGGGACTGCACGTCGAGGCCGGTGGTCGGCTCGTCGAGCACCACGACCCTGGGCCGCCCGACGAACGCCAGCGCGATCGCGAGGCGCCTCTTCTGGCCGCCGGAGAGGCCGCCGGTCTGCCGCTTGGCGAGGTCGGCGATGCCGAACTGGTCGAGCAGTTCGGCGCGGGGGACCGGGTCGGGATAGTGCGCGGCGACGAAGTCGACGACCTCGCCGACCCGCAGGGTGGCCGGCAGGCCCGTCTCCTGGGGCGTCACACCGAGGGCTTTGCGGGTACGCGGGTCGCGCGGGTCGCCGCCGCACAGGGTCACCCGGCCCTGGTCGGGCCGGCGCACACCGGTGATCAGGCTGGCCAGCGTGGTCTTGCCGGCGCCGTTGGGGCCGAGCAGGCCGACCAGTTCGCCCTCGGCCACCTGGAGCGAGACGTTGTCGAGGGCGATGACGTCGCCGTACCTCCGGGTGACCTCGATGGCCTCCGCGAGGATCATGCCTTCTCCTTGATGTCCGGGGGTTGCAGCAGGGCGCGCACGGAGGCGGTGTATTCCTCGAACGCCGTCCGGCCGCGGTTGGTAAGCGCGACGAGGGTCATCGGGGTGCGGCCGCGGTGGGTCTTGGTGATCTCGACATAGCCGGCGTCCTCGAGCTTGCGCAGGTGCACCGAGAGGTTGCCGGGCGTCATGCGCAGGACGTCCTGGAGGCGCGGGAACGCGATCTGGTCGCCGGTGCCCAACGTGGACAGTGCCGCCACGACCCGCAACCGGGCCTGTGCGTGGATCACCGGGTCCAGCGGGGCATCGGTCATGCGGTGACCCGGCGGCGCCAGCGGCCGGCGAACGCGCCGAACACGATCATGCCGCCGCCGGCCGCGACGCACATGATCAGCGACTGCCAGCCCGGCCCGGCGAGGACGCCCGCGACGTTGACCACGGAGATCCAGACGCCGAGCTGGAAGAGCGTGCGGTTGAGCCAGATCGCGCCGCCGGCCATGTGCAGCGCGCCGGTGAGCGCGACCATGGTGGCCGACCAGACCAGCGTCCGCAGGTCCTCCGGCAGGGCGTCGCTGACCCGCACGAGGATCACCGTCGCGCCGGTGAACGCGATGCTCCAGGCCCAGCCGTAGTAGGCGCCGCGCCGGGAGGACTCGCCGACCACCGAACCGTAGGCCCGCGCGCCGGTCAGCCCGGAGATCACGCCGGCGCCGACCAGCAGGGCGATCAGCGCGGCGACGGGCAGCCACTCGGGCAGGTCGACGAAGACCCGGCCGTCGGGGCCGAACCGGAGGAACAGCAGGCCGAAGCCGATGAGCCAGGCGAACCCCCACGGCCAGTACCACCAGCGGTCGTCGATGTGGATGTGGCGCAGCGCGGCGGCGCGCTGCTCCTCGATCAGCCGGAGGGCCTCGGCCGGGTCGCCCGGCGGCTGGTCGTTGTCGACAAAGCTCTCACTCACGTAAAGAACTTTACGCCACAAAGTCAAGCGGCGGCGCCGGGCGTGCCCGTGCCGCTGCCCCGATCGATGGCCGAGGTCTGACCAAACCGCGATGGTGGGTGCCTCTTCGCCGGTAGCGTCGAAAGCTTCCGGGGTTTCGAAGGAGTGCCACCATGTCCCACCACCTCCCCACCCCTGAGGCGCCGCAGCGCGGCCAGCTCTTCATCGACGACCTGTACGTCTTCGGCGGTGACGGTTGCACCGTGCTGATGATGGACGTCAACTCGAACGTCACCGGTGACGAGGTGATGCCCGGTTTCCACCCGGAGGCGCGCTACGAGTTCCGCGTCCACTTCGACGCCGCCGAGCACGAGGAGCTGACCTACCGGGTGTCGTTCGAGCCGATCGGGGCCGACGGGCAGCAGGCGTACGAAGTTCGTGAGCTGACCGGCACCGAGGCCCGTGGTGACGAGGGGATCGGCAACCCGGTCGTGTCCGGTCGCACCGGCGAGGCCGCGGAGGCCGGCACGGTGCGGGCCTGGGCCGGGCGGATCGACGACCCGTTCTACATCGACCTCGACGAGCTGTCCGTGATCAACGCGGCGGTGCGCGACGGCACGAAGGCCGACCTGTCCAAGTGGCGCGCGGGCAAACCGAAGAACAGCTTCGCGGGTACGCAGGTCTACTCGATCGTGCTCGAAGTCAGGCACGAGCACCCGCGCCTGCGTCCGGGCGCCGAGATCGGCGTCTGGTGCGCCACCAAGCTGGCGGACGACGAGGGCGGCTGGCACCAGATCAACCGGTTCGGGCTGCCGATGATGTGGCCGATCTTCTGGCCCGACGACCTCGACTTCAGCAATCCCGCTGACGGGCGGCACCCGTCGGCGGACTTCAACCAGGACGGCAAGTACATCGCCGAGCGGATCGCCGCGTTCGTCGCCGCCAACGGCGGCAACTCGAATGATCCGGAGGGCTACGGGGAACTGGTCGCCCGCCGGATCTTCCCCGAGGTCATGCCGTACACGGTCGGCACGCCCGCGAGTTTCGGTTTCACCGGCATCAACGGGCGCACGCTGGCCGACAACGCCCCAGAGGTGATGTTCTCGCTGGTCAGTGACTCGGCGACCAGCTCCGGCCTGGACCCGTCGGTGGCAGCCGATACGCGCCGCGACACGTTCCCGTGGGTGGTGCCTTCGCGCTGACTGCGTAATGGTGGGTTCTATGAGTACGCGTATGCGCGACGCCATGGGGCGGCTTTTCAAGGAGCTTCGGCACGAGCCCACCGAGAAGCGGGTCCGGGTGGTGCTCGACGGCGAGACCATCGTGGACACCACCGACGCGGTGCTGGTGTGGGAGCCTCGGCGGATCGTGCCGACCTACGCGGTGCCGGCGACCGACCTGCGGGCCGAGGTGACCGAGGCCGGCGAGGTCACGCCGGGTGGGCCGGGGCTGCTGCACCCCGGGATCCCGTTCACCACGCACTCCACGGCGGGCTCGTCGCTCGACATCGCCATCGGCGGTGAACGCCGCGCCGGCGCGGGGTTCCGGCCCGCCGACCCCAACCTGCGCGACCACGTCCTGCTCGACTTCGACGCCATGGACCAGTGGTTCGAGGAGGAAGAGGAGATCCACGGTCACCCGCGCGACCCCTACCACCGCGTCGACTCCCGGGCCAGCACGCGGCACGTCCGGATCGAGGACGGCGGCGTGCTGCTGGCCGAGACCAACCGGCCGACGCTCGTCTTCGAGACCAACCTGCCGGTGCGGTTCTACCTGCCGATGGAGGACGTGGTCGCCGACCTGACGCCCAGCGACCAGAAGACCTACTGCCCCTACAAGGGCCAGGCGTCGTACTGGTCGACGGACAGCCGGCCCAACGTGGTCTGGTCCTACGAGCGCCCGCTGCCCGACGCGGGACCGATCGCGGAACTGGTCGCGTTCTACGACGACATCCTCGACGTCACGGTCGACGGCAAGCTCCGCGACCGCCCGGGCGGCGCCGTCGTCCGCTCGTTGCGCGAGGAGTTCGGCGTCGAGTCCTAGGCGGTGTGCTCGACCCAGAGGTTCTCCTCGACGTAGACGCCTCGGTCGCGCTCGCGGTCGATCCGCACGAGGTTGAGCGCGTCCGGGACGACGTAGTCGCCGGTGACCGGGAACGCCATGTCGGCCCAGCTTTCCCAGTCGGCGACGGTCCCTTCGATCACCATCGACCGGGCCGCGGTGCCGAGGATCCGGGCGCCCATCCGCTGGTGCGTGCGGATCCACGGGTCGACGGAGAGGCCGTCGGCGCGGGTCCAGCCGGCGTAGTCGGCCATCGGCACGAGTGGGTAGCGGTGCTTCCAGGTGGGCCGCAACGGCGCGATGACCCGCCCGAGGCCATCCGCGCGGGCCCGCGCGGCCAGTCCGGACAGGACGGTGGTGGCCAGACCGCGCTTGTCGTGCTGCGAGCTGACCGCCGCGGCCATGAAGGACAGTGCGGTCGGCGGCGTGCCGGCCTCGCGCCCCTCGACCGCGCGCACCATCGCGTCGTCGTACCCGGTGGGTAGGTCCTCGATCTCGCCGTTCCAGGCGAGCGGCACGCCCCAGCCGCCGGCCACCACGGCACCGTCGTCGTCGAGCACCATGACGTCGTAGCGGGAGAAGAACTCCTCGACCCGCGCCAGGTATTTCTTCGGCACGTCGTCGTGGAAGATGAACTCGGGCCACCGTTCCCGGAAGACCTCGGCCGCCTGCCCGTCCAGATCGGGCCGGTCGACCCGCGTCACGATCTCCACGGCCCGAGGCTAGCGGGGACGGATCAAACGCGTGGCCCCAGGAAGAGGCCGCCGGTGGCGTCGATGACCTGGCCCGTGATCCAGCGGGCCTCGGCGGAGGCCAGGAACGTGACCACTTCGGCGACGTCGTCGGCGGTGCCCAGCCGGCCGAGTGCCGTCGCGCCCGCGATGAAGTCGGCGAGGCCCGGCGCCGCGAAGGCCGCGCCGTTGGTGGCCGTGCGGGTGGCGCCCGGCGAGACCGCGTTCACCGTGATGCCGCGTGCGCCGAGTTGGTTGGCCAGCGTGCGGGTCATCGTCTCGACCGCGCCCTTCGTCATCGCGAAGGACGTCTGGGTGGGGTTGGCCATCCGGGTCGCCACCGACGAGATCGTGATGACACGGCCGCCGTCGCGGAGCAACGGCAGGGCCCGCTCGATGATGAAGTACGGCGCCCGCACGTTGACCGCGAACAGCCGGTCGAAATCCGCTTGGGTGGTGACGCCGAGCGGGCCGGCGGGCGCCGCGGCCGCGTTGTTGACGAGGATGTCGAGCGGGCGTCCGGCCAGACCCTCCTCGAGGCCGGCGAACAGCGTCTCGACGTCCCCCTCTGCGCCGAGCTCGGCCTGGACGCTGAACGCGGTGCCGCCGGCGCGTTCGATCTCGCCGACCGTCGCGGCGGCGCCCTCCTTGTCCGTGCCGTAGTGCACGGCCACCGCCGCGCCGCGCGCCGCCAGCCGGATCGCGATCGCCTGCCCGATGCCCCGCGACGCGCCCGTGACCAGCGCGGTCCTGTCGTCCGTCATCGTCTGCCTCCGCATGTTAGTCACTACCAAGTCGGTAGACACTAACATGACGGTAGTCTCTCACACATGCCCGACCAGCACCCGACCTTGCGCGCGCAGCGGCGTGCCGACACCCAGCGGACCATCCAGGCCCACGCGGTGCGGCTGTTCACCGAGCGCGGCTACGACGCGACGACCGTTGCCGACGTCGCCGAGGCCGCGGGCGTCTCGCCGATGACCGTCTACCGGCACTTCCCGACCAAAGAGGACCTCGTGCTGGTCGACCAGCACCGGGAACTGGCCGCCGAGCGGGTCGCCGCGGCACCGGCCGGGCAGCCGCTGGTGCGCCGCATCGGCCGCGCGCTGGTCGAGTCGGCGGACGTGCTGACCGGCGACGGTGACGAGCGGTTCCTGCTCGCCCGCCTCCGCCTGATGATCTCGACCCCGGCGTTGCGGGCGAAGCACCTGGACAGCCACTACGCCCTGCAACAGGCGATCGTCGACGCCCTCGAACCCGGCGGCGACACGTTCCACGCCCAGGCCGCCGCGGGCGCCTGCCTGGCCGCGATGCACACGGCCCTGATGCGCTGGGCCGAGGACGACGGCCGCACCGCGCTGCCGGACCTGATCGCCGAGGCGCTCACCGCCGCCTTCGGGCCCGACGCCCTCTGATCAATTCCGTGGGTCGTCGGGACAGCGAATCTACGCGAGGGTCCACAACCGTGGCGCAACGTGCAAGGACCACCCTCGTTCGACCCGCCTGGGCAACACACCCAGCCGGGCCGCGGCAGTCATGGATCAGCCAGCCCGGCCCGGGTCGGGCCGGCCCCAGCCATGATCGTGTGAACCTCACCGGATCAGGGCAACCCCGCGTACCTGATCAGGTGTGTAGGATCAGGTAGACCGGCGGCGTGTCGCGCAGACCAACCGCACCCGATCATTCGACGCGCACCATCCCGGGCTGACCAGCCACACATGATCAGCCACCGGACAACCCGAAGCGGACCAGTCCGGGCGCAGAGGGTCAACGGCCACCGGGCCAGCCCGCCCGGGGTGCGTACCCGAATACGAGCGGCCCGCGACTCCCTCCGGAGAGGGAGCCGCGGGCCGCGTTCGTGAAAGGCGTCAGCCGATCTGCTTCCACGGGCCGTTGCGGTCACCGGGGCGCTGGTTGCGCGAGTACCACTTGGCCTCGTAGACCTTGCCCTCGTACGTCACGCGGTCGCCGGCGTCGTACGGCATGCTCGCCGTCCACGCCGCCGGGCTGCCGTCGGCCGGCACCGGGGCGATCTCCGCCCACGGGCCGTTCGGGTCGCCGGGCCGCTGGTTGCGGGTCCACCAGAGCGCCTGCCACCGCTTGCCGTCGTGCACCACGATCTCGCCGCCGTCGAAGATGCGCGACGGCGTCCAGATCGCCGCGCCCTCCTCCGTGATGGCCAACTCCTGCCACGCACCGGTCGCGTTGCTGCCGGGCTTCTCGCCCTTCGCGTACCAGGAGGCCACGAAGACCTTGCCGTCGTACGTGACGCGCTGGCCGGTGTTGTAGGCCGTCGACGCGTTCCAGGCCGGCGGCAGCTTGACGGTCACCGTCACCGGCACCGACGTCGCCTCGACGTAGTCGTTGCCCGAGTACGAAACCGTCAGCGCGTGCGTACCACCGGCGAGGCCCGCCGGGAGAGTGAACGTCGCCGCCCCCGAGGCCGGCACCGCCGCCGAACCGCGGACCTGGTTGCCCTCGCGGAGGGTGAGCGTCCCGGTGATCGGGGCCGGCGCGGCCTCGACCTTGACCGTCACCTTGGCCGCCGTGCCCCAGTCGACCGGGTTCGACGTCGCGGTCACCGAAGCCTTGCCCGCGGCGGTGCGGAACACCGCCGGCTGAGCCACCGCGATGCCACCGTCAGCGCTGCGCGCCTCGACCACCCACGCGTACGACGTCGCGGGCAGCAGCCCCGACCACCTCACCGACGCCGTCCCGTTCGCGGTGATCTCGTCGCTGCCGATCACGCCGGACGGCACGTACGCCGCCAGCGAGTCCGTCGTGAACGAGGTCTTCCGCGTGGTCAGGTCGACCGGGAGCTTGAGGTTGTCCTCCGCGCCGTTGTACCGGGGCCGCGGCTGGCTGCCGTCGGCCCGGATGTCGTACTCGGTGGCGCCGAAGTTGTCGAGCAGCGGCGAGTAGGTGTCGATGCTCATCTCGGCCCGGTCCACGTCGAACTGGAGCAACCGCAGGAAGCTCGCGCCGAACTGCAGCCGGTCGGTGGCCTTGCGGTCGACCGTGCCATCGCCGTTGAGGTCGATGTTGCCGGCCGCGTCGACCCGTTCGGGCCACAGCTCGCCCGCGGACACCGTGTAGAACTGGTAGTCCGCCAGCAGTTCGACCACGTCGTGCGTCACGGTGACGCCGACCTTCGACTTCACGTTGGTGCCGACGCCGTGCTCGTGGCCGGCCAGCACCAGGAACACGTTGGGGTTGGCCTCCACCACGAGCTTGTAGAGCGGCGAGCCGTCCGGTGCCGAGAACGCGGCGTCGCGGCCGTCGGGGTTGGTCGACGGGCGCAGGTAGTCGTGGGAGAGCAGGATGCCGTTGCGGTCCTTGTAGCGCTTGAAGATCGAGTCGGCCCAGCGGGCCTCCTCCGGCGTCACGCCGTACGACAGACCGACCGCGACGAAGTCGAGGCCGCCGGCCGAGAACAGCACGTAGTTGTTCTGGTTGTCCTTGCCCGGGGTGACGGTGCCGTCGGCGTTGGTCACCTCGTCCCACGCGTGGTACTCGGTGCCGGCCGGCCAGGCGTCGGCCACACCGTAGTAGCGGTTGGCGCCGAACGTCCTGCTGAACCGCGAGTTCGGGCCGGTCTCGGCGCCGAGCTGGTTGTCGTGGTTGCCGGCGATGACCTGGTTGACGACGCCCTTGTCGTCCAGGACCTTCTGGTACTCCGACGCCCGCTCGAACTCCCGGGTGACCTGCGCGTCGAGACCCGGCCGCAGGAGCGAGCCGTCCGGGTTCTTGGCGAGCGGGTCGTAGTAGTCGTTCTCGATGACGTCGCCGGTGTGCGCCGTGTAGGCGATCTTCCGCCCGGCCATGTTGTCGGCGATCCACTGCGTGGTCTTGCGGTACGCCGCCGCGAAGACGGCCTGCTCCTCGGCGACCTGGACGTCGGAGGGCTCGGCCCGCCCGTCGAAGTCGTCGTTGGTGCCGCCGGCCGCGCCCTCGCTGAGGTACTGGGTGTCGGTGAAGTGCGCGAGCGCGAAGTCGTACGAGTTGGGGTCCTCGAACCGGTCCTTGTCGTTCTGCGCCGAGGAGTCCCGCGGCGACAGGTCGTCGGCGAACGGGTCCTCGCCGGTGACCAGCACGTGCACGGTGCCGGCGTCGCGGTAGCCGGCGGTGAGCGGCGCGGTGAGCACGGTGCTCTTGCCCGCCGTGCCGCGCGAGCTGGTCAGCACGACCCACTTCTTGGCGGCCGGGTCCCACACGCGCAGCGCGGCGACGCGGGCCGGGTCGATGGTGCCCTCCCAGCGCAGCGTCGGTGCCTGCTGCGCGTCGGTGAGCGCGAGGTCGTACCGCTGGAAGACCACGTCCCGGCTGGACGCCGAGTCGACGGTGCGGCCGTCGAGCGGGCGCAGGGAGGCGACGTCGACGGTGCCCTCGTGCTGCGTGTCCAATGTGGTCGGCACCGATGCGGCCACGCCCTGGTAGCCGGCGGTCGGGGTGACGACGTCGGCCTTGGTGAAGGTGGCGGTCAGCGGGGTGCCGTCCGCACCCGGGACCTTCGCGGACAGCGTGGCCGTCGGGCCGTTCACGCCCTCGACGACCGAGCTCAGCGCGGTCGGCACGTCCGGGATGCTGGCGCTGCTGAACGTGACCTCGCGGGTCGCGGTGTTGCCGAGGGTGTCGGTCGCGGTGACGGCCAGCGTGTGCGCGCCGGCCGGCAGGCCGTGGCCGATCTGGTCGCCCTGCTTGACCGGCTTGCCGTCGAGCGTGATGGTCGGGGTGCCGGCGACGCCGGTCGCGTCCTTGACCCGCACGTCGAGCGCCACGGTCGCGGTGAGCCGCTGGCCCTGCGCGGGCACGCTGCTCTCCACCACCGGTGCGGCGTTGTCGACGGTGAACGTACGTGTAGCCGTACGATCTCCGCTCCTCGCCGAGACCGTGTGCCGGCCGTCGTCGATCGACTTGGTGTCCACGTCGGCCCGCAGGCCCTTCGCGGGCGCGTCGACCGCGAACAGGATCTCCTTGCGGAGCGCGTTGTTGTAGGTGCTGCCGCAGGTGCCGTCACCGATGAACGTCGTGACCTGCGCACCCGGCGGGTACGAGGAGGAGCCGATCGTGACGGTCGTCTGCGCGACCATCCTGGTCAGCCGGGTCGCGGTGCCGCCGGCCGGCAGGAGCTCGAAGTCGCGCATCGTGAAGTCGTCGAAGTTGCCGGTCGGGCAGTCCGGCGCGATCGTGGTCGGGTTGATGCCGGCCACGAAGTCGAGCACGTTGACGCCCGGCACGAGCCACTCGTTGGGGAACGACAGCTCGGCCGTCTCCTTCTCCCAGATGCCGAGGTCGAGCGGGATGCCGTTGATCAGCACCTGGTTCTGGTAGCCACCGTCGGTGCCGTTGCCGCCGATGAACAGCCGCAGCTTGGCGTCCGCGCCACTGGCCAGGGTCGCGACCGTACGCGTCGTCCTGGCACCGTCGATGGTGAACGTGAACTCGGCGTCCTTGTTGGCACCGCACGTGCCGTCGCCCAGCGCGAGCGTGGCGTCCTGCGTCGGGGTCCGGGTGCCGGCGGTGACGTAGGAGACGCCGTCCAGCGTGGCGGTGCCGGTGCTGACCGAAAGGCCGGCGGTGCTCCGGGTGATCCGGAAGTCGTCGTGGTTGGCGCAGAGGGTCGCGCCGCTGCCGGAGTTGTAGTCACCGGTGACGACGTGGACGGTGTTCTGGCCGGGGCGGAGGAAGCGGTTCGGCAGGTCGATCGAGACCGCCTCGGCCGCCGTCGCGCCGTAGTCGCCGCCGAGGTCGACGCGGTTGCCGTTGACCAGCAGATAGTTGTGATAGCGCGCCTCGACCGAGTTGCCGGCCGCGACGGTGAACGAGAACGTCGAGGTGCCGGTGTCGAGCGTCTCCGCGTTCTGTGCGGGCGCGCCGTCCAGGGAGATCGCGTCGACGCCGTCGCCGTCCCGCGGGGTGGCCGCGATGACCGGCTGGGTGCCGCGGACCAGCGCGCCCTCGGCCGGGGTCACCTTGGCGGAACCGATGGGCGCGTTGTTCACGCCGACCGTCACGCTGGTCGACGCGCCCGACGCGGTGACCGCCTTGACGGTGTGGTCACCGTTCGACAGCGAGCGGGTGTCGAGCTCGAAGCCGCGGCCCGCGGTGCTGCCCGGCTCGCCGGAGAGCACGAACGTCAGCGTCTGGCTCAGCCGAGGCGTCGAGCTGCCGCAGGTGCCGTCGCCGAAGCTGTAGCTGAACAGGTTCTGCTCGCCGTCGATCACCACGCCCAGCAGGCTCAGGCTGATGCTGCTCAGCGGGAAGTCGTCGAAGTTCGGGCAGCGCCCGCCCTCGCCGTTGGGCAGCACCTCGTACCCGATGGCTGAGGTGTTGGTGGTGTCGACCCAGTTGGCGCCCGCGTTCACGGTGATGGTGTTGGCGCCGGAGCGCAGCCACTCGCCGGGGAAGTCGAGGACGCCCGAGCGGCCGCCCGGGATGTCGGGGAAGTAGACCCGATCGGTGCGGCCGTTGACGGTGATGTAGTTGTGGTACCGCGCCTCGGTGCCGTTGCCGCCCATGTCGAACGCGAAATGCGCGGTGCCGGCGGTGGCGGTCGCGTCGACGGCGTGCCCGTCGACGGTGATCTCCGTGACCGAGTCGTTCTCGGCGGTGGGCTCGGCCTTGACGGCGACGGTGCCGTCCAGCTCCTGGCCGTCGCGGAGGTTGAGCGTCGGCGGACCACCGACAACGGGTGGGGCCACCTCGGCCCCGGCACTGGTCGGCGCGACGACCGCGGTGGCGGCGACGAGGACCAGCACTGTGGCGAGCGCACGAACGCGGCGCTTCATGACAGCGTCTCCTTACATCAGTTGGATCGCGGCGACGGCGGTGAGCCCGGCGCCGAAGAGCGTGATGCCGATGGCGGCGAGCAGCGGTGCCACGCGAGCGGCGCGGCGGAGGAGGGCGTGCGTCCGCGCGCCGCTGGTGACGACGGTGCTGCCGCCGATCGCGAGCAGGCCGACGCCGAAGAGGACGACGGCCATGCCGAGGCCGAACGTCAGGACCAGCAGCAGGGCGAAACCGGCCCGGCCGAGGAACAGCCCGGTGACGAGCACGAGGAACGCGGCGGGGGAGGGGGTGAGACCGCCGGAGGCGCCGAGCAGCAGGATGCCGGGCCGTTCGTGGTGATGGTCATGGTCGTGGTCGTGATGGTGGCGCTGTCTGCGGAGGAGCCACGCGCCGGTGCCGATGACCAGCAGGCCCGCGGCAAGCTGGAGCCAGCGGGTCAGGTCCGCCATGCCGATCACGTCCGAAAGGGACAGAAACGTCCAAGCCAGACCGATCACGAGTACGGAGAGCGTGTGCATCACCGCGACCGAGCCGCCGAGCCAGGCCGCGTCCCGGATCCGTCCGCGCGAGCCGACCAGGTATGCGGCGGCCAGGCTCTTGCCGTGCCCGGGGGTGACGGCGTGGCCGGCACCGGCGACGAAGGCGAGGCCGAACGCCAGCGGTGGCACGCCCGGTGACTGGATCGCGCTCTGGAGTTGGTCGGCGATGCTGCTCACGCCCGCCTCTTGCGCTTTCTCACCAGGACGTACGCGGCCGCGACCAGCAGCAGGCCACCGAGCACGACGGCGATCTGGACGGCGGCGCGCCGCCCGGCTTGTCCAGCCGCGCCGCCGCTCAGCGTCCAGTCGTGGGTGTCCGCGTCATCGGTGTAGACGGCGCGCGCCCCGCCCGGCCCGGTGGCGAGGGTCCGGTAGGCGGGGTTGAGGTCGGTCAGCGTCCGCACGGCGACGCTGGCGACGCCGACGGCCTTGGGACAGGTGTAGTCGATGCCAGCCCCGGTCTTGGCCAGATCGTCGGGCGGCGTGACCGTGCCGGTGCAGGCCCGTCCGTCGCTGGTGACCGTGACCTGCTCGAGCAGGTAGGCCGCGAACTCTTTGGACGGACCGATCGTCGCGGCGTCGGCGGGCTGGTAGAAGACCGCGCCGTCGAGCAGCACCCGGTCCTGCGGCAGCAGGCCGAGGTTGACGCCGAGGACGGTCAGGTCATCGAGGCCGCCGACCTTCCAGCGAACGCGGACGACCTCGGGCCGGCCCGGATCGGCGGTGATGGCGACCGTCTGCGGGTCGCCGAACGGATGCGCGCCCGCGGGTGCGGGCGCTCCGAACACGGCGACGACACACGCGAGCGCGGTTGCCAGGCCGCCCGCCAGGCCGCGTAAGGGCACGGTGCAACGCTCCAGCTCAATCGGGGTCCGCGGCTGAGTCTCTGCCAACTCCGTGAAACACACAGGCGCCGCAGCATGATCACCAGGAGATGCCGACGTGAACAGTCGGCTGTGGAGCTTGCGCCGAACGGCTACCGTCGCCGACGTGAGCGGAGGGTGGCTGCCGAACGTCCTTTGTGTCGTCGCAGCGGTCGCAGCCACGGTCGGTCTGATCCGCATGCGTCTGCGGGTCGCCCGCCTACCCGGCCTCGCGTCCGCACCGGGCTCCCGGCGTGCCGGCGGTGGAGCCGACGACGACGCGCATCCGCGGGAGGCCGACGCCCCGGACGACTCGGATGACGACGGCGACGCCGACGACGGCGGCGACGGTGGTGACGCGTGACGCTAGGCCGCGGGTGTCGTGAGGGTCAGCACGCGGGTGACGACGGTGAAGCCGGTGCGGTCGTAGAGGTGGCGGGCCGGGTTGCCGTCGACCACCGAGAGTGCGAGCACCGGTTGCCCCGCGTCGCGGGTGCCGTGCAGGGCGTGCAGGAGCAGGGCCCGGCCGAAGCCGTTGCCCTGGGCGTGTGGGCCGACGCCGATGTTGAGGATCCAGGCGCACGGGTATTCGGTCCATGGCACCGGGCCCGCGCACAGCACGTGTCCGGCGCTGCGGCCGTCGGGGCCGACCAGGCGGGCCGACGCCGGCAGGAGTGGCGGGACCGGGTCGGATCGCTCGAACATGTCGCGTACCGAGGTGGTGTCGTTGTCGGTCCACCCGCCGTCCGGATGGTCCGGGCCGTAGGCCGCGTCGAGTGCCGCGGCCAGGTCGCCGTCCCAGCCGGCCGCGGACAGTGACCAGCCGGCCGGCAACGCCACCGGGTCGGGCAGGTCCTCCAGGTCGTGCTGGAGTTCCGTCGCCGACCGGGTGAGGGTGGCGCCGGCCGCGACCAGCGCCTTTGCCAACGCGTCGTCCGGGGTCTCCACCTGGCGGCCAGGGAGGTCGCGCAGCATCTGCCGGGCCACGCGGTCGGCGGCCGCGATCGGCCGCACCATCGGGCCGTCGTCGTCGCGCTCACGCAGCCGGGCCAGCGGCTCGCCGTCGTCGGCGCAGAGCAGTGCGTCAGCGGGGCGGATCGGCATGGCTCGGAAGCCTAACCCGCGGGCGGCACCTGGATCATCGCGATTGCGAGTTGGGCGCGGTTGGTGATGCCGAGCTTGCGGTACGCGCGGGCCAGGTTGGCCTCGACCGTCTTCGGGCTGATGAACAGCGCGTCCGCGATCGCCCGGTTGGTCTGGCCCGCGGCGGCCAGCCGGGCCACTCGCAGCTCGGTCGGCGTCAGCTCCATTGTGGATGACGCGGTCCGGCCGGTTGTGCGGGCCAACTCGGCGGCGGCGCGTTCGGCGAAGGCCGCGGCGCCGACGGCGGCGAACTCGGCCGCGGCGGTCTCCAGCGCCTCACGAGCCTCGCGCTTGCGGCGACCCCGGCGGTGCGCCATTCCCGCGACCAGCAGGCACCGGGCCCGGTCGAGCGGCAGCACGCCGGCCGGCACCGCCGCGCGGGCCTCGGCCAGCGCGGCCAGGGCGGGCAGCGGGTCGGCGCCGGTCGCGGTGTCCAGCAGCACGCGGCTGCGGGCCAGGCCCAGGGTGGTCCACGGGCGGGGCAGCCGGGCGTGCCGCTCGGCCAGCCGGTCCAGGGCTCGCTGGGCCGTCTCCAGGTCGCCGGCGCCGACGCACGCCTCGATCCAGTCGGGCTCGAAGCGCTGGGTGATCGGCTCGACGACGCCCAGGTCGGCGAGCAGGGTGGCCAGCTCGCTGTAGGCCGCCGCGGCGTCGCCCGGGCGACCCGCGGAGAGGTGCGTGAAGCCGGCCAGTTGCAGGTGGATGCGGATCGACCAGGGCTCGTCGGTCGCCCGGCCGCGGGCCAGCCCGGCGTCTGCGACGGCGCCGGCCGCGTCGAGGCGCCCGCGGAGCGCGTCGAGGGTGCCGGCCAGCCACGTCTCGCCGACCAGCCCGGTGCCGAGCATCTCGCCCAACTCGCGAGCCGCGGCGATGTGCCGGCCGGCGGCGGCGAACCGGCCCGCCAGCAGCTCGGTCTCGCCGAGGTGGGTGACGACCTCGTGCTGCCAGGGCTCGTCGCCGCGGGCCACCGCGTGCGCCAGCAGGTCGTGGAGCCGGGCCCGCGCCCGGTCGTGGTCGTCGATGCCCTTCCACCAGATCGCCGGCACGGTGCCGGACAGCCAGGACGGGGTGCCGTCCTCCAGCCGGAGCGCCCGGTCGAGCAGCTCGGTGGGCGCTTTGCCCTCCCGTACCTCGTGGAAGAAGAGGTTGAGCAGTGCCCCACAGAGCAGTTGGCGGTCGCGTCCCCGGTCGGTGAGCAGGGCGATGGCCGCGTTGGCGTGCGCGCGGCCGCGTTCGGGCAGGTCGTGGAACATGGACAGGTGCGCGTGGACGCGCCCGGCCAACGCGTCGGTGGCGCTGGCGAGGCTCGCTTCGGCGGCCGTGACCGCGCCCGTCAGGTCGTCGGCGGACCAGGCGACCATCGCGCGCAGCAGCAGCGCCTCGGCGCGAGCGTCGCCGGTCAGCTTGGCCGCCGCGGCGTCCGCGGCCGCTCCCGCGGCGGTGTAGTCCCCGCAGTCGAACCGGCACTGCACGGCGGCCAGCCGCCACCCGTCGGCGTCGCGGTCGGCCAGCTCGATCGCCCGCTCGTAGAGGTCCGCCGCGACCGCCGGGGCGCCCCGGGCGTGCTGGCGGCGGGCGGCCGCGGCCAGCTCCGCCGCCACGGCAGGATCGGGCGGCGTCGCGACCTCGGCGAGCTGGCGGGCCCGCTCGTCGGGATCCGCGACCGCCGCGGCCAGCGCCTGCCGCATCCGCTGCCGGGTGGCCGCGGGTATCCCGGCGCGGACCGTGCTGGCGTAGACCGGGTGCGCGAAGGTGATGGCGTCGCCGCGCACGGTGAGCAGCCCGGCCTCCTCGGCCGGGTCGAGGTCGGCGGCGGCGACCCCGGCGGCCGTCAGATCGTCCACTGTGGGCACGGTGAGCAGCGCGGCCAGCCGGATCGCGGCACGGCTCGGCGCCGGCAGGGCGGCGGTGGCGTCCGCGACGAGCTGGCGCATCGAGGCCACGACCGGCAGGTCCTCGCCCGGGCCGGGCGGTTGCGGCAACCGCAGCACCGCGCGGGCGAGCTCGATCGCGAGCAGCGGGTTGCCGCCGGCGTCGCGGGCGATGCGGGCCAGCAGCGAGCGGCTCAGCGTGCCACCGAGGCGGTCCCGGATGATCTGGTGCAGCGCGCCGGCGCCGAGCGGGGCCAGGGCGAACCGGTGTGCGTCGTCGAGGTCGAGGGCGGCGGTGGCCGGCGCGGTGCCGCCGGTGCGGCAGGCGACCAGCGTGCGCGGCCGGGGCGCCAGCCTGCGCAGGGCGAAGCGGATCGCCCGCTCGCTGGGCTGGTCGAGCCAGGGCGCGTCGTCGAGCGCGAGCAGCAGGGGACTCTTCGTGTGCGCGGTCGCCTGCTCGAGCAGCGACCGGGTGGCCGCACCGATGGCGCGCTCGTCGACGGCCTCGTCGGGGAAGTCGGCCAGCAGCACCGCATCCGCCGCGGCCCGCTGCGGTGGTGGCAGCGCGGGCACCAGCTCGTGCAGCGGACGGATCAGGTCGGCGAGGGCGGCGAACGGCAGCGCGGCCTCGGCCTCGGTGGGCGCGCAGGTGAGCACCAGCCAGTCGCGCCGGCGGGCGTCGTCGACGAGGGCACGCCAGACCGCGGTCTTGCCGATGCCGGCGTCGCCCTCGAGCAGCACGGACGTGCCCGCGGTCAGGGTCTGTCGAGCCTCGGCCAGGACCGCGTCCCGACCCACCACCGCCGCCCGCTCCACACGGGCGATGATGACATGCCGTTACGAGGGTGCGTGCCCGCAGATCGAGACCTTGGGGATTACCTCCTCGTTCTTGTAGATCTCGCTGGACGAGCTGATCCCGCCGCTGTTCTTGATCTGTGGGACGTTGACCACTTTGAACGGTTTCAGCAGACTCAGGAACGAGTTGATCACTTTGACCACGGGATCCAGGATCGTGTAGCCGACCCCGAACGTGGCGTTGAGGCCGATGGCCGTCCCGCGGCATTGCGCGTACGCGGCGCCGAGCGCGGAGCCGAGCGTCATGCCGTACTTCGTGGAGAGCTCGAAGTAGACGCCGGCCTTGAACAGGAACGCGCCGATCCCGACCGTGAACCGCACGCCGTGCTCGATGAGCAGACCCATCACGCCGACGGGTACGCCGGTCAGGGAGTTGAGCAGGCTCGACTTGCGCTGGAAGTTCTCGGTGACGTGTGGGCCGAACGTGCCGTTCGCGTACCCGAAGCCGAGTTTGCCGGCAAGCGAGAACTCGCCGGAACCCTTGATGGTGCCGAGCTTGGCGCCGAACGCGGTGGTCACGCCCAGCGTCTGGCTGACGGTGAACGAGAGCGGGATGCCGGCTATCGCGCCGATCGGGAACGACAGGTCGGCCGCGATCGGGAAGACCTTCTTGTGGTTCTTGCCGTCCTGGATGCCGGCCTCGAACTCGACCTTGATGCCGAAGCCGCCGCTGATCTCCAGCTCGGCCCGGGTGACCTTGCCCGCGCCGATCGCGAGGTGGAAGCCCGCGTTGGGGCGCTGGGTGGTGAGCGTCACCGTGCCGACGAGCCGCACGCCGCCGTCGTCGTAGCTGAAGTGCGCGCCGGCGCCGTTGGTGCAGCAGGTCGGGTAGACGGTGTAGCCGAGGGCGCGGGTCAGCACGTCGCCGCCGCGTTGCGGGCCGGGCTGGGTCGGCTGGTCGGTGCGGCGCTGCAGCGGCACCGAGCGGCCGTAGGTGCTCGGCGGTGGCGGCTGCTCGTCGCCGTAGAACGGCTCGCCGGCGGGGTAGATCACCGGGTCGCCGAGCGCGACGTCGGCGCGCTCGAAGGTGCCGTCCTTGACCACCTCGGTCAGGTCGACGGGACCGATGGTGACGAGCAGGTCGTCGTCGACCGGAGCGACGTCGAGCACCCGGCCGACGCCGCGCTCGGTGATGAACATGACCTTGCCGGGCGCGAGCTCGTCGGCGTGCTTCGCCTTGCCGTCGATGCGCCAGGAGAGGCCGTCCGCGGTGACCGAGCGCACCGACTTGCCGCCACCGCCGACGATGACCACATCGGGCTGGAGGGTGACGCCGTCCGGTGCCGGGGCGGCGCCGTACCGGAGGTCCTCGTCGGCGGTGGCGGAGCCGGCCGCGTCACTGCTCCGGGTGCACCCGGTGGCGGTGACGGCGAGCAGGCCGGCCAACGCCGCCGCGAGCAGCCGGACCCGTCTGGTGCGTCTCACATCCGGCCCGCGGCGGTCCGGGCGGCTTCTTCGAGCGGCTTGCGGGTCTGCGCGGGGTCGACCAGGAGCACGAGCCGGATCGCGACCCAGACGCCGCCCTTGGCGTAGAAGACGGTGCCGTCCTCGAGGTGGGCCTCGTCCCCGATGCCGCTCAGCTCGGTGAACTCGTGCTTGAGCTCACGATCGATGTCGAGAAACTTCTTGGCGCCGTCACCGACGTAGATCTCGACCTGCGCGGTGGGCCCGGTCACGGGCCCGGTGTACGAGCAGCTCTCGCTGGACTCGACGGCCGGGTCCAGTTTGGTGCCGGCGAGCTTCTCGGCGTCGTCCTGGGTGATCAGCTCGCAGGCGTTCGGCAGCGCGGCGGGTGCCTCTTCGGTCGGTGCGGCGGCTTCGGTGGGCGCGGCTTCGGTCGCGACGGCGCCGACCGTGGCCGGCTCTTCGCCGCCACACCCGGCGAGCAGCGCGACGGCGGTGACGAGGACGATCAGCTGACGCTTCATGACTCAGCCCAGAATCGTGTCGATGAGGGTGTTCATGGTCTTGTCGTACGTCGCCTCGTCAAACCCGAAACTGCTCATGATCAGCGTGTACGCACCCTTGTCGCTGATCAGCGCGGCCTCGGCCTGGATGTCCTTGATGGCGAGGTAGGACTTCTTGCCCTTGCCGATGTCGCTCACCTTGGGGAACGACTTGCCGGCCGTGTCCCGCTGGTAGTCGTAGGTGGTCTCACCGGCAAGCGCGGACGAGACGGTGACGGTGAGACTGGCCACGCCCTTGCCGTCGCCGAACAGGCAGTTGCCCTCGTCCTTCATCGGCTGGCCGATGATCTCGGACACCTTGTCGGCCGTGAACGGACACTCGGGCTTGACGTCGGAGAGCCCCGCACCCGCGTCGCCCACGTTTTCGTCACCGGCGACCACGCCGACACCGGAGTCGCCCGCGTCGTCGGAACCACCACAACCCGCCGGCATCAGCAGGGCCCCCACCAGCAGCAACGACGTAACTACCCGCCGCATGAAACATTCCTCCGTCGGTCCACGCACCCGACGCGACCACCCACCCCAGACAGCCGTCACGGATACAGCCCGACGCTATGGCCCTAGCCCCTCGAAGGAATCGGGTGTTTCCCTATGCGGCGCGGTAGCGTGCGCCTGCGACGGACCGCGGCCAAAGGAGGACGTCGATGACGGCGCCGGTTGTGCCGGCTGACGTGCGGGCTGCGGGCGCGCGGACGGTCGAGCTGATGCTCGAGTTCTTCGAGGACGAGCTCGATGGCCCGCCCACTCTCGGTGAGTTCCTCGAGATTCTGAACTTCTCGACGCCGTCAGGGCGGGGCCTCCCGCGGTCGTTGCGCCTGCGAGCCACGGTTAAGGGCGGCCGACGCTACGTCATGAACCGTGCGTCACGGGTCGCAGACTTGAACGACGCTGTCTTCGTCGAGGCCGCTGAGCTGCTCGTGTCCCTTGTCGACAGCAGGCTCTCCAACGGCGGTCAGGAGCTGACGGGAGGCGGGTTGGCGTCGGCATTGCTCCAGGTCGTGCACGAGTCGGGAGTCTCGTTCGCCGACCTCCCGGCCGGTGAGGTCGTCGCGCTGGATGCCGACAAATCCCGGACCATCAGAGCGGTGGCGGGTGATGTCGTGGCCGTCCCTGGGCGAAACGGCGGCTACCACCTGGGCGTCGTGATCATGCGTAGCCGCTTCGGAACCGCCATCGGCTTCCTCCGGGGCACTTCCGCCGTCCCGCGACTCGACAGTTCAAGCCACCGCCAGCCCCGCGTCCGCCCGCTGTACACGGACGACCGGGCGATCGCAGACGGCACTTGGCCGATCGTCGGCCACGATGAAGACCTGCGTGCGCTCTTTCCGGATCAACCGGAGATCTACCACGCACCCGGACAACCTTGGTCACCCGTCGACCTCGGCGAGTTCGGGTCAGCGGAGTCACCCAGCGGCACCTTGCGTCCGATCACCAGACAAGAGGCGGACGAAGTCGGACTGCTGGCGAACGGATTCAGCCAGACCTACCCCAGCGAGCACCTTCAAGAACTGCTGGACAAGACCCTCTAACAAAGCGCCGCCGCGCCGGCCAGCCGCACCACGGCCGGGGCCCGCGCCCGTGGCCGCACGACCCGCCGCCGCGGTTGAAGGCCGGCCCACGAGGAGACCACGGTCGACCTGGGCCCGCCCCGACGCCGCGACGAGCGTCTCGCCCGAATGGCGGCGGGCTTTGCCGGCTAGCCGCAGGCCGGCTAACGGCAGAGGGTTACGCCGCGACTGACCAGGTCGCCCAGGAGGCGGCGGTCTCGCCGGCCAGCCGCAGGCCCGGCAAAGGCCGGGGGTTACGCCGCGACTGACCAGGTGGCGCGGAAGGCGACGGCCTCGCCGGCCAGCCGCAATCCGACCAAGCCGGGGGTTACGCGGCGACGACCAGGTGGCACGGACGGCGGCGGGCTCGAAGCCGCCGCCGGTCATCCGGGCGCCGTACGCGCCCGCCGTCTCCCAACCGCAATCCGGTAGAGGCCGGGGTTGCGCGGCGACGACCGGCTGGCGCGGACGGCGGCGGTCTGGCCCGCGAGCCGTTGCTCGACCGGGACCCCCGCCCTTGCGCCGGGACGAGCCTCTGGCGCGGAAGGCGGCGGCTTCGCCCGCGAGCCGTTGGTCGACCGGGACCTGCCCTGGCGCCGCGACGAGCCTCTGGCGCGGATGGCGGCGTGCTTCGCCGGCCAGCCGCAGGCCGGCCAACGGCCGGGGTTGCGCGGCGACTGACCAGGTGGCGCGGATGGCCCCGGGCTTCGCCGGCCAGCCGCAGGCCGGCAACGGCCGGGGTTACGCGGCGACCGACCAGGTGGCGCGGAAGGCGGCGGCCTCGCCCGCGAGCCATTGCTCGACCTGGTCTGGCTTCACGCTCGGGTCTGGGCGGTGGACGATGCCGCGGCGGAGGTCGACCAGCGCGGGGTCTGCGTGGGGGAGGACCTGGTCCATGTGGCGCGACATCAAGTGGAGCGTGGCGATGATGGTTTCGCGGCTCGGCGGTTGCTCGTCCATGTGTAGGCGGACGGCTTCGGCGTGGCCGTCCGGGTGGCGTAGGCCGAAGTGTGGGTTGATCTTGACTGGTAGGTCGCCGAGCATCGCGATCGCGTCTCGGGTCTGGGCCAACTCCGTGTCCTTGTCCAGCGTGCCCAGGTAGGTCAGGGCGCCCGGTAGCAGGATCTCGTAGAGCGGCTTCCAGCGTGGCTTGACCTCGTTGACCACCGCGTGGAGGTGGCGGCCGTTGCCGTGGAAGGCTATGTCGCTTTTGAGGGCCTTGATGAGTTGGCCGTGTGGGTTGAAGCCGGAGCGGGACTCGCGCTGCTTGCGCAGGCCGCCGACGAAGGTGGCCTTCGCGGGGCCGGTGCGGTCGACGTAACGGGCGAACGCGAGAAGGGTGGCGTAAGGGACGGCGGGTGCGGTCACGTGGCCCTCCAGCTTCCAAGATCTCCGCTGGTCAGCGGCGATTTTCGTACACACATTCTAATCGAAAATCGCCGCTGTGCCCACCCGCGGAAGCGTCAGCCGGCGGCCGTCCAGTGCGGGTCGCGACCGAGGTAGCGGAGCAACTCCGCGGGCGCGCCGTCAGTCGATGACGACGACGGCGGCAGGGCCGGCGCGTAGGCGCCGTACTGACGCAGCGGTTCGACGATCGCCCGGGCCACCGGCAACAGAGCCAGCGCAAGGTCCTCGCTCAACGGCGACGGCTGGCCCGTCGCGACCGCGATGTCCCACGCGTGCACGCCCGCGTCCAGGGCGGCCGCGCCGGCCGCCGTCGCGGCGGGCAGGTCGCCATGCGGCAACGGGGTCGGTGTCGTCCCGTTCGGGTCGACCGTCGCGAAGGCGGCGGCCGTTACCGCGAGGCTCGGCGAGATCAGGTCGGCCGGCGTGCCGGCCAGGACGCCCGACGGGGTGAACGGGTTCTCCGTCGGCCCGTCCTGCCCGGTGATCGCCGAGGCGAAGGCGCGCTGGTCGCCGGCCGCGTGCTGGAGGACCTGGGTGACGTTCCACTCGGTGCAGGGGGTCGGCCGGTCGAGGTCCGCGGTGGTCAGCGCGGCGGTCACGTCGCGCAGTGCGGTGTGGGCCAGGTCCAGGATCGTCCAGGTGGCGGTCGCGGTCATCGTCGTCTCCCCAGCAATGTCGAGGCCAGAACGGAACGGAACGTTCCGCTGTCATCAAAGATAGCGGAACGCTCCGTTCCGTTCAAGACCCTTCTAGCCGAAGGACGAAGCCGGCCCCACCGCCGTGACCGTGACCGCCGCGACGCCCGCGGCGTCCGAGGCCGCCAGGTCGACCGTGGCCTCGATGGCCCAGTCGTGGTCGTCCTCCGGGTCGTCGAAGATCTGCCGGACCTCCCAGCGGTCCGGCTTTTCGTCGATGACCAGCAGGGCGGGGCCGCGGGCGTCCGGGCCCACGCCGATGTCTGCGTACTCCTCGTAGTAGGGCGCCAGAGCAGAAGCCCACTCCGACGCCGTGTAGCCGTCCGCGCCGTCCAGCTCGCCCAGCGACTCCCAGTCGCGCAGCGCCGCCAACTCCACCCGGCGGAACAGCGCGTTGCGGACCAGCACCCGGAAGGCCCGGCGGTTGCGGGTCACCGCCGGCGGTGGGCGGTCCTCGTCCGCCACCGCTTCCTCCACCGACTGCGGATCCCGCAGGCGCTCCCACTCGTCGAGCAGGCTCGAGTCCACCTGGCGCACCAGCTCACCCAGCCACTCGATCAGGTCCGCCAGGTCCTCGGTGCGCGCGTCCTCGGGCACGGTCCGGCGCAGCGCGTGATAGGCGTCAGCCAGGTAGCGCAGGACCAGCCCCTCCGACCGGGAGAGGCCGTAGAAGGCGACAAACTCGCCGAACGTCATCGCCCGCTCGTACATGTCGCGGACCACCGACTTCGGGCGCAGCTCGTGGTCGGCGACCCACGGATGACCCCGGGCATACATCGCGTACGCATCCTCGAGCAGCTCGGCCAGCGGGCGCGGGTGGGTCACCTCCTCGAGCAGCTCCATCCGCTCCTCGTACTCGATGCCCTCGGCCTTCATCGCCGCGACCGCCTCGCCGCGGGCCTTGAACTGCTGCGCGGACAGCACCTGGCGCGGGTCGTCCAGAGTGGACTCGATGACCGACAGCGCGTCCAGGAAGTAGTCCGGCGACTCGCGGTCCAGCAGCTCGATCGCGGCCAGCGCGAACGGCGACAGCGGCTGGTTCAACGCGAAGTCGGCCTGCAGGTCGACGGTCAGCCGGACCGTGCGACCCGAGGCGTCGGGCGGCGAGACCCGTTCCACGACACCACCGGCCAGCAACGCGCGGTAGATCGCGATCGCCCGACGGATGTGTCGCCGCTGCGCGGCCGGATCCTCGTGGTTGTCCGTCAGCAGATGGCGCATCGCGGCGAACGGGTCGCCGGGGCGGCCGATCACGTTGAGCAGCATCGCGTGCGACACGTGGAACGACGACTGCAGCGGCTCCGGCTCCGCCTCGACCAGGCGGTCGAAGGTCGGCCGGCCCCAGCCGATCGCGCCGTCCGGCGGCTTCTTCTTGACGACCTTCCGCCGCTTCTTGGGATCGTCGCCCGCTTTCGCCAGCGCCCGCTCGTTGTCGATGACGTGCTCCGGCGCCTGCACCACCACGTTGCCGACGGTGTCGAACCCCGCACGCCCCGCCCGGCCGGCGATCTGGTGGAACTCCCGCGCCTTGAGCAGCCGTACCCGCGTGCCGTCGAACTTGGACAGTCCTGTGAAAAGGACCGTGCGGATCGGCACGTTGATGCCGACCCCGAGCGTGTCGGTCCCGCAGATCACCTTCAGCAGACCGGCCTGCGCCAACGTCTCCACGAGCCGGCGGTAGCGCGGCAGCATGCCGGCGTGGTGCACCCCGATCCCGTGCCGCACCAGCCGCGAGAGCACGCGCCCGAAGCCAGACGAGAACCGGAAGTTCCCGATGGCCGAGGCGATGGCGTCCTTCTCCGCGCGGGTCGACACGTTCACCGACATCAGCGCCGACGCCCGCTCCAGCGCGGCGGCCTGCGTGAAGTGCACGACGTAGACGGGAGCCTGCCGCGTCGACAGCAGTTCCTCCAGCGTCTCGTGCAACGGCGTGACCGCGTACGAGTACATCAGCGGCACGGGCCGTTCCACGGATCGGACGACCGCCGTCGGTCGCCCCGTCCGCCGCGTCAGGTCGCTCTCGAACCGCGACACGTCGCCCAGCGTCGCCGACATCAACAGGAACTGCGTGTGCGGCAGCTCGATCAGCGGCACCTGCCAGGCCCAACCGCGGTCCGGCTCCGCGTAGAAATGGAACTCGTCCATCACGACCTGACCCACATCGGCGTACGTGCCGTCGCGCAGCGCGATGTTGGCCAGGATCTCCGCCGTGCAGCAGATGATCGGCGCGGTCTCGTTGACCGCCGCGTCACCGGTGAGCATGCCGACGTTGGCCGCGCCGAAGACCCGGCACAGGTCGAAGAACTTCTCGGACACCAGAGCCTTGATCGGCGCGGTGTAGAAGGTCCGCCGCCCCTGCGCGAAGGCCGCGAAGTGGGCACCCATCGCCACCAGGCTCTTACCGGACCCGGTCGGCGTGTTCAGGATGACGTTGGCGTCCGAGACCAGCTCGATCAACGCCTCTTCCTGGTGCGGGTAGAGGGTCAACCCGCGCTCGCCGGCCCAGGCGGCGAAGGACTCGAAGAGCGAATCAGGCGTGATCTCAGCGGGTACGAGGTCGGCGAGCGTCGTCACGCGGCGCGCCTCCGGAAGACGAGGTCGAAGACGTCCCGCCCTTGCCGGGCCGCGCGGCGTTCGAAGTGTGTGACCGCCCGGTGCGCCGGCCGCGGCGCGTAGTCGGGCGCCGTGTTCACCAGGCCGGGGTCGGCTGACAGGGTCGACAACATCGACGCAGCGTACGGCGCCCAGTCGGTCGCGCAGTGCAGCACACCCGCACCCGGCACGAGCCGGGACCGCAGCAGCGCCACGTGCGGGGGCTGGATGATCCGCCGCTTGTGGTGCTTGAGCTTGGGCCATGGATCGGGGAAGAACACGTGCACGGCGTCCAGCCGGTCCGGCGGCAGCATCTGCCGCAGCAGGTCGAGAGCGTCACCGCGGGCGATCCGGACATTGGTCAACCCGCGCGCCTCGATGTGGCCGAGCAGCGACGCGATGCCCGGCACGTGCACCTCGACCGCCAGGTAGTCCCGCGCCGGGTCGGCCGCCGCCATCGCCGCGGTCGCGTCACCCATCCCGGACCCGATCTCAACCACCAACGGAGCGGAACGCCCGAAAAGCCCCACGACATCAAGCGGCGCGTCCGACACGGCGATGCCGTACGACGGCCACAACCGGGAGAGCGCATCGTGATGCCGGTCACCCATCCGCCCGCCACGGTTGTGGAAGGTGCGGATGTGGGGCGACACAGCGATAGCACTCACCGCCCGATTTTGGCAGGTGTCGCGTTGGCGCTCCAAATGCGACAATCGACGCACGGGCGGCAGGGAGGTCATGATGTCCGGTCGTCGGTCATTGGCAACGGTCGCGCTCACCGCGTGGATCGTCGTCCTCACCGGTGCGCCGGCGCTGGCCGCGCCCGCGCCGACACCGACTCCCACGCCGACGGCCGACGCCGTCCCCGAGGGACTGTTCATCGAGGTCAACCCCAGCACGGCCGAGGCCGGCCAGATCGTCGGCATCCGGGCGAGCTGCACCGAGGCCGACGACGACCCGCCCGAGGACACCGAGGACGCGATCGTCGAGTCGACCGCGTTCGGCGAGGTCACGGTGAAGCCCCAGTTCGGCCACCTGACCGGCGCGGTGACGATCCCGGCCGACACCCCGGCCCGCTCCTACCGGGTCGTCCTCGACTGCCCGGGCCTGTTCACCGGCAGCGCCGACACCACGGTCAACGTGCTCAACGGCAACCGGCCGAGCCGCGGCCCGGCGACCGGCTTCGGCGGCACGGCCGGCGACGACAACAGCACGATGGTGCTGACCGGGGGCGCCGTCGCGCTTGCCGCGGGTCTGGTGCTCGGCGTGCTCACCCTGCGCCGGCGGCGGACCGCATAGAGATATGGCCAAGGGCAGGCTGTCCGGCCCGTTGGCGGTGGTGTTGATCGCCGTCGGGGGCATCGCGACCTTTGCCGGTGTGGTGCAGAAGGGTGCGTTCGGTCCCGACGACGTGGCGCCGCCCGGGCGGTTCCCGGTGATGGAGCCGAGCCGGCCCGTCGAGGTGCGGATCCCGTCGATCGAGGTCGACGCGCCCGTGCACGACGTGGGGCTGGCCGACGACGGCTCGATCGAGGTGCCGGCCCTGGAGAAGCACAACCAGGCCGGCTGGTTCGAGAAGAGCCCGACGCCGGGGCAGTACGGCCCCGCCGTGCTGGTCGGCCACGCCGACACCCGGGACGGTCCGTCGATCTTCCACGACCTGGCCAAGGTACGCCCGGGCGCGCGCATCGAGATCCGACGGCGCGACGACTCGGTGGCCGTCTTCGAGGTCAACTCCGTCGAGAAGTTCAAGAAGAACAGCCAGCCGATCGACCGCATCTACGGCGACTTCAGCCGCCCCGCACTGCGCCTGATCACCTGCGGCGGCGATTTCAAGGGCGGCAGCATCGGCTACGTCGACAACATCATCGTCTTCGCCTCGCTGATCGAGGCCAAGAACGACGGCTAGAAGTCGACGATGATCGGCGCGTGGTCGGACGGGCCCTTGCCCTTGCGGGCCTCCCGGTCGACCACGGCACCCGTCACCCGGCCGGCAAGAGACGGCGTCGCGTACACCAGGTCGATCCGCATGCCCTTGTTCTGGTGGAAGTTGCCCGCCCGGTAGTCCCAGTAGGTGAAGGGGAACGGCCCCTTCATCGGCGTCGGCACCACGTCGCGCAGCCCCGTGTCGAGCAGCGCCGTCAGCGCCGACCGCTCGGGTGCGGTGACGTGGGTCGAGCCCACGAAGACCGCCGGGTCCCAGACGTCGGCGTCGGTCGGCGCCACGTTGAAGTCGCCGCAGACAGCCAGGTCGGCGTGCCCGGCCAGGTCGGCGGCGACCGCGTCGCGCAGGGCCGCCAGCCAGGTCAGCTTGTACTGGTAGTGCGGGTCCTCGGGCGTACGCCCGTTGGGCACGTAGATCGACCAGACCCGGACGCCGCCGCAGGTCGCGGAGATCGCCCGGGTCTCGGGGTCGGGAAACCCGGGCTCGCCGGCGAACCCGCGCACCACGTCGTCGAGGCCGACCCGGGAGAGGAGCGCCACCCCGTTCCACCGGCCGTCGACGTGTGTGGCCACGGTGTAACCCAGCTCACCCACCTGCTCGGTGGGGAACTGCTCGGTGGTCGACTTGACCTCCTGGAGGCAGACGACGTCAGGCTTCTTGTCGTCGAGCCACGCCAACAGACGCGGTTCGCGCGCTTTGACCGAGTTGACGTTCCAGGTCGCGAGTCGCATGAGAGCTAGGTACCCGGATTGTCGCCCGGGCGGGGCTGGGAGGCGAGGAACCGCTCCAGCTCGGCGCCGAGCTCGTCGGCCGTCGGCAGCGGGCCCGTCTGTGGGCCGAGCAGGTTGTTGCCGGCGCGCCCGCGGGTGAACGCGTCGTACTGCTCTTCCAGTGCCCGGACCACCCCGGCGGCGTCGTTGGTCTCCTCCACCTGGCGGTCGATGTCGACCCGGACCGCGTCGGCGGCCGTGCGCAGACCCTCCGTGGGGAGCAGGAGACCGGTGGTGCGGGAGACGGAGGAGAGCAGGACCTCGGCGGCCGCGGGATATTCGGCCTGGGAGACATAGTGCGGGACGTGCGCGGCGAACCCGATCGCGTCGCGCCCGGACTGGCCGAGCCGGAACTCGAGCAGGTGGCCGGCGCTGCCGGGCACCTGCACCCGCTGCAGCCAGGGCTCGTACCCGCTGATCAGGTCACGACGGGTGGCGTGGGCGGTGACGCCCGCGGGCCGGGTGTGCGGCACGGCCATCGGGATCGAGTTGAGGCCGATCGTGACGCCGACCCGGAACCGGTCGACGAGGCTCATGACGGCCTTGGTGAACCGCTCCCAGTGCAGGTCGGGCTCGGGGCCGCCGAGCATGAGATATGGAGTGCCGGCGTCGTCCCGGAGCATCCGCAGCTCGAGCACCGGGTCGGCATATTCCTCCCAGTGGTCCTCCATGAAGACCATCGGGGGGCGCCGGGACCGGTAGTCGAGCAGCTGGTCGATGTCGAAGGTCGCGACGACGCGGCTTTCGGCCGTGGCCAGGAGATGTTCGCGGGCAAGCCGGGTGGCGTTGCCGGCGTCGACGAAGCCGGACAGCGTCTGGATCAGCACCGGCTCGCCCATTTCGGGCAGGTCGCCGGAAAGCTCGTAGAGCGTGTGCGGATCGAGCACCGCGGTCCTACCTCCCTGAGTTGTGGTGGCTTCCCGATATGGGGAACCACGCGTCTATCTTCCTGCATTCCGCCCGCGCTTGACGTTAGGCGGGCCTGGCCTACGGTTCGGCGGTCATTTCTCTACGCAGAGTAGCGATCTGGTCGCTGGAAGGGCGCCCCGAAGCGGCCGGGAGGGTGCCGACGGGGCCGCCAGACCATGACGACAGAGCGTCACTGTACGTATACACAAAATCGGACATTGTGGCCCAGCGAGTCCGTCATTAGGGTAATTTCCGACTTGCCTCTTACGCGTGGCTATGTGCGGGCAGTGAGCGACCGATATCGACTGACCGATTAGGTATTCGGCTTTTGTGGCAACTGCCACTAAATAACACTGGGTAATCGGCGGTCGGCCTGCCTAGCCTCGTCCAATGCGTGACGACCACACCCTCGAGAACGAGAACGGCGCCGCTACCCCCGCGGACCGTTCACCCGAAACCCCCACCACCGAACGGCCGACCGGCGCCCGCCGCCTCCAGGAGCGGCTCGCCCGCACGGCCAACTCGATCAAGAGCAGCGCGTACGCCGAGCGTGCCGCCGGCATGTGGACCACTTCGCGTGGCCGCGTGACCTCGGCCCCCGCGTACGGCAAGGTGCGCGGTGTCCTGAACGAGCGTGGCCCGGCGCGGGTCGCGATCGCGGGCGGCGTCCTGGCCGCGGTCGGCGTTGCCGCCGCCGCCGGTACGGCAGCTGCCACCCAGGGCGGCCACGACGACACCCGGGCCACCAGCGCCGCCATCGCGGCGGTCGACTCGGCCAAGCAGGCCGAGATCAGCCACTTCCCGACGGCTCCGCCCGTTTCGGGCAACGCCACGGAAAGCCCCGCGGCTGCTGCGCCGGACGCCGGCCAGCCCGTCGGCGGTTCGAAGGGTGCCGACAAGCCGACCCCGACCGTGGAGAAGCCGAAGGCCGAGCCCAAGGCCGACGAGAAGAAGGCCGCGGAGAAGCCGGCCAAGAAGGCTGAGAAGAAGGCCGACAAGCCCAAGGTCGTGAAGCCGGTGCAGCCGAAGCCGGTCATGGGCCTGAGCCAGACCCAGATGAACAACGCCATGCAGATCGTCAAGGCCGCCGAGAAGCGTGGCATGGGCGAGCGGGGCGCGATCATCGCGATCGCGACCTCGATGCAGGAGAGCCAGCTGCTCAACCTGGCCAGCACCGCGGTGCCGGAGTCGTACGACTACCACCACGAGGGCCAGGGTTCGGACCACGACTCCGTCGGTCTGTTCCAGCAGCGGTCCACCTCCGGCTGGGGCGAGGTCAAGGACCTGATGACCCCGTCGTACTCGGCCGGCGCGTTCCTGGACGCCCTGAAGCAGGTGCCGAACTGGAAGAACATGCCGCTGTCGGCCGCTGCCCAGGCCGTGCAGGTGTCGGCGTTCCCCGACGCCTACGCCCAGCACGAGTTCCGCGCCACGCAGGTCGCGGACGCCTTGATGAAGTAATTCAGTCGCTCGTGGTGAGGGCGATCCGGTCGATGTCCGGCGCCCACCCATCCGAGTTGCTGAGCTCGACGGTGTTCGGTCCGGCTGCCAACGGCAGCCGGACCGTCATCGTCTGTACGGTCTCCCAACCACCCGACGACGGGAAGTCGAACCGGCCGGCGTCACGGCCGTTCACCCGCACCGAGAGTTCGCGGCGGTCGTCGGCGACGAACGAGAACACCACGTCGTAGTCGCCGGCCCGGGGCGCATCCAGGCCGGAGAAGGTCAGCTCGCCGCGGTGGCGGCCGATCCCGGTGACCACCTCGCCGCCGGAGGCGGAGTCGACCTGGCGCGTCCGGGCCCAGCCGTCGAGATCGGCGTCCTCGGCCTCGATCACCTGGGTCCGTTGCGGTGCGGCGGCCACGAGCGGCGCCGCGGAGGTCCGCGGCGTGGCCGGCGGCGTCGTGGCATGTGCCGGCGGCCGGACCGCGCCGCGGCTGGCCGGCGGCTTGGTCGGCCGGCCGGGCGTCGCGGTCGGCCCGGTCGGCTCAGGCTCAGGCTCCGGCAGGGGCCAACCCGACGCGGTCGGCACCGGCAGGACCACCTGATCCGGCGGCTCCGGCTGCCCAAGGGTCGACATCAGCAGGGGTACGCCCGCCGCCACCGCCACGGTGGTCAACGAGGCCGCGACCGCGAGCACGGTCCGGCGTCCCCGGCGGCGCGGCTCGGTCGGCGGCTCGTCGTCGGAAACTGGTGCACCCCGCCGCGCCTCGGAACGGCGCGGCTGGTCGCGCACGGCCGGAATCACCTGTGTGACCGGTGCATCGTCGGCGGCCGCCGGGTCCGCGGGTGGCAGCCACCCGCCGATCCGCAGCTCGCCGGGTTCGTCGCCGGCCGTCGACATGCGCACCCTCACGGTCCTTGATCACAGTCAGTCAGGCGGGGACGCTACCGCACCAGGAACGGGTACGCCCATCGACCGCCCGGTCGAGTCGGAAGCTTGACGGTGGCGCGGCTGGGGTACAAAGGGTGCCTCCCCCATCTCCCCCGGAGGACGCCGTGACCCACCCAGAGGCGGGTGCCGACACCCCGCCCCCGATAGCACCGTCCGCACCGGACCCCGAGCCGGCACTGGACGCGGGCACCACGGCGGACGCCCCACCCGCGGGCCTGTGGGAGAAGATGCGGGCCGACCCGCAGTACGCACCGGAACACCTCGCGCTGGAGGCGGTGCGCAGGCTCGGCCCCGAAGCACACGAGTGGCAGGAGCGCACCCGCGCCGAGCGCCCCGGCATCCCGCCGGACGCGCTCGCCGACCTCGCGGTCAAGCGGTTCGTCAACCTGGCCCGGCTCTCCGGCGCGGTGTCCGGCGCGACCGGCATCGCCGGTGCGGTCGTCGACGTCGGCGTGCTCGCCTGGAACCAGGCGCGCATGGTGCTGCACATGGCGGCCGCGTACGGCGTCGACCCGCGCGAGCCCGAGCGCGCCACGGACCTGCTGGTGCTGCAGAAGGTGCACAAGGTCGCCGAGACCGCCCGCCTGGCGTTGGGTGTCGCGGCCGGCCGGGAGCGCGCGGGCGCCCTGCTGAGCGGCAGTGGCCGGCCGGTGCACCAGGTGCTGGTCAAGCTCGGCGTCAAGCTGGCCCAGATGGCCGGCATGCGTGCCGCCAAGCGGATCTTCGCGAAGATCGTGCCGGGCGCCGCGATCATCCTCGGCACCTGGGCCAACTCGACGGCCACCACCGACCTGGCCCGCCGCACCCGCGAGCTCTACCGCCCGCGCGCCGCCTGGTGGACCACGCCACCCCAGATCCCGGGGCCCCGTTAATCAGTCCACGATGGCCGGACGAGTCCGGCCTCGTACGCGTACACGACGAGCTGTGCCCGGTCGCGCGTGGACAGCTTCACCATCGCCCGGCTGACGTGCGTCTTCGCCGTGGCCGGGCTGACCACCAGCCGCGCCGCGATCTCGTCGTTGGACAGCCCGGCACCGACCAGCGCGACCACCTCCCGCTCGCGGTCGGTGAGCTGGTCCGGCGGCGGCAGCGGTGGCGCGGGCCGGCGGTCGCGGGACGCGAACTCGGCGATGAGCCGCCTGGTGACGCCGGGGGAGAGCAGCGCGTCGCCGGCCGCCACCGCGCGCACGCCGCGCAGCAGCTCGACCGGCTCCGTGTCCTTGACCAGGAAGCCGGACGCGCCGACCCGCAGCGCCTCGAACAGGTACTCGTCGAGCTCGAACGTCGTCAGGATGACGATCCGGGTCGCGGCCAGCGCCGGGTCGGTGGTGATCCGCCGCGTGGCCTCCAGCCCGTCGACGCCCGGCATCCGGATGTCCATCAGCACCACGTCGGGCCGGCTGGCGGCGGCCGCGCGTACCGCTGCCAGACCGTCGCCCGCCTCCGCGACCACCGTGATGTCGTCCTCGGCGTCGAGCAGGGCGCGAAAGCCCGCGCGGACGAGCGCCTGGTCGTCGGCGAGCAGCACGCTGATCATCGGACCGATTCTCCCGCGTCGGGCAGGACCGCCTCGACCCGCCAGCCGCCGTCGGCGCCCGGCCCGGCGGTCAACGTGCCGCCGAGCGCCGCGGCCCGGGCCCGCATCCCCGCGATCCCGTTGCCGGCCCCCGCGTCGGCGGCGGGCGCACCGTCGTCGGCCACGGACACCGACACCCGCCCCGGTTCGTACGCCACCGCGACCCGCGCCGACACCGCCGGACCCGCGTGCCGCCGCACGTTGGTCAACGCCTCCTGCACGATCCGGAACGCCGCCCGGTCGACCTCGGCCGGTAGCGGCCGGGCCGGCCCGGTCACCACGGTCTCCACCGGAAAACCGGCACCCGAGGTCAGCTCGGTGAGCCGGGCCAGACCGGGAGCGGGCTCCCGCGGCGCCGCCTCCTCCGCCGGCCGCAACGCCGCCAGCACCGACCGCACCTCCCGCAGCGCCTCCGCGCTCGCCGACTTGATCACCGTGAGCGCCTCCCGGGCCTGCTCGGGTCGCTGGTCTATCAGGTGCAGCCCGACCCCGGCCTGCACGTTGATCAGGGAAAGGTGGTGGCCGAGCACGTCGTGCAGCTCCCGCGCGATCCGCAGCCGCTCCTCGCTGGCCTGCCGCCGTTCCTGCTCCTCGCGGGCGCGCCGCTGCTCGGTGCGCATCCGGGTCATCTCGGCCAACTGGGCCTGCTGGATCCGGGCGAACTCGCCGGCGCTGAGCACGACCACCAGCCAGATCAGGGCGGTGACGGCATCCCGCGGCGACACCGTGGAAGGCTCCGGCACGCCCAAGTCGCTCGCGAACCACCAGCCACACGCGGTGTATGCGGTCACGGCGACGGTCGCCAGCACCAGCGCGGGGTACCGGCGGCCCTGCGCGACCGCGGAGAAATAGGCGGCGGTGGCGGCGAGGAAGAACGGCCCGTGTGGGTAACCGGAGAGGGCGTACGCGAGCGTGGCGGCCAACACGACGGCGAGCACCGTCAGCGGTGCGCGCCGACGCCACGCCAGCGCCACGGAACTGGTGAGCAGCAAGGCAGCGCCGGGATAGGTGAGGTGACCCAGGACCCGGTCGTCCCGGGCGGCCGCCTCGGCGCCGGCCAGCTGGACAATAGAAAGCAGTGTCGCGAGGCCGGCACCGTGGCGGCCCGAACGGCGCGGGCGGGCCCAGGGCGCGCGATAGCGCCCCTCGTCGGCGCTCCGCCCGTGCATGGCACAGACGCTAGGACACCGTGACCAGCCGGGACATACGGCAGGGGGAGTAGGAACGCCACATGCGTCCCACCCGTGTACTCCCTGCGGAGTAGAGCGAGAGCCGTCACACGCCGCAGGCAATCGAGCGCGGAAAGGAGCAGTCTTGTAAGAGGTCGACATGAGCGGAGGGAGCCATGACCACGCCATCAGGCCCGCGGCTTCGAGCCTCGGACGCCGAACGCGAACAGATTGCGACCATCCTGCGCGCCGCCATGACCGAGGGCCGGCTCAACCTCGACGAGGGCGAGCAGCGACTGGCCGCGGCGTACGGCGCGACGTACCGAGACGAGCTCGGCCCGCTGACGGCGGACCTGCCCGACGGCGGCCGTGCGGCGCTCGCGCGCACGCCGGAGGCCCAGGAGCAGGCCAAGGCCGAGATGAAGCTCTTCCTGCGCCGCCGGGCCGGCGTGCTTGCCGCGGTCGGGGTGCTGTTCGCCCTGCTGTTCCTCGCCAACGGTGCGCTGTTCTTCCCGGTCTTCCCGTTGATCGTGCTGCTGTTCTTCCTGAGCTGGGCCAGCCGCGGCCGGCGCGTCTACTACGCGCGCACGGCCAAGGGCGACTGGTACGCCCGGGGCGACGTGCAGGGTCGCGGCGACTGGCGAGGCCGGCGCGACTGGTACGGGCACGGCCGTTACGGGCATTGACAGGGGTCGGGTTCGGCCGGGTAGGTTGCGCGAATGCGCCCGGCCGGACCCGTAGCCCTGCTGGCAACTCTCGCCGCGCTCGTCGCCGGCTGCGCCGGTGACGAGCCGCCGTCCCGTGCCCCGGCACCGCCACCCAGCTCATCGCCCAGCCCGGCCGCGGCCGCGCCGCCGGCCCGCCTCGTCCCGGTGCCGATCGCCGGCACCGACCACAGTGTCAACCTCCCCGAGGGCTGGACCGCCGAGGTCTACGCGCCCGTGCCCAAGGCCCGCTTCCTGCTCACGCTCCCCGACGGCGCCGTGCTGGTCTCCCGCCCCAGCGAGAACCGGGTCGACCGGATCCCGGCCGGCGGCGGCCGCGCGACCACCTTCCTCACCGGCCTCGACCGCCCGCACGACCTGGTGCTCGCCACCGTCGGCGGTCGGCAGTGGATCTACGTTTCCGCGGTGGACCGGGTGGTCCGCTACCGCTACGCCGCCGACGCCACGAAGGCCGGCACGCCGCAGACGGTGGTCGACGGCCTGCCCGACGAGAGCCTGCCGGAGCTGCGCGGCCGCTACGGCCACGTGCTGAAGAACATCGCCATCGACGGCGACACCCTCTACGTCTCGATCGCCTCGACCTGCAACGCCTGCGCCTCCGACACCAGGTCGGACCCGGTCCGCGGCGCCGTCTACCGCTGGGACGCCGACGGTCGCAACGCCGGAAAGGCGCTGGTCGCCACGGGGTTGCGCAACGCCGAAGGGCTGGCGATCGCGCCCGGCACGCACGACCTGTGGGTCGTGGTCAACAACCGCGACAACATCATCGACCCGAAGACGGGCCGCAAGGACACCGCGTACGTCGACAACAACCCGCCCGAGCTGTTCGTCAAGGTCAAGAAGGGCGGCTTCTACGGCTGGCCGTTCTGCAACCCCGACCCGGCCGGCGGCATGCGCAACATGCCCTACCTGCGCGACTACGAGCTCAACCGCGACGGCGCGGAGGCCGACTGCGAGGCCGCGACCCCGGTCGACGTCGGCATCCAGGCCCACTCCGCCCCGCTCGGCCTGACCTTCGTGCCCGACCTGGGCGCGGTGGTCCCGCTGCACGGCTCCTGGAACCGCAGCGAGCGCACCGGTTACAAGGTGATCAACTTCCCCTGGGCCGGTGGCCGCCCCGGTGAGCAGCAGGACCTGGTCACCGGCTTCCTCGAGAACGGCGCGCCGTGGGGCCGGCCGGTCGACGTCGCCCGGCTGTCCGACGGGTCGCTGCTGGTCAGCGACGATCATGGTGGCAACGTCTTCCGGTTCGCGCCGCCTCCGGGTTAGCGGGGTCAGGGACGGGTAGTCGTCCCGTATGACCGGAAACCGTCCAACCGGTGGGCAGCCACGCGGCGCCAGGGGCACGGTCGGGCACCCGTACTCGGCGCTGAATCTGCGATTGGTCCTGGCCCTGTTCGGCCTCGTCGTGTTCGCCGTGCTGACCTGGCTGGCCGCCGCGGCCGGCATCGTGGTGCTCGCGGTTCTCTGCGGGATCGTCGTGCTGACCGCCGTCGTCGACCTGGCCGTCATCCAGCACCGCCGCCGGGCCCGGCACCGAGCCGACCCGGGCGCGCACCACTCGCTGTTCGAATGATCGCAAGGAGTCGCCATGGCCATCGCCACGACCAACCCCGCGACCGGCGAGATGCTCAAGACCTTCGATCCGATGGGCGAGAAGCAGATCGAGGAGATCCTCGCCAACGCGGCGGAGGCGGCCGCGGCGCTGCGGGCGACCACGTTCGACCAGCGGGCCGCCTGGATGCGGGAGGCGGCGCTGCTGCTGGAGGGCGAGGTGGTCGAGGTCGCCCGGCTGGTCACGCTGGAGATGGGCAAGCGGATCGAGGAGGCCAAGGCCGAGGTCGCGAAGTGCGCGTCCGCGTGCCGCTACTACGCGGCGCACGCCGAGCGGTTCCTGGCCGACATGCCCGCGGACGCCAGGGCCGTCGGTGCGCGGCGCGCGTACACCCGGTTCGAACCGCTCGGTCCTGTCCTCGCGATCATGCCGTGGAACTTCCCGCTCTGGCAGGTCATGCGGTTCGCGGCGCCCGCCCTGATGGCCGGCAACCCGGGGCTGCTCAAGCACGCGTCCAACGTGCCGCAGACCGCGCTCTATCTGGACGAACTGTTCGACCGGGCCGGGTTCCCGCCGGGCGCGTTCCAGACCCTGCTCGTCGGCTCCGACGCCGTGGAGAACATCCTGCTCGATCATCGGGTCCGCGCGGCGACGCTGACCGGCAGCGCGCCCGCGGGTCGGGCGGTGGCCGCGATCGCCGGGCGGGCGCTGAAGAAGACCGTGCTGGAGTTGGGTGGCAGCGACCCGTACGTGGTGATGCCCTCGGCCGACTTCGACCGCGCCGTCTCGACCGCGGTGCGGGCGCGCTGCCAGAACAACGGCCAGTCCTGCATCGCGGCGAAGCGTTTCATCGTGCACGGAGAGGTCTACGACGCGTTCGCCCGCGCGTTCACCGACCAGATGGCCAACCTGGTGGTCGGCGAGCCGCTCGACCACGGCGTCGACATCGGCCCGCTGGCCACGGCGCAGGGCCGCGACGAGGTGGCCGCGCAGGTCGACGACGCGGTGGCCAAGGGCGCGACGGTGCTGACCGGCGGCCGTGCGCCGGACCGGCCGGGCTGGTACTACCCGCCGACGGTGGTCACGGACCTCACCCACGACATGCGGATGTACCAGGAGGAGGTGTTCGGCCCGGTCGCCGGCCTCTACAGGGTGGCGTCGCTGGACGAGGCGTTGGAGCTGGCCAACACCACATCGTACGGCCTGGGCAGCAACGCCTGGACGAACGATCCGGGGGAGCAGCGGCGCTTCGTCAGCGAGTTGGCCGCGGGTCAGGTGTTCGTCAACGGCATGGTCACCTCACACCCGGAACTGCCGTTCGGCGGCGTCCGCGACTCGGGCTACGGCCGCGAACTCTCCGACCTCGGCATCAGGGAGTTCTGCAACGCCAAGGCCGTCTGGGTCGGCTAACTCCAGAATTTTATTTGCAAAATTCTCTCTGCAATTGGTACGGTCCGTCGCATGGCGGATCGCATCATCACCGAGGTCGATGAGCTGAAGGCGGTCACGCACCCGTTGCGGGTGCGGATGCTGGGCGCGCTGCGGGCCGACGGGCCGGCCACCGCGACCGAGCTGGCCCGCCGGTTCGAGACCGACACCGGCACCACGAGCTACCACCTGCGCAAGCTGGCCCACTACGGGTTCGTCGAGGAGGCCGAGCAGCGCGACGCGCGGGAGCGGCGCTGGCAGGCCAGCCAGCCGACCACCACCTGGGACGACGCCGCGCTGGCGGCCACCGCCGCGGGCCGGGCGGCGATGTCGGTCATGCGCCGGCATCAGCTGGCGGCGATCGAGCGGGCCGTCTCGGCCTACGAGGCCGCGCAGACGGACCTGCCGCCCGAGTGGGTCGCGGCGTCCGGGATGAGCGACGTGCGGGCCCGGCTCACCGCGCGCTCGCTGCGCGAGCTGGAGGAGCGGGTCGAGGCGCTGGTCGAGGAGCTGGCAGCGGCCGACGCCGACGACCCCGCGGCCCGCACGGTGCTGCTGCACTTCGGCGGTTTCCCGCGCATCGACCCGGCCGGCTGGGCCGACGTCGCGGACGAGTCGTGACCGGCGCGCGCGCCGAGTGGCGCTACGCGCTGCTGGTCTTCCTGTTCTGGCTGCCGACCGGGCTCTACGTGGCGACGAAGATCCTGCTCATGCACGACCGCGGTCTCGACGTCGCGGCGATCGGCACGGTCGTGCTGGTCTTCTCGCTTACCACGGCGGCGCTCGAGCTGCCGACGGGCGGGCTGGCCGACGTGATCGGCCGCCGCACGGTGCTGGCGGCCTCTGCCGTGGCCAGCTTCGCCGGGCTCGCGTTGCTCGCGCTGGCCGACTCGTTCTGGCTCTTCGCCGCGTCGGCCGTGTTGCGGGGTGTCGCGCGGGCCCTGTCCAGCGGGCCCGACCAGGCCTGGTTCGTCGACACCATGCACGCGGTCTCGGGTCCGGACGCTTCCCTGACCCGCGGCCTGGCCCGGGGTGAGGCCGCTTCGTCGGTGGGGCTCGGGCTCGGGACGTTGGCCGGCGGTGCGCTGCCGGTCGCGCTCGGCGCGGTCGGTCCGCTGCCGGCGCTCGCGGTGCCGGTGGCGCTCGCCGCGGTCGTCGAACTGGTCCGTCTGGCGGTGACGCTGTTCGGCATGCCCGAGCCGCCGCGGCCGCGCACCTCGCTGCGCGCGGTGCTGCGGGACGTGCCCGCGACGGTCGCGACCGGCCTGCGGCTCGGCGTCCGCGACGGGGTGCTGGCCCGTCTCCTGCTGGCGGGCGCCGGGGTCGGCGTCGCACTGGCCGCGATCGAGCTGCTCACCCCGGGCTGGCTGGCGGGGTTGGTCGGCGACGCGGAGCGGGGCGCCTCGACCTACGCGGTGATCGCGGCAGCCGGCTTCGGGGCCAGCGCGGTCGGCAGCCTGCTGGGCCCGTGGGCGCAGCGGCGTCTCGGCTCGGCGGTCCGGGCCGGCGTGGCGGGCATCGCGCTGGGCGCGGTCGCCCTGCTCGGTGTCGGGCTCGCCGGGCCGGCCCTGGACGGGCCGGCGTCGGGTGTGCCGGTGGTGGCGGCGGCTTATCTGCTGCTGTTCGTCGGGCTCGGCGTGACCGCGGCGCCGGAGGGCGCGCTGCTGCACGGGCGGGTGGCGCCGGCGGAGCGGGCCACCGTCATCTCGGTGCAGTCGCTGGCGCTGCAGGCCGCGGGGGCGCTCGGCGCGGTGACCCTCGGCGCCTTGGCCGCCGCTCGGGGCGCGGCCTTCGCCTTCGGCGTCGCCGGCACGGTCCTGGTCGCCGCGGCGTGGGTGGTGTCCCGGATCCGAGTGCCGGACCCGGCCCCGCAACCGGTCCGCGAGCCAGCAAGCGCGCTGTAAGGGTTCTCCGTCATGGACCTGCGGTCGTGTAGCCCGCCGTCCGCGCGGGTAGTAACCGACCGCATGACGGTCTATGGCTGGCACGCGTCCCATGAGCAGGTCCATCCCCGCGCCCTCCTGGACGCCGCGGTAGCGGCCGAGGAGTCCGGTTTCGGCGCCGCGATGTGTTCCGACCACTTCTCGCCCTGGAGCGAGCGGCAGGGCCAGTCCGGCTTCGCCTGGTCCTGGCTCGGCGCCGCCCTGCAGGCCACCGGCCTGTCGTTCGGTGTCGTCAACGCGCCGGGGCAGCGCTACCACCCCGCGATCGTCGCGCAGGCGATCGGCACGCTGGCCGCGATGTACCCGGGTCGCTTCTGGGCCGCGCTCGGCACCGGTGAGGCCAGCAACGAGCACATCACCGGCGGCGGATGGCCGCGCAAGGAGCTGCGGGCCGCCCGGTTGCGCGAGTCCGTCGACGTGATCCGGGCCCTGCTGGCCGGCGAGGAGGTCAGCCGCGACGGGCTGGTCACCGTCGACCGGGCCCGGCTGTGGACCCGGCCGGCCGAGCCGCCGGCGTTGGTCGGGGCGGCGGTCAGCGTCGAGACCGCGCGGTGGTGCGCTGAATGGGCCGACGGGCTCATCACCGTCAACGCGCCGCACGCGCACCTGCGCCGGATGATCGCGGCCTACCGGGACGCCGGCGGGCGTGGGCTGGTGTGCCTGCAGGCCCACCTCAGCTGGGCCGGCACCGATGCGGAGGCCGAGGCGATCGCCTACGAGCAGTGGCGGTCCAACGTCTTCCCGCCGCCGGTCTGCTGGGACCTGGAGCTGACCGACCACTTCGACGCCGTCTCGGCCGAGGTGCCGATGGCGAAGGTGGCCGCGACCGTCGACATCTCCGCCGACCTCGGTTGGCACGCGGCGCGGCTGCGCTCGTACGCCGATCTCGGTTTCGACCGTATTTACCTGCATCATGTCGGTCAGGACCAGGCCGCGTTCATCGACGCGTTCGGTGCGAAGGTCCTGCCGCAACTCGCGTGAGAAAAGCCGGGCTAGCATTCGCGCATGCACGAGCTGACCGAGATCGTCATCCTGCTGGCGGTCGCCGTCTTCGGTGCGGCGCTCGCCCGCAAGATCGGTGTCCTGTCGCCGATCGTACTGATGATCATCGGTCTCGGTCTGTCGTTCCTGCCGGGCTTCCCGGAGTTCCACCTCGAACCGGAGCTGGTGCTGATCGGCATCCTGCCGCCGCTGCTCTACATCGCCGCGCTGCAGACCTCGGTGCCGGCCTTCCGGTTCAACCTGCGACCGATCCTGCTGCTCGGCATCGGCCTGGTGGTGTTCACCGCGCTCGGCGTGGGGTGGGTGGTGCACCTGATCATCCCGGAGGCGCCGTTCGCGGTCTGCGTGGCGTTGGGCGCGGTGGTCGCGCCGCCGGACGCGGTATCGGCGACCGCGATCGCCCGCCGGATCGGCCTGCCCAGACGGGTCGTCACGATCCTCGAGGGCGAGAGCCTGATCAACGACGCCAGCGCGCTGGTGCTGCTCCGGGTGGCCACCGCCGCGGCGGTCGGCGGCGCGGTCGGCTTCGGCGAGGTGGCCGAGCAGGTCGTCGTCTCGGCCGGCGGCGGCATCGCGATCGGCATCGCCGGTGCGCTGATCTTCGGGTACCTGCACAAGAAGATCAAAGACCCCCTGCTCGACAACGCGCTGTCCCTGCTGATCCCGTTCGCGGTGGTGATCGCGTCCGAGGCGATCCACGCCTCCGGCGTGGTCGCGGTGGTCGTCACGGGCCTGGCCCTGGGCCACCGGATGCCGACCCTGATGGCGGCGGGTTCGCGCCTGCAGATGGACGCGTTCTGGCGGCTGATCCGGTTCCTCCTGGAGGGCCTCGTCTTCCTGCTCGTCGGCCTCCAGCTACGCACGGTCATCAACGAGATCACCACACCCTGGGGCACCGTCTTCGCGGCGACGGGCGCGGTGATCGCGACGCTGATCGTCACCCGCTACGTCTGGGTGGTCCCGGGCGCCTTCCTACCTCGCCTATCGGCCCGGATCCGCAGCCGGGAGACCACGTTCACCTGGCGCCACCCGGTCATCATCGGCTGGGCCGGCATGCGCGGGGTGGTGACGCTGGCCGCGGCCCTGGCCCTGCCCTCGGTAGGCACCGGCGAGAACGAGGCCCTCTATCCCCGCGACGTGTTCATCTTCATCGCGTTCGCCGTGATCGTCTTCACACTGCTGGTCTTCGGCCTGACCCTGCCGATGTTCGCGCGGATGGTCGGCCTCCCACCGGACGACCCGACCAAGGACTTCCTGGCCGAGGCGGCGGTGCAACAGGCGGCGACCCGGGCGGCGAAGGCACGGCTGGAGGAGAACCTGGAGGGCGCACCGGAGTCGGTGGTCCAGCGGCTGCGCCAACAGGTGATCGACCGCACGAACACGGCCTGGGAACGCCTGGGCGGCGACGGGCGGGAGACCCCGTCGGCGGCGTACGGTCGACTCCGGCAGGAGATGATCGACGCCGAGCGGGAGGTCTTCCGCACGGCCCGCGACGAGGGCCGCATCCCGGAAGAGGTGCTCACCCGCGCCTACCGCGACCTGGACCTCGAGGAATCCCTGCTGCAACGCCGGGAAGACGACTGATGGGGGAACGAATGACCTGCGAGGACATCACCCTGGCCGACTCGCCGCAGCCCCAGACGACGGAAGGTTGCCAGGACTGCCTGGCCGCCGGCCGCCACGACTGGGTGCACCTGCGCCTCTGCGAAACCTGCGGCCACGTAGGCTGCTGCGACTCCTCACCGTCCCGCCACGCCACGGCGCACTTCAAGGACACCGCCCACCCGGTAATCAAGTCCTTCCAGCCGGGCGAAAACTGGAAATGGTGCTTCGTCCACGAAACCCTGGGCTGAAGACCAACTTCTAGATCAAATTCCGGTCTCCTGCTCGGGTCCGCGGCGGTGCGGACCGTTGCTCCCGCCAGACACCGCTCCGCTGCCAGGTCCGCGTTGGGTCGCCGTGAGGGCGGGTGCCACAAAGCAGCAGACGTTTTCCTGAGCGCTGCCGTCGGCGTCGGCCGACGGGGGCCCTCGATGCTTGGCGGGAGATCTTGGTAGTTCGTTGCTGCGGGAGTAGCAACCGATCACCAACGTCCGCCGCGCCGGGGTGGCTTGCGTCCGCTCCGCAGCAAGACCCGCGGTTCGCGTCCGGGGCCCGTCAGGCAGGCGGCGGGGCGTCCGCGTGCGAACGTGGTGCGGAGCGGGTTCGCCCAAGCTTCGGCTGCATTCTCGTGATCGGCGGGCTTCGGCGAGATGGACAACGCTCGCCGGGTCGACGTTTCGTGTTGGACGGCAGCTGTCGGCGTTGACCGGCCGGCCCACCATCCCCCGCACATGTGGTCAGCACGGCACCGGCTCGCAAGGAGCGCAAAGCACCATGATCATGTGTGCTGTCTCGAGTGTCCGCATCGTTAGGGGTCACGATCCTGTGCGCCCGATCGGTGGCGCCGAGGGCGCGTCGTGCGGTTCCGCTGCACCGGATCATGATCTGGTGGCTCTGATAGCTGGACGTGCTGCACACGATCAATCGGCGCCTTGCGGTCGTTGTCCAGGCGGCCCACATCAGCGCCCAGCCCCGTCCGGACGCCCCCCCCCGGGCGCCGGCGAACGCTTCTCCGCCGCACGGGTGCCAGCGAGTCGCGGTGCCAACCCGCCAGGTTCACCAGAGCCTGGTCGCGTCGAATCAGGTTCTTGCTCGAGGTACCGTCCGCGTCCATCCAGGTTGGGCTGCGCGGTGGTGCGGTCTCGCGCTGCGTGGTGACCTCGCTATCGGTCTTCGCCTGGTTCTGTCGGGAGTGTGGGCAGCGTGTCGAGCCAGGGGTCCGACCAGGTCGGTGGGGTCGTCGGGGCCGGCGGTTGCGTCGGCACCGGGGGCGACGTCGGGGTCGGTGGGAAGGTCGGCTGTGGCGGGGCCGGGGTCCAGGGCGGCTCGCCATACGTCTGCGGGCGCGCGTAATAGATGTTCTCGTCCTCCGCCACGAACGCGATGTCATGGCTGTCGCGTACGAACGTGCCGCCCTCGACCGACGCCCCGCCCGGTGCCTCGAAGCGGGCCGTGCCCGTCGCGGCCCGGCTGACCGCGTCCGTCATGAAGTCGTCGCCCGTGCGGTTCGGGTCCGTGGTGAAGACCCACAGGCGCTCGTGGTCCTGCACCATCATCCGGGTGCGGTCGTCGGAGATGCTGGCCGACGAGATGTTGTCGACGCCGCCGCCGAAGCGGCCGATCCGGGTCAGGCGAGCCGCACCCGACGTGCCGGACGGCAGGTCCACCCGGTAGACCGGCGTGCCGCTCGTCTTCGCGAAGACGTAGAAATGCCCATCGAGCCAGAGCATGGCCTCCGAGTTGTACGTCTTGCAGCCCGGCTTCGTGTTGTCGGTGAACCGCACCTCGTACGACGCGACCACCTCCAGCGGCCCCGCACCCGCCGGGTCCGGTTCGGCCAGGCGGAGCAGCCGCTGCTGGTCCTTGCAGTTGTTGGCGCCCAACTGCCCGATCCACAGCGCGCCCGCGCCGTCGATCGTCAGGTCCTCCCAGTCCTGGTTCTTGGCGCCCACCACCGGATAGCTGGTGAACAGGGTGCTGCCGTGCACCGGCACCGGCATCCCGCCCGCCGACAGGCGCATGCCCCAGATCGCGTCCCGCGGCTTGCCGGGCTTGCTCGACCCGCCGTCCCGCAGCCAGTAGTACATGCCGGGATAGGCCCGGCTCGCGATCAACCCGGACGCCTCCGACGCCGGCAGTTTCACACCGAGCACCGGCATCTTGCCGGGGACGATCGGCGCTTCCTCCGGCGCCGCCGCCACCTTGCCCGTCGGTTCGGTGGTGGCGCCGGCGCCCACGCTGTTCACGGCGTACCAGCCCATCAGCGCGGCTGCCGCCAGGGCCACGACGCTCCACAGTGATCGTCTGCGCACCTGAGCCTCCCCAAGATGAGTTGGTCTCTGTTATTCGTAACATAAAGGACAGTTCGGACTCTACGGGTTTGATGCCCATGAATATGGGGAAGGAGGGGCGCCACCCTGCCCCGGGAGGCATCGATGACCCAGACCGCCGCCGAACGTTTCCGCAGCCGACACGTACACGAGGTCAAGGTCCGGGATCTGCCCGACCCGCCCCGGTCGCACTGGCGGATCATCGGGCCCGGAGTGATCGCCGCCGGTGTCGGGCTGGCCTCCGGCGAGTTCATCCTGTTCCCGTACATCGCCTCGCAGGTCGGTCTGGTCTTCCTCTGGGCGGCGGTGGTCGGCCTGATCACCCAGTGGTTCCTCAACATGGAGATCGAGCGCTACACGCTGGCGACCGGCGAGACGGCGTTGACCGGCTTCTCCCGTACCTGGCGGCACTGGGGTCTGGTGTTCGCGATCCTGACCTACTTCGCCAACCTCTGGCCCGGCTGGGCGACCAGTTCGGCGACGATGGTGACCTACATCTTCGGCGGCGAGCCGCGCTGGATCGCGATCGGCATGCTCGCCCTGATCGGCGTCACGCTCACGCTCGCCCGGTGATCTACACGGTCCTGGAGCGGGTCGAGTTCCTCAAGGTCGGGCTCGTCGTGCTGTTCATCGCGATCGCGTTGATCTTCGCGGTGACCACGGACGCCTGGTCGGCGCTCGGCCACGACGCGGTCCGGCCGGACTTCCCGACGGAGCTCGGCTTCGCGCTGATGCTCTCGGCCCTTGTCTTCGCGGGCGCCGGCGGCGGCCAGAACCTCGTCCAGAGCAACTGGATCAGGGACAAGGGCTTCGGCATGGGCGCGTACGTGCCGCGCCTGGTCAGCCCGGTCACCGGCAAGGAGGAGGCGGCCCCCGACTCGGCCGGCTTCGTGTTCGAGGACAACGAGGCCAACATGGCCCGCTGGCGGCAGTGGTGGAAGCTGGCCAACAAGGAGCAGCTCTACACGTTCGTGCTGATCACCTTCGTGACCATCACGCTGATGTCGCTGCTGTCGTACTCGACCGTGTTCGGCGTCCCGGGCCTGGCCAACAGCGTCAGCTTCCTCGAGGTCGAGGGGGAGCGGCTCAAGGAGCTGGTCGGCGAGTGGTTCGGCGTCCTGTTCTGGGCGATCGGCGCGGTGTCGCTGTTCGCCGCCGCGATGGGCATCGTCGACTACACCAGCCGCCTGGCCGCCGACGTGCTCAAGGTCTCCTACCTGCGCCGCGTCTCGGAGAGCCGGATCTACTTCGCGCTGGTCTGGGGCCTGGTGCTGATCGGCGTCGTGGTCCTGCTGGGCGGCTTCGACCAGCCGCTGGTCCTGCTGGTCATCTCGGCCTGCGTCGGCGGCCTGATGATGTTCCTCTACTCGGGCCTGCTCCTGCTGATCAACAAGAAGTTCCTACCTGAGCGGGTACGCCCGCGCGGCGTACGCGTCATTGCCCTGATCTGGGGTGTCCTGCTCTTCGGCGTCTTCTCGATCCTCACCCTCAAGGAACAGGGCGCGAAGCTGCTGGACTGGCTCGGGTAAGAGCCCTACGGGGCCGGCAGGGGATCTTCCCGATGTCACTAAGGGCGGCGGGCTTGGAAGTCTTCGGACATGCCTTTCCCGATCCGGTTCGCCGCCCTGGCGGCGCCTCTGCTCATGCTGTTCTACGGGATCATGCGGTACGTCGACGGGCGCGACGGTGACCGCGGCAACGGTGCCGCCTGGGACGTCGGGCACACGGCGTTCTTCGTCGCGTTCGTGCTCTTCGCCGTGCTCGCGGTCAACCTGCACCGGGTCGTGCCGGTGGTGGCCCGCTGGCAGCGCATCCTGCGGGACGTCGCGCTGGGCGCCGCCCTCGTCGGTGCCGCGGCGTTCCTCTGGGTGACGTTCACCGACCTGTTCCGCGCGGTGCCCACCGGGCTGCCCGACGCCGCGATGATCGGGCTGCCGGTGCTCTTCCAGCTCGGCATGCTCACGCTGCTCGGTCAGCTCGTCGCCGCCCGGCTGCTGCCGGTCTGGAGCCCGCTCACCATGGTCTTCGGGTTCGCGCTGATCGCGGTGAACCTCGACCTGCTCCCGTTCGCCTCCGTCGTCATCCTCAGTGGACTGTCGCCGTTGGCAACCGCTAGGCGCTCACCCCGACCAGTTGGTCCTTGACCTGGTCGCAGAACTCGGCGTAGTCCTTCTCGTTCTGGTCGGCATAGTCCTCCGAGTACGCGTGGATCGCCTTCTCGAAGCGGTCCGACCCACCGAGGTACGCGCCGATCGCGACCGCGTCGCCCGAGCGGGCGTGTGCCCGCGCCAGGGTCCAGCCGCACATCCGGGCGTAGAGGGCCATGCCCTCCGGGCGCATCCGCTCGATCGGCGCCGAGAACTTCCAGTCGCGTAGCTGCCGGACGTAGAAGTCGCGCGTCTCGCCGTCGGGAGCGTTGACCCGCGTCCAGCCCAGGAAGATGTCGCTGAGCGCCTGCATCAGGTGCTGCCCGGCGACCACCCGCTCGCCCTGGTTGCGGTAGCGGCTGGCACCCGCGTACTTCGCCAGCACCGACTTCTGCGCCTCCTTGGCCTGCAGGAACAGCGGCTCGCCGTCGCCGGTCTCGAGCAGCACGATCCACGCCCGGGTGCCGACGCTGCCCACGCCGACCACCTTGCGGGCCACCTGGACCAGCTCGAACTGGTGCAGCAGGTGCCGGCGGTCGGTCTGCAGGCTGCGCTGGTACGACTCGATCACGTTGCCGATGAGCTGGTAGATGACGTCGGCCTCGATGCCGCTGAAGACCTCCTCGATCGGCACGATCGTGGGCGGCTCGCTGATGATCTGGCGGCGTCCGTCGACCACTGTGGTCAGCTTCTCCAACGCCTGCATGCTGTCCTTGCCGCGCGCCTTGGCCAGCGCGACCGTGGCCTCGCTGTACGCCTTCGGCCGGATCTGGTCGCGGAACCGGTTGATCGCGTCGGAGACGTCGAGGTGCGCGTACCAGACCGCGAGCTTGCCCTGTGCCCCGAATGCCCGGATGTTGTTCCGGTAGGCCTCGACACCGGCCCGGACGATCTCCTTGCGCTGCTTGCGCTTGAAGCCGTTGTCCCGGGCCGCGACGACGAGGCTCGCCGCCAGCCGCTTCACGTCCCACTCGAAGGGGCCCGGCAGCGTCTCGTCGAAGTCGTTGCAGTCGAACACGAGCCGCCGCTCCGGCGACGCGAACGCGCCGAAGTTGGACAGGTGCGCGTCGCCGCAGAGCTGCACGTCGAGCCCCGAGCGCGGCGCCCGCGCCAGGTCCGCGGCCATCGGCAGCGCGGCTCCGCGGAAGTAGGTGAACGGCGACACGGCCATCCGCGCGTGCCGGACCGGCACGAGCTCCGGGACGCGGGACTCGGCCTGGCCCATCAGGAGCCCGATCGGGTCGCGGTCGCTGTCGAACCCCGTCGCGGCGTGGGCGTCCACCGGGACCTCGGCGCGCATGGCGCGCCCTTCCAACGCCCGTTCGGCGCGCCCGGGTTGGTGTCCGTTGTGGTGGTGTCCGTTGCCGTTCATGGCGTCTCGATCCATGGCTGGTGGAGGTCGTAGTACGCGGGCGGACCGATCATGATCTTCTGCAGCTCGGCCATCTGCTGTGCCAGCTCCGGCGGTGGCTGCTTGCGCTCGCCGGCCCGCGCTTCCGCCTCGTTGGTGAAGTAGACCGCGACCGTGAACTCGCCGTCGCCGTACGCGCAGGCGGTCGTGCCCAGGATGTCGGGGCGGAACGCGGCCCACTCGGGGGCGTCCTGCAGCAGCAGTTCCATCGCGCGGTCGTGGTCGGTGCCCTTGCCCTGCATGATCTGCACGAACCCCGCCTTGTGCGGGTCGCCGTCGCCGGGGTTGTCGGTGACCGCGTTGTCCGCGTCGTGGAACGTGACCTCGCCGTCGAACAGTTGCGACGTGCGCTTCCACCAGGCGTCCTGGTCGGGGCGTTCGCTGTTGCGGTGGGCCGACACCAGGTCGGTGAACTTGGCCAGGCCGATGAACTCGCCCTGGTCGGTCACCCCGCCGGTCGAGCCGATCCAGCCTTTGGCGCCGGGCGAGATGTCGCGTACCCACTCGTCGAGGGCCGCTTTGAGCTGGCCGGCGTCACGTACGTGACCTTGGATGATCTGGACGAACATGACGAGCCTCCTTGCCGAACACGGGGAATGGTGGCTCTCTCTCCAACCTACGCCGGGCCAGGGTGCAATACGGGCGAATCGCCCTTATGGGAGGTTTGTCCTAGTTAGGGTGGCGGCGGTGACGTCCGCACCCCGCGCTGATCCTGGTGGCCGCGGTGGCCAACCTCGACGAAGAAGGACCAGGAACGACAACTGCTGCGGGAGTACGCGTCAGCCGACCGCTAAAGGCGCCGCGGCGGTGCGGCGGGGGCGGATCAGCAGCGCCGCGGTGAGCAGGCCCACCAGCCAGATCGGTGAGAACAGGGCCGCGCGGCTGGCGAAGCCGGGGCCCGCGTCGGTCTCGTCCATCAAGAGCGTGTCCAGTTGCTTGATCGTGCCGATCAGGACCGGCAGGGTCAGCACCAGGACCAGCAGCCCGCAGAGCGCGCCCCCCGCGGCCGTGCGGGCCAGCGCGGCGCCGAGCGTGAACGCCGCCACCGGCACGCCCAACATGAGGATGGCGCTCTGGTCGGTCGTCGCCGTGCCGATCACCAGGGCGATCAGTGCGGCGGCGGCCACGCCGTAGGCGTCCCAGGGGACTGCTGTGCGCTGACGGGTGAGCCACGCGCCGGCTACGGCAGCCACGATGCCGAGTAGCGGCGCCCAGGCGCCCGGCCAGGTCAGGCCCATGTTGCGGCCGCTGGCGAGGAACAGCGGCCCAGCCGCACCCGCGCAGGTCAGGGCGAAGCGGGCCGCGTCGGTGCCGGCGAGCTTGCCGCTCCAGCCGACCAGCAGCCACGTCATGGTTGCCCAGAGGACGAGCGTGAGCGCCAGGACGATCACGACCACCGCCGTGGGCGATGCTTCGGTCGCGCGGCCCACGTACTCCATGTGGAAAGCGGCCGCCACCGCGGTGCCGAGCAGCGCGATCGGGGTGACCGCCCGCAGGCCCGGGGTCGCGGGGTCGGTCTCCGGGCGCGGTGCGACGAACGCGGCGGCGACGGCCAGGACCAGCGCGACCAGGTCCGCCCAGCCGAGGCTGTGGTGCAGGTCGGGGAACTGCGGCAGCAGCGTCTGCCCGATCGGGAGACCGGTGATCGCGCCGGCCGCGAACGCGGCGCCCGGCCAGGGGTCGCCCGCGCCGGGGCGGGCGGGCAGCACCGCCACGATCACCGCGCCGAGTGCGACGCCGCCCAGCAGGGCGACGACCGGGCGGATCCACGGTTGTGCCTCGCCGAAGGCGGAGTCCGGGTCGAGCGGGGCGTACGCGAGCAGCAGACCACCGGCCAGCATCGCGGCGGCGGCCGTCGGCCAGCCGCGGGCCCGCCCGGTGACCTGGGCGCCGGCAGCCGCGCCGAGGGCGAGCAGCAGGATCGCGCCGGCCGCGGAGAGGATCCGGATCACGCCCTTGGCGTCGGCCCCGACCGGGAAGCCCTCCAGGCCGTAGAAGAGCACCTCGCCGACCGGCGTGAGCACGACCGTGCCCGCTGCCAGGGCCGCGAGAACAACCACCGCGCGCCGGATCACGCCGCCTCCGAAAGGTCCGCGACGATCACCGTGATGTTGTCGGGGCCGCCGGCCCGGCGGGCCAGGTCGACCAGGCGCACCGCGCATGCCTGTGGCTCCGGGTTGGTCCGCAGCATCTCGGCGATCGTGTCCTCGCGTACCACATTGGACAGGCCGTCGCTGCAGATCAGCCAGCGGTCGCCGGCCTGTGGGTGCAGCACCGTGAAGGCGGGTGTGACCGGGTCGCCCTGCAGCGCCTGCGTGACCACCGCCCGGCGGGGGTGCACGTGCGCCTCGTCGGGGGTGATCACGCCCTCGTCGACCAGCATCTGCACGAACGTGTCGTCCTTGGTCATCTGCTGGGTGACCCCCTGGCGGAGCAGGTAGGCCCGCGAGTCGCCGACGTGGGCCAGCAGCACGGCCGTGTTGTCGGGCGTGAACAGCAGCGCGGTCAGCGTCGTACCCATGCCGTCGCGGGTCGGGTCCTCCGCCACCGCGGCCCGGATCTGGTCGCCCGCGGCCTCGATCACTCCGCGCATCGCGTCGACCAGGCCGTCCTCCGGATGGGCGGCGTCGGCGCGGGCGACCACGTCGATCGTGATGGCGCTAGCCAGGTCGCCGGCGGCCATGCCGCCCATGCCGTCGGCGACCGCGAGCAGGTGGCTGCCCGCGAAAACCGCGTCCTGGTTCGCCCGCCTCACCAGACCTCGGTCGGTCAGCGCGACGGAGCGCAGCAGAAGCGTCATGGCAGGCAGGATGCCAGGATGCGGCCCGGTTGTCTCTAGTAGATCACCTTCTCGGCCATCCGGATCGCACCGTCCGGCCATCCGGAGGTGTCGCGAAGAGTCCAAGATCCGCTAGTACGGGCCGGCCGGTGCCCGGGAGAATGGCGCGATGGCATTCACAGGGCGGCTCGCGCCGGGTGCGGTGCGCGAATGGTGCGGCACGATGCCGGTGCACCGCCGGCTGTTGGACACCGACCCCGGCTACGCCCGGGCGCGTGAGGAGATCGAGACCTTCACGTTCGACGCGGCCCGCGAGGAGCCGCCGCCGCTCGGCCTGGTGACGATCCCGACGATCGTGCACGTGGTCTGGTCGCGGCCCGAGCAGAACGTCACCGACGAGCAGGTGGCCTCGCAGATCGAGACCCTCAACCGCGACTTCCGCAAGACCAACGAGGACGTCGCGATCCTGCCACCGGTCTGGGCGCCGGTGGCGGCCGACGCCGACATCGAGTTCGCGCTCGTCGACGTGACGCGCACCCGCACCGAGGTGGCGGCGTTCGACACCGACGACGGCGTCAAGTCGGCCCGCACCGGCGGCGTCGATCCGGTGTCCACCGACACCCACCTCAACCTCTGGGTCTGCCAGCTCGGCGGCGGCCTGCTCGGCTACGCCCAGTTCCCGGGCGGCCCGGCGGAGACCGACGGCGTGGTGGTCACCTACACGGCGTTCGGCTCGACCGGCACCGCGGCGGCGCCGTTCGACCTGGGCCGCACGTCGACGCACGAGGTCGGGCACTGGCTCAACCTGCGGCACATCTGGGGCGACGACGGCGACGGCTGCGGCGGCAGCGATTTCGTCGACGACACGCCCAACCAGGGTGGGCCCAACTACGGGCGGCCGACGTACCCGAAGGTGTCCTGCAACAACGCCCCGCACGGCGACATGTTCGTCAACTACATGGACTACACCGACGACGCCGCGATGGTGATGTTCACCCGCGGCCAGGCGGCCCGGATGGCGGCCGCGCTGCGCGGCCCGCGGTCGGGTCTGCTGGCGGCGGCGGCCACGTCGTGACCGCACCGCCCGCGGCGCTGTTCCGGCGGTGGGTGCACGTGCGGGAAGAAGATGCGGCGGGGGTACGCGTCTTCAGGCCCGCCGACCGCCCACTGCCGCCGGCCCGCGGCCGCGACGGACTCGAGTTCCGCGCCGGCGGCATCTTCGCCTACCTGCGCCCGGGCCCGACCGACGCGCCGGTGGCGGTGGTCGGCCGCTGGAGCACGCCGGCCCGCGACCGGATCGCCCTGACCTACCCGCCGGACGCCCGCGCCGGCGACGCGCCGACCGGCTACGAGATCGTCGAGCTGACCCCCGACCTGTTGCGGCTGCGGCCGGTCTAGATGATCAACTCCATGGGTCCTCGGGACAGCGATGCACCATGGCGCACGAGCAGAGACCGCCGTCGCTCGACCCGCCTGGGTAACGCACCCCTGCCGCACTCGGCAGCCTTCGCACCCGGCGACGGCTGTGTCCCGCCGCGACGGTGGCCCGGCTGGCGAGAAGCGCACCGTCGATCAGCCGGCACGGCCCGGGTCGGGCCGGCCGCCGGCCATGATCGTGTGAACCTCACCGGGTCAGGACAACCCGACCTACCTGATCAGGTGTGCGGGATCGGGTAACCCGTCGGCGTGTCGCGCGGACCAACCGCACCGGATCATTCGACGCGCACCATCCCGGGCGGACCAGCCACACACGATCAGCCGCGGACCCCCCGAACCGGAACAGTCCGAGGCGCAGAGGGTCGAATGAATCGGCTAAGGCACGCGGTGGCCGGGTGGCGTGAGGGCCGCCAGGACCGTCGTGGAGATGTAGCGGGCCGCGTCCGCCGACTTCAGACGGTCGGCGTTGATTTCGTCGGCGGCGCCGTGCATCACGTTCTGCATCGTGGTGATCAGCCATGAGGTCGGCAGGTCCGTGCGGAACACGCCCTCGGCCCGGCCGCGTTCGAGCAATCGGCGCATCCGGTCGGCCGGCTCCTGGTGCAGCTCCTGGATCCGGCCCGGCGGGAGGGTGCGCTGAGCCGCGAGCAGCAGTGACCGGAACCGGTTGACCAGTTCCCAGCTCGCGTCCACCAGCCGGGCCAGCGCGGCGCGCGGGTCGCCGTCGAGGTCGACCGCGTCGAGGACCGCGTGCCCGTCCGTGATGGCTCGGGCGACGGCCGCGTCGACGAGTTCGGCCCGCGACGGGAAGTGGCCGTAGAGGGTCACCCGCCCGACGCCCGCGGCCTTCGCGATGTCGGCGACGCTCGCCTCGGGATCCCGGCTCAGGCAGTCGGCGGCGGCCGCCGCGATCGCGTCGACGTTGCGCTGGGCATCGGCCCGCATCGGACCTCCTGGTTGTTGAACACCGCTGTACGAGTTACTGTAGCCGAGAGCTAACTCGTACATCAGTGTTCAAGTTATTGGGAGGGACCATGGAGGCCGCCGATCCCCGCCGCTGGCGGGCGCTGGCGCTGCTGGGCGTGGCGCAGCTCATGCTCATCCTCGACGTCACGGTGGTGGCGATCGCGCTGCCGCAGATGGGCGCCGACCTGGGGCTGAGCCGGGGCACGCTGACGTGGGTGGTCAGCGCGTACACGCTGATGTTCGGCGGTCTGATGCTCCTCGGCGGCCGGGCCGCCGACCTGTTCGGCGCGCGCCGCCTGGTGCTGACGGGTCTGCTGGTGTTCACCGGGGCGTCGCTGGTGACGGGTCTGGCGGGCTCCGCCGAGGCCCTGATCGGCGGCCGGATCGCCCAGGGCGTCGGCGCCGCGATGCTCTCGCCGGCGGCCCTGTCGATGGTGACGAAGCTGTTCCAGGGCGCCGAGCTCAACAAGGCCCTCGGCGTCTGGTCGGGCCTCGGCGGCGGCGGCGCGGCCCTCGGTGTCCTGCTCGGCGGACTGCTCACGGCGGGCCCGGGCTGGCCGTGGGTGTTCTACGTGAACGTGCCGATCGGCTTGCTCGTGGTCGCGGCGCTGGTGTGGGCGCTGCCGGGGGACAGCGCGGGGCGGGTCCGTGCCCGCCTCGACGTGCCGGGCGCACTGCTGGTCACGGCCGGCACGGGCGCCGCCATCTACGGGCTGATCAACGCGGGCGACCACGGTTGGGGCTCGGCCACGACGTTGGTCCCGCTGGCCGCGGCGGTGGTGCTCTACACGGTCTTCGTCCTGCTGCAGCGCGCCCTGCGCGCGCCGCTGATGAACCCGCGCATCCTGGCGCGCCGGCCGGTCGCCGCCGGCATGTTCATGATCCTGGTCGCCACCGCGCTGATGATCGCGGTGTTCTTCCTGGGCTCGTTCTACCTGCAACACCTGCGGGGGTACGGCGCGTTGCGGACCGGCCTGCTGTTCCTGCCGGTGGCGCTGGCGACGATCGCCGGCGCACACACGGCCGGCCAGGCCATCGGGGGGCGCGGTGCCCGGACCATCGCGATCGCGGGCCTCGCGGTCGCCGGCCTGGGCACCGCCGCGCCCGCCATCTGGGGCGGCCCGTTCGTCCTCGTCGCGGGCGTGACCGTCGCAGCGGCCGGCATCGGCGCCACGTTCGTCGCGGCCTCGACGACCGCGCTGGCCGAGGTGAACCCGCACGAGGCCGGCGTGACGTCGGGGATCCTGAGCACGTTCCACGAGTTCGGCGCGTCCCTCGGCGTGGCGGCGGTGTCGAGCATCGCCGCGGCCAGCATCGCGGGCACGACCGGCGCGGGCTTCACGGACGCTTTCACCTTCGCGGCCGTGGTCGCGGTCGCGGCCGCCATCCTGGCCGCGGTCATCGTCCCGGCCCGGAAGGCCCCGTCGGCCGACGAACCCGACCGTCCCCGCGTGGCGCTGCACTGACCACGGCCGGGCCGGCGACGCCGTCTCGGACAGGGCGGTCGCGCGGGGCGCTGACCGTCGGGGCTGACCGCGCAAGGAACGGTCCGTTCCTAACGCGTTAGGAACGGACCGTTCCTATGCGGAAAGCGTTGATAACGGACCGTTCCTTGCGGTTTCAGGCTTGGCGGTTGCGGAGGGCGCTGGCCACCACGGCGATGGTGAGGACGCCGACGATGGTGGCCAGCGACGGGCCCACGCCGATTTCCGGGGCCGCGATGTGTGAGCCGCGCAAGGCCTCCAGGACCAGCTTCACCCCGATGAAGCCCAGGATCACGGCCAGCGCCACCGGCAGGTAGACCACCCGCTCGAGAAGGCCGCCGACCACGTAATAGAGCTGCCGCAGGCCCAGCATCGCGAACGCGTTGGCCGTGACGATCACGAAGGCGCTCTGGGTCAGGCCGAACGCCGCCGGCAGCGAGTCCAGGGCGAACACCAGGTTGGCCAGCCCGATCGCGGCGATCACCAGCGGGATCGGGGTGAGGACCCGGCGCCGCTCGATGGTCGTGGTGTAGCGGCGGCCCGCGTACACGTCGGTGGTCGGGATCAGGCGCGACAGCAGCGCGATGCCCGGCGGTTTCTCCTCCTCCTCTTCCCCCGCCCGCAGGGAGAGCACCAGGCGCACCGCCGTGTAGACCAGGAACGCGCCGAACAGGTAGAAGAGCCAGTTGAACGCGTGCACCGCGGCGCTGCCCGCGGCGATGAACAGCGTCCGCAAGCCCAGCGACAGCAGGATGCCGACCGTCAGCACCGACTCGACCGCGTCCGGCGGCACCGCGAAGCGGCCGATGATCAGCATGAAGACGAACAGGTTGTCGGCGCTGAGGCTGTATTCGGTGAGGTACGTGGCGACGAACTGCTCCGCCGTCTCCTTGCCCAGCCAGAAGAACAGGACGACCGCGGCGACCAGGGCGAGACCGACGTAGAGGCCGATCCACCGTGCGGCGCCCGCCGGCGTGATCGCGTCCTTGCGCCGCGACACCGCCAGCAGGTCGACCGCCAGCAGACCGAGCAGGGTGACCGTCGTCAGCACCCAGCCGAGCGCCGACACACCCATCGTGCCTCCCCAGACCGAACCGGTCCTGAGGATAGATCAGGGCTGGTCAAAGCGGCAGCAGGCGATCACCGCCGCCGACTCTGGTGGCAGGTCGACGCTCGTGTGGGTCAGGCTCACGCCGGGGCCGGTGGTGAACAGCACCGACCGGGGCACGCCGTGCAGGCCCACCCGGGCCGGCGTGACGCCGATGTTCGCGGCCACCACCAGCGCACCGCGCCGCATCGTGATCACCTCGGCGCCGCGGCGGATCGGGCGGGTCGGCTCCGGGCGGGTGACAGCGAGGTCCGGGTGTGCCCGGCGCAGCGCGGTCAGCGCCCGCAGGGTCGCCGGCGGAACGTCGTCGGCCGCCGACAGCAGCGGGGTCAGCGGCGCGGTCAGCAGCAGCGTCGCGGCGACGTCGCGCAACCCCGTCAGCGTGGCCACGGCACCCGGCGGTGGCGGCGCGAGCGGCACCGCGGGATCCGGAGCCGGCTCCCCGTTTCCCCACAGCCACGCGCTCACGCTGTCGAGCGTGCCGAGCACCCCGCCCTCGGCGGGCACCAGGAACCGGCCCGACTCCGCCAGCGTCAGCGGCCGGCCCAGGTGGTCCGAGAGATCGCCGACGGCCGCCGCGAACTCGCCGAGCGGCACCGGCGCGGGCGGTCCGTCCAGGCGCACACCGTCGAGCGCGAAACCGGCCAACCACTGCACCACGTGGTCGACCACGGCCGGCCCGAGGATCCGGTCGGAGGACAGTCGGAGCGTGACACCGAGCCCGACCCCGCGCGCGGCGGCCACGGAGCGGCGCAGCAGGTCCTCGTCCGGCGGTGGCTCGATCTCGACGGTGTCGATGCCGAGCGCGGCCAGTTCGGCCGCAGCCCCAAGGTCGTCGACGGCGTAGACGACCCGGCCGGACACCTCACACTTCCCGGTCGAGTACGAGCAGGCTCCGCTCGGCGACGGTGGTGGCCGCGCCGGCGGCGACCGTCGGTGCGGGATCCAGTTGCTCCATCTGCGCGGTGTCGAAGACGACCTGCCACTTCTCGCCGTACTCGGCCGGCGGGAGGGTGAACCGCAACGGCTCGTGGTGGCCGTTGAAGCAGAGCAGGAACGAGTCGTCGACCTGGCGCTGCCCGTACCGGCCGCGCTCCTTGATGCCCTCGCCGTTGACGAACAGGGTCAGCGCGTTGACCTCGCTGTCCCAGTCGGACATCGGCGCACCGTCGGGGGCGAACCAGGCCATGTCGGCGACCGGCGTGGTGACGTCGCGGCCGGCGACCGGCGCGCCCGTGAAGAACCGGCGGCGGCGGAAGATCCGGTGCCGGGCCCGGAACGCGGCCAGCTTGCGGGCGAACGCCAGCAGGTGCTCGTCGACCTCGGCCCAGTCGACCCAGGTCAGCTCGCTGTCGTGGCAGTAGCCGTTGTTGTTGCCGCGCTGGGTCCGGCCGAGCTCGTCGCCGTGCCCGATCATCGGCACGCCCTGCGACAGGAACACCGTGGCGAGGAAGTTGCGGCGCTGCCGGGCCCGCAGCGCGAGCACCCCGGTGTCGGAGGTCGGCCCTTCGACGCCGCAGTTCCACGACCGGTTGTCGGGGGAGCCGTCCCGGTTGTCCTCGCCGTTGGCCTCGTTGTGCCGCTCGTTGTAGGAGACCAGGTCGCCGAGCGTGAACCCGTCGTGGCAGGTGACGAAGTTGATGCTCGCCACGGGCCGGCGCCCGTCGTCCTGGTAGAGGTCCGCGGACCCCGAGATGCGGGTGGCGAACTCGGCGAGCGTGGCGGGCGCCCCGCGCCAGAAGTCCCGCACGGTGTCCCGGAACTTGCCGTTCCACTCCGTCCACAGTGGCGGGAAGTTGCCGACCTGGTAGCCGCCCGGCCCGACGTCCCACGGCTCGGCGATCAGCTTGACCGCGTTGACCACCGGGTCCTGCTGGACGACCTCGAAGAACGTGGACAGCCGGTCGACCTCGTAGAACTCCCGGGCCAGCGTCGCCGCCAGGTCGAACCGGAACCCGTCGACGTGCATCTCCTGCACCCAGTACCGCAACGAGTCCATGATCAGCTGCAGCGAGATCGGGCTGCGCATGTTGAGGGAGTTGCCGGTGCCCGTGTAGTCCACGTAGTAACTCGGGTCCTCGTCGGACAGCCGGTAGTAGCCGGGGTTGTCCAGCCCCTTGAAGCCCAGCGTCGGCCCGAGGTGGTTGCCCTCGCCCGTGTGGTTGTAGACGACGTCCAGGATCACCTCGATGCCGGCTGCGTGCAGCGCCCGCACCATGCCCCGGAACTCCTGCACCTGCTGGCCGTGCCGGCCCATCGCCGAGTAGCCGTGGTAGGGCGCGAAGTACCCGATCGTGTTGTAGCCCCAGTAGTTGCGCAGCCCGCGGTCGGTCAGGTGCTGGTCGTGCACGAACTGCTGCACCGGCATCAGCTCGACCGCGGTGACGCCGAGTCGGGTCAGGTGCTCGATCGTGGCCGGGTGGGCCAGCCCGGCGTACGTGCCGCGCAGCTCGTCGGGCACACCCGGGTGCGCGGCGGTCAGCCCCTTGACGTGCGCCTCGTAGATCACGGTGTCGTGATAGGGCGTCCGCGGCGACCGGTCGTTGCCCCAGTCGAAGTAGGGGTTCACCACGACCGCTTTCGGCAGGTACGGCGCCGAGTCGGTCGTCGACATCGTGTCGGGGTCGGTCAGGTCGTGCCCGTAGACCGCCGGATGCCAGTGCACGTCGCCGTCGATCGCCTTCGCGTACGGGTCGAGCAGCAGCTTGTGCGGGTTGCAGCGCAGCCCGCGCGCCGGGTCCCAGGGTCCGTAGACCCGGAACCCGTAGCGCTGGCCCGGTTGGACGCCGGTCAGGAACACGTGCCAGACGTAGGCGTCCACCTCGGTGAGGTCGATCCGCTGCTCGTCACCGTTGGCGTCGAACAGGCACAGCTCGACCGCCTCGGCCACCGCCGAGTACACCGCGAAGTTCGTGCCGACCCCGTCGTACGTCGCACCGAGCGGGTAGCGCCGGCCGGGCCATACCAGCATTCCCGCAGACTAGCGGCTTTTAGTCCGAATTAAACCTAAATCAGATGGCGTCGCCCAGGTGCCCGCGGAGCTTGGTCAGGGCGCGGGCCAGCAGCCGGGAGACGTGCATCTGCGAGACGCCGAT